>JACRJZ010000135.1 GCA_016219875.1 Verrucomicrobiota bacterium | reverse complement strand
CCAGCGCCCGGAGAGCGGCCGTCCTCGGCCGCAGGAGCTTTCACCGACTCAAGGCGCGAGAACTTCTTCACCCCGCTTCCTGTTGCAGGTTGCTGTGGCCGAAGACGGCCACTCTCCACACCCGCTCCGAGATCGGAATTCGGGTTGAAATCACGCGCTGGCGGCTCTCCGGAGTCGAAGGGGCGCCGCCAGAATGGCCGCTGGAATTCCTTTTGACGCCTCCCGGCCCTTCTCCTACTTTCCCCGGACTGTTTCACAGGACATCCGATGATCAACTACGTCATCAAGAAAATCATTGGCTCCAAGAACGACCGCGAAGTCAAAAAACTCCGGCCCTTGGTTGCCAAGATCAATGAGTTCGAGCAGCAGTTTCAGGCGCTCTCGGACGAGCAGCTTCGCGCCAAGACCGTGGAGTGGAAGGCCCACATCGAAGCCGAGCGCCAAAAGCGCGGCTATGCCGCTCTGATGAAGCACGCGGACGAGCTCGAAGCCGAACTGAACAGCGAGGCCGCCAAGATCGAGCGCCGCAAGGCCCATGACCTGGAGCAGGAAATCCTCAATGAGTTGCTCCCGGAGGCTTTCGCCGCGGTGAAAAACGCCTGTCGCCGCATGTTCGACCGCCAGCAGGTGGTCAACGTCCGCGGCCACGAGTTGGCGTGGGACATGATCCCGTTCGACGTGCAGCTCATCGGCGGCACGTCGCTGCACAAAGGGAAGATTTCTGAAATGGCCACCGGCGAAGGCAAGACGCTCGTGGCCACACTGCCCATCTATCTCAACGCCCTCACCGGCCACGGCGTCCACCTCGTCACGGTGAACGACTACTTGGCCGCCCGTGACAGCGAGTGGATGGGCGCGGTGTACAAGTTCCTCGGCCTGACCGTCGGCTGCATCCTGCACGACCAGTCGCCAGCTGTCCGCCGCGAGCAATACAACTGCGACATCACCTACGGCACCAACGCCGAGTTCGGCTTCGATTACCTGCGCGACAACGGCATGGCCGCCCGCGCCGAGGAACAGGTCCAGCGCGGCCACTTCTACGCCATCGTGGACGAAGTGGACTCCATCCTCATCGACGAGGCCCGCACGCCGCTCATCATCAGCGGCCCCGCCGTCATGGGCCAGGACAGCGGCGAGTACATGAAATACAAGCCGCAGGTCGAAGCGCTGGTGCGCAACCAGGAGCGGCTCTGCAACCGGTATCTCTCCGAAGCCGAGGAGCACCTCAAAAAGTTCCATGCCACCGACGGTGAGCCGGCCAATCCCGAGGGGCTGGGAAGGGAAATCGGCCTCCTGCTCTACAAGGTCAAGATGGGGCAGCCGCGCTCCGAGGGCTTGATGAAAATCCTGGAAGAACCGGCGAACCTGAAACTGATGAACCAGGCCGAGTTGTCCCTGCACGCCGATCAGTCGAAGAAGGACCTCTACGCGCAGAAGGAAGAACTGTTCTTCGCCATGGACGAGAAGGCCCACGACGCCGACTTGACCGAGAAGGGCCGCAACGCCCTCAGCCCCGGCGACCCCGACGCCTTCATGCTGCCGGACCTCATCACCGCGTTCCACGAGATCGACACCGGGCCGGAGAAAGATGTCCAGAAGCGGCTCGAGTTGAAGAACAAGATGCAGAAGGATTACGAGGCCAAGGCCCAGCGCATCCACTGCATTTCGCAACTGCTCAAGGCCTATTGTCTCTACCTGAAAGACGTGCAGTACGTCATCCAGGACAACCACGTCATCATCGTCGATGAAAACACCGGCCGCCTCATGACGGGCCGCCGCTGGAGCGATGGGCTGCATCAGGCCGTCGAGGCGAAGGAAAACGCCATCGTCGAAGAAGAGACACAGACCTACGCGACCATCACGATCCAAAACTACTTCCGCCTTTACGCGAAACTCGCCGGCATGACCGGCACCGCCGAAACCGAGGCGCAGGAGTTCCTCGACATCTACAAACTCGGCGTGCTCGTCATCCCGACGAACAAGCCGTGCGTGCGCAAAGACCGGAACGATTCGGTGTACAAGACGAAGCGCGAGAAGTTCGCCGCCGTCGTGCGGGAGATTCAGGAAATCCACGCCCAAGGCCGGCCCATCCTCGTCGGCACCGTCTCCGTGGAAACCAGCGAGCAACTCTCGAAGATGCTGAAGAAAGTCGGCATCGTTCACTCTGTCCTCAACGCCAAGTTCCACGCCCAGGAAGCTGAGATCGTGGCCCGCGCCGGCCAGAGCGCGGCCGTCACCATCGCCACCAACATGGCGGGCCGCGGCACCGACATCAAACTCGGCCCCGGCATCGCCGAGCGGGGCGGCCTGCACGTCCTCGCGACCGAACGTCACGAAGCTCGCCGCATTGACCGCCAGCTCCGCGGACGTTGCGCCCGCCAGGGCGACCCCGGCTCCAGCCACTTCTTCATCGCGCTGGAGGACGACCTCATGCGCCTCTTCGGCTCGGACAAGATCGTCAAGTACATGGAGAAGATGGGCCTGGAGGAAGGCCAGGAATTGGAGCATCCGCTCCTCAACAAATCCATCGAGCAAGCCCAGAAGCGCGTCGAGGGCCACAACTTCCAAATCCGCAAGCGCACGCTCGAGTACGACGACGTGATGAACAAACAGCGCGAAGTCGTCTATGGCTTCCGCAACCAGATCATTCACGGCGCCGACGTGCGCGACCGCCTGATGGACGTGATGGAGGAGGTCGTCATTTCCAAGATCGACGAGATGACCGACCCGGAGAAAACGCACGACACCTGGAACGTGCGCGGCCTGGCCGACTGGGTGAACATCAACTTCCCCATCGGCGTGACCGAGGAGCAGATCGTCCAGATCGCCGACAAGGGCAGCGAACTTCCCGTGGCCGGCTCCGCGTTCGACGGCATGAGTGCCGCGCAGTTTGCGCTGTGCCAGCACATCATTGAGGGCGTCCGCAAGGCTTACGAGTTGAAGGTGAGTTGCGAAGACCAGACCGCGCTCCTGAGCATCGAACGCTACACTGTCCTGAGCGCCATCGACCGCATCTGGCAGGAGCACCTCTACAACATGGACTCGCTCCGCAACGCCATCGGCCTGCGCGCCTACGGCCAGCGGGACCCGCTCATCGAATACAAGGTCGAAGCCAAGAAGCTCTTCGACGACATGATGGTCAACATCAAGTCGGAGATCTGCCACAACATCTTCCGCAGCGCGTCGAGCATGATGGCGTTTGAGAATTTCCTCCGCACGCTTCAGCGCCAGGCGCACGAACAAAGCGGCGGCGGCGCTCCGAGCGCCTACGCCACCACCGGCTCTTCCTCGTCCAGTGGCGGCGGCGAAGGGGGCGGCGGGAAGGCCAGCGACATGGTGACCGAGGCAACCGAGGCGCTATCCAAGCCCGCGCCAATCCGCACCGGTCCCAAGGTGGGCCGCAACGATCCTTGTCCTTGCGGCAGCGGCAAGAAGTTTAAGCAGTGCTGCGGGAAGGCGTGAGCGAAGAGCAGCGGCCCACGGCGCGGCGGGCGGACCACCATCCGGCAGGATTTTTCCGCCGACGGCGCGATTCCTCCGCCGCTTCAACGCTTCAGCGATTCAACCTTTCAACGTCTTCGGCTGCGCCTCTGCCGCGCTGCGTCCTCCGTGGTCCCGCTGCTTCGGCGTTCAGGTTGAACTGTTCCGCCAGTTCGTGGCAGCCTCTCGCCGCATGAGCAAGATCGTAGGCATTGACCTCGGGACGACGAACTCGTTGGTGGCGACGGTGGAAGCCGGCATTCCGTACGTGATTGCCGACGCCGACGGGCAACGACTGACGCCGTCTGTGGTTCATGTCCTGGCGGCGGGCGCGGAGCCAATCGTCGGCCACAAGGCCAATCGTGTGCGCGTGCTCAAGCCTGCCGAGACGGTTTATTCCATCAAACGCTTCATGGGCCGCCGCGGCGCGGACATCCCGCGTGAGGACATGCTCGTCACCTACCCGATCAAGGGTGAAGGCGCCGGCCCCGTCAGCATTGACCTCCACGGCCGCGCCTGGACGCCGGAGGAAATCTCCGCCGAAGTGCTGAAGAAGCTCAAGCGCGACGCCGAAGTCTCCTTGGGTGAAGAAATCACCCGCGCCGTCATCACGGTGCCGGCTTACTTCAACGACGCGCAGCGCAACGCCACCAAGAAAGCCGGCGAACTGGCGGGCTTCACCGTCGAGCGCATCGTCAACGAGCCCACCGCCGCCGCGCTCGCCTACGGCTTGGACAAGTTGAAGGAGCACTCGAAGATCGCCGTGTATGACTTGGGCGGCGGCACGTTCGACCTCTCCATCCTCGAACTCAACGCCGGCGTTTTCCAAGTCCTCGCGACAAACGGCAACACTCGCCTGGGCGGAGACGATTTGGACAAGCGGCTGGTGGATTTTCTGGTGGAGAAGATTCGCTTGGCGGGCGGGCCGGATCTGGCTTTGGAATCTCAAATCTCAAATCTCAAATCTCAAATCCTCCCCCTCCTCTCTCGCCTCCGCGAAGTCGCCGAGCAAACCAAGATCAGGCTTTCGAGCGAAACGGAAGTCGAAGTCGCCCTGCCCTTCCTCACCCCCACTTTCAGCTTCAGCTACCAACTCACCCGCGTCGAACTGGAGCGCCTCACCCGCGACATCATCGAGCGCACCCGCGCCCATTGCCTGCGCTCGCTGGCCGACGCGAAACTGGAAGCCAAGACCCTCGACCAAGTCATCCTCGTTGGCGGGCAGACGCGGATGCCGCTCGTGCGACGGCTCGTGAGCGAGTGGTTCGGCTGCGCGGAGTTGGGTGAAGAAGTTGAAGGGTTGAAGAGTTCAAGAGTTGAAGAGGGAACCAGTTCAACTGCCGAAGCCTCTTCAACCCTTCAACCCTTCAACCCTTCAACCTCTCCTGGCCCCCAACTCAACGCCTCGCAAAACCCCGACGAAGCCGTGGCCCTCGGCGCGGCCATCCAGGCGGAGATTCTCAGCGGCGGCTTCAAGAACGTCCTCCTCCTCGACGTCACCCCGCTCTCGCTCGGCATCGAGACTTTTGGCGGCTTGATGAACGTGATCATCCCGCGCAACTCCACCATCCCGCTCAAGGCCGGCGAACTCTTCACCACCGCCGTCGATAACCAGCGCTCCATGCTCATCCACGTCCTCCAGGGCGAGCGCGAGCGGGCGCGCGACAACTGGAGTCTGGGCCGCTTCGAACTGGAATTCGAGCCGGCCCCCAAGGGCGTGCCCCGCGTGGGCGTACAATTCGAGATTGACGCCAACGGCATCCTCCACGTCCTCGCTCGCGACGTGAAGACTGGCCACCAGAAGATCATGCAGATGAAATCCGCCGTGGACGTGGACGACGCCGACGTGCAGAAGATGGTCGAGGAATCCGTGGAATACGCCTTCGACGACCTGCGCGCCCGCCAGTGGATCGAAGCCAAGCTGCGCGCCGCTGAAACCATCACCGCCACGCGCAAGGGCCTGACCGAATGCGCCGCCGACCTCACGCCCGAATACCGTCAGCAAGTGGAAGCCGCGCTCGAAGCCATCGAAGCCGTGTTGTCCGCGGAAAACCCCAAGACCAAAGTGGGCGACCCCGCCAAGCTCAAAGCCGCCAACGCCGCCCTCGACGAAGCCACCAAGCAACTCGCCGACATCATGATGGACAAAGCCATGGAAGCCATGCTGCGGAAGAAGGGGTTGATTCAATGACCCATGACCAAACAAGGCTGACGCTGTAGCACCGAGTTGTGAACTACCGTTTCGCCTTCTAGTAGCTGATGCTCGTCATGGTCAGCATTGGCAGCCACTGTGGCAGGTCGTCGTTGTCAATCACCACCACGGTCGTCTTGCCGACCGCCGCCGTAACTCAAAAGGGGGTGTTACCCAAGATGAGGCCGGAAAATGCTCCGGTTGACTCAAAAGTGGTGTTACCCAAATGCCCCTGGAAATTGGAAGCGAAGGAAGCCGGGGCACGGTGGCAGTCCGGCCTCCCT
>JACRJZ010000131.1 GCA_016219875.1 Verrucomicrobiota bacterium | reverse complement strand
GCTTCTTGGCCAGCACTTCCGTTCGTGTTGTTTGACTCATTGTCTGTTCCATAGCTCGGTAACACCCCTTTTGAGTCAACGTATGGTTTCCTCAAACCATTTCTCCCCGCCTTCGGTAACAATCTTTTTGAGTCAATTCGAGAGTTCACTCCTCTTGTCAATCTCGGCGTTCCCTCTCGACACTACCACCCCCTTACGGGCAACCTCCCGCTCCGTCGCCTATGAAGATTTTGTTCACGCCGGTCATCTACGAACACGCCGCGCGCTTTGTCGGACGCACGCCGTGGGACGTGTCGCGCGACGCGGACCTCATGTTCGAGGGCCATCGCCGCGCCTACCTCGAGTACCACCACCAAGTCATCGCCGTCGGCATCGACATCTACAACCTCGAGGCCGAAGCCTACGGCGCGACGGTCGAGCAGTGCGAGGGCGACGCCATTCCCGCCATTCATCGCGTGCTTTGGTCGTCGCTCGACGACGGCCTCGCGGTAAAACCCTTCGACCCGGAGCGCGATGGGCGCGTGGCGATGCTCATCCACGTTGGGCAGCGGCTGAAGCGCGAGTTCCCCGAGGCCGACGTGCGCATTCCCGTGGCGGGGCCGTTCTCCATCGCCTTCAATCTGCGTGGCATCTCCAACCTCTGTGAAGACGCGATCACGCGGCCCGACGACACGGCGGCAATGCTCATGCGCCTCGCGGAAAACCAGGCCGTGCTGTGCCGCGCCATCGCCAAGGCCGGCCTCGACGTGGCCTTCTTCGAGTCCGCCGCCGCGCCGCCCATCCTTTCGCCGCGGCAGTTCCGCGAAGTGGAACTTCCGGCCCTGAAGCGCGCGATGGCCGTCGCCGCCGAGTGCATCGGCCATCCCGTGCCGTGCATCATGGGCGGCAACACCTTTCCGATCCTCGACGACATTCTTTCCACGGGCACAAGCTACCTCGCGTGCAATGTAGAAACCAACCAGGCCGCGTTCGTCGAACGCGTTGCCCGCACCCATCCGCACATCAAGCTTCGCGTGAACCTCGATCCCTGCGTCGTGGCCTGCCCGGAGCCGGAGCGCATCTACCGCGGCATCGACCGCGTGCTGGAGATCGTGGGTGGACGCCCGAACTGCGTCATGGGCACGGGCGCGATGCCGTTGGAAACGCCAACCGAAAACGTGCGTTTAATCAGGGAATACGTTGCGAATTGAGCCGCCTTCGCGATAGGAGAACTACGTCGCTATGAATGTAGAATCGACAGTTTTCCTCGGACAGATTCTGGCTGTATATGGTGTCATCTCAATATCCAATGCCTGGGCTGGAGAACTGGAAAGCTTGCGACAAAAGTGGGTAGGAGTTTGGGAGTCAATGGAGTTGTCGGCAAATTGCGATCCGTTCAGTACTGCCACCAGTGTCACGTTCCGGGTATTCAACTTTGAACTCGTGAAGACGGATCCTGGAACCGTGGGTTCACGCGCTAAGATCACGGCGGATCTTGCGACGAAGGGGCAAGACGGCAAGGCGGAGTTCTTCCTTGAAGCGACACCCCACACCGTCGGAAGAAGAACCATGTGGGCTATCGAAGACGGAGGTTTTCACTTATTCGACTACGCCTTCACGAATGATTGTCTGGTCCTGGAGATGCAGAAAGGGGACTTCCACTTCAAGGCAAGGTTGAAGAAGCGCACCTCCATTCCGGGGCAACCCAAGAAGCTTCCTTCGTGGGTCGGAACCTGGCGCACCCTGGATCGCGGATTCGTCGGTCTGTGGGAGCAGTCCGAGTTCTCCACGGACTTTCACGATTTTTCCGACGCCACAAACATCGCCTTCCGCGTGTACGCGGTGAACCCAAGCCGAACGTTTTCGGTCACGACAAACTCACACGCTGACATGGTCGCAGAACTAGTCGTGAAGACAAGCGACGGAACTCAAAGCCTGGCTCCGGATTCTATTCCTGTCAGGCTTTACGCGCACGGGATCGCTTTCGGAGCGCCGGGGGATGCGTTGTTCTTCAGGCACTCTCTCACGAACGGGTTCCTTGTTCTCTCAGACGAGACAAGACCGCATCACTTCAGGGCCAAGCTCAAACGGACAGACATCGATGCCGGAAATCCCAAGCTTCTTCCAATGTGGATGTGGTGAATGATTCTCCAAAGCCAAGAATAATAACGATATGAAGACAAGTGACTCGACCTTGAATCCACCGTTCTCCCGCCGCAGCTTTCTTCGGCAAACCTCTGCCGTCACCGCTGCCGCCTTTGCCGCGCCGCTGATCGTCCCCAGTTCCGTTTTCGGCGCCGACGGCACCGTCGCGCCGAGCAACCGGATCACGATTGGCTTCATCGGCACGGGACGACAGTGCGTGTACGCCAACATCCCCGGCTTCCTGCGCGAGCCGGACGCGCAGTGTATCGCGGTGTGCGACGTGGATTCTTGGCGCATGGCGAAAGCCAAAAAACAGATCGAGGACTTTTACGCGAAGCCGCAGGCTTCCGGCAACTTCAAGGGCTGCGCTGCCTTCCGCGACTGGCGCGAGCTGATCGCGCGGAAGGACATCGACGCCGTGATGATCTCCACGCCCGACCACTGGCATGTCGTCCAAGCCGTCGCCGCGCTGCGGGCCGGCAAGGACGTGGCGTGCGAGAAGCCCCTCACGCGCAGCATCGCGGAGGGCCGCGCGCTCGCCGACCTCGTGTTGAAGGAGCGGCGCGTGTTCCGCACGGACAGTGAGTTCCGCTCCAATCGCGCCTGCCACCGCGCCGCGCAGCTTGTCCGCAACGGCAAGATCGGCAAGCTGCAGCGGCTCATCACCGGCACGCCCAAGGATTCCACCCTCGGCCCGCAGCCGGAGATGCCCGTGCCCGCCGAGTTGGATTACGATATGTGGCTCGGCCCCGCGCCGTTGAAGCCGTACACGGAGAAGCGCGTCCATCCGCCACACGAAGACAAAGGCCGGCCCGGCTGGCTGTGCATCCGCGACTATGCCGACGGGATGTTGGCCAACTGGGGCGCGCACTTGAACGACATCGCGCTCTGGGCCGCCGACCTGGAACACACCGGCCCAGTTGAGATCGAGGCCACCGGCAAGTACCCGCCCAAAGGCAACCTCTGGGACATCGTCCAGGAATTCGAGGCCCACTTCACGTTCGCCAACAGCGTGCGCCTCACCTGCAAGACCGAGAAACCCTACATGCGCTTCGAAGGCACGGAGGGCTGGATTCAAGTCGTCTATCCGAACGACATCGACGCTTCCGCAGAATCCCTCCTCGCCTGGAAGCCCGGCCCGAACGACCTCACCCTGCCGTTCAAGCACAGCGAAAAGCGCGATTTCCTCGATGCTGTGAAATCCCGCCAGCAGCCGCTCTACACCGCCGAGGGCGGCCACCGCAACGCTTCACTGTCGCACCTCGCGCTCGCGTCGATCGAAGTCGGCCGCAAGCTCAAGTGGGACCCGGCGAAGGAAATCGTCTTCAACGACGACGCGGCCAACCAGGCTCTCCAGCCGAAGCCGCTCCGCGCTCCGTGGCGGATTTGAACCTTCACCCGCTCACGAGGGACGATTTCAAAAAACCGTAGCAGCCGACGTGAGGAGGCTCTCGAATTGCGGAATGGAAATTGGAGCCTCCTCACGTCGGCTGCTACAGGCTGGAACGAAGCTCACCGGTAGAGCAGATACGGAAGGCGCAGCTTGCCGAAGTCATCGAGGCCCTTCTTGAAGCCGCTCACGATGGCTTCGACGGGTTCGCCGCTCTCCAGCGCCGTGCGGACGCTGGCCGCGCCCGCGACCTTGTCGAAGTACGCGGCGTGGAACTCGAACTGCGCGGGGTAGCGCTTCTTGATCGCGCGGATGATGTGGAGGGTGGTGGCCACCGACCGATACGCGCGCCGATCCGTGACGTGCAACTGGCAGCCGCCGCAGAGCTTGCCCTGGTGCTTGGAGAACGTGGGCGTGAACCAAGCTTCGCGAAACTTTACGCCGGGCAGGCCGAGCGCGTTAAGGTCCTTCGCCAAATCATAGCCGTCGATCCACGGCGCGCCGAACAGTTCAAAGGGCCGCGTCGTGCCGCGGCCTTCCGACAGGTTGGTTCCCTCGAATAGCACCTGCCCCGGATACACGACGGCGGCTTCGAGTGTCGGCAAGTTCGGCGACGGGATCACCCACGGCAGCCCGGTTTCGTCGAACCACTGGTCGCGCTTCCAGCCTTCGGCGGGCACCACGATGAGATTCGCTTTCTGAGGAAGGAACTTGTCGTTGAAGAGCCGCGCGAGTTCGCCCGCCGTCATCCCATGCCGCAGCGGAATCGGGTACAGCCCGACGAACGAACTGAGCTTCGGATAGTCGAGCATCGCGCCCTCCATGTCCTCGCCCGTAATCGGATTAGGCCGGTCCAGCACCACGAAGGGAATGCCGCCCTCCGCGCACGCCTGCATCGCGTAGGCCATCGTCGCGATGTAGGTATAGACCCGCGCGCCGACATCCTGGAGGTCGAAGACCATGACATCGATGGCTTGGAGCATGGACTTCTCCGGGGTCTTGTCCGCGTGCGAGGTGTCGAACGAGCGCATGTACTCGTCGATGTTCTTGAGCATCCCGACGGGCGGCTTCTTCGACTGGCCGTAGAGGCTGAAGACCGGCAATTGGAAATGCGGGTCCAGGTAGAACGCCACATACTCGCCGGCTTGGGCGTTGCCGCGAACGCCGTGCTCGGGGCCGTAGAGCGCGACGAGCTTGAGGTCGGGATGCTGGCGAAACCGCTCAATGATGCTGCCGAGGTTGCGGTCCACGCCGGTGGGGTTGGTGATGAGCCCGACGCGCTTGCCGCGCAGCAGGTCGAGGCGTTTCTCGAAGAGGACATCGACTCCGGGTTGGACGGCGGGCGGGCAGGCGGCGGCGCTTTGCTTTGGGGCCGTCTTGCAGCCGAAGAAAACGGCGGAGGCTAACAGGACGGAGCACAACGAGGCGATTCGGTTCATGGCACGGGTGATTTCTGTTTTGCGCATAGCGGACTTGCGGGTTCGTTTCGCGGGACGATAGCGGTGAGCGCGGCGCCGAGACAAACTCGAAATTGAAGAATGGCGCGGCGATTTCAAAATCCGTAGCAGCCGACGTGAGGAGGCTCAAACTTCAAGGGAATTAGAGCCTCCTCACGTCGGATGCTACAGTTTCGCAGGAGACTCTGGCGCGCCAGCAAAGCTGCTCAAGACTTGGAGCAGCAAGCTCGAGTGACGCTCCTCACCCTCACCCTCAGGACTGATTCAAGAAACACGCGGACAGGAGCGCGGGCAGCCTGCCCGCGCGTTCCATCAAGAATGAGAGCGAGAAACACGCGGGCAGGCTGCCCGCGCTCCTTCTTGAATCAGGTCTCTCCTCACCCTGGCCCTCTCCCGTCCGACGGGAGAGGGGAGGCGCTGCACGCAGCGTCGTGAACCAGCGCCTGCTTCGTCAAAACGCCGGTTTCGTCACAAGGCGTGACGTGCTCCTCCCTCTCCCATCGGATGGGAGAGGGCCGGGGTGAGGGGAGACTGTCAGACCGCGCCGCTACAGGTCCCGTCAGTCCTCGTACTGCGATGCCTGGAGAGCGTTCGTGGAAGCTTCCACGGGGCGCAGCGAGACGCGGTAGAAGCCGTGCGTGTCGGGCGGGTTCGTGTCGATGATGCGCGTGTGGGTGCTGGACAGCGAGATGGTGTTCACGTTGGTCAGCACGGTCCAGACCGGGTAGTCGAGGCGGTCATTGCGCCAGAGCCAGCAGCGCAGGTCCGCCTCGTGGGTGCTTGTCACATAGAAGCGGTCCGACTCGCGCGCGAAGTTCACCACCACCGGCGCAGACGCGGTCTGCCACGCGCTGAGTTGGCGCATCAACGCGGTGTAGTTCGTCTGCTGCACGCTGGTGAGCCAGCCGCTCAGGAGGTTCGTGTGTTCGTAAGGATCGGCGGACAGGTCGTACATTTCCTGCACGCCGTTGTCGAAGAGGATGAGCTTGAACTGGCGGTTCCGCGTCGCGCGCCCGGCCACAGAGTCCTTCAGGGTGCCGGAGAAATTTTCGGAGAGGATGCAGCGTTCCGGCGGAACGTAGTTGGTGTCGGTCAGAATGGGCAGCAGGCTCTGCCCGTCGAATACCAGGTTGGTGGGCAACGTGGCCGCCAAGTTGACTCCGGCCAGTTCCAGGAGGGTTGGGTAGAGGTCCACGGTCGAAACGACCGCCTCGCTGGAGCGATTGGGGCCGGCCACTTTCGGGCCGGTGATGATGAGCGGCACGCGAATGCCGCCTTCGTAGAGCGTGCCCTTGCCCTGATTCGTCGTGTAAGGTGCCTGGATGACTGAGCGCGGCGTGCCGTTGTCACCGAGGAAGATGATCGTCGTCAGGTTGGTCTGCGGTCCCAGGAAGTGCAGCAGGTTGCTCACGCTAGTGTCGAGGGACTCGGCCATCGCTTCGTAGTATGTGCGGGCGTTGGTGCCGATGTCCGAGTCGGCCCCGGAGAGGTAGTCGTAGCTGTGCAACTCATTTGGGGGTTTGTGGAGTGGCGTGTGGGTGGCGTTGAAGGCGAGCCAGAGGAACCAGGAATTCGTGGTCTGGGCGCTGATCCAATTGGTGGCGTCCTTCAAGTTGTCCGTGGTGGCGTAATTCGTGTAGCTCCGGTGCGGCACAGGATTGGGCGCCCATCCGCTGGTCACCTCCACGCCGTTCGTCACCTTCGTCGGCCAGTCGTTGTAGGCGGACAGTTCTCCGAGAATGCCGCCGCTGAAATGCGTGAAGCCGCCAATCGTGTTGGGATCGGAATTGCCGAAGCTGAGATGCCATTTGCCGATCATGCCGTGGTGGAGGCTGGTGTTCGCCGCCGTCAGTGCCTCAGGGAGGGTGAACTCGTTCGTGCGCAAACTCGGGCCGGTCGGACTGGCCAGGGCGTAGCCGATGCCGGTGCGGAAACCGTAACGGCCCGTGAGGATCGTGCAGCGCGTCGGCGAACAGGTGGGATAGGAGTAGGCGTGGCGGAAGGTGACGCCGCTTCGCGCGAGGCGCTCCACGGTCGGCATCGGAGGAAAGGTGACACCGTTGGTGAGCGGGTTGTAGAGGCGGAGGCTGTCCGTGGAGAAATCGTCGGCGACGACCAGGAGAATGTTGTGGCGCTCGCCGGCCGCGGCAGCGAAAGCAGACGAGGTGGCCCCGGCCACAACACAGAGGACCTGCAATGCGATCAGGGAAGTCGCCCAGCCGAGGCCGGCGGTGACGCGCCGCTCAGACGAGGAAGCCGCACAGGAAAACCAGTTCATGGTGTTCCTATCGGCATCTATTGCGGCCACTTGAAGAAAAGGTAGTCCATCGGATTCAGGGAGGAAGCGGATTGGAGAATTCATTTTCTCCCCTTCCTCCCTGAATCCGATGGAAGCATTCCTCCGCCTCCTGGAGCACGACGAGAAGTGAGGGGCACCCAGGGTTGATTCAAGAAGGAGCGCGGGCAGCCTGCCCGCGTGTTTTTCGCTCCCATTTTCGACGGAACGCGCGGGCAGGCTGCCCGCGCTCCTCTCCGTGTGTTTCTTGAACCAGCCCTGGAAGGGCACCGGACGGCGCATTCCTTCTTTTGCCAATCCCTGCGACCTCTGCTACCACTCCTTCCGCATGAACTTCGTTCTGCAACGCAGCCCGCTGCGCGACTTGGCCGACAAGGTGGTCGCGGGCGAGCGGCTGTCGGAAGCCGACGCGCTCCGGCTCTTTGAAACCCGCGACTTGCACGCGCTCGGCACGTTGGCGGACTTCGCCCGCCGCCACAAAGTCGGCGACCGCGCCAGTTTCATCGTCAACCGCTACGTCAACTACTCCAATTACTGCATTCTCTCCTGCCAGTTCTGCGCCTTTGCCAAGAAGAAGCGTGACGCCGACGGCTTCGAGTTCTCCGTGGACGAGATTGTCCAGAAGGCCCGCGAAGCCCTCGCCCTCGGCATCACCGAACTCCACATCGTGGGCGGACTTCACCCGTCGCTGCCGTTCGACTACTACCTCGAAATGCTGCGCTCACTCAAGGCGCTCGACGTGCGGCTCGAACTGAAATGCTTCACGGCCATTGAAATTCGCCACCTCGCCTGGCTGGCGAAGAAATCCATCGCCGACACGCTGACGGAGTTGAAGTCCGCCGGGCTTGGCTCGCTGACCGGCGGCGGCGCGGAAATCTTCCGTCAGGAAATCCGCGACGCCATCGCCCGCGGCAAGGAGAGCGCCGAAGAGTACCTCGACGTGCATCGCACCTGGCATCGCATGGGCGGACGCAGCACCACCACCATGCTCTTTGGCCACGTCGAATCGCCGGCCGACCGCGTGGATCACTTGCGCCAACTGCGCGCGTTGCAGGACGAGACGCATGGCTTCACCGGCTTCATTCCCCTGCCCTACCAGCCGGAGAACAACGACATTCCGGTCCACGCGCCGCCGACAGGCTTCGATGCGTTGCGCACCATCGCGGTGGCGCGGCTCTACCTGGACAACTTCGACCACATCACGGCTTACTGGGTCGGCCTGGGCATGAAGCTCGCACAAGTGGCCCTCAGCTTCGGCGCGGACGACCTGCACGGCACCATCGTGGAGGAACACATCTTCCGCATGGCCGGGGCGGAGGCACGGCAGTTTCAGCCGCAGGCAGAACTCATCAAGGCCATTCGCGAAGCTGGCCTGACGCCCGTGCAGCGGAACACCTTCTACGAGCCGATCAAAGTGTGGGAAGGGCCGGTGGCGAAACCCGCCGGCAACAAAGAGCATTCAGTGATTCTGAAAGAAAACCTGGCGACGGGCTGAGGCTTACGCCTCCTGAGCCGCATCCGTATGGTCGGGCAGGCGTGGCGCCTGTCTTTGCTGTCTGCGTACGCGGCCAGCCCAAGGCCCGGGATTGCACCCTGCCGACCTTCTTCACGCATTTCCGTCGTAACTCCTGGTCCGCCGTCCATTTCATCTCCACGCCGCCCAGCCGAGTGTAGCCTGAATTCCGATCTCGGACCGGGTGTGGAGAGTGGCCGTCTTCGGCCACAGCAACCTGCAACAGGAAGCGGGGTGAAGAAGTTCTCGCGCCTTGAGTCGGTGAAAGTTCCTGCGGCCGGGGACGGCCGCACTCCGGGCGCTGG
>JACRJZ010000130.1 GCA_016219875.1 Verrucomicrobiota bacterium | reverse complement strand
GAAGAAACGTTCGCGGTTGAAATGAAACCGCGGACTGCCGAATCCCACAGTTCACGCTGCCGTTAGTGCCCGCGGCTTGATTCGATCCAAGGTCCGCCCCAAAGCCCGCTTGGCTTGACGGAGGTCGAAGTCCTGCTGCAACCCCAGCCAGTAGCCTTCGCTCAACCCGAAATAGCGGTCCAGCCGCAGCCCCGTGTCGGCGGTGATGGATCGCTCCTCGGCCAGAATGGCCGTGATCCGGGTCAGGGGCACGCCGATGTCCTTGGCCAGCCGGTAGGGCGTGAGGCCCATCGGCTTCAGAAACTCCTCGCGCAAGAGCGCGCCCGGATGAGGGAACGTCAGTTTCATGGCTTAATGATAGTCACAGATTTCCACGTCGTAAGCATCGCCGGCTTCCCAGCGGAAGCAAATGCGCCACTGATCGTTGATGCGGATCGAATGCTGACCGGCCCGGTCCCCGTGCAACGCTTCCAAACGGTTGCCTGGTGGCACGCGCAAATCGTCCAGCCGTGCCGCGCGGTTCAGCAACGCCAGCTTGTTCAAAGCGCGCTGCTGGATTTGAGACGGCAGCCGCCGCGAGCCTTCCTCGGCCCAAACCAATTCGGTTTCCCGATCCGCGAACGATTGGATCACCAGCGCACGGTAGGAGGCGGGTATAGTAACGTCAAGCGTCACTGCCCTGACTCTGAACATCCAAGGCTGTATCAAGCTTGGTTCGGGAGCACTCGTAGCGCCGACTTGCGGTCGGCAAGACCGTGAACCTTCCAGCCGGCTGGCCTCTTCCTACGCTCGCCGGTTGGAAAACCGGCGCTACAGCAGACTGGGAAAGTCGGCGCTACGAGTGCTCCCGAACCGAGCTTGATGCAGCCTTGCCGTCCGAGGGCAGCGGTGGAGTTTTGCTTGAACACCGGGCTTAGCCGGGCACACTTCTTCCGGTTTGGCGATGGAAACGGCCCTCCTTGCCGGCGTTGAACGGGATACCTCACGCGGCGAGCTTTGGGCCTGCCCCAAGAGCCGTCGGACCGCTTGTGAATACCGAATCGCCTCAAGACATACCGCCGCCCCCTCCTGGCCCAGATCGGCCGCTTCACCGCCGGAGGCACCGATCTCACGGAGGGCTTCGGCGCTCAATCTCCGGCATCAGCTTTGCCTGGACGAGGCTCGTTGTTGGCGTGCGCGCTTTTTTTGATCGCCACATCTACAGCGCCCGGAAACGGCGGCGCCACTGGGAAGCGGTCAGTTCGTTGCCTGGCAAGGGGGGCGAGTTGCAGAAGGCCGTGGTGAATTGGTTTGAGCGGCACCTCTACAGCTCCAGAAAACGCCGGCGGCACCTGGAGCGGTTGATGGCCTTGACCGAGAAGCCCACGGGGTTTGTGCGGCGGGCGGATGATTGGTTGGATCGACACCTCTACAGCCGCAGAACTCGACGGCATCATGGGCGGTTCGTTCGGGGGATAGCCGAAAAGACAGCCCGGCCTTTGCGAGTAGTCTGGCGTGTGGCCATGAGCCTTGTCTTCAACTGGATCACCTTCGGCGTGGCGGTCGGGCTGACGGTGGCTCTGAGCGTGGGTTTGAACCATTACCAGCGCCACCAGGAAGGCCGCTTCGCCGCCCAGGCCCTTCGTTTCCTGCAAAAGAGAGATTACTCCGGCGCCAACCGCGCGGCCCGGGTGGCGCTGCAAATGAATCCGACCAACCAGCTTGCGAACCAAGTCCTGGCGGACCTAGCCGACGTGACGGACTCTCCCTTCGCGCTCTGGTGGCGCGAACGGACGCTGCACGGAGCGCCTACGACCGAGAATCGTCTGCGCTTGGCGGCGACCGCCCTCCGCTGCGAACACGACCCATTTCCCACGGCGCAGAACGCGTTGCGGGGAATCGACGCCCAAGGCCGAGCAACCGCCGACTACCACCGAGTCGCGGCCGATTTGGCCCTCGCCCTCAACCAACTGGACGACGCGAAGCAGCATTACCAGGAGGCGCTCAAGCTCGCTCCGGGAAATGTTCATTACGAAATGTCGCTCGCCGTGGTGGGGCTTCAGTCGCGCGATCTTCAAACCGTTTCGGATTCGCGCCGCGTGCTGGAGCGCCTGACCACCAACACCCAGGTCGCCCTGATGGCGCTTCGCTCCTTGGCGGCGGAGAGCGTGAGGCAGGGAGATTTCGGGCGGGCGCGGCAGCTTTCCCAGCGGGTGCTGAAAGACACGAACAGCGCGTTCCACGACCGGATCTTCCACCTCACCGTCCTGGATAGACTGAAGAGCGACGAACTGGGAAGCTCTCTGCAGGATCTTACGGCCAGCACGGCCGGCCATCCTGGAGACATGGTCCAGTTGCTGGCGTGGATGTCCCAGCATGGACGGGCCACGGAAGCTTTGGCCTGGCTGGAAGCCTTGCCTCGTGAAGTGCGCTCCCACCACTTGATTTTGCGGGCGACGGCCGATTGCTACGCCGTCGCCAAGGATTGGGAACGCCTGGAAAGGTTCCTGCTGAATTCAGAATGGGGGAACTTCGAGTTCATGCGCGCGGCGCTGTTGTCGCGGGCGCTGAAAAACCTTCAGAAGTCGGCGGAGTCCGAAGCGGCTTGGAAGAGCGCTGTGCAAAAAGCGGCCGCGCGGATTGAATGGATGTCCATGCTGGTTCAGACCGCCGAGAGCTGGGGATGGCTCCCGGAAGCGGAAAGCCTCTTGTTGTCCGTGTCGAGGCAGTTTCCGGAGGAAGACTGGCCCCTGCACAAGCTTTACCGGATTTACGTCCGCGAAGGGAACGCGCGCGGTCTGCGCACCGTCTATGCCACCTTCTTGAACCAGCACCCCGCCGACGCGTTGACCAAGAACAACCTAGCCCTGGTGTCGATGCTCCTGAAGTCCGACCTCGCCTTGGCCCATCAACTGGCCCGGGACGCTTCCCAGGCCAGGCCGGCCAACCCGGATTTCTTGGCGACCTACGCTTACTCCCTCCATCTGCAAGGCCGGACACGAGAGGCGGTGGCGGTCTTGCAGAAGCTGCCTCCCAATGATCTCAAGGTGCCGAGTGTCGCCGTCTATTACGGCCTGCTGCTGGCCGCCGACGGGGAGCAGGAGAAGGCCAGGGAGTTTCTCGCGCAGGCGGACCAAGTTTGGTTGCTCCCGGAGGAAAAACATCTCGTGGCGGAGGCGACGAAGTCCCTTTGACCGCTCAGTCGTATCTATCCAGAAGAGGAAACCACGAAAGACACGAAACACAAAACACACGAAAACGATGGCCGGAATTCGGTGAGCGGCGGAACATCATCCATCACCAAACGGTGACCGAAGCCAGCCCCGCTCTGCCGACGGACGACCCGCTGTCTCCTTTGGTGTTCCTTTCGTGTGTTTCGTGGTTCAACTGCATTGTTACCGCTCAGTTGCGCTGACCGGGCGAACGGAGGGCGGTGTTCGTCTCCGCGGCTTGGCTGCGCACGGCATTCGTGGCCGGCCTCAGACGTTCCAGAGTGCCCAACTCAGAATGCCACGAGGGAGGCGGTGTGGCCGCCGGCCGCGGAACACTCGGGACCGACGGCAGGACAGGGCGAAACGCGGAAGGCGCCGGCGCATCCTCGGCGACAGGAATTCCTGACTGGCTCTCTGAGGTCGAGTCACCGCTCACCGGATCATGAGTCCAAGGTTGAGCCGAGCGGTTTTGCAGCCACACAAATATGAGGACGACCAGAAGTCCGATCGCTGCCAGAGCTGTGATGTTGCGTTCAGAGGCCACGGCGGCGCAGCGTAGTGAATCGGACGGCCGCCTTCAACCTCCATCGGGGCGGACTAATCCTCGTCGAACTTGCGCCGGAGGAGGAGTTCGAGTTCGTGGGCCGCTTGGTCGGCGTCCTGGCCTTCGCAGTGGACCAGCAACTTGCTGCCCGGGCCGGCGGCGAGCATCATGAGGCCCATGATGCTCTTGCCGTTCACGGTTTCTCCGTCTTTCTCGACCATCACCGAACAGCCGTAGCGGTTGGCGGTCTTCACAAACATGGCGGCAGGCCGGGCATGAATGCCGAGCTTGTTCTGCACCACCATTTCCTTGTGGATCTTCACATCGCTATCCGTCGGTATCTTCTTTGCGCTCATCGGACGATGGCGGGAGCATCGCCCAAAAGGCCGCGAGATGCAAAGCCGAATTACAGCTTGGTCCCTGGGTTCATGCGCGCGATGAGGGTTTCGTTTAATTCCTGGGCCGGGTTCAGGCCGAACATCTTCATCTTGGTATAAAAGGCCGCGACCTCCACCAAGCGGGCCACGTCGCGACCGGGACTGACGGGGATGACCATGTGCGGGATGTCCCGGCCGAGGATCTTGATGCACTGCTGCTCCAAACCCAGCCGGTCCACGTCCTTGACTTCGTCCCACTGTTTGAGCGAGACGACCAGATCGACCTTCTTCTTGGTGCGGATGCTCTTCACGCCGAACATCTGCTGGACGTTGATGATGCCGATGCCGCGCACCTCCATGTGGCTGGCCGTCAGTTCGGGGCTGCTGCCGACGACGTCCTCGCCGTCCTCCAAGACCACGCGGGTCACGTCGTCGGACACGAGGCTGTAGCCGCGCTCGATCAATGCCAGCACGCACTCGCTTTTGCCGATGCCGCTTTCTCCCCGGATGATCACGCCGATGCCGAGGATGTCCACCATGCTGCCCAACTCCGTGGAGCGCGGCGCGAACATCCCCTCCAGCGCCAGCGTGGCGTCGTTGATGAAGTTCATCGTGATGTTCGGGCACTTGAGGACCGGCACGTTGGCCTCTTCCGCCGTGCGCAACAGCAGCTTGTCCGCGTTGATGCCGCGGCAGAGCACCAGGCAAGGAATCCGGTAGGAGAACAGCTCGGCGTAGCGTGCCTCCCGCTGGGCCGGCGGGAGCGTCTTCATGAAGCTGGACTCCGCGCTGCCAAACACCTGGATGCGCCGGCTGGCGAAATACTTGGTGAAGCCAGCCAGCAGCAGGCCGGGCCGGTTCACCGTCGGCTCCTGGATGCGCCGGCCCAGGCCGCCCGCCCCGGCGACCAGTTTCAGCCCCAGATGCGCGTGGTGGAGGGTGAAGAACTTCTCAACCGTGACAGGGTCGCGTTGCATAGCGGTTTCACAAATTGAACTCCGGCCCAAGATAGATTTCCCGCGCCTTGGGATCGCTGGCCAGAAACTCCGCCGAGCCTTCCACCAGCACCTTGCCCTTGTGGATGATGTAGCCGCGGTCGATCAGCTTGAGCATCTCGCGCACGCTGTGGTCGGTGATCAGGATGCCCAGGCCGCGCTCCTTCAGGCGGCGGATGATCTTCTGGACCTCGAACACGGCAATCGGATCGATGCCGCTGAACGGCTCGTCCAGCAACAACAGCTTGGGGCTGGTGACCAGGGCGCGCGTGATTTCCAGCCGCCGCTTTTCGCCGCCGCTGAGCGTGTAAGCCTTGTGTGTTGCGAGCGGCGTCAGATCGAGTTCCTCGAGCAAGTACTTCAGCCGCACCTCGCGCTCGGTCCGCCCGGCTTGGCAGGTTTCCAGGATCGCGAGGATGTTCTGCGCCACCGTCAGCTTGCGGAAGACCGACGGCTCCTGCGTCAGATAGCCCACGCCCAACCGCGCCCGCAGGTGCATCGGGAGGCGGGTGACATCGAGGCCCTGCAACCGCACCACGCCGTCGTCCGCCTTGATCACGCCCACCACCATGTTGAAGGTCGTGGTCTTGCCCGCGCCGTTCGGCCCCAACAGGCCGACGATTTCTCCCGGCGCCACGCCGATGGAAACGCCGTCCACCACGCGGCGCCGGTGGTAGGCCTTGGCCAGATGCTCGGTGGTGAGCAGCGCGCCCGCAGCCGCCCCGGCTTCCGGCGGCTTCACGGGAGCATCCTGGGGGTTCGAGTTCATCGTTGCGTGACCGGGGTGGGAACGGACGCCGGCTTCTTGGGAAACAACTCGAAACGGTTCGTGCCCGCCTTGGGCTTGGTCCACTCGATCCGGTATGGGCCGCGCGCTTTGAGGATGCTGGTGCTGCGGTCCCAGACCAGCACGTCGGCGTCGGTGATCTTCCCATCGGTGAATTGCGCGCTGGGATGGCCGGTCAGTTCCAGGCGCTCAGTCTGCGCGATGTAAATCGCGTCCTGGCCGCGGGCCACCTTGTCATTCTGCTGCACCTCGACGTTCTGTTCGGCGTGAAGCTTGTCCACCACGCCGGCCCTGGGCAGCAGCACCGCGGTGAGCACGCCGCACGTCAACTCCGTGATGACCGGCTTGGGGCTGTTCGTGCGCACCTGCACCTGCGCGGCCTGGACGTTCTCCGCCGCCACGAGGGCGATCACTTGCCCGCTTTCCGACATCTTCATCGAGAGCACCTCGCAACTGAGCAAGTTCGTCACGGCCCGGCCCTGCTTGGCCAGCGGCGGATATTGCTCGGCCATGACGCGCTTCTCCGCGAGCAAGCTGTCGATCCGGTCGGTGAAGCGCGCGGTCAACGTTTCGCACGTCAGTTGGCCGAGGACAATCGCTCCGTCCAGCAACCGCGCCCGCACGCCGCCTTGGAAGACGAGTTGGTTCGTGCGATAGGCCATTTCGTCGGCGAGCACTTCGAGAAACAAATTCGCGGAAGCGAGGCGGTTCGTGGACGCCTTGAACAAATTGGTCTGGCCCGCCGCGAGGAGGGGCAGTTTGAAAAACACGTTGCCGCGCCCGCTGAAGACGCGGTTCGTGCGGTCCATGCTGAGGGTGTCGGCCTTGACGAGCCGGCCTTCGGCTTCCCACTGGGCGCGGCCCTGCAACTCCATCCGTCCGGCGGCTTCGTCGAAGATCGCCTTGTCGCCCGTGGCGCGCGTGGCATCGGCGGGGCTGAGGACCACGACGTTGGTTTCGGCCACGGCGCTGAGGTGCGGGCGGTTGGTGGTCCGCAGCAGCATCGTGAGCACCGCGGCGGTGATGTGAATCTGGTTCGTGTCATTCGCCAACACCGGCGGCGGATTGGTGAGCGCGGGCCTCGCTCCGAACATCAGTGAGGGCTGGGTGAAACTGCCGCGCGGCAGGCGCATGGACGCGTGGCCTTCGCCGCGGATGGACTTGTCCTTGAGATTGTAAGTGAACACGTCGGCCCGAACTTCCTGACGGTCCTCGCGGTCGCGCCAGACGGCGTCCTCCGTGAGCGTGATCGACTCACCCTGGGGCGTGATGAGGTAAAGCCCCACGCCGCTGTTGGCGCGGCTTTGGTCGGACTTGTTCAAGAGCGTCACGTTGCGTTCCGCGCGGACTTCCTTAAGCCGTTTGGCGGGCGTGAACCGGACCTCCAACGCCTCGCAGCTCAGCTTCATTTGCTGGTCTTCCGCCACTACGCTGCCCATCTGGGTCAGCAGGTTGGACTGGCTGTTGAAGATGCAGCGATCCGACGTGATGCGCACGACCTGGCCCGTGGACGGAGGGGTGGCGGCGGGTGGAGGATTTGTGGCGGTCAGCAGATCGGCCGATGGCGCCGCGAGCAAATCGCGGTTCAGGATGCTGACCACGTGATTGGAGACGACCAGCAGGCCGTCGGTCTTTCGCCAGAAGAAGCCATCGCCTTCAACGGAATAGAAGCCGCCGCTCGTCACCTGAAGGTGCGCCGGGCTGAAGGCGGCGTTCAAGAGGTCGTCCCAGAGACAGTTTGCCGCATGGATTTCGAGATCGCGCCGCCCGTCCTGGCGGAAGCTCTCGATGCGCAAGCCTTCTACCTCCCACAAGCCATTCGTCAGCAACCGCGCCTTCATGCCACTGACGGAGGTTTTTAGCACCTGGTTCGTCTGGCCAGGGAACGTTGCCGGATAGTACTCGGCGGGGATTCTGAAGCCTTTGAGGGTGCCTCCCGTCCCGGCCACCTGCCCCAAGGCCGAAGCCGCAGCCAACAGAACCAGGACAGAGGCCGCCAGGGCGGCAAAGAAGGAGCTTCCTGCAAGACTGTAGCAGCCGACGTGAGGAGGCTCTGTTTCCATTGAAGTTTGAGCCTCCTCACGTCGGCTGCTACGGGCTCGTGCAATTGCCTCGAAGGGGACTCGAGTTCCCGACGTTCCTTGCCTCCCGGATTCACCGAGTTCCGGCCAAGGCCGTCCGTCGCGCAAACTCTCCCGTGCATCCGTCTCGCCAGAAGGCGTCGCAGGCCGCGACGCATTGGTTGCACGAGCGACGGTTTCGTAGCGCAGGTTTTCAACCTGCCGTAGCGCCGGTTTTCCAACCGGCGACGCCTCCGAACGGAACCAACGTTGGACTCTCTTGGAGCGTTTGGGAGTTACGCCAGCCACGCCGACTGGAAAGTCGGCGATACGGCAGGTTAGAAAACCTGCGCCACGAAGCGTGGCGGGCCGGAGTCTTGAACGACTCCGCTCCCGTCCCGGTGGTCGAACCAGCCGCTTGGCTGACGGGCTGCTCCGTGATGTGCGCTCGCTCATGCTCAATCTGAAGTCCTCCGGGTCATCGCGCATACTCCTCCGCCAGCAAGCGCCATTTCTTCTGCGCCTTGAGGATGAGCGTCACCACCTCGCGCACCGCACCGTGCCCGCCGCGCGCGGTCGTCACGTAATGCGCCAAGCGTTTCGCCTCGTCGCAGCCGTCCGGGACGGACACCGCGACGCGGGCGCGCTTCATCGCGCCGCAATCCAGCAGATCATCCCCCATGAAACACACGTCGGCCCACTTCAGTCCCGTCTCGGCGAGGAGGCTTTCGACCACGGCGACCTTGGACTCCTTGCCTTGGCGAAGGAAGTCGATCTGCAAATCGCGCGCCCGCTGCTCGGTGGCGGGAGAAGCGCGCCCCGAAATCCAGCCGACCTTGATGCCGAACCGCTGCAGCAAGCGCAATCCCAGCCCGTCTTGAATGTTCCACTGCTTCATTTCGCGCTTCCCGTCCATGAAGACGGAGCAGTCCGTGAGGACGCCGTCCACGTCGCAGAGAAAGAGCTTCACGCGGGAGAACTTGTCCAGAGGAGGGACTACCGGACCACGGACCACAGGACCACTGACCACGAGACTACGGACCACCGGACCCTCAGACCACGAGTCGTCCAGTTCCGTGGTCCCGTGGTTCGTGGTCCGTGGTCCTGTGGTCTGTGCTTCCGTGGTCTTTTTCATCGGTCCGGCCTCAGTTCACCGCTCGCCACACCTTGAGCAGACTCCTCAGCACCGCCGGCATTTCGGCCAGCGGAATCATGTTCGGGCCGTCGCTGAGGGCTTGGTCGGGCGTCGGGTGCGTCTCGAAGAAAACGCCGTGAGCGCCCGCGGCCACGGCGCATCGTGCGAGCACAGGCGCGAACTCGCGCTGGCCGCTCGACTTGTCGCCCGCGCCGCCGGGCAATTGCACCGAGTGCGTGGCGTCGAACACCACCGGCCAGCCGAGCCGGCCCAAGATCGGAATCGCGCGCATGTCCGAAACCAGGTTGTGGTAGCCGAAGGTCGTGCCGCGCTCGGTGAGGATCAGCTTCCGCCCGCCCATCTTCCGCGCCTTCTTCACGACCTGCCCCATCTCGGCAGGCGAGAGGAACTGGCCTTTCTTCAGATTCACGATCTGGCCCGTGAGCACGGCGGCTTCGATGAGGTCGGTCTGGCGGCAGAGGAAGGCCGGGATTTGCAGGATGTCCGCCACCTCGCCCGCTACGGCGGCCTGCGCCTCGGTGTGGACATCCGTGAGCACGGGCAAGCCGAACCGGGTGCGCACGCGGTCCAGCACAGCCAAGCCGGCGTCGAGACCGGGACCGCGGAACGACTTGGCCGAGGTGCGATTGGCTTTGTCGAAACTGGCTTTGAAGATGCAAGTGATGCCGAGCTTCCGGCACGTCCGGCGGAGAAACGACGCCACTTCAAAACACAGCGCCTCGCTCTCGACCACGCACGGACCGGCGATCAAAAACAACCGGCGCGGGTGGGCCAGCGACTTCCAGAGCGTTGTACTCGCGTCAGACACGCGGGGCGTTGTAGCAGGGGGCTGCTGGTGGCGCAAGCGCGGCATCCGCGAACCGCGCCGCTCCTCGGGGCTGACTCAAGAAGGAGCGCGGGCAGCCTGCCCGCGTGTTTCTCGCTCCCATTCTTGATGGAACGCGCGGGCAGGTTGCCCGCGCTCCTGTCCGCGTGTTTCTTGAATCAGCCCTGCGCTGCTCCTCGTTTTACGTTTTACGTATCACGTCCCCCCGATCCTCGGCGTAGCGGCGCACAGCCGAGATGCTGCCACGGACAGGAAGTTTTGGGCGGCGATCCCCGGCGATTCCGGTCGCCGCGCTCGCTCCTTTTCAGATCACCGTGTTCGTCGGGATGATCCCGTTCTTCGGAATGACCACGATGCCGTCGCGGATGTAGAACAGTTCGTGGTCCAGGTTCTCGGGCTTGCCGGCCGGTGAGATGACGACGTTGTCCCCGATGCGGGCGTTCTTGTCGATGATCGCGTTGTCGATGCGGCAGTTGGCGCCGATGCCCAGACGGGGCAGGCTCTTGGCCTCGTGCTCGCGGATAGACTGGAGTGACTCGTAGTAGTCGCAGCCCATCATGACCGTGCGGGTAAGCCGCGAGCCGGCCCCGACGAGGCTGCGGATCCCTACGATCGAGTAACTGACCTGGGCGCGGTTGATGATGCAGCCGTCGCAGACCATGGCGTGGTCGATGGCCGCACCGTTAATCTTGGAGCCGGGCAGCCAGCGCGGACGGCTGAAGATCGGGGCCGTCATGTCGAAGAAGTTGAACCGGGGCAGTTCCGAGGCGAGGTCGAGGTTGGCCTCGAAGAAGGCGCGGATGGTTCCGATGTCTTCCCAGTAGCCCTGGAAGACGTAGGAATACACGCGGCTGGTCGGGATGGCGTCCGGGATGATGTGCTTGCCAAAGTCGGTCAGGTTGTTGTCGAGCATCTTCACCAGCACGTCGCGGTTGAAGACGTAGATGCCCATGGAGGCCAGGAAATATTCCGCCGTCCCTTCGATGCCGAGCTTGTCGTAGAGTTTGCGGTCCACCGCCAGGGTGTCGAGCACGGCCGGGTCTTTCGGCTTCTCATCGAACCGGGTGATGCGGCCCTCCGGGTTGATCTGCATGATGCCGAGGGATTGCGCCGAACTGCGGTTGACCGGGATGGTGGCGACGGTCAGTTCCGCGTTGGTGTCGAGGTGCTGCTTGAGGACGTTGCGGAAGTCCATCCGGTAAAGCTGATCGCCGCTCAGGATCAGCACGTAATCCGCCGTGTGGTTGAGCAGGTGAATGAGGTTCTTGCGGACGGCATCGGCGGTGCCTTGGTACCAGGAGCTGTCCGAGTAGGTCTGCTCCGCCGCCAGGATTTCCACAAAGCCCCCGGCGAAGTGGTCGAACTTGTAGGACTGGGAAATGTGCCGGTGCATGGAAGCCGAGTTGAACTGGGTGAGCACGTACACGCGCCGCAAGCCGGAGTTGATGCAGTTGGAGATCGGGATGTCCACCAAGCGGTACTTCCCCGCCAAAGGCACCGCCGGCTTGGCGCGTTGCTTCGTCAGGGGAAACAGCCTGGTGCCTGCGCCTCCGCCCAGGACGACGCTCAGGACGTTGTTCGTGTTGACCGGCATAAAAGAAATCTTTCCCGCTCGTGTTGTGCCGCTAAGTTCTTGGCCGAAAGATTAGGCCAGGAACGGCCCAAAGCAAAACTAAATTCCGCGGTCAGAGGGTGGGCCCTGCAACGACAGGTCCGCGACCCGGCCACCCACCTCCAACCCGGTAAAGAACAGCATGTGCGGCATCATCGGTTACGTCGGCAGGAAACAAGCGGCGCCCCTCGTCCTCGAAGGGCTGCGGCGGCTGGAGTATCGCGGCTATGACAGCGCCGGACTGTCGGTGCTCCGCGACGGCCGCCTGCACACGCACAAGAAAAAGGGCAAGATCGACGAGGGCCTGGCCCGCCTTCTCCAGGCCCAGCCGCTGGAAGGCGTCCTCGGCCTGGGCCACACGCGTTGGGCTACCCACGGCCCGCCGTCCGACGAGAACTCCCATCCGCATTTCGATCAATCGGGGCGCATCGCCGTCGTCCACAATGGCGTCATCGAAAACTACGAACGGCTCAAGGCGCGGCTCCCAGGCCACACGTTCCAATCCAGCACGGACACGGAAGTCCTGGCCCATCTGATCGGCGTCCATTACGACCAACTGCGGGAGGGGAAGTTCTCAGGTTCTCAGGTTCTCAAGTCATCAGGTGGGCCGGGCGCGGCGCGGAGTCCACTTGAAAACCTGCAACCTGAAAACCTGATGACCCAAGGCGCCCATCCGCTCGCGCAGGCCGTCATGGGGGCGCTCCGCGAAGTCATCGGCGCTTACGGGCTGGCGGTGATTTGTGCGGACTGCCCGGACGTGCTGGTCGGGGCGCGACGTGGCTCGCCGCTGATCGTCGGCGTGGGCCAGGGCGAGAACTTCCTCGCCAGCGACGCCACCGCCATCGCCACGCACACGCGGGAGGTGATCTACCTGAACGACTACGACGTGGTCACGCTCACGCCGGAGCGCGTCGATGTCGCGAGCCTCGGTTCCGACACCGCCAAGGTCCAGATCAGCAAACTGGAATTCGACGCCGAGGCGGCCGAGCGCGGGAACTTCCCGCACTTCATGCTCAAGGAAATCTTCGAGCAGCCGCGCACGGTGGAGAACGCCTTGCGCGGACGCCTCAACCTCGACGAAGCCACCGCCAACTTCGGCGGATTGAACATGAGTCTGGCCGAGTTGCGTGCCGTGGACCGCATCGTCATTCCCGCCTGCGGCACGAGCTGGCACGCGGCGCTCGTCGGCGAACATCTCTTCGAGGAATTCGCGCACCTGCCCACCGAGGTCGAGTACGCCAGCGAGTTCCGCTACCGCAACGCGCCGCTCGAGAAACACACCCTCGTGCTGGTCATCACGCAGTCCGGCGAAACTGCCGACACGCTGGCCGGCTTGCGCGAATCGCGCCGCCGCGGCCACAAGGTCCTGGCCCTTTGCAACGTCGTGGGCAGCACCATTGCGCGCGAAGCCGACGGCGGCATCTACTTGCACGCCGGTCCCGAAATCGGCGTGGCGTCCACGAAAGCCTTCACGTCGCAGGTCACGGCGCTCACGCTCCTGGCGTTGCTCATGGGCCGCATCCGCACGCTGGCGCACAGCCGCGCCCTGCAAGTCATCCGCGCCCTGGAAGCGGTGCCGCGGCAGATCGAAACGATCCTGGCGCAGGACGACGCCATCCGGCAGATCGCCCTGAAATACGCCCAGGCCGAGGACTTTTTCTTCCTGGGCCGGCAGTACAATTTCCCCGTGGCCCTCGAAGGGGCGCTCAAGCTCAAGGAACTTTCCTACATTCACGCCGAAGGCTATCCCGCCGCCGAAATGAAGCATGGCCCCATCGCAATGATCGACGAGCGGACCCCGACGGTCATCTTGATCCCGGCTGATGCGCTCTACGAAAAATCCTTCAGCAATCTCCAGGAAATCAAAGCGCGCCAAGGCCCGATCATCGCTGTGACCACGGAAGGCAACACCGGTCTGGCCGGCGCCGTGAACGACGTGATCTGTCTGCCCGCGACGCTGGAACCGCTGTTCCCGTTGCTGGCGGTGGTTCCCTTGCAACTCCTTGCCTACCACATCGCCGTCGCCCGCGGCTGTGACGTGGACAAACCCCGCAACCTGGCCAAGAGCGTGACGGTGGAGTGAGGGATGAACCGGACTGCCGGGGCCAAACTGCGAGGCGATTTCAAAACTCTGTAGCAGCCGACGTGAGGAGGCTCCATTTCCAATCTGCAATCTGCAATCTGCAATCGATGTGAGCCTCCTCACGTCGGCTGCTACGGAGCTTTGAATCGCCTCTGGTGTTCGCTGCACTTCTCCACGCTTTCAATCCTTGCCACCTCAAAACGAATGGCGGCAAACGCCAGTTTGCCGCTACGCCGACGGGGGGAGAAAGTCGGCCTAGCCGTTCTTTTCCTGCAGGCTCTCCAAGATCATGTCCACGGTGCGCTCGATGGAACCCAGGTTTTCCCGCACCACGCGCTGGGCGTTGGCTCCCAATTCCTCGGCGAGCTTCGCGTTGGCCAGCACGCTGGCTACCGCCGTCTCCAATCCGGCCGCGTCTGCCACCTGGATCGCGCCCTTGCCGGCCAGGAGCGAATTCGTGATGGCCTCGAAGTTCTGCATGTTCGGCCCCAGGACAATCGGTTTGCCCATCATGGCCGGCTCGATGGGGTTTTGCCCGCCCTCCGCCGTCAGGCTTTTGCCGATGAACACCACGCTGGCGTATTCGTAGAGGCACTTGAGTTCGCCGGTGGTATTGACGAGCAGGCAATCGACTTCGCCGGGCTTGAGTTGTGTGGCCGGCGTGACTTCCTTGCGGTAAATGAACTTCACGCCTTGCGCCGCGACGTCCTTGCCGGCCTCCCGGCCGCGCTCGTGATGGCGGGGCACGATCACAAGGAAAAGGTTCGGGAAGCGCGGGCGCAACCGGACGAACACTTCCGCCAGAAGGCCTTCTTCGCCGCGATGCGTGCTGCCCCCCACGAGCAGGCGTGCGTCGGGGGGCGCGCCGATTTGCCGCAACAGCTCCGGCACGTCCGTCGCGCGGCGCTCGTCAAGCTTGGCGGCGTCGTACTTCAGGTTGCCGACCACGCGCACGACTTCCGGCTTGCAGCCCAGACTGATGAGTTTCTTGGCGTCCTCCTCATTCTGGCAGCCCACGCCGGCGAACGAGGCGAAGAGCGGGCGGAACAGCCCCGGAAGAAACTTGTAGCCGCGATAGGAGCGTTTGGACAGGCGCGCATTGACGAGGAACACCGGCGTCTTCAGGCCTTTCGCGCGCCACAGGAAGTTCGGCCAGATCTCGGCCTCCACGAGAACGATGGCCCGCGGGTGGACCACGGCGAAGGCGCGTTGCACCCACCGGCGGCGGTCGATCGGGTAGTAAAGCTTGAGGACATGCGACGGCAGTTTGCGCTCCAACTCCGCCATGCCCGTGGACGTGGTGGTGGAGACGACGATGGTGGCGTTGGGCGCGCGCAACTCCAGGGTGCGGATGAGTTGGGTGCAGATGTTCACCTCGCCGACGCTGACGGCGTGCAACCAGAGGGTGTGGCGGTTCGTGACCGACTGCTTGACCCGCGCGCTGTAATGGCCGAAACGCTGGGTAAAACCGCTGCGCCAGTTCCCCCGCCGCCACATCTTCCAGAAATAGTATGGCGCGCTCAGGCACAGAAAGACCGTGAACAAAATGTTGTAAAGTCGCCTCATCCGAGAGTCAGACCACGGATGTTCTGCCCAAAAACCGCGCCGCTGGCAAAAGAATTTTGGAGGGAACATCCAGACCGCAAGGCTGCATCAAGCTCCCGCCCGGCGCACCGGGTAGCGCAAGTTGTCAACCTGCCGTAGCACCGACTTGCAGTCGGCACGGCCATGAAACCTCCAGCCGGCTGGCCTCTTCCAACGCTCGCCGGTTGGAAAACCGGCGCTACGGCAGAGTGGAAAGTCTGCGCTACGAGTGCTCCCGAACCGAGTTGGATGCAGCCCTGCCGTCCGCCACGAAACGCATCTTTTCTATTGACCAGAACTCCCGTCGTCGCCAGCAATACTAGCTCAATACTGTAGAAGCCGTTTTTCAGATGCCGAAAGCAGCCAAACAACTGACCGGGCGGGCGCCGCGGATCGCGGCGGGTACTGCGAAGTACGATGCGCACCACACGGTCATGTCCAAGACCTACGGGGCGCTGGCCGACCTGCGCCGTGAACTCTCCGACTCCAAGGCCAAGGTGGCCGAACGCACGGAGTTGCTGAACCAATTCTCCACCTGCACCGACTCGCAGCGCGGCTGGCTCCTGCTCGAAGACTACTTCGACAAGCTCGCCCTCTCGCGCAAGGATTTCACCACCCAGGAATGGTGGGCGCGGCTGCTGGCCGCGACCGGCCGCGAGCGCCTGGAAGAGTTGGCCATGCTCTTCATGCGGTCGAACCGCCCCCTGCCGAACGAGCTGACGGGCTACCTGAACGTCGCGCGCTTCGCCGAAAGGGAGGCCGCCGAGCGCGAGCAGAAGCTCCTCCAGCAGCTCGAACACTGGCATTTCCCGCCCGAACCCGAACACCTCGACGGCCCGCGCGCCCGGCTCTCGCTGCTGTGCGATGTCCTTCCGGCCGACGGCACGCCGACGCTCCACGCGCTGCGGGTGCGCTTCAACTTGTTCCGTCCGCGCACCGGCGAACGCTGCCGCTCGCTGGGCGACCTCCTCGAGATTCCGAAGAAGTCCCCGCAGGACCAGGAGTTGTTCCCGCCGCTGGATTGGGATTTTCTGCAATGGATGGGCGAAACCTACGCCGGGCGCGAAGACCTCGACAAGGAAACCGAACTCCTGTTGACCGGCACGGAACTCCTGCAGTGGCTGGCCCGCTGGGGCCACACGGAGCAGTTGGAACTCGTGAACAATCCAGTCCGGCTCCAGTTCCATGGCCAGGTCGCCGCGCTGATGCCGCATCTGGAAAACGGGGAGAGCGAGTTGTCCCTCACCCATCGGGTCGCGTTGCCGGACGGCGAAGCGCACGCCCTGGACAAGGTCCGGTTCTTCGCCGGGCGTCCGCCGCTGGTGCTGCTGGATCACGTCTTCTTCCTCCTGCGCAACGCGCCGCCGACCGACTTGCTGGAGCATTGGCGCGAGGAGGCGCGCATTCCCATCCGCAAGCTCAGCCAGCGCTTTCGCACGCAACTGCGCCGGACCGGCGCCGGACAAAACATCGACTGGGACCAGCTTTGCGTCACCCATACCGCGGCCCCGCAGTTCGTGTTTGAACTGGAGGCCGACACCGTGCGCTTGCGCCTGCTGGCCAAGAGCGAGCGCGATGGCAGTGACTGGAAATGGATGGGCCATGAGTGGCAGCCGGAGAAACCGTTTGGAAAAAACGGCGACAAGCCGCACGTCCTCGACGATGTGCGTTGCGACGCCGCGACCGCCTGGCTGCGCAAACTCGACTGGTTCACGCCGGAGCCGGGGTCGTGGATCGGCGACGCCAACGAGAACTTCCTCGGCACGCTCATGCACATCTGGCCGAACCGCCCCGCCCAGGCGGAGTATCTCGGCAACGCCGCCTTCCATCGCCTCTTCCTTCAGCCGCGCGTGCTCAAGCCCAAGCTCATTGTCAAGGGCAGCGGCATCGACTGGCTCGCCGTCTCCGCCGAGTGGGAGGCCGAGGGCCTCAAGCTCTCCGCCGCCGACCTGGAGCGGCTTGCGGCCTCGACCAGCCGCTTCGTCAAACTGCCCGATGCCGGCTGGGTGCAGCTCGACACCGAAGCCGTCACCAAGGCCCACGAGACGATGGCCGACTTGGGCGTGGATGGCCTCAGCGCCGTGCCGGCGAAACTCGGCCTGGGACAGGCTGCGCATCTGGATGAGGCAGGCCTCCAGCGCTTCGCCGACAACCCGGAGATCCGCGCGCTCAAGGAGCACCTGAAGAACTTCCGTGGCGTCCCATCCGTGGAAATTCCCCAAGGCGTCATCGCCGACCTCCGCCCGTATCAGAAAGAAGGCTTCGAGTTCCTCTGCCACCTCACACGCAACAAGCTCGGCGGCGTCCTGGCCGACGACATGGGCCTGGGCAAGACGCTGCAAACCCTCGCCTGGCTGGCGTGGATCCGCGCTCAGAACCCGAAGAATCCGCGGCCCGCGCTCGTCATTTGCCCGGCGTCCGTCCTGCACAACTGGCGGCGCGAGGCCGAACGCTTCACCCCGCACCTCAAGGTGCTCGTCCTCCAAAGCGGCGCCGGCCGGCACAGTCTGCGCAAACAGATTCCCCAGCACGACCTCATCGTCACCAACTACGCGCTGCTGCGCCGCGACTTGGAGGAGTTGAACAAATTCTCCTTCCGCGTCGTGGTCCTCGACGAGGCCCAGTTCATCAAGAACCCCACCGCGCAGGTCACGCAGTCGGTCAAACAACTCAAAGCGGACCAGCGTTTGGCCCTTACCGGCACGCCCCTGGAAAACCGCCTGCTCGACCTGTGGAGCATCGTGGATTTCATCCAGCCCGACTACCTCGGCGACCAGGACCATTTCCACGAGACCTACGAGCCGCGCGGCGAAGGCGAGGAAGCCCTCACCGCCATGCGCATCGCCCGCCGCCGCCTCAGCGCCAAGCTGCGCCCGCTCATGATCCGGCGTCTCAAGCAACAAGTGGCCAAAGATCTCCCCGACCGCATCGAGGAGCGCCGTGACTGCGAACTCGGCGAAGCCCAGCGCAAACTCTACCTCGCCGAACTGCGCCGCAGCCGCGACCAGATCACGCAGATCGTCCAGGAAAAGGGCCTGGGCCGAAGCAAGATGCAGGTGCTCGCCGCCCTCACGCGCTTGCGCCAGATTTGCTGCCACCCGCAGCTCGTCGGCAGCGACTCCGATTCCGGCAAGACCGAGACGCTGTTCGAACTGCTGGAGCCGCTGCTCGCGCAAGGCCACAAGGTCCTGCTCTTCTCGCAGTTTGTGCAGATGCTCAAGCTCATCGAAGCCGAGTGCCGCAAGCGCGAGATTCCCATTCACATCCTCACCGGTGAAACGAAGGAGCGCCAGACCGTGGTGCAGAACTTCCAGTCCGACGAGCGGCCGTGCGTTTTCCTGCTCAGCCTCCGCGCCGCCGGCACCGGCCTGAACCTCACCACCGCCAGCTACGTGGTGCTCTACGACCCGTGGTGGAACCCGGCCGTCGAGGCGCAGGCCATCGACCGCAGCCATCGCATTGGCCAGACGCGCACGGTGAACGCCTATCGCCTGATCGCCCCCGGCACGGTGGAGGAAAAAATCTGGGACCTCCAGCAGCGCAAGGCCCAAACCATCGCCGACGTGCTGGGTGAAGAAGGCTTCGCTCGCAGCCTGTCGCAGAACGATCTGGAGTATCTGTTCTCGGAGGATTGACCGGAAGGCAGGCGGGACGCGCTGCCTTACCAGGGCTGATTCAAGAAGGAGCGCGGGCAGCCTGCCCGCGTGTTTTTCGCTCCCATTTTCGACGGAACGCGCGGGCAGGCTGCCCGCGCTCCTCTCCGCATGTTTCTTGAATCAGCCTGGAGGCCTCAAGTTGACTCACGTCTTGCGCGAGAAATCGCTTTCCAACGATCCTCCCCGTGCCGTAGCCTCGCCCCAGCCATGAGATCGCCCTGTGGGCCAGAAACCGGAGTTGGAGCCATGTTCACCCAGACGACACTTTGTGTCCGCCAGCGTCCTGCCGGTCGCGGCCAACACCTCATTCGGCTCACCTTGAAACGCCCCGGGCAACCGGAGCTGGAAGCGGAGGCGACGATCGAATTCGCGCTCACGCCGCACGAGCAAGAGGAACTGCGCTGGTACATGGAGGACTACCTGCACGTTGCGGAGACGGTCGAGGACGTGCAGGTCAAACAGGTCGAGGAGTGGATGAAGCGGCGGGGCATTGAGATGTACGAGCGCATCCTTGAGGGAAACCGTGACGTACAACGTATCTTCGACCGCGTGCTGGATCACCTCGCCGACCTCCGCATCGAAATCACCACCGGCATCGCCGAAGCCGCCTCCATCCCGTGGGAACTGATGCGCGATCCCCAGTCCGATTCCGCCATCGCGCTGCGCGTTCAATCCTTCGTCCGGGTCCAGTCGAACCCGAACATCGACTTCGTGCCGGTGCCTCCGGCGGACGGTGGTCGCGTCCGGCTGCTCTACGTCGTGTGCCGGCCGGGCGGCAGAAACGATGTCGAACTGCGAGCCGTGGCCAACCGGCTGTTGCAGGGCTTGGGCGAAAACCTCGCCCGCTTCGACATCACCGCCCTGCGCCCGCCTACCTTCGAGCAGCTCCAGAAAGAACTCACCGACGCCAAGAAAGCCGGTCGCCCGTTCCACGTCGTCCATTTTGACGGCCACGGCATCTACGAGGATTTGAGCAAGACCTCTCTGGCCGATTGGTTGAAGGCCATCAACGCCCTCACGCTGGGCGGCAAGCCCAACGGCAAACACGGCTACCTGATGTTTGAGCATCCCGGCAGCAAAGAGAACATGCGTCCCGTCTCCGGCGGCGAACTCGGCAAGCTCCTCCACGATACCGGCGTGCCCGTCCTCGTCCTCAACGCCTGCCAATCCGCCATGCATGAAGTCACAGGCGGATCGGAGAAGAAAGCCGCGCCCGACGAAGCCGATTCCGCACTCCGCGTTCCGCATTCCGCATTCGAGAGCGTCCACGACGAAGTCCGCGCCATCGGCTCGCTCGCCCAGTCCATCATTGACCACGGCATCCCCGCCGTGCTCGGCATGAGATACAGCGTCTTCGTCGTCACCGCCGCCCAATACATCGGCCAGCTCTACGCCGCGCTGGCCCAAGGACGCCCCTTCGGCGAGGCCGCCAGCGAAGGCCGCAAGCACCTCGCCCGCAACCCCGACCGCTGGGTCGGCCTCCAGCCCCGCCCGTTGCAGGACTGGTTCGTGCCCGTCGTCTATGAAGCCGCTCCCATCCATCTGTTGCCGCCCAAAGCCGCCGCTTCCGGCCTCGAACTCAACCGCCCCGAACTCGACCCCGCCCAGACCAATCCCGCCCTCCGTCGCTACGTGCCCGACACCGGCTTCGTGGGCCGCGACGAAACCCTCCTCCTGCTCGACCGCGCCTTCGACCTCCACCCCGTCGTCCTGTTGCACGCCTACGCCGGCCAGGGCAAATCCGCCACCGCCGTCGAGTTCGCCCGCTGGTACGCCCAGACCGGCGGGCTGGCTTGGCCGTCTTACCGGCCCGGCGCCGGGTCAGGGGACCCGACCTACAGCCGCTGGGCTTCGGAAGATGTAGGCCGCGTGCCCCCACGCGGCGCGGCGGTGTCGGCAGCCCAATCGGCGTGTGAAAGGTCCGGCCCCAGCCCCCAGCCCGTCGTCCTGTTGACTTCCTTCGAGAGCCACACCGACCTGACCGACGTGCTGAACCAGATCGGCCAGGCCTTCGCCCCGGCCCTGCAAGCCAGCGGCATCGAGTGGCACGCCCTGAACGACCACTCCGCCCGCCGCCGCCTCGTCCTCCAGATTCTCCAGCAAGTCCCCGTGCTCTGGATTTGGGACAACGTCGAGCCGGTCGCTGGTTTCCCCGCCGGGACCGAATCCGCCTGGACTCCCGCCGAACAAGCCGAACTGGCCGACTTCCTCAAGCAGATCAAAATCGCCAAAGGCACCCAAGCCAGAATCCTCCTCACCTCCCGGCGCGACGAGCAAGAGTGGCTCGGCGGAATTCCGCATCGCGTGGAAATGCCGCGCATGAGGAACAGCGACGCCGCCAATCTCGCCCGCAAACTCGGAACGGAGTTGAAAAAGGAGATCGCCCGCGAGGAAATCGCCGACTGGCAGCCGCTGCTCGATTACTGCCACGGCAACCCGCTGACCCTCCGCGTCATCGTCGGCCAGGCCATCAGGATGAAGCTGAGCGGCCGGGAACCCATCGCGAACTTCGTGGAAGCCATCCGCAGTGGCGAGCAAGCCATCGAAGACACCGACGAGCGCCAGGGCCGCGACAAATCCCTCGGCGCCTCGCTCGACTACGGCTTCCGCCACGCCTTCAAGGACGACGAACTGCCCCTCATCGCCCTGCTCCACCTTTTCCAAGGCACGGTGATGGTTGAGGTATTGGAACTGATGAGCAAAATCGGCGACCACGCCCTGCCCGAACTCAAAGGCAAGACCAAGGAACACCTGACCAGCGTGCTCGACCGGGCACGGGAAACCGGCCTGCTGACTCACCTGGGCGGCACTTGGTACACCATCCACCCGGCATTGCCGTGGTTCCTCCGCCAACTGTTCGCCCGGCACTACGACGGCCAGGCGGGCCGCTCCACCGCCATCGCTGCCCTCCGCGCCTGGGTCGAAGCCATCGGCGAACTGGGCAACTACTACACTGAGCAATTCGGCGGCGGCAACCGGGAGGTCATCCAATTCCTCGCTTTGGAGGAAGCCAACCTGCTGCACGCCCGCCGCACCGCCCGCCGCCACGGTTGGTGGAACCCCGTCATCTCCGCCATGCAGGGCCTGCGCGGTCTCTCCGAATACCAAGGCCGCCTGTCCGAATGGTCCCGGCTGGTTGCCGAAATCACGCCCGACTACTGCACTCCCGACGACGCCCCCATCCCCGGCCGGGAAGACCAATACAGCCTGGTCATGAGCTACCGAGTGGACCTGGCACAAGACCACGACCGAAACCTTCCCCAAGCCGCCGCCTTGCAGGAGAAGTTGGTCGCATGGACGCGACAGCAAGCCGCCCCCGCCCTCGCCCTCCCGCCCGACGCCCAGCTTGACGCCAACCAACGCAACCGCATCCGCACGCTCGCGGTTTCGTTGGAGGCACTGGGCAACATCCTGAGAGAACAAGGCAACGGCGACTGCGTGCAGCACTACGAAGAAGCCATTCGCCATTGTCAGCATATTAAGGACACCGCAGGGGAAGCCATTAACCACTTCAACCTCGGCCACGCCTACAAAGATACTCACGCCATCCGCAACCTGGACGCCGCCGAAGCCGCCTATCAGCGAAACCTCGAACTAACCGGCGAAGACAGTCTGTACGAACGCTACACATGTCTCTTTCAAATCGGCATGGTCCATCACGAGCGATTCCACGAATCCTCCCAGCGCGGCGAGCCAGCGGCAACCGTGCTGAAGCACGCCCAAGCAGCGGAACAGCATTACCACCAAGCCCTCGCCCTCTGCCCCACCACCGCCCTCCCCGACCTCGGGCCAATTCACAACGCACTAGGCGTTCTCTACGCTGAAGTAGGCGCTACAGATCAAGCGCGAGAACACTTCGAAAAACATGCACAACTCGAAGAGCAGACGGACAACCTTTATGGTGCCGGGCTGACCCGCTTCAACATGGCTCTCATGTACCTCCAAGCCGCCGGGAGCGAGTCCACCCCGTCACGTCAGCGCGACCTCCTGCACCGCGCGCAAGCCTACGCCCAAGCCGCCCTGCGCGACTTCCAGCACTACCAAGGCCGCGCCGCCGACAAGGAAGCCAAAGCCCAGCAACTCCTCGCCACCATCGCCCAAGCCCTCACGAAGCTCCCACCTTCGTAGCGGCGCTCGGGCGAGCGCCGCTGGTTTTTCAGCTTTGCCGGAGAGGAAGATGGCGGCGGTCACCAGACCGCCGCTACGGGCCGCCCACCAGCGCTGCGCTACCCGGTGCGCCGGGCGGGAGCATGATGCAGCCTTGGCGCAAACTCACCGCCTGTCAGCGTCCGTGTGTTGCTGGGCGGGATCGGCAGGTGAGAGCCTGTTTGAAAGCCCCGTTTGGAGTTCCGCGTTGACGCGGTTCGTGCTGCGCGCCCCCGTTAAACCCGAATTCCGATCTCGGACCGGGTGTGGAGAGTGGCCGTCTTCGGCCACAGCAACCTGCAACAGGAAGCGGGGTGAAGAAGTTCTCGCGCCTTGAGTCGGTGAAAGTTCCTGCGGCCGGGGACGGCCGCACTCCGGGCGCTGG
>JACRJZ010000129.1 GCA_016219875.1 Verrucomicrobiota bacterium | reverse complement strand
TCGCCGGCGCCGATGGTGGCGCCGGCGGGGAAGGCCCATTGGGTGAGGTTGGTGTAATTGTCGGCGAGGAAGAGGCCGTCGAGAGGGACGGCGTTGGTGCCGGCGTTGTAGAGTTCGAGCCAGGGGACGTGCTGGCCGGCGTGGTTGGTGGGGCCGACGAGATTGACCGGCTGGACTTCGTTCAGCCACAGCGGCGGAAACGCCGGCAGGACCGTGGCGAGGGTGTTCAGCGCGCCTGGCGTCCGGAACGGCGTCGCTGGTGTGACCAACAGAGGCGGGATGTAGTACGGCGGGTCGATCACGGCGGAGATGTTGGTGATGACGGACATGCCGCTGTTCTGCACGCGGACGGTGAGGTTGGTGCAGGTGGTGTTGGCAAGGTAGTAAGCCGTGTTCGTCCCGCGATAGAGGCCGTTGTTGGCGTAGTTGTTCGTCACGAAATACCAGAAGCTCAGCGTGCAGATGGTATTGGTCGGAGTGGAGGGGGAAAGCCACTGGCTGATGAGACGCGACACCAAGCCCGAGGGAACGTTGGTGGTGGCCATGCGCATGGCGCCACTGCCGCCATACACCAAGCCCGTGCTGAGCGTGGTGTTGGTGTACCACGTCGGAATGAGCCAGCTATTGGTGACGGCCGGGACTTCCAGGAGCGATCCAAGTTCGAAGTCGCCATTGCGAAGGAAGTTGTCGCCCACGGCGGCGTTGGTGCCAAGGACGAGCGAGAAATCGTCCAACACGACTGAGCCTGGCCCGTCCAGAGACATCAGCAGGCGTTGCGATGGAGTTGCTGGAGAAATCCCGGTGACGGCCACGAACCGCCAGCCCGAGTTGGTGTGGCCCTCATAGGTGATGGGATCGCTGAAGGTCGGGTCCAAGTAGCCGCTGGACCAGTTCGCCGGACGGCTGTTGTCCTGGCTGACATCGAGCAGTTGGAGGGAGGAGCCGGTGCCGAAGGCGTTCGTGTTCCACGGCCGCGCGTCGCCGTAATGCACCTTGTCGATGACCAAGTCCAACTCCGGCGCGGCCCCCGGCTTGAGGAGGGTCAGAGTTTCGCCGTTGGCCTGGAGGTTGCCGTTGTATTCGTCGAAGATCGGCACGGCGGCGCCGTAGGCAAACAGACAGGCGTGGCGGTCCTTGACGAGCAGGAGAAAGCTGCGTGGGCCGACGAAGCTGCCGGTGGGGAACATGTAGCTCAATCCGTTGATCCTCCAGCCGGAGAGGTCAAAGGTGAAATTGGAGGAGGTGTTGAAGAGTTCCACGTACTCGGCTCCGGGGACGGTGGGCTGGAACATCAACTCGTTAAACACCAGGAAGCCGCGCGGGTCCGGCACGGCCGGCGCGAACACGGCCGTGGCGTTGACCACGGAATTCGAAAGCAAGTTCCCGCCCAGGTCGTACGGCTGAACGGCCAGGAGGTTGGTGCCGGTCGCGAGCGGGACGCGGATCGACCACGCGGTGGTGGTGGTCCAGGTCACGGCGTATTCAGTGCCGTTCACCTTGATCTTCTTGACCGACACCGGAGCGTTGCCGGTCAGCGTGACGGAGTTGCTGACGGCGGTGATAGTGGTGGAACTGGTCACGGAGAACGCGACGTTGGTCTGCGCCAGGAGTTGTTGATACGTGTAGGTGCGGCGCTGCTGGATCCAGGCCGGCAGGGAAAGACTTTGCGCGCCGCTGGCGACGTAAGGCGAGGTCAGGCCCGTGACGCCGTTGGCCAGCAAGGCCCGGTAGCGGCCATCGAGCGCGGGAGCGAAAGACGCGTCCGCCAGCGGCCCGTCGGCGATGCGCAACAAGGCCTGGAAGTAAATGCGGCGGAAGTAAGGATGGTTGTACAGGCGCTGGACTTCCGGCATGTGGTTCTGGCCGGCTTCGCTGCTGACCGAGAGGGAGAAGAGGTCCTGGCTGGGCGCGTGGCCGCTGGTGCAGCCGATGGCGAAGTCGAGGTCCCAGAGGAGCATGTGCATTTTTTTGCCGTCAGGCCGGTAGGTGAATTGGTTCTTGCCGCGGTTGTAGCCGTAGCCGTCCCAGTCGCCGACAATATGCCGCAGGGCGAAGGCGGTCAGCCAGTCTTGCACATCAATGGCCGCTTCCACCGCGTTCACGTAAGTGGCGTCCGGCGCGTTGAGGGCGTTGTCCACGGCGTAGAGGCTGGTGTAGTCGTCGTCCAGAAAGCCGTGGTTGAACTTCTTTTCCCAGCACCAGCGGTAGCGGGCCTGTTTCTTCGAGACGACGCCCACCGAATTGGTGCTGACGAAATTGCCGAGGTTGGCGCATTTGTTCGCCTGCCGCGCCGGGGTGTCGTCGAACTCGAACCAGTCGTCCACCTTGTACAAGTCTCCGTCCGGCGCGTCGGCAAACCACATGGCGACGTACTCGCCGTTGGGTTGCTGGGTGTCGGTGTGGACGGGGCTGGGCGTGATCGTGCCGTTGATGGCTAGGCGGACGAACCGCTGATAGCTGAAGGGCATGCCCAACTGTTCCGCCATCGTGAAGGCGGTCACCTCGCGCAACGCCGTCGAGTCCCGGCCCGTCGGCTCCAGCGAGTCGATGTTCAACTCATCGGTCCCCAGGAAGAGATCGTCCTCCGGCAGCGACCAGACGAAATTGGCCCCCACCGCCAGCGGGCTGCCAGGGTTGCGGGTGAAGGGACTGCCCCGGTAGCGCGCGCCCGCGTTGTAGATGGCGCGGACGTTGCCATAGACGAATGTGCCGTCCTGCGGCTCGTTGCTCAGCCGCTCGCGGTCTCTCCAGGTGTTGTAGTTCAAGGTGGTCATCCACAGCCGGTAAACGCCGAGCGTGCCAAACACAAAGGGATCGCCGAAGCGGATGAGGCCCTCGTGTGTCGGCGCGTCGGGCGGGAACAGGGTCCGGCCCGTCGGATTCTGCGCGTCCTCCGCCACCAAGCGGAAGGCGACAAGCGTGCCCGCCGGCTGGCCGGAGAGAGTGACGCTGAAAAGCCCGTCTCCCGCGGTGGTGTCACCGAGCGTGCCGTCATCGCGCATGAGATTGGTCGTGAGGGCCGTGCCGGGATCCAGCCGGTAAACGAACTTCACCGCGGCGAGGCCGTCCGGGTCGCTGAGGCGCGCGGTGACGACCACCGGCTCGTTGGCGGCCGGCAAGACGGGACGATGGGCCACGTCGTAGATGGCCGGACCGGCGTTGGTCAGCCGGCGGCTGTTGGGCAGGCCGGGCGTGCCCAGGTTCGGGGGCAAGGGCAACGTGCCCACGACTTCCAGCGGCCCGCCATGCACGCGCACGAGCACGATGGGGAAGCCGCACAGCCAGCGAAAGCGGGCGCCGATGGTGCCCACGGTGTTGGGCTGGAGCGCGGCCATCAGGTCGCACTCCACGCGGTTGGCGCCGTTGTCGCCGCCCGCCGTGGCCCGGAGGCGCAGGCATTGGCTGGGGTTGTTGGGGCCGGCCGGTTCGAGGCTGCTGCGCACGTGATTGCCCTGAATTGTCCAACCGGTCCGATCGATGTTGAAGTTCGGGTTGGTGACGAAGTTCGGGCTGATGGTGGTCAGGGTGTTGGTCTGGACCAAGACGTCATCCATCAAGGCCTCGCCGGCGCCCAGGAGCATGACTTGCACTTCGTTGATGAGCGCGCCCGACGGGCCGTTGTCGTCGTTGCGCGGATACGGCCAATCCATGAGCGCGGTGGTGACCACGTTGGTCCATTCGCTCTTGCCGGTTTCGTCGCTGTCGGCCCAGTTGGGGGCCAGACGGTTGTCGCTGTTCGGGTCGATCAATTCCAAGCTGCTGCCGCCGCCGTCCGCCCAGCGGGTCCAACGGCCGCTATCGACGTAGCGGACTTCGTCCACGACGATCCAGTTGACGTTGGTGATCAGGATACCGTGGAGGTTGGTGGTCACGAGGTATTCAGGCCTGGACAACGCCAGCCGCTCACCGCCGTTGGCGAGACTGCCGGAGTAGTCACCCACGGTGTTGGTCGTGTTGAGCTGCGAGTAATTAGTAAGGAGCCGGGCCTGGCTGTGCGCCGCCACAAGGAAACCGCCGGCGGGAATCACGCTGCCGGCCGGGAAGGTGAAGGTGATGCCATCGGTGAACCTCCAGCCGCTCACGTCCACCGTGTTGGTGCCGCGGTTGAAGAGCTCCACAAACTCGTCGTCGCTGTCGTCGGTGGGCGGGTGGAACATGAGCTCGTTGATCACGATGTCGCGGATCCAGAGGCTGCTGTTCGTCGTGCCGGGAGTCCGCGTGCGCAATTCGTGGAACCCGGCCGCGCCGTCGGGGTAACGCCCGGAGGACACGCCCGGAGCCTGCCCGTCAAACGCCAGCAGGTCGATGACGCGGGTCTGGTTGGAGTTGACGAGGTAGAGGCGTTCACCGGTGGAACTGAGGCCGAAGCCCAACTCAGTCTGGGTGAAGCTGCGGAAGCCGCGCGGGGGCAGCACCGTGTTGTTCGGGATGCGGAACTTGTTCGTGTCGCGGTCGTCGCTCAGATAGGCGCCGGAGATGTCCGCCGGTTGGGCGCTGTGGTTATAGAGTTCGATGAAGTCTTCATCCGGCACGTCGGAGTTGGCGAAGAATTCATTCACCACCACGTCCCGCATGGCCTCGGGCCAGACGGTTTCCATGCGTCCCGGCGAGCCGCCAACGTGGTCGCTGGCCGCCCACGCTTTCACCTCGCCTTGCCCGTAGGAGGGCCGCGCCAAAACCAGAGAATGGCCGGCGCCGTCGGCGGAGAGCGGCCACGGCGGCGCTCCGCTGTAAGTGACTTCCAGCGGGACGGCATCGACCGGGTTGCGCAAGCGGACGGTGCCGGAAGCATCCGGCAAGGCGTTGGTCTCGGCGCCAAGCCACGGACCAAGCACGCCGGTGATGCCGTAGGCTTGCTCCAGGAGGCTGGGATTGCGGGCCACGACCAGGAACCCGCCGGCGGGCAGGAACGTGTTTGAGGGGAAGGCGTAGTCGGCGTCGCCGGAGAGCCGCCAGCCGGTCAGGTCCTGCCCGAGGATGTCCGCGTTGAAGAGTTCGATGAACTCCAGATCATTGGAGTGTTTCGGATGGTACATGATCTCCGAAATGACCAAGCCGCAATTGCGGGTGGCCGGGCCGAGCGGCTCCCACGGCAGTGAGATGCCCGTCACGATGCTGCCGCCGACGACGGGGCTGAACTCACGGAAGGCCGCGTTCGCGCCTCCCAGGCCGTTGGTGGTGCCACCGCAGACGGCGAGACCCACGTAGAACGTGCTCGCGGCGCTGCTCAGCGTCACGGAACCAAGCTGCATCCAGTTCTGGCCATCCAGACTGGCGTAGCCGGTGAAGACGTTGCCGGCACGGGCCAGGCGCAGCCACGTTTGCGGGTAGTTGACGGGGAATTGCCCGGTCGCGATCGACGCGGCGTTCACGGTCGCACGAGAGAGGAAGTAGGCGCCATTGACGCTGGGCGTGGCCACGGCCATTGCGAACCGGGAGCCGGCGTTCAGGTCTTCGCGGGCCATCAGGCCGGCCTTGGCCCAAGCGTCGGAGAGAGAAATTCCTTCCAGACGGACTTTGAAATCGAAGGCCCCGGCGGCGGGTTGATGGAAGAAAAAGAATTGGTCCGCGGCGCCCGCCAGATTGGTGCCCCCGCCCGTGATGTCGTAGCCACCGGTGACATCCGTGGCCGTTCCCTGGAGGGGTGGATTCCCAATGTTCGCCGGCGACAGGGTCGTCACGGTGAACTGGGCCTGGCTGTTGGGTGCGATGACGTTGGCGGCGGCGGACTGGTCCGTGAGGCCATTGACGGTGAGCGTGTAGGTCGTGCCCACGGTCATGGTGCTGACTTCCAGGACCACGTTGGTCTGGGTGACATCCAAGGTGGCGTTGGAAATGATGATCGAAGCTCCCGGCCCCGTGAGGACATAGTTGGCGGGGTTCGTCACGCTGGTCGCCGCGAGGCGTTCGGAAAAGCTGGCCACGACCTGGTGTTGGCCCGACGCGAAGGCCACGAGCAGGACGGGTTTGACCAGATCGGCGTTCACCGTCAGCGTGGCCGCGCTGCTGGTCGCGGTGTAGGTCACATTGCTGACGACGTTGGCGGCGATGACGTAGAACGTCGCGTTGTGGTCGCTGAACGGAGCGGCCGCGATCGTGTAGGTGGCGTTCGTGGCCCCGCTGATCGGCAGATTGTTTCGGTACCACTGGAACGTCGGCACGGGATTGCCGGTCGTGCCCACGGCGAACGTGACCGGCTTCAATTCGTCCACGACTTGGCTCAGCGGCTGGTTGGTGATGGCCACGGGCACTTGCGCCGAACTGGTGGCGGTCACGGCGAAGTTGTCGATCCGCACCGACGTGTCCGGCGTGCCCGAGCCGTTGTCGTCCGCCCACAGCACGTAGAGCGTGCCGCCGCTCGGCCACCTCAGGGTCAGGTTCGCGGTCAGCCTCCCGTCCGTGCCCGCGGAGAACTCCGGAATGACCGTCCAACTGTTCGCCGCGCCGCTCAGACTGTAGTAGGCCCGCTGCCCAATCGCTTCCTCGGTGACAGTGTCGGTCTTGAGCGCGTCGTAGCTGAGGCTCACCGCGCCCGCCTCCGCGCCGATGTTGTTGACGAGCGTACACATCAGAACGGTGGCTTGGTTGCCCGTGGGCCGGGTTTGCAGATAAAGCCCGGACGAACTCCAATAGGCCAGAGCGTTGGCCGCCGGCGGGTTCGCGGCGTCCGCGCCGACCTGTCCGTTGATGCTGGCGGCGGCGAGGGTCTGCACCGGCGTGTCCAGCCCGGGCAAAGACGTGATGTCGCCGGACCCTCCTGACACGGAGTAGGTGGACCAATCCGCCGCGCTCGGTTGGGTGCCGAAGTCGGCGGTGTACCCGCCCGCGCCGACAGAAGCGGCTTGTGCTCCGAGGGCGAAACAACCTGTGGCGACGAGCGCACCGAGCCGGCGGAGGCCGGCTTGAACGGAGGCCCGGAAGTCCGGGGCTTCGTGGGCCGTGTTCGTGAAGGAAAGGAGGGAGACGCGTAGATGAAACATAGGTCAAGGACTGTTGGGTTGTTCCAGGCCGCCCGCGGCCGAAACCGGCTCCGTCAACGAAATGGAAGCGAACCTAGGCCACATGGCAAGACGGACGGGCGGGGCAAACCTGAGGTTCAGATTTGAACATTTCGTTGCAGCGTGTTTGGGTCGCGTGCATGAGAACGGGCCGAAATATAGGGGCGGGCAACCAGAATGCAACATTGAGTTTTGCGTTCCATTTTGCGGCCAAGGCTGCATCAAGCTCCCACCCGGCGCACCGGGTAGCGCAGACTTTCCAGTCTGCCGTATCGCCGACTTGCAGTCGGCAAGGCCGTGAAACGTCCAGCCGGCTGGCCTCTTCCAACGCTCGCCGGTTGGAAAACCGGCGCTACGGCAGACAGGAAAGTCTGCGCTACGGGTGCTCCCGAACCGAGCTTGATGCAGCCCTGTTTTGCGGCCTTGTGCGGACGCAGCCTCCCGACCGCGCCGACAACTGGTGGCGGCCTCGGGTGAATCGGGGCGCGGGTCCATCGGATTCGGGCAGGAGTAGGAGGAGGCCAGCCCGTGATGCGCGGGACAGAGCTTCGGCGGACCGCCTTCATCCCCTTCTTCCCTGAATCCGATAGCCTCAGCCCGCCGCTCACCTATTCCCGCCGCGAAACCACTTTGCATTCCCCCCTGATGTGCTTAAATCTCCCGACCTTTTTGAACGTTATGGAAGCTCCGAAACCAGAGAACGCCGAACGCAAGACACTCGACGACCGCCAGAAGATGACCGACCTCGAGCGGCTCCGCCACTCCGCCGCCCACGTCATGGCCACGGCCATCGCGCGCCTGTGGCCCGATGCCCAGTTCGCCTCCGGCCCCGCCGTCGAGAACGGCTTTTACTACGACGTGGAACTCGAACACCGCATCACGCCGGAGGACTTTCCGGCCATCGAGGCGGAGATGAAGAAGGAGATCAAGGCCAACCACGTTTTCGAGAAGCTCATCGTCACCCGCGAACAGGCTTTCGCCGACGCCCAGAAAGGCCGTCTCGGCGCGCTCGCCGAACGCCCCGCTCCGAGCAAGTTCAAGATCGGCAACCTCGCGGACATCCCCGAAGGCGAGCCGATTTCCTACTACAAGAGTGGCGACTTCATTGATCTCTGCGCCGGCCCGCACGTCATGCGCACCGGCAACATCGGCGCCTACAAGCTCACCACCGTGGCCAGCGCCTACTACAAGGGCGACGAGAAGAACCCGCAGCTCCAGCGCATCTACGGCACGGCGTTCAAGAACAAGACCCAGCTCGACGAGTATTTCAAGATGCAGGAAGAGGCCAAGCGCCGCGACCATCGCAAGATCGGCGCGGAGATGGGGCTGTTCGTCCTCGACGCTGAATTCGTCGGCCCCGGCATGCCGCTGTGGCTGCCCAAGGGCACCGTGCTCGTCGAGGAACTGGAGAAGCTGGCCAAGGAAACCGAATTCGCCGCCGGCTACGTCCGCGTGCGCACGCCGCATCTGGCGCGGGAGAAGATGTACAAGACCAGTGGGCATTTGCCGTATTACGCGGAGTCGATGTTTCCCCCGATGGAGCTTGATGAAATGGAGACTGAGCGGGAAGAACTCACTTCACGACTTCGCCAAGCTGAACTCAAGGTCGGTGAGTTTGTGGACGGCGTCATGACCAAAGACTCCGGCAAAGGCGGCGCGATCTTTGAAGTCTCTGAAGATGGTTCGCTCCAACGAAGCGGCCCATTTCTCGTCAAGGCACTCGACGGTCTTAAAAGGGATTACTCCATTCCTCCTGCTGTCGAAGCCGCCGCGGACGAGTTCAGGCGTTTGAAGCCAAAGTTCGATTCTTTGCCGCCGATCGATAGGTATTTTCTCAAAGCCATGAACTGTCCGCATCACCACCGCATCTTTGCGGCGGAACCGCGCAGTTACCGCGATCTCCCTCTGCGCCTCGCGGAATACGGCACCTGCTACCGCTACGAGCAGTCCGGAGAACTCTTCGGCCTCATGCGCGTGCGCTCGCTCAACATGAACGACGCCCACATCTATTGCACCGAAGACCAGTTCGCGTCCGAGTTCAAGGCCGTGAACGACATGTATCTGAAATATTTCAAGATCTTCGGCCTGGAGAAATACCAGATGCGTTTCAGCACGCACTCCAAGGAAGGCTTGGGCAAGAAATACGTCAACGAGCCGGAGCTTTGGCTCAAGACCGAGGACATGGTCCGCCGCGTCCTGAACGAGAGCGGCATCAACTACGTGGAAGTGGCCAACGAAGCCGCGTTCTACGGCCCGAAGATTGACGTGCAAGTCTGGAGCGCCATCGGCCGCGAGTTCACCATCGCCACCAACCAGGTGGACTTCGCTGTGCCCGCCAAGTTCGGCCTCACCTACCGCGACCGCGACAACCAGGACAAGACCCCGCTCTGCATCCACCGCGCGCCGCTCGGCACGCACGAGCGCTTCATCGGCTTCCTCATCGAGCATTACGCCGGCAATTTTCCGCTCTGGCTCGCGCCCGATCAGGTCCGCGTCCTCCCCGTCACCGACGCCCAGATGGACTACGCCCAAGGCATCGTGAACGAACTCCGCGGCCAACAAGTCCGCGTCGAGTTGGAATTCAGCAACGACAAGCTCATGGGCCGCATCCAGCGCGCGGAGGAACGCCGCGTCCACCACATCCTCGTCGTCGGCCAGCGCGAGCAGGAAGCGAACAACGTCGCCCTTCGCATCCACGGCCAAGGCCAGCAAGGCGTGAAGCCGCGGGCGGAGGTGGTGGCGGAGATTTTAGCTGCGATTCGGGAGCGAAAAGCTTAACATGACCCTATGATAACTCAGCTGGTGATCGAAAATTTCCGAGGACTGCAACGGGTTGTCCTTAACGAACTGCGCAGTGTAAATCTCATTGTTGGCGGGAACGACACCGGCAAGACGAGCGTGTTGGAAGCGTTGGTTTTGCTGCTCGGTGACAGCAGCGCACTCCACGCGCTGCCAATCACATTTCGGACCAACCAAACAGGCGGCAATTCCACAGACGACCAGAACGACCGCGAGAACTTTTGGTCGTGGTTGTTCTACGATCGAAACTCAGACCACCACATAACAATCGAGGCCCGGTTGGATTCGGAGGGAAGTATCGGCGTTACAACGGAGATTTTGCCTAATCCCCTTTTTCCTAATGGCCCGGTCGGACCAGTTCTGACCCGCACCGACAGTCGAATCAAGGAAGACGGGAGGATTCGTCGTCCGGGAATGCCCAAGGGAGATGTTCAGCTTCTCCAAATGGGTGAGAACCACTTTTCCGTCATGGGTGGGAACTCGCCGAACGAGTTCCGTGTAGCAATCCTTTCGACACGCCCGACGAACCCGATAATCGATGCGGAGAACTACAATCAGGTGGCTCTGCTTGCCGACGGCGAACGCCGCGTTGAGCAGGTCATGCGGGAAATCGAGCCGCGCTTGAAGCGTCTGCGTTACGCCAAGTTGCCTCGCACGACCGCTCCGCTCATTTTTGCGGATGTGGGCTTGTCTCGCGCCGTTCCGTCTTCACAGATGGGTCAGGCTTTCAACCGCATCCTGCACATTCACACGCAGGTTCTCGCGCACAAGATCAACGTTCTCCTCGTTGACGAAATTGAGAACGGTATCTTCTCCGAATCCATGCCGATCGTGTGGCGCGGTCTGATGGCCATTTGCGAGCAGGAGGGCGTGCAGATTATTGCCACGACACACAGTCGCGAATGTGTGATGGCTGCACACGCTGTGGCGCACGAGCGCGGCAAGGACGAACTCTGCGTCCAGCGCTTGCAGATTGTGAACGGCAGCGTGGAGGCTGTTCGTTTGGGAATCCAGCATCTTGAAATGGCTGCGGAGATGGGGTTGGAGGTTCGCTCATGACTCGCACAAGTCCTGAGCAACTGAGCCTTGACCGCGCCATCACGACCGAAGGCCAATTGTTGGTTGAAGGTCGCGTGCCCGAGATGTTCTTCCGCGAAATGATTGCCGCGTGCGGACTGGCCACTGGGGTTGAAGCTCGGACTTTCGGCGACATCGACAAAAACAACCTCCAGACGTATCTCGAACTCTTCACCCAAAAAGCAACGTTCAAGGAACAGGTCAGGCGCATCGGCATTATCCGCGACGCGGAAGGTTCGACTGCGCTTGAGGCGTTTCAAAGTGTCCAAGCCGCTTTGCGAGGCGCGCAGCTTCCCGTGCCTGATGCGATGAACAAGTTGGAAGGAAGTCCGCTCGCCGTTGCTGTCTTCATACTTCCAAACTGTATGGACGCGGGAATGCTCGAATCGCTTTGCCTGTCTGCTGTCGCGGAAGCTGAGGCGGCACAACCCAATGCCGTCCTCCCATGTGTGAACGAGTTTTTTGCCTGTCTGGACAAGCGCGGCATGAAACCCAGCCATCCCACGAAGGCTCAGTTTGCCGGTTACGCTTTGGCGCGCGACGTGGTTGACCCTCAACTCGGACGGGCCGCACAGAGAGGCGCAATTCCTTGGCGATCGAAAGCATTTGATACCCTCAAGGCTTTCGTCAGACATGTTGCAGGTCAGTGACCGTGCGCCGCTGGGTCATTGAGCACTACGCCGGCAACTTCCCCCTTTGGCTCGCGCCCGACCAGGTCCGCGTCCTGCCTGTGACCGACGCCCAGATGGACTACGCCCAAGGCATCGTGAACGAGTTGCGCGCCCAGCAAGTCCGGGTGGAGTTGGAATTCAGCAACGACAAACTCATGGGCCGCATCCAGCGCGCGGAGGAACGCCGCGTCCACCACATCCTCGTCGTCGGCCAGCGCGAGCAGGAGGCGAACAATGTCGCCTTGCGCATCCATGGCAAAGGCCAGCATGGCGTGAAGCCGCGGACGGAGGTGGTGGCGGACATCCTGGCGGCGATTCGTGAGCGACGAGGGTAAGCTCTCTCCACTTCAAGTCATGGACAAGACATTGCGCGTTCTCAACGATCTGGTTCAGCAAAGGCTGATCAGCCAGTGTGCGATCGGCGGCGCGATGGCTTTGTTGTTCTACACCGAGCCGGCGGTGACCTACGACTTGGACGTGTTTTGCTTACTGCCGGCGAGCGAAAGCCCGTTGGTGACCTTGTCGCCGATCTACGAGCACTTGGAACGTCGCGGCTGCACCGCCCAGCATGAGCACGTGATGATCGAAGGCATCCCGGTTCGGTTCATCCCAGCCTACAACGCGCTGGACAGAAGCCGTGGAAATGGCTGCCGACAAGGTTTTCAACCAGGTGCCGCCGCGGGTGCTGCGCCCTGAGCACTGGCTGACGATCATGCTTCAGACGGGCCGTCCCAAGGATCGCCTGCGCGCGGCGCAATCGCGCGACGACTTGGAGTTGGACGGTGCGTTACTGGACCAGATTCTGGCTCGCCACAACTTGGTGCCGGCGTGGCCACGCCTCCAGACCCTCAGCGATGAATAGTCCAAAGACAGTCGCAGCTCTGGCCGAAGACTTGTTCTGCGAAAAGCGCGAGCGCCGTCGGCGATTGGCCACGCTGCCCGTGGAAGAGAAGTTCAGAATCCTGCTGCAGCTACAGCGCCTTGCCACGAGGTCGCCAAAGCGGAGGGGCGCCAGCCGCGCCAGCCGTGGACGCAACCGTGAGAGTGATCTCCAGCGATGGCCCACTCATAGTGCGCATCCAGCGCACTGAGGGAGCCCGCGTCCACCACATCCTCGTCGTTGGCCAGACAGAGCACGACGCCAACGCCGTCGCGTCGCCAGTTCGCCTCTGTGTTCCGCAAGTCCAGTGAGTCAGTCGAGTCCGCGGGAGAGTCCCGCGGCTGCTGGGGAAGCAGCGACACGTCGGACTCCGCGGCGTCACGGCGAGAGCGAAATCTGCACGCGATAGAACCGCGTCGCGTTGGTGGCGTGGAGGTCCGTGATGGTCCGTTCCAAGAGATTGTCGTTTGTGCTGGTCGCTGTGAGTGCGGCAAAGCGGCCCCCGTCGAGGCTGTTGCAGAAGAGCGGCTCGTACACGCGGCTGGGAAAACGCGGGCTGAAGATGATCGCCTTGTGGTCGGCGTGCCCAGCCACGTTTTCGATGCGCAAAGCGAACTTCGAACTGGCGTTGGTCGGAATGGTTCCGGCCACGTATTCGAAGGCGTTAGTCTGGCCATCACCATCGGAATCGACGCCGGCCAAGCCGTTCGGATTGTCGAGGCCGAAGTATCGGACCTGCCACGCGTCGTTCACGCCATCGCTGGCGTAGAGGCCGTAATTGTCAGCGTTCACGTCCAGCACCATGAGGCCGACGGTCCCGGCCGTGTTTTGGCAGTTTCCGCGCACGATGGCGGGGCTGTCCTCGCACACAATCATGGCGGTCACGATCCCGTCCGCACTGATGCTGGAAAGCGGACCGCTGACCACGCTCCAAGCCACGCTGGTGCCAGCCAGCGGGAGGCTTGTGGAGTCGTCGAGGAGCGCACAGGCGTGGACCTGGCGCGTGGCGCCTTCGTTCACGGCCAGGGGCACGGCGGAAAGCGAGAGGCCCACCGCTTCGTAGAGTTGGCCGATGTAGCCGTGCTTGGCCACTTCAGGCGAGGCGGTCGCACCGCTCAGCCCGCCGAAGCCGCCGAGGCTGCCGTCGTGGACATAGGCGGCGCTGGTCGTGCGGAGGCCGCCGGCGTCGGTCGTTTCGGTGGTGAGGGAATAGTTGGCGCTCGCGCGGGTGGCCGCACCCACCGACTGGACGGCGACAGTCAGTCCGAGCGCGACTGGGAGGAGAAGGGAAGTTTTCATGGCGTCAATCACTTGAGGACCGCGCCGCTGAGCGGGGCGCGGAGGGTCATGGGTTTGCTGTGAACTCCCACCGCCGCGTAGTTACCGGGCTTGACCAGGAACAAATGACCGTAGTTGGGCACGCTGGCTTTGGCGTCCGTGAAGTACTTGAACGGGTCCAGGAACGAGCCGCTGCCGGCACCCGTGCGCGTCGTGTCACAGAAGCGCCAGTTGCTCTCCGGGTAGAGGTAGGACATGATGCGCTGGTCCCAAGTGCTGAAATGGTCCCGCTGGCCGATGCCGGCCTGCCACAGAACGTCGTTGGGGGGCAGCACGGTGATGGTGTCCAGGCCGTTCGTGGAGAACGATTTTCCGTCGTAGTGCATGACCGAGTCGAAGTCGTACGGCCCGTAATGCTTGGCTTCGTCGTGGGTGTTGAAGTTGTGCGCCTTACCCTCTTCGATGTTCCCCCAGTTGATCCGCACGTAGGTGTCGCGATCCGACCGGGACTGTTCGTGCCAGAAACCGAGGGCGTGGCCCAGTTCGTGAGCGATGATGAACCGGCTGCCCCAACTGCTGATGTTGACATCCTGCCGGCCGCCCACCCTGCCCACCTGCGAACTGTTCACGTTGCTGTCCTGGACGTGGATGTAGTTGTCATCGCCGGAGCGGGCGCGGAAATCCACGTTGGCCACGGCTTCCCACTCGGCCATGGCGTTGATGGCGGCCGTGCGGTTGGCGGCGGAGACGTTGGCGTCGAACTCATACGGCACCACGCCACCCGGCCAGAAGTAGGTGGAGGTTTCCCGATAGACGCCTTTGGGGGCGGGCGTTCCCGGCTTGGGCAAGCGGACCAAAATGTCGCCCTCGATCAGCATGAAGCCTTCAGGCACGCCGGGGGCGGGACCCAACTCCTGGGCCGGCGCGGTCAGCGCGCAGAGCATGGCCAAGCTCAGGCACGCGACGGACGCTGCCGGCGTTGGGCGGTGGATGAAACAGGATTTGTTCATGGCGTTCTCCTTTCTTACTGGAGGGAAACCAGGACCAGCACGAGGCCCTGGCCGCTGGGGAGCGAGGTCATGGCTTTGCCGAGGATGGCGCCCTGGGCGCGGGCGTGGTCGGTCACTTTCATGGCGTGGCCGGGCGTGGCCGAGGTGGTCAGCAGGTCGCCGGGCTGGATGGCGCCATTCGAAGCGTCGGCCTGGCAATAGACGCGGCCCGTGAGCGCGACGGGGTGTTTGCCGTCGGCTTTGGTGCCGATCTGGCCCATCAACATGCCGGTGCTTACGCCGCCGGCGCCGCTGATGATGCCGGCCACGGTGCGGTCGTAGGCACCGGTGCTCAGGCGCAGTTCGCCGGGATGTTCCGCATCAATGCTCACCACCATGCCCGGCTGCAAGGCCCTCGGGGCATTGATCTCAAAGTTTTCCGAGAGATCGGAGCCGCCGGTGATTTGGAGGACCTGGGTCACGACGCGTCCGTTACCGTCGGCATCTTGACCGTCAAGATAGATCACCTGATTGCCGTTGGTTCCATAGACCGCCAGGTATCCCGCACCGCTGGTTTCGCCATCGAGGTAGATGCCGTAGCTGCTGCCGTTGGACTTGTAGAGGGCGCCGTAACCTCCACCGGTGCCGGAACTCTGCCAGGTCACTGTGTTGACTCCTGCGTCGTCGGAAAGTGTCACGTAGCCACCGGAAGAGCCGGAACTCAAGACCGCCGAAGTATCCCCGGTGGAGTCGCGAAGCGTGACTTCGCCACCGCCGCTGGTGTTCTCTCCGTCCAACGAGACTTTGGTGGCGCCGGTGTCGTTCCTCACTTCGATCAGTCCGGCCGCGCCGCTGTCGCCTTGGAGGTTGATCGTGGCGCTGCCGTCGCTGGCATAGACATAAATCTGGCCGCCATTGCCGGTTCCGTAACCGTCGAGCCTTAGACGGTCGCTGCCGTTGGTGGTGCCGACGTAGATCACCCCGGCTGCGCTGCTGTCGCCAAACAGTGAAACCGTACTGCTTCCGTTGTGGTTGTAGAGCCGGACCAGTCCGCCGCCGCTGCTGTCACCGTAAACGTTCACCCCGGTGTCGCCGCTGGCGTTGAGAGCGGAAATCTGGCCGCCGCCGTTGCTGCCGTAGCCATCGAGGAGCAGGCGGTTGTTGCCGGCGGTGTTGCCGAGGTAGATGGAGGCGGCGTTGCCGTCATCGCCGTACAAGTAAAGCGTGCTGGTGCCGCTGTCGTTGTAGAGCATGATCTGGCCGCCGCCGCCGTTGTTCTCGCCGAAGATGCGCACGCCCGTGCTGCCGTCGCCGGCCAAGGCGTCGATCTGGCCGCCGCCTACCATGCCCTGGCCTTGAAGGGTCAGGCGGGAGCTGGCGTTGGTGTTGTAGAGGGTGATCTTTCCCGCTCCGCTGCTGTCGCCATCCAGCCAAAGACCTGTGCCGCCGTCGGCGTTGTAGAGGTAGCTAAAGCCGCCGCCCTGCCAGGAACTGCCTAATTCCGCGGCGCGAACACCCGCACCGTCCTGCAGGGTCAAGGCCCCGCCGTTGGTGTAGGCCAGCAATTCCAAAACCTCCTGCCCGGTTCGGTTGTTGAGCGACAGCGCGCCGCCGCCGCCCGTGCCTTGGCCGTAGAGTTGCACCCGCACGGAGCCGTTGGTGTTGTAGAGACTAAGCAATCCCGATCCAGAGTTGTCGCCTTCCAGCCGGACGCCAAGCTGGTTGTCGCTTTGATAAAGGTTGAGCAAGCCACCGGAATTCGTTCCAGAGAGGAAAGCCCGCGCGGCGCCGTTGCTGTTGTAGAGGCCCAGGTAGCCGCCGGAGCCGGCGTTGGCGTTTAATCGCGCCGCCGTGGCATTGTTCGACAGGCTGTTCATCAGCCAGAGGTCGCCCCATCCCGTCCCATAGAGGCGCACTTGCTCCAGCCCGTCGCTGCCGTAGGTGCTGATCTGGCTGGAACTGCCAATCAAGCTGATGGCCGGCGTGCCGGCAGCAGTGCGGTACACGTCCAGTCGCCCGCTAACATTGGTGGCGCCCAGCGCGACTGTGTCGCCCAACGCGGCGGAGGTCACGGAGTTGCTGGCCAGCTTGGCCGCGGTAATGGCGCCGTCGGCGATCTTCGCGCTCGTCACCGCGTTGGCGGCCAGCTTGTTGGAGGTGATGATGCCGTCGGGCACGTTGGCCGACATCATGGCGTATCCGACGGCGGCGATGCGCTGGTCGGGCGCAAGCTGTTGGAAGCCGGTGACGCCGTCGTTGAACCAGATGCGCAACCGCACGTCCAGGTTGGTGAAGACCGTGGGCGGGACGACGGTCATGTTCGCGAGCGTGGCATTGCCCAGCAGCACGGCATAGAGGCCGTTGCTGACGCCGAGCGACACCGCTGCCGTAGGCTCGCCGCCGCCAACGCTGGTGCCGTCGTTGCTCCAAAAGGTCGCCAGGCCGGTGCTGTTCACCAGGGCGAACTTGAACTGCCCGGCGCCGTGGAAGTTGGTTCCGCCGGTCACGATGCGCCCCTGATAGTTGATCAGTTGGGGCACCTGCGCGTGCAGAACGGAGAGGGACAATCCGAGGGTGACCGCCACAAGACAATAGGCTCGCTGCATATCTGGTTCTCCTGCTTCTAGGGTTTGGTTGAGCTGACGGCGCTTTCGTAGCAAAGAGGGGCTGCTGAGGCAAGGAAACTTTCGGCTTGCCCCAGCGATTTTTCACCCGCACGCAGGCCGCTTTTCGCTGCCAACGCCTGTGCCGGCAGCTTGTTCAACTGCTTGAGCAGGGCGCGGGGCGTCGAGGAAGCACCGGGCATTCCGGCGTTGCCGGGGATGTCGGCCTGACCTAGAGTTCGACCATGAAGCGATTGACAGCAATCATTTATCCGGGCGAGACGGGACGCTGGCTGGTGGCGTTCAACCCGGAAACCGGCACGACCAGCCAGGGGCGAACTGTAGAACAAGCGCTGGCGAATTTGAAGGAAGCCACCGAGCTGTATTTGGAGGAAAACGATCTGCCGCATTCGGTCTTGTGAGGCAGGTGGAGTTTGCTAGGTTCGCGCCATGAACTTGAAAGCGATCATTCACGAAGCGGAGGAAGGCGGCTATTGGGCCGAGGTTCCAGCCTTGCCCGGCTGCGTGACGCAGGGGGAAACGATCGAAGAGGTCACAAACAATCTCCGTGAAGCCATGGAAGGCTGGCTTGCCGTGGAGACGCCGGAGGCCGACGTGACGAAGAACGACCGGGTGATCGAAATGGCCGTGTGAAACAGGTTTCAGGCAAGGAACTGGCCCGCGCGGTGCAACGGCAAGGATGGACGCTGACCAGGATTCACGGCAGCCACCACATCTTCATCATGCCCGGACGGCGTGAGCGGATTGTGATTCCCATCCACGGCAATCACCCGCTGAAGATCGGACTCCTGCGCGCCTTGATGAAGATTGCCGGATTGGAGGAAGGTGATTTGTGAGGGCACCGAACGAGAAGATCAGACCGGTCCACTGGGCACAGAAAAGGGGCTGGACGCCCCCGGTGCCCGCGCTAGGCTGCGCCCATGTCCAGGCCTCCAACAGCCATGAAGAAACACAAAACAAGCCAAGTCTATGGCAAAACCATCCCACGCATACTACGAACACTTCAAACGCCAACACCGAGTGTTCGGCGCATTTCTTGCACTTCACTGCTGGCATAATGGCTACGATGCACTTTTGATTGACCGAGAGACACTCTCTCGCTTCTTCGAACTCAAGAAGTTCACAGAGGAACACCTTTCGTGGCTTCGCAAGGATATTGAGCCTTTCTTTCGGCACTCCCATTCGCTGTACTTTAAAATCCCGCCTTCCAAGTTCGGCTCTGTCGTTCTTTCCCGTGTTCCGATCCCAACCGGCTTTGTTGAGCAAACGTTGACCGATGAGAAGAGAACTGCGCAATGGCGCAAACAAAACTTTCGAGTCGCGGTCTTATCCGAACTCAAGACCACCAAGACTCTATTCACTGAATGCGACGCAGCCTCGTTTCTCGCTCTAGTAGCATCTGGACTTGCTGTTCCCGAGCGCATCGCTTTGGAAGCCTCACTGGAAGCGCAGGCCATTTGCAGGGGGAACCTAAAGGACATACAAGGGGCAAAGGAGGACTGGAGGCGCATGGAAGGCAAGACCGCGAACGCTTCGCCGACGGACTCGGATCTTTTCGGCAATGAGGCAATTCTGATCGAGAAGCCCCAGTGCCCGGCAGGAGGTACCTACTCGCTTGGCAGACTTGGAGAGGCTCCGAGATGCTCTGTGCCAGGACACACTTTATGATGCTCTCACCGATGCTAGAAGGAACGGCTTCAGGCATTTCGTAGCCGGGCAAGGAGACGGTCGCTGTAGCCGTCCTGACGAAGCTCGTCGTGGTCCACACGCCCCTGCTTCTTCACCATCGCCTGCTTGGTGGCCTGGTCCAGCAGTTGGGCTTCGGTCCTTTGTTTTCGAGCGACGACGGTTTTCATAGTGGAAGAATTGGCCGGAACATCGCTGAATTCAACCCCGAACTTCTTCACCCCTTCACCGTCAACACCTGCTCCAGCAGTTCGTTCAACCGCTTGAGCATGGCGCGCGGGTCGTCGAGGAGACCGGCGGCGACGCGGGCGTTGTCGAGGACTTGCTCTGCCACTTTCACGGCTAGCGGCTCGTCGGTTTCGCGCATCTTGGCGAGGCGGACGATGATGGCGTGGCGGAGATTGATTTCGAGGTCTTGCCTGGCTTCGGGGCCGGCTTCTTTGTCCTTCTGCACCGCTTTCAAGATGCGCCTCATGCTGGAGGTCATCATGCGGTCGGCATCCACGACGACGGCGGGGCTGTTCACGAGCCGCTTGGAGGCGCGGACGGCACCCACGCGGTCGGCGAGTTTTTCCTTGAGCCATTTGGCGAGGGATTCGGCGTCGGCGTCGGAGAGAGCGCCTTCAACGGCAGGCGGCGTGGTGACATCCAACTCGGCTTTCTCGGCGGCGCGGAGCGGTTTCTTGTCGAACTCGTGGAGGTGCTCCATGACGAATTCGTCCCACGGGTCTTGCAGGAAGAGCACTTCGTAGCCGCGTGATTGGAAGACTTCGTAGTAGGGACTGCCCTCGGCGGCTTCGCGGTTCGGGGCGAGGAGGTAGAAAATTTCCTTCTGGTCGCTGGGCATCCGCTTCACGTAGTCGGCGAGGGAGGTGAGTTTGCCCTTCTCCGTCGTGGAGGATTCGTAGCGCAGGAGTTTGCCGAGCGCTTCGCGATGGGCGAAGTCGGTGGCCACGCCTTCCTTCAGGCAACGGGCGTATTCGGCGTAGAACTTCTCGTAGAGCGCGGCGTCTTTCTCGGCGGTTTCGTCGAGGAATTTCAGAAAGCGACCGGTGAGGACTTGGTTCAGCTTCTTCAGGAGCGCGGTGTCCTGCATGGTCTCGCGCGAGATGTTGAGCGGGAGGTCTTCGCTGTCCACGACGCCCTTGAGGAAGCGGAGCCATTCAGGGAAGAGGTTCTTGGCGTGGTCCTGAATGAGGACTTTCTTGCAGTAGAGGTTCACGCCCGGCTCGGTGCGGCCCAGGCCCATGTTCTCCCAATTGCTCTTCGGCACGAACACGAGCGCCTGAATGGCGAGCGGCGCGTCGGCGGTGAAGTGGAGGCGGAGCAACGGGTCTTCGTGATCGTGGCCGACGTATTGGTAGAAGGAGTTGTAGTCAGCGTCGGTGATCTCGTTCTTGCTGCGGCTCCAGATGGCCTGGATGGTGTTGAGGCGCGTGCCGTTCAGCTCGATGGGGAATTGGATGAAGCTGGAGTAGCGCTGCACGATGCGCTTGACGTGGGCTTCCTGGGCGAAGTCCTTCGCGTCGTCCTTGAGTTGCACGATGACTTGCGTGCCGCGCGGCAGATCGGCGGCGGGTTCGATTTCGTAACCGCCGGCGTTCTCGCTGGTCCAGCGCCAGCCCTGCTCATCGGGTTTGTGCGAACGGCTGAGGACGGTGACTTTGGCCGCGACCATGAACGCCGAGTAGAAGCCCACGCCGAACTGGCCGATGAGCCGGGCGTCGGGTTTCTGGGTCTCGGCGAGTTGCTTGAGGAACGCCTTCGTTCCCGAGTGCGCGATGGTGCCGAGGTTCTCCACGAGGTCGCCGTTCGTCATGCCGATGCCGGTGTCGGTGATCGTGATGGTGTTGGCTTTGTCGTCGGTTTTCACCGAGATGGCCAGGGCCGTCTCCGGCTGGAAGGGCGCGGTACCGGAGCTTTGGAGGAAGCGGAGTTTCTCGCACGCGTCGGCAGCGTTGGAGACGAGTTCGCGGACGAAGATGTCGCGGTCCGTGTAGAGAGAATGGATGACGATGTCCAGCAACTGCTGGATTTCAGCTTGGTAGCGATGTCGTTCGCTCATGCGGACTTGATTAAGCGAGAGAGGGCAGGGGAGTCAAGAAGGTGAAGTGAACGGTGAAACTTGCCGTGCCGGAGATGAAATGCAGAAGCCGTCGCGGGATGGCCCAATGGAGTGCCAACCGGCACGAGATTGCGCTTGCCGACTCAAGCGGGGACTGCTTCATTACCGCCCGTCGGTCGCGCATATGGCGGAATTGGCAGACGCGCTACTTTGAGGTGGTAGTGCCGAAAGGCGTGCAGGTTCAAGTCCTGCTATGCGCACCATTTTTTCTGAAGAAATTGAGGATTCCGGTGCTTCTGACACAAACCTCTCACACAAAAAGCACCCGAAACTGACTCAGTCAGTCCGGACGGCGCAACAAGAAGCCCGCGCCCATGATGCTAAACACGGGCAACACGGCACCCAGGACGGTGAAGAACTCGTTCATGCGAAATTAACGGCCGCGGTCTTCTATCAGAGTTCACCACAAGGTCGAATCTAATCTCACCACCTCCCGGGTTTGGGCAGGGCGTTTGGCTGGCAGGCTCATAGAACGGGGCGGGCGTTGAGGATGAGCCGCAGGGCATGGTGTGGGTGGCGATGGTGATGTTCGAAGAACTCTGCCAAAGGCTGACCTTGCTCGAAGGGGATCATCGCCAGGAGGACGTTGCGGGTGAGCGCCAGATTGAGCGCGGCGTTGGGTTGGCGATGGCGGTGGCGGTCTTCCTGCCAGGCGCTGGCGTCGCGTTTGTGGTGGTTGCGGTTTTCCACCGACCAGTGCCCCCGCACCACGCCTGTGACGCGCATTTTCTCGCGCACCGAGAGGCTAGAGAGGAAAAACCGGGTGTGGCTTTTCGACGGCGACAGCGGGTCTTTCTTCTCCGACCAGTCGCGCCGAACCGTGATGGCCGAACGGGCGCCCGGCAGCCCGGCGTTGACGGGGGAGAGGGCGGCCACGGCCCCGCGCCGCCCGTCCAGCCGTCCGTGTTCGCCCTCCTGACTCAGGTCAAAAAAGGGGTTTCCTTGAGGGCGTGCCGCGCTCCGGCCAGCCGTTTGGCGGTGTTCTCCTTGGTGCCGATGAGGTAATCGCCGCCTTTGTCCAGGATGACGCGCACGGTGGCTTGCTTGTTGTGGAGCGGATCGGCGGTGACCAGCGCATTGACCAGTTCGACCTGGGGATCGGCCAGCAGCGCCCGGCCTTCGGAGACTTCGCAGTCTTCCTTTTTGCCGCGGGCCACCGTCATGGCGACGGGGCGTCCGTCCTCGTGGCGGCAGAGGGTAATGATCATGCCGCATTTTCCATGGCCGACGCTCTTGCCATCCAGGGCGAGACTGCGGGGCAGCAGGCCGGCGTGGGCCTGCAAAAAGGCGGTGAGCGCCCGGGCGTAGGCGGCGGGATCGATGGCTCCCAGCAGGTCGTTGAGGGCGTCGTAACCGGGCATCGTGAGCCGCCCGCTTTGTTTGTCCCGCACGCAGAGTCCCAGGGCTTGCCGCTGGCTCTGGGAGAGGCAAGCCACTTTCCGCCAGATATCCAACACGTCGCGCGCGCCCATGAGCAAGCCCAGGGCGATCAACCCGAGCAGGGCCGGCAGCGGGTGCCGGCGGCTGGTGGCCGCGCGCGGATCGGGCACTTGCCGAAAGGCGTCCCGAGGGCGGGGTGCGCATTTTGGTGTGGCGACCGTATCCGCCCGATGCTATGTCTGCGCTCGTCTGACATGAAACCGCAAGCCGGAACATCGCTGAGATGGGACGTACATGTCCCCCTTCCTTCCCTCGGAAGGGAGCTGACTCTGCTTGAAGAAACCTCTCGCCCTGCCAAAGCATGAAGAGGGAATTCGAGCAGAACTACCACAACCTGGAGGCCAACCATTGGTGGTTCAAAGCGCGCCGGGAGCGGGTGCATCGACTGGTCGTGCAATGGAAGCCCAGCCGGGTAAGCCGCGTGCTGGAAATTGGCAGTTCGGGCGGCCTGCTGATCCGCCAGTTGCAGGCGGATGGCTATCGGCACATCACTGGCATCGATATCAGCCCGGAAGCAGTCCGTCTTTGCCGCGAGCACGGTTTGACCGACGTTCACTTAATGGATGCGCAGCGGCCCGAGTTCCCCGATGACACCTTTGATTTGCTCATCGCCTCCGACGTGCTGGAGCATCTGGCTGATGAAAGCGGCGCAGTGCGGGAATGGCACCGCATCCTCAAACCGGACGGGGTACTGATCGTGTTTGTGCCCGCTTTCCGCCTGCTGTGGAGTGAGCACGACGAGGCGAACAGACACTGCAGGCGCTACCGTCTCTCCGAGCTGAACCAGTGCTTGGCCGCTCAAGGCTTTCACGTGGAGCGTCGAGGTTACTGGAATTGCTTGCTGTTTCCTCCCGTCGCTCTCGTCCGGCTGCTTCGACGGGTGCTGCCGATCAGCCGACGCACGGCGGCGATTGGCGACTTCTTCCCACCCCCCCGCTTGCTGAACGATGCCTTGAGCGCCTTGTTGCGCTTGGAAAACCGGTTCCACGAAAAGGGCTGTGGCCTGCCTTTCGGCGTCAGCGCCATGGCGGTCGTCCGCAAACCGGCCCGCGGAGGCGCCGCAGGCCGGGAGCCGTGCGGGAAATCTGATTGAGTGCCACCGGGCTTTGCGCAAATCTTGGCCCGCCGAAAACTTGAAAGCCAAATGAAGACTGCCCGGCCATGAGAATATCGGTCGTCATTCCCTGCTTCAATGAGCAGGACGTGTTGCCGTCTCTGTTCCAGCGGTTGACAGCGGCGGCTGAAACCTGGGGCTGTGATTGGGAGGTTCTCTGCGTTGACGACGGTTCCGGCGACCGCACGTGGGAGTTACTGTCCGCCCAACACAACGCGGATCCGCGGTGGCGGGCGCTGCGCTTCGCGCGCAACTTCGGACACCAGGCTGCCGTGAGCGCCGGGCTTTATCACTGCGTGGGCGATGCCGTCATCGTCATGGACTCGGACCTGCAAGACCCACCGGAAGAACTGGCGCGGTTCATTGAGAAATGGCAGTCCGGTTACGAAGTGGTCTTCGCCATCCGGAAGAAACGGAAAGAAGGGTGGATCAAACGGGTCTGTTATTGGGCGTTCTATCGGCTCATGGGCCGGTTGGTTTCTTTTGAGATGCCACACGACTCAGGCGATTTCTGCCTGATGGATCGGACGGTGGTGGACGTGTTGAACGCGATCCCGGAGCGCAACCGTTTTGTGCGCGGTCTGCGCGCTTGGGCTGGGTTCCGTCAGACCGGCTTGACTTACGAGCGATCTGCGCGCGCGGGCGGAGAAACGAAATACCCCTTCCGGCAGCTTGTGAAGCTGGCGTTGGACGGCATCTTCTCTTTCTCCTCGGTTCCGCTCCGCCTGGCCTCCCATCTTGGATGGTGGGTGTCCTGCTTGGCGCTGTTCGGGGTGGTCTTCACCTTCGTGCAGCGGCTCTTCAAGGATTTCTTTGCGTCGTTCGGACTTGGTTATGTACCCGGCTACGCCGCCATTATCAGTTCCATTCTCTTCCTGGGTGGCGTGCAACTCATCTGCCTGGGCATTCTGGGCGAATACATCGGGCGCATTTACGAGGAAGTGAAAGGACGTCCGCCTTGGATCGTTCAGAGCAGTGTCGGCGTGGGAATCAAGTCCTTTCACAACCCCGCCCGTTAGGCCGAACCCGCCCGCGCCACTGACTTGAGCCACGCGCACCGAGTTGCCGCTTGACCTTGCGAGGTCGATCCGAGTGTAATCTGCCGCCCATGACACGTCGCTACTTGGCTTGCTTCTTCCTGGTCGAACTCGTTCTGAGCCTCGCCATCTATCGCGACGCCTTGTGGGGAGAATCGCTCCTGGCGCCTTTGGATTGTGGCCCCACCCTCATGCCCAAGTTCCGCTTCGCCGCTCCGGCGGCGAAGGTGCCGGCGAACCATTACACAGTTGATCTGTTCACCTATGACTTGCCTATCCAGCACACCGTCTATCACGCTTATCACCGCGGCGAGATTCCGTGGTGGGATCCCTACACCTACGGGGGCCGCCCTCTGCTGGCAGACACGCCGGTCAACGGGTCTGATCCCCTCCGCCTGCTCTGCTATGCAGTGCTGCCGTTTGAACTGGCCTACAACTGGTGTCGGGTAGCGCAATCGCTCCTCACGGGAGTGGGGATGCTCTTGCTCTTGAGACGATGGCAGGTCGGCGGCACGATCGCGGTGCTGCTCGCCTTAGCGTATCAGTTCTCGTCCTTCTATGCCCTCCAAATCCTCATGCCCACCGTACAAGGATCCCTGGCGTTCTATCCTTTTCTCTGGCTAGCTTGGGACGCTTGGTGGAGGAAGCCCAACGCCTGGTCTTGTCCGGCGGCAGCGCTGGCGGTGGCGGGGGTGTTTTACGCCGGCAATCCTCAAAGCCACACTTACGTGGTGTTGTTTGCCCTGGCCTTTCTGCTCGGCTACGCGAGACGCTCGTTCGAAGCGTGGCGGAAGCTCTTGCCGGTGGTCGCGGTGACCGGAATTCTGGGCGCAATGCTGGCGGCGCCGGTCCTGGCGCCGCAGATCGAACTGCTGGCGCGCAATGTCCGGCCCGTGGGCTCAGACCTGAAACCGCTCAGTTTGTTGAGCGGGGTGGCGTCCTTGTCTGCCGTGTTTCCCTGGGCTTTGGGCACGTTCCGTTCCTTAGATCTGAGCAAGCTGTTTGGCCAAACTGCGCTGGGTTTCTGCCTCCACCTCGGCTCCGTGGCTGCGGTTTTGGCCATGCTCGGTGCGCGGCGCGATCCTGGACCGAGTGAGCGTCGGCCGGTTCGGCGGACGGCTTTGTGGCTGGTGGCGATTTACTTCCTGGTTTTGTCAACCCCCTTGCTTGCGTTCCTCTACGCACGCCTGGCGGGTTTGGCCGTCATGGGACTGGCCGTGTTGGCGGCGTTCGGGGTGGAGCACTTGTGGAATCAAGCCAAGCCCCTGCCGCGGTTGGGCTGGACGCTGGCAGGTTTAATCGTCGCCGGGGTGTTGGTGCTGCACGTCACCGCGTTCCTTGTTTATCCGAAAGCGCTGCCCGCCGTCCGCCGCTCAGTGGAACGTCAGCTTCCATCGAACCGTTCATTGGATCACTCCCCGGCCTTGCGGGAATTCCAACTGGGCAATCTCCCCAACGAAATCACGTTCAAGAATCCCGAAGTGGTCCTCGCCTCGCTGAGCCTTGCGTTTCTCGCGGTGGTGTGCCTTTCTCCGGCCGTGCGACAACACCGGTTGGCCTTGCCGTGCCTGCTGATCCTGAACCTCCTGCCGGCGCTGCTCTTCTATCACCGCTTCATCCCCAACCAACCGGTGGCACTCTGGCACCGGCTCCAGGCCGGAGGCCCCGAACAACAACGGGTCGCCAAACTCATGGCGGACAAGCCTGTGCGGCTTTATGAGATCGCTCCAGGGATGCACGATATGGCCCTGCCTCACCAGTGGGCCCACGTCTATCGGGTTCGCATGGTCAACGGCTACTCGTCGCTGCAACCGCGCTCGATGCTGCTGTTGTCCGCGGAAGACAAGGACCGTTACCGCCATCAACTCGCCGATTACACCTACGAAACCACGAAACGCGGGCAAGCCCGTGGCAATCTGAGCACCAACGCGGCCCCCGGCACTGTCTTGTTTCAATGGGTCCAGCCCGTCCTCCGATCCATCGAAGTGCAACTCATCTCGCTCTGTGAACTGCGGCTGACGATTGCTCCCGGCCCCGCCGCCACGCTGCTCTGGACGGACACCTACTATCCCGGCTGGCGCGCTCTCGCTGACGCTCAACCGTTGGCGCTGAAGCTCGCTCCGCCGTGCTTCACTTCCATTGAAATCCCATCCGGCGCACAGACGATCGTTCTTCGTTACGAGCCGACCTACTTTCGACTTGGCTTGGCCCTGGCCGTCGTCGGGCTGGTCGGCTTGCTCGGAGTAACGCTTCTGGCCAGAAGAAAAGCGACGACAGAACCTTCCAGCTCGCCCGGTTCCTGAGAGGTTCCAGTTCGTTCGCCTCGCTCCGCAGTTGCTGGTCGCAGGCGGGGCTCGTGGCTATTGTGAGGTCAAATCCCGCCGGGAGGAGCAGTCATTTCAGTTCTTCCAGTCAGACGGTACAGGCGAAAGACCGCGCCCGCGGTGAAATCGAAGGGTTGATCCCGCGGATCCCGCCGCGCAACGCGGCTGGCGTACCAGTGCAGGGCGTGGCGCACGAGCGGCCAGGACAGGAAAGCCGGCCGGCTAGATTGCGCAACAAAGGCCAGCCTGTCGTCGAGATTCTGTGCCGAGATGAGGAACGCGTGGTCACCCAGATTCTGCAAGTCTGAGATGTCGTTGACGACGACGACACGACGATCCGCCGAATCGGGAATGGCATCGGCTCTTGCCGCCATTTGCGGGTCGAGGTTGCGTGCGACGACGATGGTGTCCGGCCGATTCGTGTGGTTGCGAACCAACGTGATCAATTGATGGCTCTCAACGTGGTACGCCCGATGAGCTCCGACAATCAATAACGCATAGACCAGACACCCGGTAAGGAATGCGGTTGGCACAACGATCCGGATTCGGCCGGGCGCGGATGCGGGGATTGAAGATTCGGGCCGGGCAGGCTCCGCTCGCAAAAGAAGGCCCAGTGTAAAGAGCAAGCCCGAGAGGAACATTGGGCCGGCCATCCAGGGATGATGTCCAAAGTAGTTTCGCAGGAAACCGACTCCGCAAATCGCGACAGCGAGCGGCAGAAGCGCCATCGGGACTTTTCGGCAATTCATCCTCGCGGTCCTGATGAGCGCATAGCCGCATAACGCGATGACCGGGAGCAGTCCCATCAGGTTAACAACGGCCAGACGGACGACTGCCCTGCCGGTCGAAAGATATCGTCCATAGCCGCCGGACCCCCAGGCATAGCCGGCAAGAAGCTCTGAAAAGCTGATCCGGTTCGCCGGTTCCGAGCCGTAACCCATTTTGCTCAGGATCGACATGCCGGCGACCGCCAGCACGCTGATACTGGCAAGCGCAAAATACAAGGTGAGCCTTCGGCCGTGCAGCCGCGCCCCCACCAGGTAGGCAGCCAAAAGTCCGTGGCCGAAGACCGTGGTCCAGTTCAGAGAAGTGTAGATCAACGTGAGCGCCGAAATGCCGATGATCGTGCCGGGCGAAAGGGACCGCTTGCGCAGCAACGGCACCACCGCTGCCGAAAGAGGCAGCACCGAGTAAAGCGCGATGGCGTTTGGATCCAACTGAGGCGGGTAAAGGGCATAACTGGGACAAAGCAACGCGGCGCTGGCCGCGAGCCATGCCAGAGGACTCCGGCCGAGGAGCAGCCCAATTGACAGGCACATCGTCAGGCTGAACAGCAGGTGAAAACACAGAGTTCCATCACCGGTCCAATTGAGAGACTCCTTGACAAAGAAGAGGGGATAGAGGCTTGCAGGCCGATGGCCGGTATACACCAACGGATGGTTCGAAACATCAAATCCTCCTGGGTTGGTCACGATTTTGCGCTCCAAGGTTTGGAATCCGTACTCTTCCCAATTCTGAACCGCGTTGCGGGTCCAACTGGAAATCTCGTGATGTCCAACCACGCGATACACCAGCGCGCTGGCGAGCAGTATCCAGACGACCAAGATGAAACCCAAACAGCGGTTGACCGCACTCATAACGGGTTCCCCCAAAAGCCAATTCAAACGTCGAGTCACGGGTAAACAGGGGTTCTTTCGTGCTGTCTGGCGCGTTTCACGGGCGACTTTCGTTTTCGGGCTAGATCTCCCAGCCCGCACGATTCTTCCGGGACTTCAACTCGTTCGCTTCCTTCGAGTTCGTGAACTCAAACTTGGCCGCATCCCAGCGCAGCTTTCGCCCCACCCGCAGGGCGATCGTGCCCAGCAGGATCGTTTCAGCAAACGGGTAAGCGTTCTGGAAGCTGGCGTCCGACGGCTGCCCTCCGCGGCAGGCGCGGATGAATTGCTCCAGTTCCCCAATCGGGCGCGGCAGGGTCTGAGGCGGCCTCTTGAAGTCCTTCATCCGGGCTTGGGGAATGAGGCGAGGATCGTCGCCGGTGAATCCCGCGAGCAGTTTGCCGTGATCGCCAATGAGCAACAGACCTTCGTTGGGCATCTCCGCGCCGTCGTCTTCTAACTCCTTGGGCGTCGGCGGACGCAGCCCGCCGTCGTACCAGTGCAGTGACACCGGTGGCAGGCCGCCTCGCGTGGGGAATTCCCATCGGATCAAAGAGGCTTGCGGGTAGGAAAGGCGGTTCACCTGTTTGCGCCAAGTGCCGCCGTCGATCTTCCAAGACTCGCTGCGGCTGGCCTCGACGCTGACGGGTGAGCCGAGTTTCAGCATCTCGAAGATCTGATGGAAGCTGTAGTGCCCCATGTCGCCCAGCGCGCCGGTGCCGAAGTCGTACCATCCGCGGAACACCGAGTGCGTGTAAGCAGGATGGAACGGCCGCTCTGCCGCCGGTCCCAGCCAGAGGCTCCAGTCAAATCCATCGGGAACAGCCGGCGTCCCGGCGGGTCGCTCGGTCATGCCCTGCGGCCAGAACGGGCGGGAGGACCAGTTGTGGACTTCGCGCACGGGGCCAATCGCGCCGGCGGCGAGCCATTCACAAATCGTCGGCGTGCTCGTCTGCCCCGCCGCACAGAACAAGTGGCTGGCCACGCCCGTCGTGCGCGCGGTGTCGCGCACGGCGCGCACTTCGTCTAACACGTTCGAGATGGGCTTGTGCGTGATGACGTGTTTGCCCGCCCGCATGGAGCGCACGGCGATCACCCCGTGCAGGTGCTCCGGCGTCATGATGTACACGGCGTCGAGGCTCTTCTCCTTGTCCAGCAGGTCGCGGACATCAGTGTAGGCCCGGCACGGATCGGTCTTGCCAGAGCGCGCTTTCGCGTAGTGCCGATCTACGATTTGCTGGCCCGGCTCCCGTCCGCACCAGGCACCGCGGGCGCCTTTGGCCCAGTCCGGATCGTCCAGGAATTTTCGGACCGTGTTGTTCAACTCGTCGTTGCCGTAGTCGGGGTAGTCGTCACTGGCGCGGTTGGGATCGCACACGGCGATCACGTTGAGGTCCGGGCTGCGGAGGGCCGGGATCAACTGGCGGAAACCCTGCGTGCCGCAGCCCACGTAGGCCAGATTGATCTTCTCGCTCGGCGGAACGTGCCTCGGCCCGCCGAGGACCTGGCGCGGAGCGATGGTGACGGCTGCGGCTACGACACTCGCGCCGGCCAAGAAGCGGCGACGCGAGACGACGGTTGGGGAAGGAGGGGATGCTTTCATGGTTTTGGTGATCGTTTGTGGCAGGCCGGCACTTCAGACGGTCGCGCGTGTTTTTATGAACATGGGAATTGGACTCCACAAAACGGGGTCCGCATTCAAGCGGCTTCCCGGATCGGAGCGCCTCTTGACCCCGCCGCCACGTAGTGGAGCAGCCGACCTGGCCCGACACACCGGAGACGCCCTGGGTCGAGCGCGAAGGCAAGTGGGCCCCCATTTCGCGTCCGACCACGGTGGCGATCAACGGCACGAAGGTCATCGAGAACCTGAGCGTGCGAAAGGAGGCCGGGACGTTCCGGGCTTACGTCCGGGAGTTTCCCGTGATCCGCCCGTGCCACGGCATCCTCGAAGTGCGGTTCACCTCCACTCCCGGCCACGAGGCCATGATCCAGGCGATGGAAGTGATTCCGACAGCGGCTGGGCGATGAAGTCAGCCGTAGCAATTCAGAGGCGAATGCTGATTGAGCGACAACGGAAGGCAGCGAAAGTGGAGCGCATGATGCACTCAGGAATTGCCGTCCTCCGCTGAACGGAGCAGCGGGGGCAGTTTGTTCGACCGGCTCTTCCTAGGAAAAAATCAGTACGTGTCATAATGAAGGTATGAACTCCACCTCGACCCCAATCCTTTTACTGCGTTGGCGGAGTTCAAAGATCGAGTATGAGCTGTCTCCAAAACCGCATTCGGTGTGAAAGACTGCCACCCCCGACAACTCGACAACTCCGTAACAACTCTTGGACATCCTCGCAAAAAAATCTTTCAGCGCCGCGGCGTCGCTTTCGCTTCGCGCGTGCCGGAAAGCGCGGTCGTCGCAGACAGCAAACCTGCCAGTGTCCACCGCACCTTTCTCTATCACTTGTCCCAACGCCGGAGTTCCACCCTGAAGCACGACTCTCAACCTCGAAACTCGGTGATCTGGACCAAAAGCCATGACCCGGATGAGCACTTCGTAATTGCCAGCGGGTGAGTCCAGTCTTAGGCCTTCCTGATCGTCACCGCTCAGTCCTGGGTCAACAAGAAGCAGGTGTGGGCCTTCCAACCTCAGATTCCCCATCGTTACCCAATCGGATTCGTTTCCGAATTGTTTGCTTGAACGGCCATTCAAGACATCTGGCAAACTGTACTTTGCTGCAATACGAGAAACTGCATCCCGAAGCTGCCGTTTGACTACGGCTGGTGAGCAAAACTCTCCACGGCGTGCCCGCAGACAACACCAATCTGGATTAGAGCGCCAGACATAATCCTTGCCATCTTCAATGTTGGGATTCGCGCGGAAGAACTCGTCAACCATTGTGTCAACCCTGCGCCATGTACTGGCACGACTCTCGATAGTCACTTTACTGGCACGACTCTCGATAGTCACTTGGAACAACGATTCCTCAGCATTCGGATCGTATTCGCCATCCCGTAGTGGGAAAACACCTCCGCGCGCCACGAGAACGCATTCGCTCGCGCCCGTAGCACAACTCTGAAGCAGAATAGCAAGGCCCATACGCGTAGCCACCGTAACATCTCTTCAACTGCAGTCCGTGCGGTATTTCTCAACCCAACCCTTCTTCCTGACTTGCATCTTGGGCCGCAGTCTGGCACCACCGGGAAGCTCAGCAAGCACGAATTGAAACCGGTATGAACACGCGCGGTTGGTTCTGGTGGCGATGGGGGATCGCGGGATTCCTCACGGTGTTGGGCGCTTCAAGCCCGGCGCAGTCGGCGGTCGAAGCGGCGGCGCAGCGGGAAGTGCGCCCCAGGCTCCTGCGCGTCGAGGCGGACAAGCCGAATCGCCTCGCCTTCGCGCCCACTGCGGCCCGGTTCATCCGTTTCGTCATCCAGGAATCCGCAAAGGGCCAGCCTTGCTTGGACGAGTTGGAGGTGTACGGCCCCGGCCAGGCAATTCCAGATCCTCGTAGCAGCCGACGTGAGGAGGCTCCCGCTTCCCAATCGCCAATCGCCAATCACCAATGGCCGATGAATCTTGCCCTCGCCAGCCGCGGCGCGAAAGCCACAGCGTCCTCTTGCCTGCCGGGCTACGCGATCCACCAAGTCTCCCACCTGAACGACGGCCTTTACGGCAACAGCCACAGTTGGATTGCGGCAGGCGCAAGCGGCGAGTGGGCGCAGATCGAATTGCCGGAGCCGGCCACCGTAGCGGCGGTCGTCTTCTCGCGCGACCGCGAGGGGCGCTTCAAGGACCGCCTGCCGACACAGTTTGAAATCCAGCTTTCGCTCGACGGCCAGCAGTGGCAGACCGTCAGCCGCGTGGGCGCGCGCCTCGCCCTGCCCAGCAACGCGGATTGGAGCGCGCTCCTCCGTTACGCCTTCCTCTGCGAGCAGGAGACGTGGTCGCGCATCGACCCCGACGAGCCGGTAACGCGCGTGTTGAAGCAACTGGAGGCGATGATCGAGCGCTTGGCGGCGAAGGGACTGGATGTGGCGGCGGAGCGAATCGAGTTGGCGAAGTTGCGCCAGCAGCAGGCGCACGTCGTAGCAGCCGAGGTCACGAGGCTCACTTCTCAAGAAGAACGAAGCCTCCTCACGTCGGCTGCTACGGCTTCGGAAGAGGACGCGAGCGAGGCGGCCTACCTCGAAGCGCGGCTGGCCAAGCGGCGGCTGTTCCTGCGCGATCCCGAACTGGCCGCGCTCCAGCGCGTGCTCTTCGTCGCGCGGCATCCGTACGAACCGTCGCACAACTATAGCGACATCCTCGACGCGCACTGGCGTCCGGGAGGCGGGATTTGCGTGCTGGAGATTCCGCGACGCGACGGACGGCTTGATCCTGCCGCAGCGAAGCAGACGAAGCTGTTCGACGCCGGCCAGGGCGTGGCGCGCGACCCGATGGCGAGTTTCGATGCGCGGCGGATTTACTTTGGCTACCGCGCTTCCGCCGATGGCTATTTCCACGTCCAAGCCGTCAACGCCGACGGCCGCGGCTTGCGACAGCTCACGGACGGGCCGTTCCACGACTACTACCCGTGCCCGTTGCCCGACGGCGGCGTGGCGTTCATTTCGACGCGCTGCCGGGCGCGGTTTCTGTGTTGGCGACCGCAAGCGTTCGTTTTGTTCCGCATGGACGCCGACGGCGGGAACATCCTGCCCCTCTCGCACGCGAACCTGAGCGAGTGGGCGCCGTCGGTGATGCGCGATGGCCGCATCCTCTGGACGCGCTCCGAGTATCTGGACAAAGGCGCGGACTTCGGCCACACGCTCTGGGCCATCCGGCCCGACGGCACGCATCCCGAACTGCTCTTCGGCAACAACACGCTCAACTGCTACGTCAATGCCCGCGAGGTGCCGGGAACGAGCAAGCTTTGCTGCACGCTGATCTCGCACGGCGGCGACCTCAACGGTCCGATCGGCTTGATCGACCTCGACCGGGGACGCTTCAATCCCGCGGCCATCACGAACATCACGCCCGACTCGAAGCCGCGGTATCACATGGACTGGGCGCAACGCGAGTGCTACCGCGATCCGGTGCCGATTGCGCGCGACTACTTCCTGGTGAGCCACGCGCCGCAGCAGCACTTTGGCCTTTACGTCATCGACCGCTTCGGCAACCGCGAGTTGCTCTACCTCGATCCGAAGATCGGCAGCATGAGCCCGACGCCGTTGCGCCCGGAGCCAACGCCACCGGTTGTCGCTGGCCTCAGCCCTCAGCCGAACGGAACGATTTCCAGACCCCGTAGCAGCCGACGTGAGGAGGCTCCATCTTCGGGAATAACAGAGCCTCGTCACGTCGGCGACGACTCGAGGGAACGCGAGCCAAACGACACCGAAGAGGGCCGCTTCTTCGTCGAGGATGTCTATCGCGGCCTGGAACCTGCCGTGAAGCGCGGTTCGGTGAAGTACCTCCGCGTCTGCCAGGAAGTCCGGGCGGACCTGGAGCGGCTGCCGGGCGGCGGATACCGCCAGGACCATCCGCCGTTCGAGGATTTCTACGCCTCGCCCACGCACCTGGTGCGCGGCCCGCACGGCTGGCCCAGTTACGTGGCCAAGGCGGCGTTGGGGCTGGTGACGGTAGAGGCGGACGGTTCAGCCTCATTCACCGCGCCGGCTGGCAAGGTGCTTTACTTCCAGGCGCTCGACGAAAACTTGAACGAAGTCCAGCGGATGCGCAGCGTCATCCAACTCCAGCCCGGCGAACAGCGAAGCTGCGTCGGCTGCCACGAGCATCGGGCCACCGCCGGCCCCGTGCGATCTGCGCTCGCCCTGCGCCAGCCGCCGCGCCGGCCCGAATTGCCGTCCTGGGGCGCGGTGCCATTCGCGTACGAGAAGGTGGTCCAGCCGGTGTGGGACGCGCACTGCGTCCGCTGCCACGACGCGAAGGATCCGCGCAAGCTGGACTTCAGCGGCACGCTGGCCGCGGATCGTGTGCCTGCTTCGTACCGCACGCTGATCACACAGGGCTGGGTCCACTACTTCGACTTCACCTGGGGCCAGGAGCATCACAAAGCCGAGCCGCAGACGTTCGGCACGCTGCAAAGCAAATTGTGGAAGCTGCTTGAAGCCGGTCATTACGACGTGAAGCTGACCCGCGACGAGACTCATCGCGTGAAATGCTGGATCGACCTGAACTGTCCGCTCTGGCCCGACTACATCGAGCGCAGCTTGCGTCCCGGCCCGCCGAAGCAGACAGCCCAGGCAGGGCGGTAGCCGCCGCTCACCGCGGAATGATCGGCAGCACGATGTGCGATGGGTGCTCGCGGTCGTGGAGAATCGTCTGTTCCGCTTTCACCAATTCGGCGTCGGCGCCGAAGTCGTGGCCCGTGTTCGGATTCCGGTCGAAGCGCGGGAAGTTGCTGCTGGAGATTTCCACGCGGATGCGGTGGCCGGGCTTGAACAGGTTGCTCGTGACCCACAGGTCGATTTCGTAGCGATAGGTCTTGCCCGGCTCGATGAGCGTCGGCGCCGTGAAGGACTCGCGGTAGCGGGCACGGCGGATGCCGTCGCACAGCAGGTAGGCTTTGCCGTCGGGATGCACGTCCACGAGCTTCGCGGTGAAATCCGTGTCGCGCGCGCTCGACGCGGCGTGGAGGATGACCTTCACGGGGCCGGTGACTTCGACGGCTTTCTCCAGCGGCGACGAGGTATAGACGAGCACATCGGCGCGTTCCTCGACGGTGCTTTGGTCGAAGGGTCCGATCGGCGGGCCGGTGAGGTTGTTCCCGCCTTTTGTCGGGACCGGGCTGGCCGGGTCGTAGGTGAATTTGTCGGCCGGCTCCGTTTCAGGTTCCTTAGGGCTGAGCGCGCCGTCGCCGCTGCGAGTGTTGGCTTTGCCCGCGCCGCGCAGATACCACGGCGTGAATTGCGTCCGAGCCAGCGGCCATTCGTGTTCGTTGCGCCAGACGTTTTCGCCCATCACGAAAAGACGGACGTGCGGCCAGTCTTGCACGCCGGTTTCCTTGCCCTTGAGCCAATACTCGAACCACTCGAACTGGAGTTTGCCGAGGTCAAGCTTCGCGCCAGCGCCGAAGTCGAGTTCGCCCAGCTTCTGTCCGCCGATGCCGTGTCCCCACGGTCCCATCACGACGAACTGGTTGCGCCGCGCCAGCCGGTTGGTCGAACTGTGCCGCACGGCGGCGACGTGATCGAGGGTGGGCTGGGAGAAAATGTCATACCAGCCGCCGACGTTCAGCGCCGGCACGGTCACGCGCTCGAAGTGATCGTCAATGGTGCGCGCACGCCAGTAGTCGTCGTAGGTGGGATGCGCCACCCAATCGCGCATGAAGAACACGCGCTTGTCGCCCTGCTCGTCCCACGACTTCAACGGGAGATAGCTGAAGGCCTCCTTGAGCTTGGCGGGTTCGATCTTGAGTCCGCCCACGCCCATGCCCCAACCGAACGCGAGCGAAAGCTGGAACGCGCCGCCCAGGTAGGTGATCTCGCGGTACGGATTGGTGAAGGGAACGCCCGGCACCATGCATGTGAGGAACCGGCTCCCGCGCGGCGCGGCCGACCACTGCGTCCAGCCGACATAGGAACCGCCAGATGTGCCGATGTGGCCGTTGCACCACGGCTGGATCCCGACCCATTCCTGCGTGTCGAAGCCGTCATCACTGTCATAGCGGAAAGGCTCCCACGTGCCCTGCGAACTGCCGCGCCCGCGACAGTCTTGCACGACCATCGCGTAGCCAGCCGGGCAGTAGCGTCGCGCCTCGCCGAACTTCTCGTCCATCTTGCCGTAGGGCGTGCGCATCAGAATGACCGGGAACGGCCCGCCGTCCTTGGGTAGAAAAATGTTCGCGGCCAGTTGCGTGCCGTCGCGCATGGGCACCATGACGTTCTTCTGGAAGGTGAAGGGAAGTTCCGGCGAAGCCTGTTGAGCAACGATCCAGGTGGACGACGCGAGGAAAGCCAGCAGCGTGGTTCGGACAACTCGTGATCTCATGGGGCGAGTTATCGTTGATTGTGCCGGCGCCGGACAAGCGCAAATGTGCCGCGGCTGTAACGCCTCAGTAAAGTCGGGGCCGAGGCAGAAATCCGAAATGCGAAATCCGAAATCCGAAACAAATCCGAAATCTGAGTGAGCAAATCCGAAACCCTGTCGGCTCGTGAAGGTTTCGGATTTGAGATTTCGAATTTGGCGAACCGCCAGAGCCGGACTTTACTGAGGCCTCACCAGCGGCTGGGCTGAGATCGAGCTGGTCAGCCGTCCTCTTCCAGGGCTGATTCAAGAAGGAGCGCGGGCAGCCTGCCCGCGTGTTTTGCGCTCCCATTTTTCGACGGAACGCGCGGGCAAGCTGCCCGCGCTTCCTCTCCGCATGTTTCTTGAATCAGCCCTGCGTACCCTTCGGCCCGGCCAAACCGGAGCTTGAACAACGCGCGCGAATTCCTAGAGTCTCTCTTGCATTGAACCTGATCGGTCATTCATCGGCGCGTGGGGGCCAGACGAAGCGACTCCGGCCACGCTGGGCTGACGCTGGGCTGGGCTTGATGCTGTGCGCCATGCCTCTAGCGGGCGCGCAAGAGTCCTCATCGCTCCGGACCAATGCGCCGCCGCCGCCCATCATCCGCGCAATCCGGGAAGTGCTGGACCTCTCGTCCACGGACTTGGCCCGCAAGCCGCCGGTGGAAGTCCGCGCGGTGGTGATCTGCTTCGACCCGGACTTCAAACTTTTCTTCGTCCACGACGGCACCGGCAGCATCTACGTTCACAACCGGGGGCCGGAGATCGAGTTTGCGCCGGGGCAATTGCTGGAGATCAAAGGCGCGGCCGCGGCCGGCCGATTTTCGCCGATCCTCGACGCCCGCCTTGTCACCAAGGCGGGCACTGCGCCACTCCCGCCGGCCCAGCGTGCTTCCGACACCCACCTCGTTTCCGGGCGCCTCGATGCCCAGTGGGTCGAGACGGCCGGCGTGGTGCGGAGCCAGACGCTGCGCCGCGGACGGCTCTACCTGAAGCTGGCTTCCGGCCCGCTGCGTTTCAGCGCGTACCTCCAGCAGTGTGACACCAACGTCGCCGACCTGGTCAACAGCCGTATCGCCATCCGCGGCTTGGCGGCGGTCAAGCTGGACAACGAAGGCGGCTTGGCCGGGTTCCAACTGTTCGCCAATTCCCTCGCGGACGTGCAAGTGCTGACGCCGTCTCCGTCGGACGCCGCGTCCGCCAAGCCCCGCCCCGCCAAGGAACTCCACGGCTTCGGGGCGAGCCGTCTGGCGGACCACCGGGTCCGTGCCCAAGGCTTGGTCGTGGCGCGCGGCTCCCGCACCGGTTTCCTCCTGCAGGACCCCACCGGCACGATCGAGGTCCAATGTCTTTCCCGCTCAGACGCCATGCCGGGCGACGTGGTGGACGCCACTGGTTTCCTTTCGGCAAGACCCTGCCCGCCGCGGGTGGAAGACGCAGTGGTCCGCAAGATCGGCGAGGCCGAGCAGGCGACGCCTTTCCACCTGGCCGCGGGCACTCCGCTGCGTCTCAACCATCAGAACACGTTGGTGGAAACCGAAGCCGAGCTCGTCAACCGCGCCGTGCCGCAACCCGACCTCGTTGTCCTTACGCTGCGCCAGGGAAGCCAGACCTTCCAGGCGTTGCTGTTCGCCACCAACGCGGTTCGTGGCCTGGCGCGCCTCCAGCTAGGCAGCCGGCTTTTGGTGGCGGGGCTGTGCCGGCTGGAATCCGAAGGCCGGATGACCGGCGACGCGGGTATTTCCTGCGAATGGTGCGGCACGACCTGCCTGCCGGAGGCCGCCGCCCAGACGCCGACGGAGCCGGTGTTCAACCTGTGGCTCCGGTCGCCGGCGGATGTCCGCGTCGTGCGCGGTCCTGCCGTCGAAGTCACCCGCACCGACATGACGCTGGCCGGCCTGGTGGCGTTCATTGCCATCGCGGCGCCGGCTGGAGTGATCGCCGTCGCGATGGTTTCGCGGCGCCGGCGGCGGGAACTCGAAGGCATCATGCGCAAGCAGATGGCCCTGCAAGCGGAGGTCCAAGAGAGCGAGCAGCAGGTGCGCCGTTCGCTGGAGGAGCGCGAGCGGCTGGCTCAAGATCTGCATGACGATCTCATCCAGTCGATTTACTCCGTGGGCCTGAGACTCGAGGACTGCCGCCGACAGATGCGGGTTTCGCCCGAGACCACGGAGAATCGCCTCGCCTCTTCGGTCGCCGCGCTCAACGACATCATTCGCAACGTGCGCAACTTCATCAGCGGCCTGGAAACGAAGATCCTCAACGGCCGCGAATTCCGAACCGCCCTCAAGTCGCTGGCCCTCACCACCAGCGACGGCCCGTCCCCGCTCGCCATCGATGTCGATCTGGCCGCGGCCGAACGACTGAGTTCCAGCGAGGCCACGCAACTGCTGAACATTGCCAAAGAAGCCATGAGCAACAGCCTCCGCCACGCGCGCGCCAGCCGGGTGTCCGTCTCCTTGAAGGCCGCGGCGAACGGCATTCGCTTCGAGGTGCAGGACGACGGCGTGGGGTTCGACCCGCAGTCGGTCACCCCGCGCGGGCTGGGCCTGCGAAACATGGCGTCCCGGGCCAAGGACATGGGAGCGGAATTTGAAATCGTCTCGGCGGCCGGCAAGGGCTGCTCGATCATCGTGACCTTTCCCAAGCGCACCATCGTATGAGTGAAGTGAAGAGCAGCACGATCAAGTTGTTGTTGGTGGATGACCATCACGTGACCCGGCTCGGGCTGCGTACTCTGCTGAGCGGCTTCGAGCGGTTTGAGATCGTGGGCGAAGCCGGCACGGCTGCCGGCGCGGTCGCCGAGATTCGACGGCTCCATCCGGACGTGGTCCTGCTGGACATCCGGCTGCCGGACGGCACCGGCATCGAAGTCTGCCGGGAAATCCAGAAACTGGGCGTCGAAACCAAGGCGCTGATGCTGACTTCCTTCGCGGATGACCGGCTGGTCTTCGAAGCCATCGCCGCCGGCGCCGATGGCTACCTGCTCAAGGAGATCAACTGCGACGCGTTGGTGGGCGCCATCGAGGACGTTTTCGCCGGCAAGTCCATCCTCGATCCCGCCGTCACGCGCAAAGTCCTGGACCGGGCCCGCGGCCAGGAAGCGACGGCGGCGCGAAGCAAACTCGACTTGCTCTCGCCGCAGGAGCTTCGGGTCATCGCCCGCGTGGCGGAGGGCAAGACCAACCGGGAAATCGGAACCGAGATGGGCTTGAGCGAGAAGACGGTAAAGAACTACCTCAGCAACGCCCTCGACAAGTTGGAGATGAACCGGCGCACGCAGGCGGCGGCGTTTTTCCTGAGCCAGACGCCGGGCACGGGCGCGTAACGCCCGAATTGGCGCGTCAGCGTGGAACAGGCGTCGCGCCTGTTTCTGATATTACCGAACGGTGAGGGAAACTCTCGAAAATGGAAACAGGCGCGACGCCTGTCCTACGGCAGGGACGCGCTCTCACATCTCGTTCCAGGAGGCGATCACGTAGCCACGGCGCGGGCCAAAACGGCCGAGGTTCTCGTCGTAGTGGAAGTTGTAGTGGCCGTTCATGGTGATGGTGGAGAAAACCCCGGCGCCACAGAAGTCGAGGGTGTCGCTGCCGCCACCACTCATACTGACGGCGGCGCGGGGAGCGTAAATGGCGCCGGTGAAGGCGGAGTTGCCGCTCCAGGTGATGCTGGTATTGCTGCGCAGCCCATAGACAAAACAGTTGGTGGCGTTGCCCGAGCCGTTTTGGACGCCGTTGCCCGTGATGGCGGCGCTGACGCCGCTGCCTGAAGTGTCTCCGATGCAGAGTTGAAGCCGGGCATTGGGGGCGATGATGATCGTTCCCTGTCCGCCAATGTCGATGCCCGCTTTGCACCACCAGATGGCGTCGCCATTCACGAAGATGGTGGCCTTGGAGGTGTATTTCACGTTGCTGGAGGAAAGGTATTTCCCGGAGCCGAGCACGAGGTCGTAGTTGGTGCCGTCCACGCTGCCGCTGGACGGCGTGAAGTAGCCGCTCGTGAACGGCGCCGGCACGTCCGGGAAACTGACGTTCATGTCGTCCCGAAACCAGCCCGGCTGGATGCCACTGTTGCCGCCGTCGTGCCAGGCCTTGCTGCCGACCGCGCCGTTGTTCCAGACGACTTTCCCTTTGGGTCCGGTGAAGGCGTGGCCGTAGATGTTGGCGTTGCCCACGTCGATGTTGGCGGAGTTGGTCAGGCCGGAGTTGGTGGCGATGTCGCCGTTGTCTTTGGCCTTGGACAAGCAATACAAGCCGTTGCTGCTGTACGACGGATCCACCGAGTCAAAGCTGTCGGTGCGAATGTTGTTTCCGTTGAGATCAATCCAATGCTTGGCCACCAAGCCCTTGGCGAACATGCCGTCAGCCGTGGTTTCCACGCGGATGGTGCGGTGGAGGTAGTTGTCCGAGCGGGCGCCCCACCAAAAGAAGGCGTCCGCCATGAAGGCGCGCCAGCCTTTGTTTTTCGCGTAGTTCTGCACGAGCGGAACGTAGCCGCGGGACAAGATCACCGGATTGGCCTCGGGGGAGATGGTGACTTCGTAAAGGCAGTCGTCGATGCAGCGCCGTTTGTAGTATTGGCCGCCGAGGTTCCACCAGCCGTCCTCGTAGAGATTGCCGTTGGTGACGCCGTTCTTGTAGAGGTGGCTCAGCGCCTCCTCGATGCCCGCTTCGGACACGGCAATGCAACGGTTCCAGGCCTGCGAGCGCATGCTGAAGGAGTTCTGGGTGCTGACCATGGTCAGGTAGGCCGCCAGGATGAGGCCCGACAGCATCGCGATCCAGATGATGGTGAGGTAGGTGTTGCCGCGCAGGAAGCGGCGGGGAGCAAGTCGGGGTGTCATAAACCTATTGTTTGCGGATGACGATTTTGGCGGTCTGGACGCTCTCGGTGTTCATTTTGGTGCCCGTGATTTTCCGGGAACAGACCCAGGTCACGCTGACCAGCTTGGTGTTGGTGGCCGAGAGCGTGGTGGGAAACTGTTCGTAGGTGCCGGCGATGGGATTGCGCTGGTAGTTCGAGAAGGAGAGGAAATCGCACTCGGTCAGCAGCACCTGGTTGGTGCCACCCTTCGACCGCACCAGGGTCTTGTCGCCCGCATTGTAGGTGAAGGTCAGGGGCGTGCCGTCGTTGTCCTGGAACACCAACTGGTTCGTGTTGAACGAGGCGAGATACTGCGTCATGCGGATGTCCTTGGTCATCCGATCCAGCGCCAACTGGCTCCGCTGCTCCAGGTCCACGTAGTTGCTGAGACCGGCAAAACTCTTGCCGGTGTAAAGGCTGAAGCCCATGACGGCGGCCATGAGAATTCCGAAGATGGCGATGGCCACCCAGTTCTCAATGATGCTGAAGCCGCCCGCGCGGCCCCGGCCCCGGCTAATAAATGTAGTTTTGCAGTCCATACCTTGAGACGTAAGTGCTGATGCCGCGGTTGCGCGGCAGCTTGCCGGTGACCCATTTGAGTTGCACGCTCACCTTCCGCATCTCGTCGTTGTAGGTGGTCCCAATGTTCGCGTCGGCCACCGTGACCGAGCCGGTGTAGAGCGTGCCGCAGTTGCTGCCGCCCATCGGGTAGTAGGCGACCACGAAGCTCGAAGGGATGAAGCCGTTGCTGTTGATCTGGTCCCAAGAGTAGAGCCGGATCGTCTCCATCTTCTCGATCATGATCTGGGTGGCCCGGGTGTTCTCACGGGCCAGCTTGATGATGGCGAAGCCGCTGGAGAGTCCCTCGTAGAGCGCCAGGAACATCATGGAGGAGATGCCCATGGCGAAGACCACCTCGATGATGCTGAAAGCCGCGCGGGGGGCCAAGCCAGCTTTGGGTGAATGCCACGTGATTTTCATATTCCGATCCTGACTTCCGTGAACGCACATTTGTTCCGCGTGAGAACTAGCAGCCGCTTTGCCAACGGCTCCGCGAGTTGCTCGCGCCGGGAGGACCAGACTCAGAGAATGGCTGAGAACACAGGCGATCCGTGCTCCCGGCCCTGCAGTGGCATGGTCCTGCCGGCCCGCGCAGCCTCGCCAGATTCATCCTGATTGTGGAACTCCAGTCCGCCTTTGATACAGAGCCAAACAGCCCTAACCACACAGGGCCGAGTGTGTTGCGTGGGCGTCAACGAGACGCCAAGGAAGAGCGGCGCGATGGGCCGGCCTTGTTGCCTGACGGGAAGATGAGACGAGAAAGCGGAGCCGTCAGGGCTTATTCAATAAGGAGCGCGGGCAGGCTGCCCGCGCTCCTCTCCGCATGTTTCTTGAAGCATGCCCTGGCGGAGCCGTCGCCGCCGGATTTTCAAGCTTTCCATCCTGACCGCTTTTGCCGTAGATACCACGCTCCGCTGCGGCGGCATTTTATGAAACCGGCAGTTGAAATCTACGACACCACCCTGCGCGACGGCAGTCAGGGCGAAGGCATCAATTTCTCCGCGCTCGACAAGTTGCGGATCGCGGAGCGGCTCGATACCTTCGGCGTCCATTACATCGAGGGCGGCTGGCCCGGCTCGAACCCCAAGGACATGGAGTTCTTCAAGCAAGCCGCGAAGCGCAAGTGGAAGCGTGCCCGCATCGCCGCCTTCAGCATGACCCGTCGCAAGGCCATGGCCGTCGAGCACGACGACCTCATGCGGCAAATTCTCGAGGCCGAGACGCCCGTCGTCACCATCGTCGGCAAGACCTGGATGCTGCACGTCACCGAAGTTCTCCGTGCCAAACCGGACGAAAACCTCGCCATGATTGGCGACACGGTTCGCTACCTCAAGGACCACGGCAAGACCCTGATCTACGATGCGGAACACGCCTTCGACGGCTTTAAGGACGATCCAGATTACGCGCTCGCCACCTGGCAGGCCGCGGAAAAAGCCGGCGCCGACTGCGTTGTGCTCTGCGACACCAACGGCGGCTGCCTGCCCTCCGAGATTGCCCGCATCGTGGCTGTCGCCAAGGGCAAGCTGAACGCGCGCATCGGCATCCACACGCACAACGACTGCGGCCTGGGCGTGGCCAACGGCATCGCCGCCATCGAAGCCGGCGCCACCCACATCCAGGGCACGATCAACGGCTACGGTGAGCGCACGGGCAATTGCAGCCTCACGAGCGTGATTCCCATCGTTGATTTCAAGATGGGCCTCACCGGCGTGCCTAAGAAGTCGCTGCCGAAATTGAAGGAGTTGTCCGAGTTCGTGGATGAAATTGCCAACGTCCGGCATGATCCGCGTCAGCCGTGGGTGGGCGAAACCGCCTTCGCCCACAAGGGCGGCATGCACGTCCACGCCATTGATCGCGTCTCGCGCAGCTACGAACACATTGATCCCACCGCCGTCGGCAACCACCGCCGCGTCCTGGTCAGCGACATGTCCGGTCGCACGAACATCCTGATGAAGGCGACGGAACTCGGCTTCAAACTGGAGCCGGACGCCCCCGAAACGCGCGCCATCACGGCGGAAGTGAAGCGCAAAGAGAGCCTCGGCTTCGAATACGAAGCGGCAGAAGGCTCGCTGGCCTTGCTCATTCAAAAATCGCTCGCGCATCGCGAACTGCCGTTCACCGTGGACGGCTACCACGTTTCCATCCGCAGCCACGGCGGCTCTTCGATCTGCGAGGCCACCGTGAAAGTCCGCGTGGGCGACCGGACGGCGCACACGGTGGCGGAAGGTGACGGTCCGGTGAACGCCCTCGACGGCGCGCTCCGGGCGGCCCTGAGCGGGTTCTTCCCCGCGCTCAAGAACGTCCAACTCACCGACTACAAGGTGCGCATCCTTGATGGGGTGGCCGGCACCGCGGCCAAGACCCGCGTGCTGATCACGTCCACCGACGGCAGGCGCGACTGGGGCACCGTGGGCGTGAGCGAGAACATCATCACCGCCAGCCTCCAGGCGCTGGTGGACAGCATCGAGTTCGTCTTGATGAAGAAGTGATGAAGTGAGGGCCGCACCGGCCCGCTCAGGTGGAGCGCTTCCGCTCGCTGGATTTCTCCAGCCGCCGGCCGCCATTTACGAAGCGGTGCGCGGACCAACGTGGGGCCGCGCTTCCAACCCGCCCATCAACTCTGCGATCTGCCGCACGCTGGCCGTGCCCGTGGTACCGAGTTGATGAATCACAACCGACGCCGCGGCGTTGGCCAGCGTCAGCGCCTCGCCCAACGTCGCGCCCGCCGCCATCGCCGCCGTCAGATTGGCGGTCACCGCGTCGCCCGCGCCCACGATGTCGATTTCTCCGCGCACCGGCAGCGCTGGCTGGTGCTCGACTGCCCCGTCGGGCGATGCGCCCAGCAGGCCGCGCTCCGCCAGAGAGACAAACACCGGGCGCCCGTTCGTCCGCGCCAATTGCGCGGCGTGGAACTGGATTTCCTCCAATGTCAGCACGTGAGGCGTCCCGGTGAACGCGGCCAGCTCGGCGGCGTTCATCTTGAAACAGACCGGCGGAAAACCCCTGAGCGAACGCCGGCTGTCGGCGATGATGAACAGACTTGGCCGCGCGTGCGCCAAGTCCCGAACCGCGTCGAGCAGCCGGGCAGTCACGACGCCCGTTTCCGGCGTGTCCACCTGGTCCATGAGGATGATCGCATCGACCCGGCCCGTCAGCGCGCGGACAATGGCGATGAGTCGGTCCTGGAGCGCGGCCGGCGTGGGTGTCCAGTTCTTGCTGTCGAGGCGGCTCAATTCCCGCGGCGGACGGCCTGGCTCCATGACCAGTGGCTTGCAGTAAGTGAACGTGCGACGGTCGGCGGCTTGCAGAAAGTAATCCAGCCGCACGCCGGCTTTCATTTCGAGCGCGCGACGCAGTTCAAAGCCCTCGCCGTCCTCGCCGCAAAAGCTCACCGGATAAATTGTGCCGATGCCGAGGGCGACCAGGTTGTTGAGGATCGTGCCCGCCGCGCCCGGTTGACTGCGGACGCGAACGACGTTGTGGACCGGCAGGCCCGTCTCGATGGAAATCTCCTGTTTCGCCGGATCGATCTCGAGGTAGCGGTCCAAGCATACGTCGCCGACCAGCGCGATGCGGAGGTGCGGATACCTCGCGGTGATCGCTTGGAAACGAGTTGCGTTCATGCCTTCTTTTCCAAGTGGCGGGAGAGGTTGTGGACGAAAGCCACGTTGTCGCACTGCGCGTATCGCATTTCGCCGCCCATTCGCGAGAAGCTCTTGCAGAACCGCAGGTAGTACGCCGGGTTCGTCTTGGGCGGCTCGCCTTTCGACCAGTCCCAGTTGCCGCCGTCCTGCAAGTCCACGACGAAGATCGAGTGGCCTTGAACGATGGTGCGCCCGGCCTGGAGTCGCAGGTTGTTCACGCAGCTTAAACTTTTCTCGAACACTTGCGGCGCCATGATCGCGGAACCGACCGAGAGCACCACGCCGCCATCGAGTCGCTCCACCGAGCCGCAGAGCAAACGGAAGTCCAACTCCGCCGCGCGGCCCACGACTGCGCCGTTGAACATCGGGTGGCACGTGATGATGTCGTAGCCGATGCCGGGATGCACGGTGAGCGGCACGTTGTGGCGGAACGCCGCGCCGCAGATGGAGGCGTGTTTCCAGCGATGCTGGACTTCGTGTCTCCCGCCACGCAGACCGTGCGCCTGTATCGCGTGCAGCAATTCCGCCCGCGCTGCTGAAAGCGGATGCGCCGGTTCCGATTTCAACATTGATGCCAGTTCCTCCGGCTTAGGCAGCATCACGCCGTCCTCCATGATGAACCGTCCCAGCGCGCGTCCGTAACCTTCGCCGTTCAAAGCGCCGACCATGAGCGCGAGTTGGATATTGCGGCCCGTCTCGTCCCACGCGCCGAAGGTGCCGGTCGCGACGTTCTCCTTCACGCTCTCGGTGGAGCGGCCCAGCCAGGCGTATTCCCAATCGTGGATGCTGCCCGCGCCGTTCGTGGCCAGGTGCGTGATCCAGCCGTCGCGCATCATCCGCTCCAAGATCGGGGCGGCGCCGTTGCGCAAGAGATGGGCTCCGTACATCAGAATCACGCCCGCACCCCGCTGTTGCGCGGCGCGGATGGCTTCCGCGCATTGCCGGATGAGCGCCGCGACCGGGGCAGGGCAGAACGGGACAGCGGAGTCGGGGTCCACCAGCACATCTTCCACCGCCGTCAGGCTGCGCCGTTCCGCAAGGGGCCGGACCTTCAGCTTGCGCAAGTCGAGAGGGCTTTGCTTGGAAGCGTAGCAGCCGACGTTAGGAGGCTCTGATTTCATGGAAGTTTGAGCCTCCTTACGTCGGCTGCTACAGGGTTTTGGAGGTGTCTTCATTTCGCCAACACCACATCCAACAACACTACCGTGTCGCGGAAATCCGGGATCACCACGTCCGCGCCCACGCCCAGCAAACGTTGCCGCTTCCATTCGTCCATCCGGCCGGAGCCATTGTGCGCTTCGTCGCTGGCCACGGCCACGGCCAGGCCGCCGACTTCCTTCGTGTTCTGGATTTCCACGTAACCGTCGCCGAATGAAAGCAGGTTTGCGCCGGGAATTTGGTTCTGCCGGAGGATGCGTTCGATGACGATCTTCTTGGAGAATTGCTTGTAGTCATCCAGCGCGCCGTAGATGTGGCGGCCAAAGTAGCGCTCGAGGTCCAGCAGGCGCGCCTCCTCTTTCACGTATGCCTCGTCTGTGCCGCTGGCGAGGTAGAGCGGCAGGCCGCGCCGCGTCAGTTCTTCCAACAACGGCCGCGCGCCAAACACGAGCAAATCATCCGGCTGGACGGCGCCGCGCCGCAGGCCCTCGGTGCGCGAGCGAATGCGTTCGTCGAGCCGGCGCAGATACTCGTGCTTGTACCACAGCGGCTCCTTGGGCTGGCCGCCGCGTTCCTGGATGCGCTCGGCCAGTTGGATCATCTGGTAGATGGTCTGCTTGCCGTTCAGGCGCATGATGTCGTCCAGCATCAACTGGCGAACCTGCTCCTCGGTTTCGCCGTCGCGCCGCGGCAGCATCTCCGCGAACATCGGCACCATCACGTCCGGCCAGCCCTGCCGAATGAGCGAGAGCGTGCCGTCAAAGTCGAACAGGACATGGGAAATCCCCCATCGCGGCGCGAAGCCGGGACTGAACTCGACCAGGCCCATAAACGAAGACGCGGCACTCGGCGAAACGGAACTCATGTGGCTGCCAGTAAAAGGCGCTGGTGGGAAAAGTCAACGAAGAGGCGCGGCGCGACTTCTGGTTTGGCGCAACCGGACACCACCGTCGTAGCGCAGGCTTTCCAGCCTGCCGTATCGCCGACATTCTTGCCGGCGGACCGTCCGCCACGATGCGGATGTCCGATTCGCACGCACGCCCCGCAGGCTGGAAAGCCTGCGCTACGGCAGACAGGAATGTCTGCGCTACGGCGGCAGTGCCAAGTTGCGTCCTCCGCTGCCTGCCGGGGCGTTCCGAAGTTGGCTTTCGTTTTCCGACTGAGGTAACTTTCGCCGAGCCATGAAACCGGCCAACAACAACCTTGGGAACGCTCCAGCCACCTCAGTCGCCGCCCGCCGCTACCTCGGCGAGGTCGTCTATATCTACGCCTTCGACATGGCCTACGAGATGGCCCGCAAACCGATCCGCGAGTTGCTGGGCCAGCCCTTGGCCCAGTTCTCCGTCGATGCCAGCAAGCGCAATCCGCGGCACACGTTTCTGCACAAGCCGCAGATGGCGCGCCTGGCGTCGCAGGAACGCATCGGCCCGCACGGTCCGGTGCGCGTGGAACGGGTGGTGAAGTTGCTCCCGGTGGGCGCCGTCAGCATCACCGTGCGCGTGCCCTTCTCGGTCCTGCACATCGAAGACCTCGTGGCGTATCATGACCTCCAGTTCAGCAACGGCTCGCTCAACGAGGAAGTCCGCCGGCTCGCGGAAGAAATCCGTACCGAACTGGAACCGTATCTCGTCCGCCCGACCAAGTTTCTGGCGGACGAAGAAGCCTACACGGTGTTTTGCCTCGAGGCGCCGATGACGACGCACGAAGGCCAGCCCGCGACGGCGGAGGAATGGCTTGCGTCGCATCGCCGCCAGGTCGCGGCCTTGCTCACGCAGGAAACCGACACCGCCCAGCTTTCGCGTCAGGAGGCCAATGAATCCACCGCCCGCTACTTGAGCTACTACGGCGACGATCTGGTGGTGGTGGATTGGGACGCGGCGCTGCTCATCGACCAGAAACCGGAGTTTGAAGAAACGCTCTACATCATCGAACTGGCCAACCTCCAACTGGCCGAACTGGAGGCCTACGACCGCATCCTTGACGAGGCGCTGGAGCGTTCTTACCGCGACCTTGGCGAACACCCGCTGCGCGGTCGTACGCAAACCCTCCGCGATCTGCGCGACATCCGCATCGACCTGGCGCGCTTCAGCGACGAGTTGTCCAACATCACCAAGTTCTTCGGCGACTGGCACCTGGCCCGCATTTACGAAACCATCGCCTCGCGCTTTCACCTCGCCGATTGGCACCGCACGCTCGACGAGAAACTCAAGACCCTCGACGACCTCTACCAAATCCTGAAGCACGACCAGACAAATCGCTGGATGATAATCCTGGAAGTCACCATCGTGCTGCTCTTCATCATCGACTTGGTGGTGTTGTTCATGGGGATGAAACAGTGAGCCTGGTGGGACAGGCGTCTCGCCTGTCTCTGATCAAAGCCTCCCACGTTCCGGCAAAGAGCCAGACGCAACGACTGTCCCACCTCACAGGTTCGCCAATGCGTCCAACGCAGACTGAGCATGCTTCTGCTTGCCCTGCCACTCCGCGAGACGGGACTTGTGCTCCTCCAGCACGTGCGGCGGGACTTTCGCCACGAAGCCAGGATTGTTCAGCTTCTGCGCTACCTTCTCGATCTCGGTGGTGATCTTGGCGAGTTCCTTCGTCAGGCGGGCCTTCTCGGCGGCGACATCAACCAAACCTTCCAGCGGCAGGAAGAGTTCGCCCAGCGGTGAGAGCGCGCTCGGCGTGCCCTTCGGCGCGGCGTAGGCGGGATTGAGTTCCACCACTTCAGCGTTGAGGAGGTTCTTGATGACTTCGGCTTCGTAGGCGGGCAAGTCGCCGGCGGGCTTGAGAACAAACTTGATCTTCTTGCCCGACGGAATGTTGAACTCGCGGCGCAGATTGCGGCCTTTGCCGACGAGGTCGTATTTGGCAGTGGCCACTTGGTCCGCGGTGGCGTCGAGGCCGTAATGAGATTTCTCGTCGTCACTGAGCGGCTTGGGCCAGTGGGCAAATATGATCGTCTTGCCGCCTTGGTCTTCCGGCATGTCGGCGCTGAAACCGAGGCCGTGCCAGAGGTCTTCCGTGATGAATGGGAGGAACGGGTGGAAGAGGCGCAGCGTGTGGCTCAAGACGAAGTCGATGACGGCGAGTTTGTTGGCTTTGCGGGCGTGGGCTTCGCTGGTTGAAGGGTTGAAGGGTTGAAGGGTTAAAGAGGCTCCCGCATCGCCACTCTTCAACTCTTCACCCTTTAACTCTTCAACTGGCCGCAACGCGGCCTTGCTCGCCTCCACATACCAATCGCAATACTCACTCCAGAAGAAGCGGTAGAGCGTGGCGGTGGCCTCGCTGAATTTGTATTCGGCGAAGGCGGCATCGATCTCGCGGATGGCTTGGTCGAGGCGGAGGAGAATCCACTTGTCGTCGCTGGTGAGGAGCGCGGGATTGATCTCGCCTTGGACTTCGAATGCCGGCACCTGTGGGACAGGCGTCGCGCCTGTCTCATTCTCAGTCGGCTGGCTTGAATCAGATGGAGACAGGCGCGACGCCTGTCCTACCATTTGCCGGAAGCGGCAGGCGTTCCAGAGCTTGTTGCAGAAGTTGCGGCCCAGTTCCACGTTCTGCTCATCGAAGAGGATGTCCTGTCCCAGCGGCGCGCTGCGCATGGTGCCGAAGCGCAGGGCGTCGGCGCCGAACTTGGCGATGAGGTCCAGCGGATCGGGCGAATTGCCGAGGCTCTTGCTCATCTTGCGGCCCTGCTTGTCGCGGATGATGCCGGTGAAATAGACGTTGCGGAACGGCAGGTCGCCCATGAACTCGTGGCCCGCCATGATCATGCGCGCGACCCAGAAGAAAATGATGTCCGGGCCGGTGACGAGATCCGCGGTGGGATAGAACTTCTTCAACGTCTCGGTCTGCTCCGGCCAACCCATCGTGGCGAACGGCCAGAGCCAGGAACTGAACCAGGTATCCAGGACGTCGGGGTCTTGGGTCCAGCCTTCGCCGGGGAACTCAATCTGGCAACGAACAAACGTGGTATCAGTGTTGACGTCTCGGAACAAAGCGCCTATCTGTATCTCGGCGCCCGACGTAGGCCGGGTCGGCTCGCTGGCAACAGCGGCTGGCATCGGAGACACACCATCGGGCGCTTCTATTTTGAAGAGTTGGTGGTCATACAATTTCTGTCCGTTGAGGTGTTCTTTCACGGTGATCTTCACCTGGTACAACTCCCCCGCCACCCGTGCCGCCGCCACGAACAGATGAACACGCTTGAAGTTCTCGTTCTCGGGTACGTGCCAGAGGGTGCCCACCTTCACGGCCGTGCGAATGATCTCCGGCAGCACCACGACCACCTTGATGTTTGGGGGACCCAGATGCGTGAAGGCGTGTTCGAGACTGGCCGGGCGGACGAGAATCTCCCAACCCGTTTCATCGTTGTGAAAGGTCCGGTTGAGCAACAGATGTTTGTCCGCAAAGTCCCACGCGGCGGCGCGGAGTTCTTTGATGTTCGCTCCGGAGAGTTCGTCGCCTGAGAGTTCAATGACAGGCAGTTTCCTTCCCAACTTCGACTTGGCTTCTTCGTTGTACCATACCGGCACCCGATGCCCCCACCACAACTGCCGGCTGATGCACCAATCGCGGATGTTGGCCATCCAGTGCGTATAGGTCTTCGCCCAGCGGTCGGGATGAAATCGCATCAGGGGAGCGCCCGCGCCCTCGCGGGCAGTCGAAGGCGCCCCGCCTTCGACACTTGGGCGCTCGGCAGAATCCCAAGCCCCAGAAGTCCTAGTGCGCTCCGAGCTGTCGGCGAGGGCGCCGACGGCAGCAGGCGGGGCGCCCGCGCTCCCCGCGACACACTCGATCGCCTTTTCCACGCTCGGATACTTCAGGAACCACTGCTCGCTCAGATACGGCTCGATGGCAACGTTGCTGCGCTCGCTGTAGCCGACGTTGTGGACGTAGTCCTCCACCTTCACGAGCAGGCCCAGCTTCTCCAAGTGTTCCACCACCGACTTGCGGGCTTCAGCGCGATCCAGGCCCGCGAAGCCGTCGCCAGCTTCGTTGGTCATCGCACCGTTGGGGCCGATGACGATGGTGAACGGCAGATTGTGCCGCACACCCATCTCGTAGTCGGCTTTGTCGTGTGCCGGCGTCACCTTCACGCAGCCGGTGCCGAACTTGGGATCAACGAACTCGTCGGCGATGACAGGGATGGATTTGTTCCGCAAGGGCAGCAGCAGCTTCTTCCCGACGAGATGCGTGTAGCGCGGATCGGTCGGGTTCACCGCCACCGCTTCGTCGCCCAGCATCGTCTCGGGCCGGGTCGTGGCCACGACGACGAATCTCTCCGGCATCTGGCATCCGGCATCATCCAGTACAGGGTATTTGATGTGCCAGAGGTGCCCCTTCTCCTCGACCATGTTCACTTCCTCGTCGGAAAGCGCGGTGCGGGCGGCGGGGTCCCAGTTCACCATGCGCTTGCCGCGATAGATGAGGCCCTTCTTGTAGAGGTCCACGAAAACTTTCTGCACGCAGCGCGAGTAATCCGGGTCCATCGTGAACCGTTCGCGGGTCCAGTCGCAGCTCGCGCCGAGTTTCTTGAGCTGATTGATGATGATGCCGCCGTGCTTTTCCTTCCAGGCCCAGATGTGTTCGAGCAGCTTCTCGCGGCCGAGATCGTCGCGATGCTTCATCTTGCCCTCTTTGCGGAGGGTCTTTTCCACGACCGTCTGCGTGGCGATGCCGGCGTGATCGGTGCCGGGCAGCCAGAGGACTTCCTTGCCGTCCATGCGCGCCTTGCGGGCGAGGATGTCCTGAATGGTGTTGTTGAGGACGTGGCCCATCGTGAGCACGCCGGTGACGTTGGGCGGCGGGATGACGATGGAATACGCCGGCCGCTTCTCGCTCACGCGCGCCGGATCGGCAACAAAGCACTTCTGGTCGAGCCAGAATTGATACCACTTTTCTTCAACGGCCTTTGGTTCGTAGGCTTTGGGGATTTCGGTCATAGGGATTTTTCAACCACGGATGAACACGGATGGACGCGGATTCAAGGGCTCAAACGACGACTCGCATCCATTCCAGGGTGGGGTTTTTGAAATTCAGGATCAGGCCAACATGGAATTTGGCAATGCGCAGGTAGTTGATCATCTAGCCACGGTCGATCTCGGTGATGCGGTCGATGACTTTGGTGTCCACGATGACGGACGAGAAAGCGATCAGGTCCGGGATGAACTCACCGACAACGTGGCCGCGGAACAACACAGGAAACCGCTTCTGCTGATCACACGGAATTCCCGCCAGCTTGAACGCCACAACCAAAGCATTCTCGTAGATCTTCTCGTGAAAACCGTGGCCGACTTCATTCAACACCTCAAACGCGCAGCCCAGAATGCGATGCGTCTCCTCCTTGAGGAGGAGCTTCGTATTCTCGCCCCGGTGCAAATCTGGGCCATCCGTGTTCATCGGTGTCCATCCGTGGTTGAAATTTCTTCCGCGCGCGCCGGTTCGTAGGCTTTCGGAATTTCGGACATAACGTCGAGCCGCGGTGTATAGCGGAAGGCGGAAAGTCTGGAAAGGGTTTCCTCTGTTCCGTGGACGCGGCACATGCCCAGTCGGTTGCCAGACAGGAAGCCTGCGCTTGGGAGCACGAAGAATTCCGCGCAATCCACACCCCATCGAATCACAGAAGACGTGAGCGCCTTCAGTGATCACCGCCACTTCCCCGTCAGCGTGAACGCCGCCCAGAAGTAAGGATGCGACCACTCGCCGCCGGACTGAAGCAAACTCAACTGCGCCTCGCGCCACGCCTGCGCCCGCGGGGTGCCCGCCCGCCAGCGGCGCATAAACTCTGTCATCAACCGACTCGTCGCCGCGTCGCTCACTTTCCAATGGCTGGCCAGCACGCTTTCCGCTCCGGCGATGGTGAACGCCCGCCGCAGCGACATCACGCCCTCGCCGATCTTCACCTCGCCCGCCCCGCTCTGGCACGCGCTCAGGATGACCAGCTCCGTCCCCTGCAAATTCAGGAGCGACGCTTCCAAGCCGGTCAGGATGCCATCTTCACCTTCCGCATTCCGCATTCCGAAATCCGCATTCGTAAAGTGATTGGCCCCCGCCAGCGCCAGCCCGCAGCGGATGAGCGGATTCTCCCAATCTTTGAACCGCGAATCACTCGAACCACTCGAAAGGGGACCAGCCCCGAAAGACCCTGGCCAAGACGATCCCACGCCCAGCCCAGTCGTTGAGACTCCGTGTTTCTTTTCGTGTGTTTCGAGTATTTCGTGGTTCCACTCCTGATCGCTTAGAAAGAACCCATGCGTGGCGATGTGGAGCACGCGCGGCGAAACCACCTTCTTCAACTCCGCCTCCCGCGCCTGCGCGCCCAGGCGCAACGCGCAATCCTTCCCCAGCAAGCCTGCCACCGCCTGCGCCTCTTTCCCCGCCCCCGGTAGCGGCGCGAACTTGAACCCCGTGAACGACCGGCTCAGGGCGGCGGAGTGGGGGAGTGATGGAGAGGTGGAGTGCTGGGATGGGGCTGCGGCGAGCAACACTCCATTACTCCCTTTCTCCAGCACTCCGTCTGGCAGCTTCAGATCAAAATCCGGGTTCCCAAACACGACCGACCTTGGACTTTGGACCTTGGACCTTGGACTTGCCGCGCGCGCGGCGATCCTCGCCACCTCCCGCCCGCTGCTCACGTAGCTGATGGTTTTCTCCTCCACCAGCCAGCGGTTCGTGCCGCCGGACGGCACCGGGAGCATCTCGAACGGCACCCGGCTCAACGGGCCATCCGGGCAGACGATGAGGTGCGCGACGTTCGTGAGATGCCGGGCCAGCGGTGAATAGACCCGCGCGTTCAACCGCTGCAAGGCCGGCTCCACGTCCCTGGCCCGATACTGCCCGGCCCCCAGGCGGCGGCAGAGGACTTCCACGGCCTCGTTGATGGGCGCGGCCTCGCCCAAGTCCACCCGTTCCACCAACAGATTCGTCGAGTCCTTGGCCAGCGGAAAAGTCAGGTAGGCGGCGAAGCGTTGTTCCTTCCATGCGTTCGTCTTGGCGGCAAAATCAAAACGGCGAAACTCAACGAAATCCAGTAAGACTGCATCGTTGGGAACATTCCGAGCAAAGTCCACTAACGACGGACTTCGCTCTCGCACCGAATCGGCCACGCGTGTTGAACTGTGTTGGAGTTTTGCTTCAAGCTCGTTCAGCTCTTTCTGCAATTCCCGACGCCGTGCGTCGCGCTGTGGCGGCTCAAGTTTTTCGTCTGGCAAACGTGCCAACTGATGTTGTGTCGTGAGCAACTGTTCGCGAAGTCGTTGTGTGGCGGCTCGCTGGTCCACCTCTACCGCTGCTTGAGTTGCTTGCACCTCCTCCAGTAACGCTTTCCAAACTGCGATTTGTTCTGCACCAGCAACCGCAGCGGTGGCGTTTTGCGCAGGAGCTTCGGCACACGCAGATTGGGTCACCGCCGCTTGATAGAGGGCCAATTGAAAAAGCCGAAGAGCGTCATTCCCTGACAATCGAGTGAATTGGCCCACCAAGTAGGCTCGAAGGAGAGCAGATGAGCGCGAGAATCCGGAGATGCTTTCCGCGGTTCTCCCTGAAGAATGGTAAATGGACGCGAGATTGTTCAGGGCTATGGCAACTTCTGGATGGTCCGGTCCCAGGAACTTTGTCTTCATGGCTAAAGACTGCCGGTAAAGTGTTTCTGCCTCGGTTGCCTCTCCTTGGATTCTCCGAAGATCAGCGAGGTTGGCGAGAAGTCCTGCGATCTCCAAGTGTTCCGCGCCGTAAATCTTTTGTTTGATCGCCAGACTGCGCGAGTACAACGCCAGTGACTCACGGGTTTGTCCAATCTCTTTGTGTGTCACGGCCAGATTCTCCAACACCGCCGCCGCGCCCGGGCTCTCCGCCCCTTGCACCTTTTCGATGATTGCCAAGCTTTCGGTGTACAACTCGAGAGCAGTCGAATTGTCACCCAAGATACCCAAGAGGCTTGCGAGACTGTTGAGGGAATAGGCGGTGTCGAGGGACTGCGTTCCGAGGACACCCTCCCTGATCGCCAAACTCCTTCGCAGCAAGGAGAGGGCTTCGGCACGGTTGCCCAGTTCGACCTCAACGCTGGCCAGTCGGCAAATTGCGCTTGCCACGTCTGTGTGGTTTGTGCCGAGGAGCTTTTCCAAGATGTCGAGACTTCGCTGGCACAGGTGCAGAGCTTGAGCTGTGTCGCCCCGATTCAACAGGAACTCACCCAAGTTGCCCAAGCCGACAGCATACTCCCGGTTCTCTGTTCCAACTGCTTGCTCCGTCATTGCCAGGCTGCGCTTATGCAAAGCCAGGGATTCTTCGTAGTGACCCAAGGCCTCCTTCAAGTTTGCCAAGCTCCCAAGAAGTGCAGCCAAGGAGGGATGGTCTGCTCCATGTTTCTTCTCCATCAGTTCCCGGCAGCGGTCATAAAGGGCTGATGCATTTTCAAACTCCCCTTGCTCCTGGTAATACGAAGCAAAGCTTCCCAGAACACCCGCCACCTTGTCGCTGTCGGGTGCCTTTATCTTGTCCAAAGTTTCAACTGCGCGAAGGTAGAGTGGCAGAGCTTGAGCGGGAGATCCCTGCTTGCGAAACGAAACTGCGATGTCACGCAAGCAGATCGCAAAATCATCATCTTCCTTGGCCACGGCCAACCTCATGTCCAGCCCACGTTTGAACAGGTCCATCGCTCGAATGTAGTCCCCGCGGTCTTGGTGAATCAGCCCCTGCTTGTGAAGGCAATTGGCCACCTGGAGAGAATTCGAGCCAAACGAAGCCTCTTGGATTTTCTGGCAACGTTCCAACACGCTCAAACCTCTCCGATAATCGTCCTGAGTCCGGTACAGGTTCGCCAAGTTTTGAAGCAGGGAATCAACATTCAGTCTTCTTTCCTTTGGGTGCTGCTCTTGGATTGATAGGCAGCGTTCGAAGTAATCAATCGCTGGGGCGCTGGCGCCTTGAGATTTGCACGTAAGTCCGAGGACGAGGAGAACATTGATCAACTCGGGGTGGTCTTTGCCGAGGAGTTTCTCTTCGATTGCCAAGCATCGCTGCAAAGGAGGCAGAGCATCACTAAAACGCCCCTGTTGCCTAGAGATGCCGCCTTTGATGAAAAGAATGTCTGCAACTTGGAGGCTGTTGGAGCCGAATGCCGTCTCCTTGAGAACGAGGCATTCGTCAAGCAGGAGAAGGGCCTTCTCGTGCTCCTTGTTCGTGAAAAGCTGTGTAACCTCTTTCATCAACTCAGCCGAGCGGCTGGCGGCCGAGTCTCTGTCTTGGACGGCAGGCATTTGTTGGGAACCAGTTTGTGCTGAAACTTCGACGAGGCACGCCGAGATCGCGAACACGCAAAACAGCGGCCCCAAAGTCATCTTGAATCGACGCACAACAATTGGCACCCGCCAAGTCAAAACCTCCTTGGCGCAGAAGGCAAGACCTCGACAAAGTTCTGGTCGCGGTCAGGCTGGCCAATCCGTTGTTCTCAGGACGGCCAGCCGCAGGTTTCCCCACCGTGCTCTACCAGCCCCTCAAAGTGGTGTAGGCACCGTTGCCAAAATAGGTGGCCGTTCCTGAAAGAGTTCCACCACCAGAACTGCGGTAGTTGTGATAGACGCTGTTCCCGAATCGCGTGCTGGAGCCGGAAACCGTGACCGGGCTTGAATACCCGCTGAACCCGGAGTAGCCGGAATAGCTGGGCGAACTGAAACTGGAGAATCCGCAGGACGGCTGTGTGTAGATGGTGGTAGTGGAGTAGCGGTAGGAGCTCCATTGAGCTTGGGCAACGGCGGCAGTCGTGAGCAGGACGGCAGCGAGCGCGATTTTGAGGAGGTTCTTCATGGTGTTTGTTTTGCTTGATGGCTTCGGTTGGGGAGGTTGGTCGGCGGTTCAGAAGCCGTAGGGATTGCGGTAGAGCGGGCGGACGGTGCCGGTGCTGGGGTAGGCCGGCAGCGGACGGACGGTGCCGAAATCGTAGGTGCGCGGCGAGATGTAGCCGGGCTGCTGCGACGGGTAGCCGCGATAGCTGAGGTTGTCGTAGGGGCTGCCGTTGGCGGGCGTCCGGTAATAGGGCGCCACGTAGGTGCCGCTGCTGCGGAAGTGTCCACCCACCCATTCGGCACGGGCGGCGGCAGCGGTGGTCAGGACGGCGGCGAGGAGGGCGATTTGGGTCAGGGTTTTCATTTTGTTTTCATTTCCTTGAAGGCTGCGTCTTGGTGCCAGCGGCGTTTGCCGCCAGTTGTTTTGTTTGTTCACCGGAACAGCCTTCACCACCTCCATCGCAAACCGCGCCGGATTTCATACAACCTTCGGAGGTGAGTTTTTTTGCCGCAAAAGAACACAAAGAGTGCAAACAGGGGAACGGGACTTCTTCTCTGGGTTCCTTGCGCTCTCTTGCGGCAAGAGAAGGCGCGGCTTGCAGGGCGTAGCCCTCTTCTTGAAACTCCGCCCGTGGACGCACCGGACTTGATTGCCCTTCAGTGCGGCAACGCGGACGCCTGGGATGAGGCGTTTCGGTGGCTGTGGCCGGTGGCGTTTGCGGTCGCACGCGGGAAGCTGTCGCCGTTCCTGCCCGCGGATGTGGAAGACATGGCCATTGAGTCGTTGGGGGGACTGGTGGAGAAAGTCAGCGAGGTGAAGCAGGTCGAGGAGTTGAAGCCGCTGGTCGCTAGCATCGCGCATTATCGGGCGGTAAGCCGGCTGCGGGAGCACTTCGCGGCCAAGCGCGGCGGGTCGGCGACAAAGCACTTCTGGTCGAGCCAGAATTGATACCACTTCTCTTCAACCGCTTTCGGTTCGTAGGCTTTTGGGATTTCGGACATAACGTCGAGCCGCACCGTATAGCGAAAGGCAGAAGGGGTGGAAAGCGTTGAGTGGTCAGAAGCAGGAGATCGACCCGCACTCACCTCAGCCTACACGCCAGTCAACACGCCAGATCAAGAGTCTTGTCAGAGAGACTTGCCCAGCCGGGTCACTTGGAGTCCCGCCGACGGCAGAAGCGAAGAACACTGGCCGCCACGAACAGAAGCCCAAACACACTTAACGCGGCATTCACCGGCTCCGGCACGGTCGTGATGCCCACACTCCAACTGTTCAGCGTTGCAGCCGAACCGCCGGATGCGTCAGAGAAATACAGCACCCAATCCCCGTTTGGATCGCTCCCACCGAAGGTGTTCGCAAACGTCGCGCTGCCACCGCTGGCGCCATAGCCCGTCGGCGCCGTCACCGGACTCGCCGTCTGCCCGTCGGCCTTGTAGGTGCCGCCGACGGTGGGCGTGCTGTTGAGCGTGCTGCCTCCGTAGTTGTGAATGTTGCCGGCCCCGCTGTCACTTACGGTGATGTTGTTGAATCCACTTCCAGAATACCCGTTGTCGAAAAGCTGAGTGTCGCTGGTGCCATTGGCCACCCCCACGCGGTTCAGCAGGACCAGCGTGCTCGAACCGTGCGTCAGGTAGGCATAGAGGTCGCCGTTGTACCCGCCGGACGTAGTGAACGTGACGGTGACGTCAGAGATCTGCAGTCCGACACTCTCGAAATTGAAGGTGGTGCCCCATCCCGACGTGTAGTCGTCGGGAATCTCCTGCGAAGGGCTGCCGCTGTAGGTATAAACAGTGCCCTGGACCGCCAGAGCCACACTGAAGACAGCGGAAAAAAGCCAAAGCTTCATCTGAGTCCGTGGTGAGAATCGTGTTCGTTTCATGGAAATTCAGAGTGGGTTTCGTTTCAGATGGCTACGGTCCGCCGACATAGACGGCGCGGTAAAACGCCGAAGACGGGGCCGGGTTCTGTATCACAGTGGCCCGGCCAGCGGAGGCCTGGCCAATGGCCGGCAGCACCACATTGCTGCCCACTTGGGTCCAAGTGCTCAGGTCCGTGGTATGCTCCAGCCGGTAAGTCGCCCCGGGAATTCCGGCAAAGATGATCGTCGCGGTCGCCGGAGAGCCGCCATTGTAGGTCGCGGACAGGATGTTCGCGGCGTTTGCCGACGCAGGGACGGTCGCCGCCACCGTGCCCGAAGCTGTCCCCCCGTTGGCGTCGGCGACGGTGTAGGCGAAGGTTTCGTCCCCAGCGTAGCCGGTGGCCGGCGTGTAGGTGACGATGCCGTTTGCGCAGGTGGCACGGCCACCGTGGTTGAAACCGCTGAAGGTCACGGTCAGGGCATCACCGTCCGGGTCGCTGGCATACTTGCCCAATGAGAACGTGGCGGTGCCGTTCTTGGGCGCTCTGAGGGTCAGGCTCGAAGCCACGGGCGGATGGTTCATCGCCGTTCTGGCGAGTTGGCTGATTTGCGAGGCGCTGAGGGTCGTGCCGCAGATGGCGACATAGTCCATCGTACCGTTGAAGCGGCGGGTGCTCCCTCCGGAGTCGTAGCCAATGTACGAGGTGCCGGTAAACGCGCGGACATCATGTGGGGCCGTGTTGATCCAAGTCGAGACGCCTGCGCTGGTGGCCAGGTACACCGTCGCGCCCGTCGGACCGACAGCAACCGCGACGAACGTCCACTCGTCGTTGGGCACGACCAGCGTGGAAGTATAAAGGTTGCCGTTCCAGCTATACCGAAGCGCGTTGCCGCCGCCGAACCGGAAGCCCGCGATGGTGCTGCTGCGACAGAAGAAAATGCCGGCATCGGTGTTCTGCGTGCCGCTGGCCTTGAGCAACGCGACGATCGTCATGGTGTCGGTAGTCAGACCGAGTGCCGGGACCGACACGGCCGTGTCGGAGCCGTTGAACGTGATGGCGTAATTGCCGGCTCCACCGCTCGGCGCGCCGGCTTGACCGTACACCAAGCTCCCAACCGCCGTGCCGTGGAAGCTGGCGACCGAGTCCGAGATGGTCGGCCCAGCCAACTCGTTCAGGCGCCAGTTGGCGTACGGGGAGTTGACGGAAATGTTCAGGGTCGCGTCGGCGAAGGCGCCGGCTCGGTCAGTCACGCGCACGGTGAAGGTGTTGGCGCCGGCATCGCCTGATTGGGGCGTGCCGGCGATGGTGCCGTCGGCGCGGATTGTCAGCCAGGCCGGACCGCTGACTTTGCTGAAAGTCAGCACGTCGTTCACCTCGTCGGTGGCCAGGCTGCTGAGGTTGCCGCTGTAGGCCACGAAGGCATTGGCTTCCGAGCCGGTGATGGGGTTGACGGTCCACGCTGGCGCTTGGTTGGCCCGCACGGTGATTTCGCCTTCGGCGCCATACCCTTGCCACGCGCCGTTGGCGTAGGTCTGGACGCGGTAGGCATAAACCCCGGCGGTCTTGGCGGCAATTGGGTAAGACGGTGACGTCACGATGTCCGAGAGTGTCGTCCAGCCGCCGTAGCCGGCGATTTCGGTGCCGGTGATCGAAATGTCGTCCAAGGCAAAGCCGGGACCGGGGAATCCGGAATAGTAAGAGACGAATTCGATGTCCACGACGAAGCGCAGGAGGCAGGTGTCGCCATTGCTGATGCCGGCGGCGTTGATGGCTGTGTAATTGTAAGACCGCGAGGCCCAGGGCGCGATGTCCCCATCGTCCGTGCTCAAGGTCTTCCATGTGTTGCCGCCGTCATTGGATAGCTCGCACTTGATGAAGCCGTTCCCGGCGCTGATCCGCGAGGCGACGTAGAACGAAACGACGGTGGAGGTCGTGACCTTGAACGATTTGCGCAAGAGCAACGACTGCACGGCGCCGTAATTGGGTTGCAGCAAGGTGTAGCAGGCGGAGCCGACGTGGCTGGCGTTGGTGACCTCGCGCAACGTCTTGCCCGCCACGTACCAGTTGTCGTGCAGATCCTCCGCGCTCTCGGCACCATCGAAAAAGCTCGTCAGCGTGGCTGGGCTGCCTTCCTGGACTTCGTATTTCGTGGCCTGGGAACTCGCCGCCCAGGCGAGGGTAAAGGGGGTTGACGACAGCGCGGATTGGGTGGGCGCGTCCGTCTTCAGGGACTGGGCGTTGAACGTCATGGTGCTGCCAGCCGCGGAAAAGTTCTTCAGCCGGTTGTAGGAATAGGAAGCCGAGTTGTCACTGCGGTTGTACAGGGAATCAGTCTGGTACAGCATCGCGTTGGCGCTCTGATTCCCGGTCTGATCGCGCCAGCCGCCCGCCAGCCCGCTGGTGCTGGTCCACGCATCGCCCGTCTCGGTGAGGTTGTTGTTTCCGTCGGCTTCTTCGATCTTCACGGCCGGATGCGGCCAAGCGCCCAAGTTGTTGTTCGCGCTCCGTTGGTCCACGTGGTAAATGAGCAAGCCGGAAAAGACGTCACCGGAGTCGTCGAACCCGGTCGTCGCCCGGTTCTCGATCAGGAAATACTCGTCGTTCGACATCCCGTCGCGCAGCATCCCCACCACGGCGTTGTCCTCGACCCGCGGCAACGACAGGCCGGTCTTGGAGTGGATCGGAAAGGTCTTGGCGAAGCCGAGGAACACCTTGCACCAAGCGCTGAAATGCCCCGGCCGTGTGCCGGACGTGCCGTTCCACGAGCCGCCTGACATCAAGCACCAGGAACCGAGGCCTTGAATGGTGCCGCTGTAGTCGTAGAGGTCCGGCAGGCCGAAGAAGTGCCCCGTCTCGTGGCAGATGGTGCCGATGCGTTCGATGCCGGTGCCGGAGCTGTCTCGCAGAGCTGGTTCGGTGTGGTAGGTGAACATCTTGACGCGGTCCTTCGTGACCATGTTGCTCATGGAGCCCTTGACCGACCAGACGTCGTTGGCGTCGCCGGTTGCTTCCTCACCGTAGCCCGAATGGATGATGTCCAGGCAATCCACCCAGCCATCGCCGTCCGAGTCCAATAGCGAGAAATCAACTCCGGCGGCGTCAGCCGCCTCAACGGCATCCGCCGCCAGCCAACCGGGGTGGCCGCCGTGTTCGCCCTCGCCGTAATAGGCTCGGTCGTGCGGCAACTGGACCCAAACCGTAATGGTGGAGTCCAGCGTCAGCTTGCCGTAAGACACCTCTTTGTAGTAGTCCTTCACTGAGCCGGCGGCGCCATCGGCGTTGTAGCCGACCTGGTTGAAGAGATTGATGTACTCGTTGGTATCCACGCGCCCGTAGCTGGGCAACACGGTGTTGTTGCCGCTGTCCCAGTGGTCTGAGAAGCAGGCGAGGATGACGAGGTTCTTGATGGTTTTGACACCGGACACCGCGATCTTGGGGGAGTGCGTCCCCGAGGGCTTTGTCTTGGGCTGCCCGGCGGGGGCTTCCGGGACGGCCAACTCCACCGGTTGGCCCAACAGCGCCTGACGGCGCTCTTCGATGAGCGCCCGCAGCACTTTCACCTCGGGCAGGGCGTGTTTGCGCAGGCCAAGACGCGCCGGGTCCGCCAGGCCCACGCGTGCTCCGGCCAGGGCGCTGAACGCCGCCTTGCCGGTCGCCGGTTGCGCGAACTTCCAGAATCCGTCCGCGGCATCTTTGGCGACCACATAGCCATCGATCGTCTCGTGCCACGAGAAGAACTCGTCGCCGCGCAGGCGCAACTGAATTTTGGTGCCGTCGGGTTGCGTGACTTCCCGCGGCTGCGGGTTGGCCGGCACGGCCAGCGCGGAGTCGAATGTCCACATCGCAAGGCCGGCCCCCAGCGGCATCGCCACGAGGCGAAAGTTTTTGAAGCAACGCCGGGCCATCATACGCAGTTGATTTTCCATACGTGGTTCTCTGGTGGGGTAGCGGGGTTCGTTGGCTGCGAATTCACATTCACGTCTCATCAAAAAGAGACGTTGTCCGGAATTCGCCGGGACGCCCTCGAAGCGGCGCCTTCTGGGGCCGACGCAAGGAGAGCCTGCAATGTCCTCAGCGAAGTGACGAACAAGTGGCGCGGTGTCATGCCCGAAATGTGCCCATCTCGATCCGCGCCGAGCAAGCCTGATTGTTGCGCACGAGCAACGGCAGCAGCCGGCACGGCGTGTTCCGCTGGATGAATCTGCGAAGAGGAGAGGCGGTTTCAAAAACCCGCAGTGTCTCGGGAGAGCGCCGTCCGTCAACGGGGGGCCATCAATACAGCGGGCGCGCGACCGTTGGCAGAGTTGCCGGACGCGCTGGAAGCACAGCCCTACGCCGGCCCGCGCACTCCTTCATAGATGGCGGCGAGCGGCAGGGAGAAATCCAACGAGACGAAGCGCGCCACCTGGTCGAGCCGGTTCAGCACTTCGGGCTGCCACTCGTTGGCGCGACGGAAGATCGTGACCTCGATGCGGTCCTGAGCCACGAGGACGTATTCGTCCAACGTCTCGATGGTCTGGTAGCTCCAGCGCTTCTCTCGCCGATCCAGCCGCTCCGTGGCCTCGGAGAGGACTTCGATCAGCAGCTTCGGAAACCGCAAGAAAAGACTGTCCGTGTCGCGGGGATCACAGCCCACCATGACATCGGGATAGTAGAAGATGTCTTCACCGGAGATCTTCAGGCGCACCTTCACGTTTTCCATGAAGACCCGGCAAGGCTTGCCGCGGAGGTGAGTGCGGAGAGCGGAGTACAGGCCGCCAACGATTTGATTGTGCTCGGTGGTCCCGCCCGCCATGGCGTAAACGGCGCCGCCGATGTAATCGTGCCGGACCTCGCTGTGCTCTTCCCCGGCGAGGTAGTCTTCCACGCTGACGAAATCCAATTGGACTGCTGCCTGCATGGCCGGGATCCTACGCGTCCCCGTGTCGGGTGGCAAGAGCCGAGCTTGGACCGGATTGACCGGGGTAGCGATCACGGTGGATTCAAGAATCCCTGGCTCGTAGCAGCCGACGTGAGGAGGCTCTGTTTTCAAATCCGAAATCAAAACAGAGCCTCCTCACGTCGGCTGCTACGCTGTCTTGAATCAGCCCTGGGGTGGCGATCAGGCAGCGGTCGTCTGACGGCTGCCGTTCAGCACCCGCACTTCGCGCTGTGGGAACGGAATCTCGATTCTCCGGGCGCGGAATTGGTCCACGATCGCCTGGTAGAGTTCGGCCTGCGCCGGGATGTAGTTCTCCACCGCGACCCAGGGTTTGACCGCAATGTTGATGGCAGAATCCGCCAGCAGCGTCACGCCCACGACTGGGGCGGGGTCCTTGAGCACCTTGGGATGCTTCGCCAACAGTTCACGCACGGTGGCGATCACCGCGTTGAGGTCGCTGTCGTAGGACACGCCCACGGTGAGGTCGAGTTGGCGGACCCTGGCGTAGTTGTGGAGGATTTCGCCGACGATCTTGCGGTTGGGGATGACGACGCGCGAGAGATCGGTATGAAGGAGCGTGGTGGAGAACAGTTCGATGGCTTCCACCTGCCCATGCACGCCCACCAACTCCACATACTCCCCGACGCGGAAGGGTTTGGTGAAAATGATCGTCAGGCCAGCCACGACGTTGCTGAGCACGCCCTGCATGGCCAGACCCACGCCGACGCCCGCCACACCCAGCCCGGCCACCAGCGGCATGACTTCGACGCCGAGTTTCTGCACGGCAATCACTCCCGTGAGTCCCATGATCAGCAGCTTGATGATACGAACCATCAACAGGCGCACGGGTGGCTCCAGGTGGTATTTCTCCAGTTGCTTCAGGACGAGTCTGCCAATCCAGCGGGCGATCAACAGGCCCACCACCAGGATGATGAGGGCGCCAAAAATCTTGAAGCCATACTCGACGAAGAAGTTGAGGACCGTGGTTTGGACCGTGGAGAGGGTGTTAACGGTGTCTTTCATAATGATGTTGGGTAGGTCGTGGAATCTGGGAGTGAAAGCCTGGCGGGTTTCTTGGGTCAGAACAAAAGCGGCACCGCGCCCTCGCGTCCGCCGGGAGGCGCCTTTTCGAGTTGAAGGAAACGGCGCGACTGGAGTGCGGGCGGGCGGGCGCCGTCCTTGGGCAACAGAATGAACGCGGCGCACCGGCCGTCGCGCTCGATGAACTTCAAGCCTCGCTCCGCCCCCATCACACACACGGCGGTGGCCAACGCGTCGCTGCGGGTGGCGCACGGAGCGACGATCGTGGCCTGGACGCGGTTGGTCAGACCGAGGCCGGTGCGCGGATTGACGATGTGAGAATAGCGGACGCCTTCCAACTCGAAGAATTGCTCCGCGTCCCCGGAAGTGGAGACGGCGGCATTCCGCAAGATTAGCACGTGGGCTAGTTCGTTGGTTCGACCTCCCACCGCCCCAATGCCCACGCGCCAGCCGCACTGGCCCGGCGGTGGATCGCCGATGGCCAAGTCGCCACTGGCCGCGACCAAAGCGCGTGGCAGTCCGCGGCGGCGCAACACGGCGAGCGCGGCGTCGGCGCCAAAACCTTTGGCGATGCCACCGAGGTCGAGCCAGAGGTTCGTTCCAAGCAGGGTCACGGTCTTGGTCCGCGCGTCGAGACGAAGCCGATGACACCCCACTGACTCCCGTGCGACCGCCAGACGTGCCGGGTCGGGAAGAGCATGTCGGCGTCGTGCCTGTCGCCACAATTGGACCTCCAATCCCACGGTGGGATCGAAGGCGCCGCGCGTTTCGCGGGCGATGGCGACGGCGCTTTGCAGGCAGGAGAACAGGTCGTCGCTGACGTTCACCGGGACTCCCGGAGGAGATTTCCGCAGCCGCTCCAGTTCGCTCTCCGGGTCGTAGTCAGACATGCACTGGTCCAGCTCACGGACGCGCCCGAAAGCCGCGCGCACAGCGTTGCTGGCCGCAGCGGCGTCCGGCGCGTAGAGTGTGATCCTCCACAACGTGCCCATGTGCGGGCTGGAGAATTCAAAGCGTGTCAGCGGGGGCGCTTCCGGCGCGGTGCGGCAACCGCCCGCCGCAAGAACGAGGCCGGCCACCGCTCCCAACCAGAGCCATTCCAAGATCGATGAATGATGTCTCATCCGGACGCCAACGCGCGCGAGTGTGGAGGAAAGCCATCGAATCCGCAATCCTGGTCGAAGCGATTTCGAAACTCCGTACCGGCCGAGGTGGCGAAGCTCCGATCAGAAGTCAGAAGTCGGAGGTCTGAGGTCGGAATCCGCAATCTGCAATCTGCATTCTGCATTCAGCATTCCACACGGTCCTGCCATTGGCCCAGTGGGGTGCGCGCTGCCCCACAGTGGACAAGCGGGCGGATTCCGTTACCCTCACGCGCACGTTATGGCGAAGCCAACATCCGCAACGACGACACAAACGCCCGCCGAACTGGGTTTCTCCATGCCGGCGGAATGGGCGCAGCACGCGGCCACTTGGCTGGGCTGGCCCCACAATGAAACCGATTGGCCGGACAAGATCGACACCATCCGCTGGGTCTATGGCGAGATGGTGCGAAAGATTGCGCCAGGCGAGATCGTCCGCCTTCTCGTCCGCCACCAGGCCGAAGAGAAACTCGCGCGCCGTTACCTGGCCCGCGCCGGGTGCGACCTGAAGAACGTCGAGTTCATCTCTCATCCCACCAACCGCGGCTGGACGCGCGACAGCGGGCCGATCTTCGTCAAAAGGCAGAAGGCAAAAGGCAAAAGGCAGAAGGCCGACACCGCCATCGTGCACTTCCACTTCAACGCCTGGGCGAAGTACGACGACTGGCAGAAGGACCGCAAGGTGCCGGAGACGGCGGCGCGGTTGCTCAGGAAGCGGCTGTTCAACGCGGAGTTCAACGGCAAGGATTTTGTGATCGAAGGCGGCGGCCTTGACGTGAACGGACGCGGCACGCTGTTGACCACGGAGGAGTGTTACCTCGACCCGAAGGTGCAGGTGCGCAATCCGGGCCTGACGCGGGCGGACTATGGCGCGACCTTCAAGAGCTACCTCGGCGTGACGAACGTGCTGTGGCTGGCCAACGGCCCCGTGGGCGACGACACGCACGGACACATCGACGACATCTGCCGCTTCGTGAATCCCACCACGCTGGTGCTCATCAAGGAAACGAACCAGAAGGACATCAACTACCGTCCGCTGGCGGAGAATTGGGAGCGGGTGCGGGATTTGCGGCTGGAAGACGGCTCCAGACCTGAAGTGGTGCCGCTGCCGATGCCGGCCCCGATCTTCTTCGACGGCTGCCGCTTGCCGGCGAGCTACGCGAACTTCTACATCGCCAACGCCGCTGTCATCGTGCCGACCTTCAACGATCCGAACGACCGGCTGGCGCTGGGCACGCTCGGTGAGTTGTTTAAGGACCGCCCCGTCGTGGGCATTCACGCGGTGGACTTGGTGCTGGGCTTCGGGTCGCTGCACTGTCTGACGCAGCAACAGCCGGCGTAGCGCAGGCGCGTTCAGGAACGTGATGAGCCGGGTGTTCGCAACTGGCTGAGGCCTGCGCGGGACCGTCGCTGTCCCTCAAGCCAAGCGTCCCCAACGTCTGCTCGGTCAGTGTGCTTTCGGTTCGTTCCGTTGGCTCGGTTTGGCGGGGGTCACGGCTGGCGCACGCGGAAGAAGCGTTGCGTCGGGTTGCTGCAAGGCACGGTCACTTGAACCTTCGCGCCGGTGCCCGTCAGGTTCGTGAAGAACTGCCAATTCGCGGGCGCCACTTCAGCGGTCCACTCCACCCCATAGCTCCGGTTGCTCACCGTGCCGAAGGTGAACACGGCGCTCCCACCCGTCAGCACCGGGCCGAGAATGGTCGTCGGCACTTTGCCGGTCACCACCGGCACGACGCCCGCGTTGGTGTAAGTGAGGGTGATGCCCGGCGGCACGGTGAGGTTGCTGAACGTGCCGCTCAGGTTCGTCGTGCTCAGAAACGGGAACTGCTCGCCCAGGTCGGGCGCGAAGCTGTCCAGCAACGCCACGGTCAGGTTGCCGCCCAGTTGCGCCGCGCCGCCCACGCGCAATTGATCGAACTGGTTCGTCGCCCGGCCCGCCACTTCGATGCGCAACGTGCCGGTGTTGGTCTGGACGTAATCGCCGGTGATGGTGAACGTGCCGGGGCTGGCGCCGGGCGCGAGCGTGCCGCCGTCGTTGATGAGATTGCCCGCCAACGTGCCGCCGCCGCTCAGCGTGCCGCCGTTCAAGCCGAGGTTCGTGGTGTCGAACGTGCCGTCAATCGTCACGCTGCCGCCGGTCTGGATGAAGGCGAGGTCCTTGCCGCCGGCGTCAAAGCCTTTCATGGCGGCGTCTTGATGGACATTGAGCGTCCCGCCTCGCATCTGCATGACGCTGTTGCCGTAGTCCAGCGTGCCGCCAGAGCCGATGGTAAGCCGGCCATCCTGCACGCTCGGATTCCACGTCTCGAATGTGCCGGCAATCGTCACGCTGCCCCCGGTCTGGACGAAGGCTAGGTCGCTACCGCCGGCATCGAAACCCTTCATGGCGGCGTCTTGATTGACGTTAAGGCTGCCGCCATGCATCTGGATATGGCCGGTGCTGAAGTCCAGCGTGCCGTTCACGGTCGTTGCCCCGCCGGTCTGGACAAAGGCGAAGTCGCTGCCGCCGCTGTCCAGGCCCCTCATGGCGACGCCGCGGTCAATGATCAGCGTGCCGTTCTGGACGACGGCGTTGCCGGAGGCGTAGCTGGCCAGATCGCCCGACAAGGTGAGCGTGCCGTGATTGAGCAGCGGCCCGAACACAGCCAGCGCTGCGCCGGACTGGACCCAGAGCGCGCTGTCCGCCGACACCGTCAGCGCGCCGACCTCAGCGTCGGGAACATCCACGCTCACCACCGCGTCGGTGGGCAGGACCACCACGTCATCGCGGGTGGGCAGGTGCGGCGACCATTTGGCGGCGTCGCTCCAGTTGCCCCAGCCGCCGAGCCAATGGACCGGCGCGGGTGCGCGGAACAAATAGACCGGCCCGCCATATTCGCTGCCGAGCAGCACGCGGTTGGGGCCCACCGCCGCGAGCAGCGAGCCGAAGCGTTGGCGGGAGTTCGTCCACGGATCGGTGAAGGTGAACAGCAACGTGCCGTCGGTGCTGAACAGCGACGCCACGCCGGACCACGGCGCGCCAATGAGCACGCGGTCGGCGTCCACGGCGGTCAGCGCGCAACCGAAGTCGTCTCCGATGGCCGTGACGGGATGAGTGGCGTTGGTGAACGTGGTCAGGAGCGTGCCGTTGGTGCTGAACAAATACGCCCTGCCGGCGCGCGACGGGTCATAGCTGGGCGCGCCGATGAGCACACGGTCGCCGCTCACCGCCGCCACGGCGAGGCCGAACCGCACGACGTTCGCCGGGGCCGGATTCGAGAAGGTCGTGAGCAACGTGCCGTTGATATTGAACAGATACGCCGCGCCGGTGCCGGGCGCGCCGATCAGCAGGCGGTCGTTGCCCACCGCGGTCAGCGAGTGGCCGAACCCGTCACTCGTCGCCAGCGTGGGACTGGTAAAGGTGGCCAGCAAGCCACCGCTGGCGCTCAGCAGATACGCCGCCCCGTGGCCGGGCATCCACCAGTCCCAATTGGGCGCGCCAATGAGCACGCGCTCGTTGCCCACGGCCACCACGGCCGCCCCGAAGCCGTCCCAGTCTCCCGGCGTCGGGTTGGGATGCGCGATTGTGGCCAACAACGCGCCGCTGGTGTCGAACAGATACGCCGCCCCGGGCCGCCAGTTCCCTGGCTCCGGTGGATTCATCGGGTCGCCCGGCACGTCCTCCCACGCGCCGACCAGCACGCGGTCACTTCCAAGCACCGCCAGCGCTGAGCCAAAGCCCGGAAGGAAGGGCGGTGCGGCGCACCTGGCCAGCAACGCGCCATTGGTGCGGAACTGGTACACGGCATTCGAGCCGGTCGGGAACTCCGTGCCGCCGATGAGCACCCGATCGCTGCCCAGCGCCGCCACCCCGACGGCGGAACGATAGCTCACTCCCGGCGGGCAATTGGTAAACGCGGTGAGGGGTGCTCCGAACTGCGCCCAGCCGGCCAGCGGTGTCAGCAGGCCACCGAGCGCGGCGAGCCAGAGCAGGCGGCATTTTCGAGATTCGAGAAGCCAATTCAGTACCGTAGCAGCCGACGTGAGGAGAGTCTGTCCACCGAGACAAATGAGCCTCGTAACCTCGGCTGCTACGGGGTCTTGAAAGCGCTTCTCGGATTGCGGGTCTGGTTTCATGGGGTGTTGGTTTGTGGTCCGTGGTCAGTAGTTGATTGGCGGTTCACGGCATCCGCACGCGGAAGAAGCGTTGCGCGGCGTTGGTCATTGGAATGAGGCACGGCAGGAGCGAGCCGTTGCCGGTCAGCGTGTGGTGGAGAAGCCAGTTCGTCGTGCCGAGGTCGTCGCTGTATTCCACCGTGTAGGTCTGATTGGTCTGCGTCAGGAACGCGAAGGTGAAGTTCGTCCCGACGACTGCGGGCTGGACGAGCAACAACGGCGCACTATCCGTGGCCAGGAGCCGGGCAATACCACCGCGCGGCTGATCGTTGACCTCCGTGAAATATCCGCCAATGACCGCGTGCCCGTCCGGCTGGAGAACGATCGCGCACACCCAGTCGTTGGCCGTGGCTGCGTAGTCAAGGTCAACGCTGCCGTTGGCCTCAAGCCGAGCAATGTTCCCGCGCGACACACCACCGATGCTGTTGAACCGTCCGCCGACCAGAATCCGGCCATCGGTTTGCACGGCCAGGCAGAAGACGTCCTGCCCCGTCCGCAAGCGGCGCGGGAAACTCGCGTCCACCGTGCCGTTGGTGTTGAGCCGGGCGAGATTGGTGATGGCCACGCCGCCGACGTTGGTGAAGACGCCGCCAATCAGAATCCTGCCATCGGACTGGAAGGCGATGGCATTGATCCATCCGCCTTGAATCGTCGGAGCAGCGAAACCCGGCCATGCATAGCCCGTCGAATCGCGGCGAACCACCTGGCCTTCGGTGCCGCCGGCCGCAAAGCCACCGTCAGGCGCGAGCGCAAGGCACTTCACCTTCCATGCCCACGATCCGAGGAAGTCGGAGTCAATCCCGCCGTCCGCAGTGAAGCGAGCCAGACCGGCTTTTGCATAATTGCCGTTGACGCTGTAGAACAGACCGCCCGCGAGAATCTTGTCGCCGGCTTGAACGGCCAGCGCCTTGACAGTGCCGTCCAAGAGCGGATTGAACCCGGCCTCCACGCAGTTATCGGGGTTGATACGGGCCAAATGCGGGCGCCCGACGCCGTGGACGCTCGTGAAGAGTCCGCCCACGAGCACCGCGCCGCCCGCTTGCACGGCGACGGACTCGACCGGTTGGTCCGCACCGCATTCCAAGCCAAAGGACGAATCCAACCGGCCGTCGGGCAGGAGCCGGGCGAGGTTGGCGCGCGGGGTGTCATTGACGCTCGTGAACTGGCCGCCTGCGACAATCCGGCCATCGGGCTGGAGTGCCAGGGCCAGCACGTCACCGAAGACACCCGCTCCCGGATTGAACGTGGGGTCCAGGCCGCCGGCGCGTGGGATTCTGAGTTCGGCCACGGCGCTGGTGACGGCGCCGTGCGTGCAGGATACGACGACCCAGTACCGGCCTTCGTCGCTGGCCTGGAGATTGGCCAGGGTGAACGCGGCGTTGGTGGCGCCGCTGATTGGCCCGCCGCTCCAACCGCGGTCGCGGTGCCATTGGTAGCTCATCGGAGAACTGGCCAGCGCGGTGACGCGCAGCGTGGCACTGGCTCCGGCGCTGTAGCACCGGCCCTGCGGCTGTTCGGTGATTTGCGGCAGGTCGAGCACGGTCAAGGTGGCCGCGCCGCTGGTGGCCGTGCCGAGAGAATTGCTGACGACGACCGAGTACGAACCGGCATCGGTCGTCGTGAGGTTCGAGCGAATCAACGTCGCGTTCGTCGCGCCCGCGATGGGCACGGTGCCTTTCTGCCAGCGGTAAATCAACGGAGCGAAGCCGACGGCTTGCACCGTGAACCCGACGGTATCACCCACCGCCGCCGTCCGGCTGGCGGGTCCGGTGACGATGACGGGCGCGCTTCGGTCGGCGAGCAGCCGGGCCACGTGGCGGCGCGCAACGCCGTCAACCTCGGTGAAGCCGCCGGCCAGAAGCGTTCGGCCATCGGGCTGGAGTGCCAGGGCATACACCTGGCTGGAAGGTCCGGCGCCGGGATCGAAGCTGGCGTCGCCGCTCCCGTCGGGATTGAGGCGCGCAATGTTGTTCCGCGACAAGCCGCCGATCCCGATGAAGTAACCGCCGACGAGCAGTTTTCCGTCGGGCTGAACGGCAACCGCCGAGACTTGCGCCGAACTGCCCAATGCAGCGTTGAAGTTGGTATCCACGCCGCCGTTGGCATTGAGCCGCGCCAGCCAGTTGCGAGTCACGCCGCCCACCTCCGAGAAGTTCCCGGCGATCAGGAGCTGCCCGTTGGTCAGCACTTTGATTGTAGAGACGTAGGGAATGAAGACACCGCCCTGCACCGAACCCGCGTTGAAGCCGGCGTCCACGTTCCCGGACGAGTCCAGGCGTGCGATATGTGGCCGGAAGGTCGGGCCGATGTTCCAGAACCGGCCCCCGAGCAGAATCTTGCCGTCGGGCTGGACGGCCAAGCCCCGCACTTCGTCGTCTGGGACGGGATGGAACGCGGCGTCCACGCTGCCATTGGCATTGAGGCGCGCCACGTTGGTGCGCGCGACGCCATTCACGCTGGTGAATGCGCCGCCGATGAGCACCTGGCCGTTGGGTTGCAGCGCCACGGCTTTGATGTCGCCGTCGGCCCCGGTGCCGCTGTTGAAGGTGGCGTCCAACGCGCCGTTGGTGTTGAACCGCGCGATCCCGTTGCACAAAACGCCCCCGACGTTGGTGAACGAACCGACGACCACGATCTTGCCGTCGGGCTGAATCGCCAGCGCGACCACGCTGCCGTAACGGCCGAGGTTCGGCGTGAAGCCGGAATCCCGGCTGCCGTTCGGGAGCACGCGAATGAGGTTCGTGCAGGCGGTGTTGTTGTAATTCGTGAACCAGCCGCCGAGCAGGATGCGGCCATCGCTCTGGAGCGCGAGCGCATAGACGGAATCGTCAGTTCCCGTGCCGGGATTGAAACTGGGGTCCACCATGCCGGCGGTGGAGAGCGGTTGCGTCGAGACGATCTGCAACGTCGCGGCCGCGCTTTGCGCCGTGCCGAGAGGGTTGGAAACGGTCACGCGATACGACCCTGCGTCTCCCGGCTGGAGGCTGTGCAGGCTCAACGTGATGTTGGTCTGGCCCGCGAGCGGCACGCTGTCCTTCTCCCACTGGTAATGCAGTGCCTCGCCCGCGGCGCGAACGCTGAACGCGACCGCCGCGCCAGGCTCGACCGTCACGTTTTGGGGCGAGGTGAGAATCACCGGCCCGCCGCCGCCATCGCCGAGCAACCGCAGCAGCCGGTTGCCGCTGGCCACGAGAATTCGTCCGTCGGGCTGAATCGCCAGCGCCGTCACCGTGGACATGGAGACGAAGTTGAAATTGGTATCGACCTGCCCGTCGGGATGCAACCGCGCCAAGTTTCCGCACGGGACGCTGTTCACGCTCTGGATGTTTCCACCGATGAGGATTTTGCCGTCCGCCTGCAGAGCCATCGCCCGAATGTCATCCGCCGCCCGGAGACGCGAGGCGAAAGCGGTGTCGAGACTGCCATCGGCGTTGAGCCGGGCGAAGTTGGTGACGGGCGTCGCGTTGAGGTTGGTGAAAGTGCCCGCGATCAGAATGCGCCCGTCCGCCTGGCGCGCCATCCGGCTGAAGCGCGACCCCAGCGCGGCGACGGGCGCGAATCCAGCCGCGGGCGTCCCATCGGAATTCAACCGCACGATGGGCGGACGGACGACGCCGAGAGGGCTTTTGAACGCACCCGCGATGAGGATTTTCTGGTCCGGTTGGACGATGACCGCTTCGAGGCTGTTGTCGGTGTTGGTGCCCGCGTCGAAGCTGCTGTCGAGTGTGCCATTGAGGTTCAGTCGGGCCACGCGCGGCCGGATGGTGCCGGTGTTGCCTGAGTAGATGCCACCGAAGTAACCGGCGAGCACGAGTTGCCCGTTCGTTTGGAGGGCCAGAGCCTTGACGTTGCTGCTGGCCCCGGAGCCGTCGGCAATGGTCACGTCCACGTTGCCGTCGGCTTCGAGCCGGGCCAGGCGCCGGCAGATACGATCGGCGATGTTGGTGAAGCCACCGGCAATCCACAGCCGGCCATCCGCTTGCAGCGCCAAGCAGTCCACCGGCTGACTGGGGTATTGAGGTCCCACGGCGAAACTCGCGTCCACCGAACCGTCGGAGTTCAGCCGGGCGACATTCGTGCGCAAGACGCCGCCGACGCTGGTGAACCAACCGCCGACGAGGATTGTGCCGTCCGGCTGCAAGGCGAGCGTGCTGATCGAACCGGGGCCGAGCGCCTGGCAATTCGTGGCGAAGCTGGGGTCCAGCGTGGCGGGCGGCGGCGCGTCAGCGCCGAGGGTGGACGAAGCCAGGGCGAGCAGGGCGGCAGTCAGGCGCAGGGCAAGAACCTGTTTCATCGTGATGGGCGAGTGGTTGGATGTTTGGCTGTTGGGTCGGAATCGTTGGCGCTCGCTACGACCTCCGCACTGGTTGGCGGTTCACGGCTGGCGCACGCGGAAGAAGCGTTGCGGGCCATTCGTCATCGGAATGAGGCACGGCGTCAGCGAGCCGTCGCCGGTCAGCGTGTGATGGAGCAACCAGTTCGTCGTGTTCAGGTCGCCGTTGTATTCCACCGTGTAGCTGAGGTTGCTCACGGTCTGGAACGCGAAGGTGAAGTTCGTGCCCATGCTCGCGACGTTGACCAAGGTGATGCGCAACTCAGGTTGGATGGGGACAACGGCGATCCCGTATTTGCCAGCCAGATAGAGGTGCATGGCGTTCAATTCCGCCGGGCTGAGCTGGCGGTCATAGACAAGCACTTCGCAGATCACGCCGGCGAAGTTCTCGGAGGCCACCGGCGGGTTGCCGTTGGCGTCGCTGTTGCGCCAGCCGAGGATGGCCTGCCGGGCGACCGGCGCATAGTCCGCCACGTCGTTCAGCGTTGGGGATTGTTGACCAAAGACGAACTGGTTGGTGCTCGCCACGCCATTGATGAAGCTGGCGAGTTGATCGGACTTGACCCCGAAGAGGGCCGCTTGGATGTAGAATCCCGGCGGCGAATTCTGATGACTGCGGTAGATGTAATGATAGGGCGAGGAATGGTGCTGGATGCCTTTGTCAAAGATGCAGAACTCCTGCATGACCGTCGCGGCCGAAATCGAAATGTGGGTCCCCGAATTGGCCCCGTCGCTCACCAGGAAGATTGTGCAGTTGGTGAAATCAAGCCCGTTGGTCAACGCCGTGGCGAGCGCGTCGGAACCGGACAGTCCGAAGTCCACGCCCGGACGCCCATTGATGGCATAGGGGCGATACACAGGGGCGACGCCGAAAAGCGGCGCGGCGTCGAGGCCAAAACCGCTGAGGTCGTGCCAAGTGGTCACGGAGGCGTTGTTGGAAGGATAGCTTCCATCGCCGTTCGCGTTGTTGGCGTCGAGGTGAAGTTTGAGGCCCGCCGTGACCGGGAGATCCGGCCCAAGGCAGAGATAGACGATTTCTGCGGCACTCAGCTCGCGATCGAAGAAGCCCACTTCGTCAATGGCCATGCTGCTGGTCGCTCCGAGGCACTGATGCACTCCCATGACCGGGCCGTTCACCTGAGTTGGTATCGGCCCGGCGCCGTCGCCACCACCCACGACCCGGCCATCCAGGTAGAGCAGACAATTGCCGTTGGCCTTGTGGCCGTTGTAGGTCACCGCAACGTGGTGGAACCTGCCATCATCCGGGATGCGATTGGTGGAGGCGATGTAACCGATCTGAGGCAACATGCCCAGGCCGAACACGCCCGGCGCGTGACCCGGATACGCCTTCAAGACGGAGAAGATAAAGGAGTAGGGCAAGCTGCCACACGCATCGCGCTGCTCGAGGATGGTATCAATGAGATTCGTGCTGCTGAAATCGGGTTTGATCCAGGCGGTGATGGTGAGCTGGCGGTTCGTCGGCGCAAAGGCCGGGGCGTTTGGAAACCGGATGGTGCTGTCCGGGGAATTGACGAACCGGAAGGCGTTGCCGACTTGACCGCTGGTGAACGAGACACCGGCGCCGGCCGTACCGGGGTTCGCGCCGGTCAGGTCGGAGAAATTCCCCTCGGCTTGCCACCAAGCGACGAGGCCAGGGGGCAGGTTGTTGGTGGGCCAGTGTTGCGGGAAAATGGTGGTGTTCAGCAGCACGGTCACCGTGCCGTCGCGGAAGTTCGGGCAGGCCAAATCCAGTTTACCGTCGCGGTTCAAGTCCGCGGGCCAGACGTTCGGAATCCGGCCGGTACCGAGCGTGGTGTTGTAGCCGAACACCCCGCTGCCATTGTTGGTCAGCACGCGCAATGAGTTGGCTTCCGTGCTCGCACAGATCAGGTCCACTTTGCCGTCGCCGTTGAAATCTGCGGCCGCGACGGTGGAGGGATAATTGCCGACCGGCAGCGTGGCACTGACGCCAAAGCTGCCGCCGCCGTTGGTCAACACCGTCATCGTGGCGACGCCCCAGTTCACGCTGACCAAATCCATTTTTCCATCGCCGTTGAAATCCGCCGCCGAAACCGAATTCGGATAGTGACCGACGGGGATTGTAGCGTTGAAAGCGAAGCCGCCGCTGCCGTCGTTGGTCAGCACGGTCAGCGTGTCGTCGTTCTTGTTCACGCTGGTCAAATCCGGTTTGCCATCATCGTTGACATCCGAGGCCACGAGGGCCAGCGGTTCGTTCCCGACGGGGAGCGTGGCACTCAAGACAAACGCGCCGCCCTGATTGGTGAGCACCGTCACCGAGTTGGCTCCGGCATTCACGCACGCCAGGTCGAGCTGGTGGTCGCGATTGAAATCCGCCACCGCAACGCCGTGGGGCCGGCTCCCAACGGTCAACGTGGCGTTGCTGCCAAGCGCGCCGCTGCCGTTGTTGGTCAGCACGGTCAGGGTGTTGTCGGTTTCGTTCGCGCAGATCAAATCCGGTTTGCCGTCGCCGTTGACGTCGGTTGTCACCACCGAGCTTGGCCCATGCCCCACGGTCAGCACGGCGTTGAGGGCGAAGCCACCGCTGCCGTTGTTGGTCAGCACGACCACATTGGTATTCCACCCGCCTGGGTCGCCGGGCAGTCCCCAGCGAAAGCCGTAGTTCGCACTGATCAAATCCAGCCTGCCATCGCCGTTGATGTCAGCGGCGGCAACGCAGTCGGGGCCGCTGTTCTCGTCGCCGACGGCAAACGTGTTGGAAGTGAAGGTAAGGCTTTGCGCCGAAGCGGTGCGGCCCAGGGCGAGCAGGAGCAGCAAGGCAAAGCCAAATGAAACGGCGAGGGGGCGAAACGGCGAGACGGCGCCGGCACCGATTCGCCGATTCAGCGGTTCGCCGTCTCGGTGTTCGGGCTTCGGATTTTGGATTTGTTTCGGGCTTCGGATTTTGGATTTTGGAATTGTTTTCATGGTGTCTTGGTTTGTTGTCAGTAGTTCGTGGTCAGCAGTCAGTAGTTGGTTGGCGGTTCACGGTTGCCGCACGCGGAAGCAGCGCTGCCCGACGCGGCCATGGTGGTGTTTACGGTTTTGCCTTGCTCTGTTTGAGTTTATTCGCGGCTCCATCGGGTGATCACGGCTGAGTTGCAGCGCGGTAGAAGCGGAACGGAAAACCCGGCGCGTGTTCGTCACAGAATTCCCACACGCCGTCGGGCGCGCTATTCGTGTAGAGGGCGGTCCATTGAGACAAGTCAGCGGACGCGTCGAAACGGAAGGTGGAGTTGGTCTGGCCTTCAACCAGCACAAAGGCCGGCAACAGCGGCGCGTAGCTCAACGAGATAACCGGCGGGGTGGGATGATTGGCCGCGCGCAGCACCAGCGTCACCGCGCCCACCCCGAGAACGACCGGATCATAGACGAGGCCGTTCCCCAGATTGCGTCCGGCAAAGACCACTTTGTTCCGGAACAGCCCGCCTTGATGGAGCACCCCGAATGAATCTCCGGCGCTGAGGCCGATCGGATTGATCAACCTCGCCCGCACAATGCCGCTGACGGTGACCTTTCGCGGGACGTTGACGCTCAGTTGGCCGAAGACCGTCGGGCTCGTGATGCCGAAGAGCAACTCGCCGCCAATCTTCGCCGATCCGTCACCGATGACCAAGCCGCCCGTCTGCAAGTCCATCTGCCCGCTGCTCGTGAAGAGCATGTTCGCCGGAAAAAGGCTGTCCGCGGTGCCAAAGCTCTTTCGCAGCGTGCCGCGGTTGTCAAAAGCACAAAGGAAGACGAAGCCGCCGGAGTCGTCGTACAGGAAGTCGGCGTCGGTTTGGAAGTCAAAGACCGCGCCCGGCAGATTTGTAATCAAGACTGTGTTGTTGGTGACGCCCGCGGACTTGGCCCGCACGTTGCCGGTGCCGGTCCAGCGCACGGTGCCAGCGTTGTTCAAAGTGGAGAAGACGATTCCCTTTTCGGCGCTGCCCTCAATCGTCAGCGTGCCGTTGGTCGCGATGGTGAGCGTGCTGTTCACGAGCCGGCCACCCGTCCAGAGGAGATTTCGCACGGAGCCGTTCAAGGTCACGTCGCCGCTGGGAATGGCCAGTTGCCCCTCGCCCGTCACCTGGCTGTTGGGGCCGAACGAAAGGTCGCCGCCCGCCAGATTGATGACCATGTTGCTGGCCAGATCGAGAACGCCGTTGTTGTGGAAACTCGATGGGAACTGCGCCGTGCCGTTCTGAATCGTGAGCGTGCCCTCGTTGTCGAAAATCGGAAACACCAAGGCGCCTTGTTCGATGGAGATCGTGCCGGTGTTGACCACCCGCATGTACTGGCGGCCGGTCAACTCTGTGGCCGGAATCACGGTTTCGCCAGAGCCGGCGGTCTTGCGCAGCAATCCGGCGTTGTGGAGGACGAACGGAAAATAGAATCCCCCTTGACTGTTCCAATTCAAGTCGGCGTCCGTCTGAATCTCAAACTCGCCGCCCGCCAAGTTGGTGATGTTAACGTAGCTTCCGCCTCCTGCCGAAAGCCCCCAGAGATCGCCATCACCGGTCCAGAGCAGCCGACCGGCGTTTCTCAGGATCGTGTTTCGCAGATACTTGGGATCGTTCGCCTTCAGCGTGCAGGTGGCGTTGGTGGCGATGGTGAAGTCGGAGTTGTCCAGCATGCCACCCGTCCAATCGAACCCCGGCACGGTGCCGAGCAGCGTGATCGCGCCACTGGAAATGAGCAGACTGCCGCCGCCGGTCTTCTGGCTGGAGGGGCCGAAACCATACGTGGCGGTCGGGAGATTGGCGTCCTTGGCGAGATGGGCCGTGGTGTTGCTGGCGAGCTGAAAGATCCCATTGTTCGTGAAGCCGTACTCGAAGCGAAACGCGCCCTGGTCCAACACGACCTGGCCCTGGTTCTCAAACAGCAAACGCCCGATGAACACGTTGGTGCCCGTGCCGGCGCTCTTGCGGAGCGTGCCGGCGTTGTGCAGCACGAAGGGAAAATCGAAGCCGCCGGAATTGTTATAGAAGAAGCCGGCGTCCGTCTGAATGTCGAACACACCGCCCGCCCGGTTCGTAATGGCGGCCAGCAAGCCGCCGCCCACCGAAATGGCCCCCAGGCTGCCGGAGTCGGCCCAGCGGATGGTTCCATGGTTGTTGACGGCGGAATGCAGCAGCGCTTTGGAGCCGGTGCCGCTGAGACTCAAGACTCCGTCGCTGTTTACGGTGAAGTTGCATTCCCGCAGATAGCCCGACAGCCAATGCAGGGTGCCGGTCAGCGTGGCGACGCCGCTGAGGGTGGCATCGTTGGCGAATTGGAAGACGCCGTGAGAACGGATGCTCAACGGGCCATTGACTGTGATTGTGACGGAGGCTGGCGCGAGCGTCTGCGTCCCCGTGCTGCCGCCGAGCGTGATGCCGGTGACGGCGGCGTCGGCGCTGATCGTCACCGTGTAAGTGCCGTCGTTGGTGATGACGGCGGTGTCCGCCGCGCCAGGAGGCCCGGCGGGAGTCCAGTTGGCGGACGTATTCCAATTACCGCCGCTGGTGTTCGTCCACGTGACGATGCCCGCGTGCGACGACAGGGCCGCAGCGACAACCAGGGAAAGGACGAGCCATTTCAAATTGGGAATTGAAGATTGAAGATTGAAAATTGCCAGCCGCGGATCGCGCAGCGTTTCGGATTTCGGATTTGATTTCATAGGGTTTGTTCGTTGTTGGTGGTTGGTGGTTGGTGTGGTTCTCAGTGGTCAGTGGTTATTAGTCAGTCGCGGGCAGGGTAACGAGCAGCAGCGCCAGCGCAAGGACGGGTAATTGCGAACGAAGAAGGACGAAGGACCGCCAGGTTCTGGATTGCGCCAGTCCTCTGGCGCTTTGACTCCAGTGGAAGGATCCGCCACGTCCAAAAGCGGCAGAGGACCGCCGCAGTCCAGGACGCTTCGCGCTATGCGCGGGCCGCTTTCGGCTTTCAGCTTTGCTTTCATAATTTGTTTGGAACAAGGCTTCGAGTTCAGTTGACGGGAATCACGCGGAAGAATCGCCGAGGGCTGCCCTCGATGGAATTCGTGACGAGGATGGCGCTGCCGGTGCCGAGCCGCGGCGCATCCAAGCTGAACCACTGGTTCGTCTCCAGCCCTGGCACCCACTGAAGCTGATAAAGCTGGTTGAGGACGGACGGCCAGCTCAACACGACCGCGGCTTCCGCAATCACGTGCTGAATGGAAAGGTGGGGCGGTGGGAGGTCCACCGCGAGGCGGCGAAACGACAGGTCGTCCAGGACAAAGTCATTGCCGAAAAACTCGGTGCTCAGCATCCGAATCTCCAGCAAGGCCGTGACCGAGTTGCTTGAACTCCAAATCACCGAGTAGTTCTGCCAAAGTCCGTTCGCGCTCGGCAGGACGACGGAGTTTCCTTGCTGCTGTCCGTTGACGAAAAAGAAAAACCGCGCCGGGTTCTCGGGATAGGCACTGGCCGCCCACGCGGAAAAGAGATACGCCGCATTGGTGGCGACGAGGATGGTCTGTCGCCAGACGGTGTTGGTGGGGTTGGCGTCGCCATTCGCGAGCAACATCAGGCCTGTGCCGGTCGTGTGGTCGCCAAACGATCCCCAATTACTCATGACTGAGGCGGGATTGGCGACGACGCAATAAACTCCCTGCGGAGTCATGTCTGCCGGGGAATAAACATAATCGTTGCTGAAGCCGGCGTTGCCGGCCTCGAAGTCCCCGTTGACGATCAGTTCGGTGATCGGGGCGAAAAGCAGGTTCAGGGTGATCCAATCGCTCGCGCCGCTATAGCCATCCACGGCGATGCGATACGTCGTGCCGGCCGTTGCATTGAATGAGAGTTCGCTGGCGGGGGGCATCATGGGGCTGTCGTCGTTGCTGGCAATCTCCGTCAGACTGTTGACGGCCTGACCGGTGTAAACGGCCAGCAGGGTGTTGAAGGCGCTGCCAATCGTGTCCACGTGGCACGAGCCGTTGGCGGGCGCGGTCCAGGCCCACCACAGCGATTTGCCGCCGGCGTTGCCGGCGTGATTCGGCTCGCCGGCTTCCTTGGTGGCGTTGGTGTTGAAGACGCCGTTGACGCCGTAATAGACGCCGCCGCTGAGGGTGGCCACGGTGGCGTTGGCAAAGGCATCGTTCGAGGGCGGCGTCAGAATCAATGTGATCTGGCCCTCCCTGGCGGCCCAGCCGTCCACGACGAATCGGTATTCCATTCCAGCCACGGCGCTGAAGGTCACCAAACTCGTCATGCCGGAGAAGTTGTCGTTGGACGCGATCAACGAGAGGCTGCCGACCGAACTGCCGGCATAAACCGCCAGCAACGTGTCGAAGGTGCTGCCCGTGGTTTCCAGTTGGAACGTCCCGCTCGCCGGCGCGGTCCACTTCCACCATACCGACTTGCCGCCAAGGTCGCCGGCGTGCGCAGGCTCGCCCGGTTCCTTCGTCGCGCCCGCGTTGCTGTGACCGGAGAGGCTGCAACTGTTGCCCGTGATCACGGTGGCATCGGCGAACGCGTCGTTGGCAGGCGGCGCCACGCCGTCGAGCAGCCGGAAGGTGAAGCTGCCATACGACCCGGCATCCAGACTGTCCAGCGCGATGTGGTAAGTCGTGCCGGCGACGGCCGCGAAGTTCACGAGATGGTTGCCCCGCCCGCTGGCCACTGGTGTCAGGCTGCCCACCGCCGCACCGGTATAGACGGCGACGACGGAGCGGATGCTGCTGCCCAGGCAGTTGATCTGCATTGGCCCGGAGGATGGCGCTGTCCAAGTCCACCAGACCGAGTGGCCGTTGGTGCTGCCGTAGTGGGCGGGTTCGCCCGGTTGTCGTGTCGCGTCGGCGTTGGACGAACTGATGGTGTACGGAAGGGCGCTGATGACCGCGGCGTCCGCGAAATGGTCATTGGCGGCCGCCGGAGCGTTGCGGGCACCGATCAGCAGGGCAATCGCGAGAAACGGTGTCGCAGCGCCGCGTAGGAGGGTAGTGGTTTTCATAGGTTGAACGGGTTGGTCGATTGCGTCTTCAGATTCTGCGTTTCGGATTTCGTTCGGACTTCGGGTTTCGGATTTGCTTTCAAGGTTTCGGGATTCGTTGCCAGCGATCACGGGTTCATCGCGACTCAGTACGTGGTATCGAGGCGGAAGAACCGCTGCGATTCGATCGCTTCCACCGTGACCCGGAATTGGCCGTTGGTCTGGACGACGGGGTTGGGGACCAGCAGCCAGAAAATGGGCGAGGCGAGGTTTGTGGCAGACTGAAGCCGGTAACCGGGCGAGGTGTCGGGCCACCACAACACGGTCTGGCCGTTGGTGGACGCGATCGCCAATTCCACGGGCAACAACACGGTCACCTGCACCGCCCCGGAGGTCTTCGTCGCACCGAGGTTATCGGTGGCGACGGCGGTGAGGGTGTGAACGCCAGCCGGGGGGTTGTTCCAGGTGAACTCGTACGGCGGAACGGTGTCCGTGGCGAGCGGCGAACCGTTCCGCAGGAATTGCACCTGGGTCACAGCGCCGTAAGGATCCGAGGCGGTCGCCGCGAGCAGAAGGCTCGGCGGGGCCACCAACTGGCTGTTGGGCGCGGGCGTGGTCAGCGCAACGGAGGGCAGCACATTGCCCGCGGCCGCCAGCTCCAGGTCAAAGCTCAGGTCCACGCTGCCGGAGGTCACCTGGTGGACCTCGGCGGCGACGAGGTTGGCGCCCTCCTGCAGCAGGCTCGGCGAAAGGTCCGTGCTGAGCCAGGTGTTCTCCTGCACGCCGGTCAACGACGCCAGCGCGAGGGTGTTCGAGCGGATTGTGCCCGCGGGCAGGTTGTCGCGGAACACTTCGCGGCCATTGAGATAGACCGCGATGCCGTCGTCGCGCAAAACGCGCAGCACGGCAGCGCTCACAGCTAGGTCGTTGTTGAACTGGCGACGGAAGTAAGCGGTGATGGGCTTCTTGACCAGGTCCGTCCTCACGTCCAATTCGGTGGCTTCATCGCCGTCTCCGTAACCGAGCTGGCTCGGCCCGCCCTTCCAACTACCGTCGCGCGACTCGCGATAGCCGGTGGCGGTCCAGCCCAGGCCGGGATCGAAGCCGTTGTCGCGGTAGCGCCAGATGTCGCCCGGCGCAACCAGCGTGATGAGGGATTGTCCGGGTTCACCCGGTGCCACGAGCACATGCAGCGGCGCGGACGTGACGGACAAGCCGCCGCTGTCGGTGGCGACGGCCAGGAAGGTGTGCAGGCCCAGCGGGGCGTTGTTCCATATCTGGGAAAACGGGGTCAGCGTGTCCTCGCCCAGCAGCGCGCCATCGGCGAAAAACTTCACCCTCACGCTCAACGGGCTTTCGTCGCTCGCGCTGGCGCGCAGCAGCAGGTTGGTGGGCGCGTGGGCCACGTCAAAGTCGGACGGGGTGGTCCAGGTGATGGCCTTGGGCGCCATGTTGCCGGTGTTCGTCCGTGCGGTCAGCGCCAGATCGAAGAATAGGTCCGGGCTGGGGCCGGGGAAGGGCGCCCCGTTGCGGCGCTGGTGAAGCTCGACGGCGATGAGGTTAGTGCCTTGGACGAACAGCGACGGATTCATGGCATGGGAGACGGCGTTGGTTTCCTCGGCGCCGCTGACAATGGACGAGGCCTGAGTCAGGTAATCCAGGCGCCCGGAGGAGGGCATGTTGTCGCGGAACGCCTCGACACCGTTGATGTAGACCACCGCGCCGTCGTCGCGTTTGAGCATTGCGGTGACGGTGGCGAGGCGGTTGGTGTCGTCGAGCGTCAGGCCCGAGCGGAAGTAGAAGGTGATGTAGTCGTTGGTCGGGTGACCGATGGTGGTGGTTTCAGTGCTGCCGAAGCCGAGGGGTGCCCGGCCGAGCGACCAGTGCCTGTCGTCGTAGCCGGTCGTGCGCCAAGTCGTCCCCAGGTTCTGGCCATTCGCCATATACCTCCAGCCTGAGGTGTAGGAGAACAGCGTGGTGGATTGGGAGGCACCCGAGGTGCTGAATTGCCAGACGGGCCCTGCGTTGGTGCTGCTCCCGCGGCGCGCCACCACCTGCCAGTAGTAGTCCCGGCCGCCCGCCAGCGGCAACGGCTGCCAGGACGCTTGGGTGGTTGAGCCCAGATACTCGCCTTCGTCAGGAGTCGTATCGTTGCCCAGGTACACGTCATACGTGATGGGTGAAGCGGAACCCGCCAGGACGCTGATGCTGTCGAGGTGGACATTCAGGTGGCCCAGGCCGTCCGTCTCCACGAAGACCAGGCGCACGCGTTCGCCGCGCCAAGGCATCAGGGTCGCTGTGAGGTTGGTGGGATCGCTGAACGCCGGATCGCCGACTTGGGTGCTGTAGAGCGTGGTCAACAGGGCGTTGTCGTCCGCGCGACGCAACTCGGCCGCGAAACGCTGGTTCGCAGCGAACACCCCGGCGTGATTACGGATCTGGTGGCGCCAGGTGAGTGCCGCGCTCGTGGCGCCGTCTGGGATGTAGAAGTCCTGGGCCAGCGTGTGCTCGCCATTGCCAAACTGAACCGCCAGGGCGCTGAAGCTGCCCGCGAGCGGAGGCCTTGCGGCGTCAGGCGAGTCTGGATCGAAGGTGCCGTCGTTGAGCACGAACCCGCCACCGCCGTAACCACCCAGAGTCCAGCCCGTGAGGTCGCCAGTTTCGAAGTTGCCGTTGATGAGCAACTCGCCCTCGGCCGGATCCCAGGACAGATGCGTGTTGAGCATCCAGTTCGTCGCGCCGTCTGGCGGATACGGATTGGCCGGCTCGGGTGGCAGGTCGTTGTCTCCGACGATCACCACGGCGGTGCCCGGCAAGAACGCGGGGGCTGTGGCCGCCAGTCGCACCACGCGCACGCCGTCCAGATCCGCGTTGTCCCCGATCGCCAGCACGACCCCGGCGTTCGTTTGCCCGGCCGGAATGATGACGGGCCCCAGCGGCAAGATGTCGAGCGCGTTGGACGTCAACAGCGAGACGGTCAGGTTCGTCTCGAGTGTGCCGCCGATGCTGACGCGGCACAGGTTGGACACGAGGCCCGCGCCTTCCACGATTACTTCGGGGGCGCGCAGGACCACGTTGGTCTTCTCGTTGTCGTAAATCAGGATGGTGTCGTAGCCACTGGTCCAGTTGGCCACGATAGCGCCCACCGCCGCGAAGCGCAGGCTCTCGATCTTTCGATCTTCCGGCACGCTGGCCCGGAACACCGCCGAGGTCTGGCCGCCGGGGATCAGGACCACGGGCGGCACCGTCAGATCCGCCGGACTCGACGACTGCAGCGCCACACTCACCACACCCGAGGCGGTGGCGTTCATGGACACACGACCCAAGACGTTGGTGTTCCCCTCGTCGGCGTCGGGAGGCAACGACACCGACAAGGTGACGTTCTCGTCGTCATGGACGCGGATCCGGGCGAATCCCGTTGCGAAGCCCGGGGCCGAGGCGGCTACGTAGGCCAACTGGGTTCCGTCGCGCAGTGCGTCGTCGATCGGTTCAAGGTCGAAACTGGCGCTGGTTTGGCGCGCCAGGATCCGGACGCTGTTCGGCACTTGAATCTCCGTGCTGTCGCTGGAAGTCAGATGGACGGTCAGATCTCCAATCCGCGTCCTCGGAATGGACACCTGCCCCGCCCCGGGCTTGGGGCGGACGCCCTCGGTCACGGACGCCGGGAGCGTGAGGGTGATTTCGGGCGTCGCGCAGTCGATGACCTCGCTGAAGTCAGCCTCGATGAAACCCGGGGGCGTGCCGCCGCCCGCGGAAAGACCGGTGGCTCCGGTCGTGTTCTGGACATTCAGGAACGTCAAGCGGATGACACCATCGAAGAACAGCTCGACTTGAAATTTGTTGCTCCGGACAGTGTCTTCATCGCGCACCCACTCCCACGAGGCGACGCAGCGGTCGGACAATTGTTGCCACGAGATGCGGCTGCCGGCGTTCGTGCTCAGCGGAGTCATCAGGGCGGAGACGCGCGGCGTGTCGAAGTGCCTCGTGGCATCCTCCACATCGTCCTGGCTCGGCTGGGTGGTGAAGGTGAGGTAGCCGTTCTCGTGCACGTTGACCGAGGTGTAACTCAGTCCGAACAACGTCACGTGCTTGCCTTCCGCGAGCGATCTCACCACCCGGCCGTTTTCAGGCACTGTCAGCGTCATCGCGGCGTCGGTGGGGGTGGGGAAGTTCGTCGCCGCGCTGCGGCAGACGTGGTAGGCGTTGGACTCTGCTGGTGTGAATGTGATCCGGGTGTTGTCGAGGTCGAAATCGTCCTCGAACAGCTCGGCGCAAGGCGGCTCGTCCGGCGACACAGTGAGTTGGAACTCGTAGGCCAGGGCGAAGTGGCTCTGATGGTTGGAGAAGACAATGGGGAGGCGATAGGTGCCCTGGGGAAAAGTGGCGGCAGCGTTGGCATCGAGCGACACGCCGACGGTGCGCGAGGCGCCCGCGGCGAGGACGCCGGTCTGGGTACCAGCCTCGATGGGCGGCGCCACAAGCACGCTCCAGGTGAACGAGGAGCCGCCCGAGTTGCGGAGGGTGAAAATCTTGGGCGCGGCAATGAAGGGGCCGCCCTCCGGTCCGGTTACCTGGAGATCGGCCGGCGCGGTGATCTTCATGTCATCAGGGAAATCGAAGTTCTCCACCAGGCCGCTGGTGGTGCTGGCATCGGGGGACGAGGCGTCGGCGCCCATGCCGCGTTTGGCGAAGGCGGTCCACAGATCGAACCGGTTGGCACCGCCGCTCAGCACCTGGTCCGCCTGCAGGATGGCGTCACGCGCCTGGAGCATGTTCGGATTGGCGGGCGCCAGCTTCATCCCGTCCGTCACGAGCCGGAGGATGAGCGTGTTGCCCGTGTTGAAGCCATGTCTCTGGATCAGCGCGGCCCGTGCCTCCCACAGGGCCACACACCAGATCTCGCCCATGTTGTGGACCTCCTCCGCGGACGTGCCGCTGAAGATGGGCGACACCGGTACCCCCGGATGGCTGCTGTCCTGCGCAGAGGAGATGTCTTTGAAGGTCAACGGGCTTTTCGACATGTCCGTCGAGTAGGGATAGCGCCGGATGCCGAAGTAGTAGTTGTCGCCGCCCTCCGCGAACCTGCGGCCGACGATGACCCAGTCTCTCAGCGCGTAGCCTCCGACCGGATAACAGCCGGCAGGTGCGTCGCCCGAACTGCTCAGCAGCGCCAGCGCGTAGAAGTCGGACCAGCCTTCGCCCATGGCCCGTGATTGCAGGTCCGTGAGGCCCACGCCCGCCCCGACCAGCCGCAAACTCAGGCCGTGAACGTACTCGTGAACCATGATCTCCGTGTCGAGGTCGCCATCGCGATCCGGGCTGCCATCGGGCCAAAGGTACATTTGGATCCACGCCGGCTCCCCATCGCTGGCGTCCCAGTAGTTGAAGTTGGCGTTCTCGATGCCCTCGCCGTCCTGCGCCTCGGCGTCGAGCGCATCGTTGCCCACGCCGCCGCGGCCGAAATTGTTGTCCTGGAAATTGCCGGCGGCCTCGGTGAAACCGAGCTCCCACAGCTTGTCGTGGGTCCAGTTCATCCAGTAGAAGAGGCTGACCACCGATGCCTTCCAGTAGGTGCTTGGCGCCTGGGTCAGGTTCAGCGTGAAGTCGAAAACCCGGTTCGGCGATCCAGCCGGGCGCGGCAAATCCAGGGCATCGTCGCCGTCAAGGTCGGTGGACGCATCGATGTTGTTGCCGCGGGTCTCATTCACGCCGTCGTTAATCCAGCCGTTGGGCGAGGCGGTCGTGTTGAGCGCGGACAGAGTGACCAGCGTGCGCGAGGCGGAGGCGGGCTGCCCGGAGTTGCCTGGCTCACTGTAGCCCGGCGAGAAGGGCGTGGGGCTGTCGCTCGTGAACACGCGGTAGGAGGCGTTGCTCAGGTCGATGGTTTGACAGCGGCGCACCAACACCTCGCCCGTCGTGGCGTCGAGAATCAGCCGATACACCTCGGCGCGGGAGCGGGGCTTGACGGCGATGCTCCAGCACAACCGCAACTGAGCCTCGTGCATCGGCAGCCAGACCAGTCGCGTGTGGGCCTGGCGTTTGATGGCCCGCGATTGAAAGCGCAGACGCCGTTCTGCTCCGGCCGGCACATCGATCGGCACAAGCTCCGCCTGGAGATCATCCTCCCCCAGATGCTCGAGAGCAAAACGGAGCGCGTCCTCAGCCGAGAGGACAGGCGCCGCCGCATTTGGGCGCTGGCCCGGACCCGCGGGCCCCGCCGCGGCGGGGTCCGTGATGAACTGGCTGGAGACGTTGACCAGTTCACCGTCGCGCGTGAGGTGGGCCTGAAAGACTGCGTCCACTATCTCGATGTCCTGGTGTCGCTGACGCCAGGCTACGGTGCGCAGGCCGCTGTGCGGGGTCACGGCGTCGCGCACAAGGGGCGAGCGCTCCAGTGCCGACGCGTCGTGTCCGAAGAGCGCGGCGTGCTCATCGACGAAGGCCTTCACCACGCGATCCGGATCGTCCGCTGGCAGAGCGCGTTTCGGTGCAGCCGCGCCGGCCATGGCCCGGCCCTGACCGTTGGGCCCGGTCAGGAAGCCTTGCCGCGAGGCAACCCATTTGGGGCTGCCGTGGATGGGGTGGCGGTCCACCTGCACCGTGGGCAGGCGTTCGCGGAGGACCTCTTCAGCCCTGACCCGCGTGGCCGGTGACACCGTTTTGGGAGTCGTCTTGGGCACCGTGCTCTGGTCGTGCTCCAGCCGCCGGTCGAAATCCGGAAGCGCTTGCGGCGCCGCAGAAGCCGCCCAGGCTCGCCGTCCGGTCACACTCACGTCGGCAGTGAGAAAGCCCGCAAGCAACGCGATTTCAAGGGAAGGGATGAGGTGTTTCATAACGGCTTGGGTGGTTGTTGGGATCAATCAGTTCAGTGGAGATTCAGTCAGCACGTCACGTGGCTAAAGGTTGTCAGTCCTCCACCCGCACGCGATAGAACTTCTGGGCGGCGGCGGTTGAATCGGGCACCCAGTTCGTTTGCCCGTTGCCCGGCACGACGGGACCGCAGTTGGTCCAGCCGCACGTGGCCAGGTCGGCGCAGGCTTGGAGTTGGTAGTTCCAGTTGGCGAGCGTGGGCCAGCCGACTTGCACGCCGGGCTGGATGCTCAAGCGCAGGTAGGGATGCGCGTAGTCGTAGGGAAAGGCCAGGCCCAGCAAGCGCCCGCCGCCGAAGTCGCTCGTCGAATGCGTCACGCCCGAGCCTTGCAGCCCCTCATAGGCGATGTTGCCCCACGCCAAGCGCCGCGCGTCGTACTGGCTGAAGTACCAACGGCCCGTCCGCCGGTCGAGGGCCGGCATGCCCGTGTCACCCACGGCGAAGAAGAAACCAGTCGAAGCCAGGCTCCGGTTCGGGTACACCTCGTAGGCCAAGGTGTTGTAGGAGCCGCCCCCGACATAGAACACGTCGAGTCCCACGAGTTCACCCGAGTCGAGGAAGACGATGCTGTCCATGTCCACCTGCCCGCCACTGGCATTGGTGACGGTGCAGACGACCGTTGCCACCGCGGTGGTGGGATTGAGCGTCACCAGCACCGGGCTGGCGCTGCCGGAGCCGGTCAAGCTGACCGAGCCGTAGATCTGGCGTTCCCGCGCGTTGTAGGCCAAGCCTTCGAGCCAGACGACGAGGCCGCCAGCCCCATTGGTGAGTGGCCCGATCACGGTGGCCTCGCGAGTGGCCGGATTGATCTTGGCCAGGCTCGGATAGTACCCGCTGGCGGGTTCCACCGTGGCGAAGAACTGCCCGTCAGGAGAGGGCGACATGGTGCGAATGTAATTGCCGGAAGGAATGCCCGGCAGTGGGCCGAGGTCCGCCGCCATGCCGTTGGTCCTATTCAGCGTTACGAGGTAGTTGCCGATGCCGCCGTAAAGCACGTGTTCGTCGGCCGCCGGCACCAGCGCATTGTGGTAGAAGCTATACCAATCGGAGACGCCGCCTTCAGCGCTGGTGCCATCGCCCCACACGATGCGCGGAGTATTGCCGAGCAGAGCCGCGCTGGACCAGGTGGTGCCGGTGAGTACGTTGGTGCCATCGTAGAAGACCTTGATCTCGCTTCCTAGCGCCAGGCCGTTGACCTCGATGCGATACGTGTGCGGCGTGAGCGTGGTATCCACGTTGGTGTGCGGACCGTGCCCAGCGCCGGACGAGTAAAGGAAGATGCCGTCGACGTCTATGTTCAGCGCACTGCCAATAGCCGGTTGGGTGACGAACGAGATCATGGCCGGCGCCCGCGTCGCACTGTTCCGGGTGCCGGAAACCAAGCGCATGCGCGCCTCGATGACGAGCCGGGCCGGCATGGCGAGGGGACGAGCGGGATGGTAACCCGCTTGATCGTAGTACTCGTAATCCGAAGACGTGGATTCAATCCGTACTGCGCCGTTGGTCCAAAAGGGTCCCACCGCGGAGATTTCCACATAGAGGCCCCAGGGCGGATTCAGCAGTTCCGGTGAGACACCGGTGGTTGCGTCCCAAACCGAGTCTCGGGCGTGAGTGACGCTCAGGCCAGCGGCCAGGATCAACGTGGCGAGGGTGAGGTTTGTTTTCATGGTTTCTGGAGTTCAGTGGTTCAAGGGGGCCGTGGTCATCGTTCAAGGTTGTTCCTGGACCGCGCGGTAGAAGCGGGCAGGAGCCGGAGCGGACGGATCGGTCCACTCCTGTGTGGCGGTCGGGAGCGTCAGGTTTGTCAGCGTCGCCCAGTTCGTCGCCACGCCCAGAGTTGGTGCTGTCTGCAGCGCATAGGTCAAACCGATGCCGCCCGTGATTCTCACGACCGGCTGGTGAGCGTCGTTGAGCCGCAGTGTCAACGTCGCCGACACAATTGGCGGCAGCACGGTCAGCAGGGCCGGTTCGCTCAACGCGCTGCCAAATGGACTGAACACGCGCACGGCGTAAGCGCCGGCGTCGCTTTCCACCAAGTTGGTTAGTGTAATGGAGGCGCCGGTGGGCGCGATCGGCTGGCCGTCCTTCAGCCACTGATACGTGAACGGTCCGCTGCCCGTCGCCACCACAGTAAAGGTGGCGCTGGCGCCTTTGGCAACTTGCCGCGACTGCGGATGGACCGCGACGCCGACCGCGTACACGTATGTGGTCAGGCCGAGGTTCGAGGCGTCGTTGGTGATGCCGCCGTCGCTCGCTACACCCGCTACTACTCTGCACGTCACTGCTCCGGCACGAGCAGGCACGACGGCGAGTTGGTACACCGCGCCGCTGCCGGTGAGAGTGACGCCAACCGTGTTCGAGAGCACCAGGTCATCAGCGGTGAAGCCGGTCACGACTCGGTTGAACCGAACGTCGAACACGATCGGGCTCACGATGGTGAACGATGTCGCTGGGACGACCTGGCAGGAGAGGGTCAGATTCGAGTGAATCGTGCCCGCGCCGCTGGTTTCGTTGCGCGGACCTCCGAGGCTCTGCACGACACCCGTGAAGGAGTTGCTCAACGTGTGAATGGCGATGCGGCCACCGCCGCCACTGCCGCCGTCTTCTTCATTCACCACCGCGCCGAGCCCGCCATTAGCCGCGATCGAGCCGCTTCCAGCGAGAGCGCCGGCGGTTATCCAAATGCTCCCGCCCGCACCGCCGCCGGCCGCGCCATAGCTGTGGCTGGGGCCGTTCAGCCCGTTCGCCGTGATGGTGCCATCGATCACGAACGAGTTCGTCACCACAAAGCGGATCGCGCCGCCGCCCGCGCCGCCCGGACCGGCATATCCAGCGCCGCCAGCAGAGCCGACCGTGGTGGGCTCGGACTCGGAGCCGTAGCGGGCGCCGCCAGCGTAGCCTTGCCCGTTTTGCCCGGGGCCGCCGTGCCCGCCGCCTCCGCCGCCCGCGCTTTCGTTCCAGGCGCCGGCGCCGCCACCGGTGCCGTTGCCGACAGCACCCGTCGCGGTGTAACCGAGTCCGTTGGCAGTGATGCTCCCGCCGTACTCGACAGTCGCGTCACCCGCCAAAATCGCGCTGCCGATGCCCAGCCATTCACCCTCGACCCGACCGGTCTGGTTCGTCGCGGGACAGGCCACGACGGCATTGCTGCGCACGAGCAGGTTTTCGCAGACGAGCGTCGATACGCCGTTCAAGGTAAGCACGCCACCGTTCGTGACGACGACTTGCCCGGCGAAACACACGTTGCTGGTCGACGCAGTCAATCGTCCGCGCGCGCCGAGGAAAACCTCATCCGGCACCATGCCGCTGAGCCAAGGCGTTTCGACGCCGTCGCGTCCTCCGTTCTCGACCACAAGCGTGCCGTAACGTTGCCCCGCGGATTTCCAGAGAATCGTTCCCGCACCGCCGTTGCGCCCGCCGACTCCGCCGACTGCCGAGACCGCGCCGGTGTAACTGTTCGAGCTGTACTCGATCGCGATGCGTCCGCCGCCGCCGCTGCCGCCGTCTTCCTCGTTCACGGCCGCGCTGTTTCCGCCGTTGGCCGTGACGACTCCAGCGCCACCGAATGTGCCGGCCTGGATCCAGATGCTGCCGCCGGCACCACCGCCCGCCGCCCCGTAGTTGTGAAACGCGCCGTTCTCCGCGTCGGCGGCGACCACGCCGTCCAAGGTGAATTGGTTCGTGACGGTCAGGCGAATGGCACCGCCGCCGTTGGCGCCGTTGCCTGGATACCCGGCGCCGCCTGCCGAGCCCAAGTCGAACGGCTCAGCGACCGAACCGTAAGCGCCGCCTGGGGAGTAAACGCTCTCGGGCGGACCTCCGTTGCCACCGTGACCGGCGCCGCCGCCGCCGCCGCCGTAATCATTGCGGGTTCCGCCCGCACCGCCCGGCCCGTTGCCGCGGCCGCTCGTGCCCGTGTAGCCGAGACCCTTGGCGGTGACGAGTCCGCCGGGAGCGAGCGCGAAATCGCCGAGTTGCAGCCACACTCCCTTGCCCTGCCAGAGCCCGTCGATCATCGCGCTGGTGCTCGTGCCGTGGCACCGGACGATGGCGTTGGTCGCCACCGTGAGTTGCAGCGCAGAGAGCGTGGCGTTCTCGTTGAGCGCCAACTCGCCTCCGGGCAGCACCTGCACTGAGTCGGCGCGCCAGACGTTGCTGCCGCTGAGTCGGAGCCGGCTGTTCGCGTCGATGACGATTTCATCGAAGCGGTCGGCGGGATTCCAGGGAGTGTCCTTGATCGCCGTGCCTGCGTTGCGCACGACGAGCGTGCCGTCAACCTGACCAGGAGTTCTGAAGAAGAGCGTACCGGAACCGCCGGATTGGCCGCCCGTGCCGCCCTGAACCGCGATCGTGCCGGAGAAACCGTTGGTCGCCGTTGCATGGATGGCGATGCGCCCACCACCACCACCACCGCCATCTTCCTCGTTCACCACGGCGCTGTTTCCGCCGATCGCGGAGATCGCACCGGAACCGGCCAGTGAACCGGTCTCGATCCAGAGGCCGCCGCCCGCGCCGCCGCCCGCCGCGCCGTAGCTGTGAACGGCACCATGGGTGCCGTTCGCCGAAAGCCGTCCGTCCACGATCAGTTGGTTCGTGGCGATGAGATGAATCGCGCCGCCGCCGTTTGCTCCCGGTCCCGCGAAGCCCGCGCCACCCGCTGAGCCAGGCGTCACCGGCGTCTTGATCGCGCCGTAGGCCCGACCGCCCGCGAACGGACTCTGCGGCTGTCCACCATCGCCGCCGTGCGCGCCGCCGCCACCGCCGCCGGTGATGTCCGATCGTGTGCCCGTGCCTGCACCGGGTCCGTTCCCCGCGGCATTGCTGCCCAAGTAGCCTTCGGCGTCGGCGTGCAGGACGCCACCGGCGGCGATCGTGATGTCGCGCGCAGCGATGACCACACCGGTGCCCAGCCACGCGCCGTTCACCTGACCGGAAACGTTGGTCGAATGACACACCACCAGTCCGTTGCTGGCCACGACGAGGGACTCCGCTACGGCCCACCTCAGACCACCGTCCGGCTCCCAGCGGCCGCCGTTCGTGATGACAAGGCTGTTGAAACGTTCGGTCGGCGTGATCATGGTGCGTTGCGTGGAGCGGCCGGAGTTGTTCACGATGACGTGACCGAGCGGCGCCGCCGGCTTCGCCCGAAAGACCGTGCCCGCTCCGCCCGCCTGCCAGCCGGCACCACCGAACGCTGTCATGGAGCCGGCGAACTCATCATTCGTGGCGTTGATCGCAATGCGCCCGCCACCGCCCCCACCGCCATCCTGTTCATTGACAGCCGGGCCGATTCCGCCGTCTACGCTGACTAATCCGCCGCCCCGCAGTGTTCCGGCTGCGATCCAAATGCTGCCGCCAGCCCCTCCACCGCTCGCACCCCAGCCGTGAATGCGGCCACTCGCCCCACGCGCGGTCACGCTGCCATTCAGGAGAAACTCGTTCGTCACGACGAGGCGGATCGCGCCGCCGCCCGCACCCCCCGCGCCGGCGTAGCCTGCGCCGCCAGCGGAGCCGAGGTCGATCGGTTCCTTGAGCGAGCCGTAGCCGTCCGGTGCGAAGAAGCTCGCGTCCGGGTTTCCGCCCACACCGCCGTGGCTTCCGCCCGCGCCGCCCGCCAAATCGGTGTTGGCGCCGCCCGCACCGCCGGGACCGTCGCCGCGGGTCAAGGTGCCGGTGTAGCCCTCGCCGTCCGCAGTGATCGTGCAGTTGGAGCCAAGCGAGAGTTGTTGGGCCAGCAGCGTCACACCGCGTCCGACCCAGTTGCTCGCGACCAGGCCAAGGTGGTTAGTCGAGTGACCCACGACGGTCGAGTTCTCGGTCATCTGCCAGTTCAAGGCACCGAGTGTCGTGCCCTGAGTCACATCAACCCGGCTCGTGCCGCTGAGCCACAGCGTGTCCGCGAGCAGCGAGGAATGGCCTTGCCACTCGACCCGGGCGAGGCTCGAGACCGTCAACTCGTTGAGCCGATCAGTGTACCAAAACGGCGTGGTCGCGCCAACGACCGCACCGTTGGCCACGCGAACGACGCCGAGCGGCTGCGCTGGCGTCCGGAGAAACACCGTGCCCGCGCCGCCGTGCTGATAGCCGCTGCCGCCGCGCGCCCGGAGGGAACCGGTGAAGCCGTTCGATTCCGCCTCGATGGCAATGCGACCGCCGCCGGCTCCGCCGCCATCTTCTTCATTGGAGGCGGGACCGTTGCCGCCGTCCGCCGAGATCGAGCCGTCGCCGCTCAGGGTCGTCGCCGCGATCCAGATGCTGCCGCCCGCGCCGCCTCCCGAGGCACCCCAACTGTGGGCAGTGCCGTTGTAGCCATTGGCACTGATGGTTCCGTGCAGCGTGAGGTGGTTCGAGACAACCAACCGCACCACGCCGCCGCCACTACCACCGGAGCCGCCGTAACCCGCACCACCGGCCGAACCCCAATCGGATGGCGTAGTGGGCAACCCATAGGCGGTGCCACCAGCGTAGATGCTCTGGGGCGCACCGCCATTGCCGCCGTGCGCACCGCCGCCACCGCCGCCGTTGGAATCCTGTCGTGTGCCCGTGCCGCCGCCGGGTCCGCCGCCCCGGTCGCTTAAGCCCGCGTAGCCTCGCCCCGACACGTCGATGCGACTGGTGGCATCGATCGTCAAATCACTGGCGATGGTGAGTTGCAGGCGGTTGTTGGTTTCGCCGTTGGGCGCAGGCGCGTGCGTGAGCACAGCGTTGCTGACCAGCATCAACGAGGCGAACGCGTGTGGTCCGTTCACAGTCAGCGTGCAGTTGCTCACCACAATCGGCTGGCCGTCGTAAGTCGTGTCGCCCGGGGAGAGCGCGGTGTTGGTGGAGATGAGGGCGGCGCGCGCACTGGCCAGGGGCAGCGTCAACGCGAGGGCGAGGAGGAGAGTTCGTTTGATGTTCATAGTTCGTTGGTCTTGTTTTCGAGGGTTGTGTTGAGAATCTCAGGCTGCGGTTCACGGCTGGCGCACGCGGAAGAAGCGCCGTGGGGCGTTCGTGAGCGGGACGGCAACTTCCATGAGCGTGCCGTCGCCGGTCAGGTTGGTGTGGAAGACCCAGTTGGCCGGACTGAACCCGTCGGTGCGCTCGACGGTGTAACTGCGGTTCGTGACCGTGCCGAAGCGAAAGGAGAAGTTGCCCGCCGAAACGCTTGAACCAAGGAGTTGCGCCGGGATGGCGCTGGTCACGACCAGAAACACGCTGGTGTTGCTCTGCACCATGCTCAATCCGGCCGGCAGGTCGAACGCGGTGAAAGCCGGGATGACGCCGCTGCCGGCGGTGACGATTTCGAACCGTTCGCCCACCGCGGGCGCGAAGCCGTCGAGCAACTGCACGCTGAGCCGGCCCATCAACTGTGCGAGGCGGCCGATATGAAGCTGGTCATACTGGCCGGGATTACGTCCGGCCATCTCGATCACCAGTGTGTTGCCGGGGAACTGAATGAAGTCGTTGGAGACAGTCAGCGAGCCGGCCCCGGCGCCGGGCGCGAGACTTCCGCCCGTCGCCTCGAGCATGCCGACGATCGTGCCGCTGCCGGAGAGCGAACCGCCTTGCAGGCTGAGGGCGACACTCCCGGGGCCGCCGCTCACCGCGAGCGTGCCGTCGAGGTTCACGCGGCCGCCAACCAGCGTGAGGCCGCTGAGGCCGCCGACGTTACCGAGCGAGAGGTGGCCCCCTGCGCCCACGCGGAATTCGCCGCTCCGAATCTCGATGCGCGCGCCGTTGCCGCTGGTGCCGAATGAGAGAGATCCGTCGATGTTCGCGCTGCCGCCCGTTTGCGTAAGGCCTTTACCGCTGCCGCTGAAAGTGCCAATGGATACCTCGCCCCCGGCACTCACGCGGAACTGGCCGTCCTGGATGACGATGCCGCTGCCCCCGGCGGTGATGCTGTTGAAGGCGAGCGCGCCGCCGACGTCCACCGCGCCGCCCGATTGCGTGAGGCCAGTGCCGCCGTTGGTGAGGCTACCGAAGGAGATGTGGCCGTTGGTGCCGATGGCCAACTGGCCGTCCTGAATGGCGATCCCGGCACCGCCGCCGGGGATACTGCCGAGGGCGAGCGTGCCGTCAATATTCGCGGTGCCACCCGATTGCGTTAGGCCGCTGGTGCCGCGGAGGCCGAGCGTGCCGCCGTTTTGGATCGCCAGCGCGCCGTGGTTAATCGCCGGACCGTACACGTCCAGCGACATGCCTGGCTGCACCTGCAACCGGCTGCCGGCATCCAGACTAAAGCCGCCGGCCTGCGCGCTGGGGATGTCCACGTAGAGCGTGGAGGTGAACGGCAGGATGATGACCGTGTTGCTCAGCGGCGGGAGCAGCCACAGATTCGTGTTGCTCCAATTCCCCACGCCTTGGAAGTAACTGCCCTCGACGATTCGCGCCAGGTAGGAGCCGGGGGCGTTCGTGCGGCCCGCGACGAAATTGGTGGATTCCGTCAGGCCGCTTGTCCACAGCGAACCATCCGGTGCCGTGGCGATGCCCAGCCCCGAGTCACCCGCGTCGCCGCCGAAGTAAGTGGCCCAGGCCTGCGCGCCATGGGGCGTGAACTTCTCGACAAAGGCATCCTGCCCCCCTCCCAAAACCGAGTCGAACCCCAGGCGCGCCCAGTCGGTGTCCCAGAAGGGCGGAGCCCACGCCGCGCCGGTCACAAAGATGCCGCCATAGCGGTCCACGGCCAGGTCGCTGCCGCTGGCGTAACCTAGATACGTGGACCACAGGTGAGTGCCGCCGGCGCTCAGCTTCACAAGAAACCCGCCCACAGCGCCGCCATAATCATCGCCATACCTCGTCCGAAAACCACCGCTCACCCAGCCTGGCGACTGCGTCCCCCCCGTGACGAGGACGTTGTCGTAGTCGTCAACCACCACGGCCGTCGCCGCGTCCGAATTCGTCCCGCCCAGGTAACTGGACCAGAGGTGATTTCCGTTCGGATCCAGCTTCATAATAAAACCATCGGCGCTCGCCCACGGGTCGGGATTTCGATGATCAGCGACGTCGTACCCTCCGTGGACCCAGCCGAAAGAATAGGTGGTGCCCGCGACCAGGATATTCCCCATGGAATCGGCGGCGACCGCCGAACCCCAATCAGTCCAGTTGGTGCCTCCAAAATGTCTCACCCACAGCCGCATGCCATTGGGGGTAAACTTGGCCACATAGCCGCGCTGTGAGTTGTCCCCGTCACTGACCCAGTCCCGCGTGCCCGTCACCAGGATGTTGTTCTGTGCATCGACGGCGATGGCCGTGGCCATTTCGTAGTTTGTCCCCCCCACGAAGTTGGTCCAGAGGACTGTTCCTGACGGACTCAGCTTCTCGATGAAAGCCCAGGGGCCTGCCGAAGCGCCGACCGCCCGATAGCTTTCTCCCGCTACCAGGATATTGCCCTGGTGATCCGTGGCCACGTCCCTGGGGTAAACCCCGAGCGGGGTCTGCCACACAAGAGATGTCTCCCACAGCAGATTTCCGTTCGGGCCAAACTTGCGAACAAAATTGGTCTCCGCCGGATAATCGTTCAAGAGGGCGACAACGTTCCCTTGGTAGTCCACTGCCGGTTTGAACGTCCCCTGCTCCGGGCCAGTGAAGAAGCTGACCCGGTCCAGTTGAACGCCGCACGTGCGGAACGGCAGCGCCCCCAGGAGCAAGGTTAGCAGTGCGAGAAAGAGAGGCCATTTCGGATTGGAAATTGGGCTTCGAAGACTGCCCCCCCGCAGTGGATCGCGCCGCGTTTCGCCGCTCGGTTTTCGGATTGGGTTCGGACTTTGGAGTTCGGAGTTTGGAGTTGGCTTCATGGTTTGTCTTGTTGGTTGAGTGTTGAGTGTTCGTGAAACGTGAAACGTGAGTTGGTTGTTGGATGTTCTTCAGTAGTCAGTAGTCCGGGGTCAGTGGTTGGCAGATTCACGGTTGGCGCACGCGGAAGAAGCGCTGCGATGGGTTGCTTTCGCTCTCAGCGCACCGGCTCCAGCACGGTGCCACCGACTTTGGTTTGTAGGTAGAAATCCGTTGGGTCGTTGCTGCTGTAAATGCGACCCGAATAATCCTGGTAGTACTGGAGGTAGCCGCCGCCCACCTCCATTTCTTCGCCAGTGGTGGGATTGACGACGCGCTCGGTATTGCGATAGGATCGGGTCCAACCATCGCTGGCGGGCGTGTTCAGGCGTTGCGTGTGGAGGGCGTCGATGTTCTTCAGAAACTGGTCGTTGTTGCGCGAAATCGAGCGGCTGACATCGAGAATGCTGGGGGCGCCGGCCCCGGTGCGCGGCGTGGGGGACGGAATCATGGACCGGAGTTGGCGCCCGCGGGCGAGCACCCAATCCTGGTTCTCGCGGAGCGAACTGGCGATCAAGCCGAGCGTCCGATAGCTGCGCTCGAATTCGTCCTTCTCGGCGCGCAATCCCAGCGCCCGCTCAATACACCAGACAGTTGGGCCTTGGGCGGTGGGTGGCGAGACGAGCGTGCAGAAGAACATTTCGCGGAATGACCGGTCGCTCTCCGTGTACTCCACCAGCACACGCGCGGCGCGCACGTCGCAACCGGCCACTCCCTGGGTTCGTGTGCGCGCGCTGGCCTCGGACACGAGTTGGGCGGGCTTGTCACTGGCCAACACTTTGACGTTGCGGGCCTGAGGCCGGTGCTTGGGGATCAGGATGCGACGGATGCATTCATCGGCTTGAAGGTAAGGCGACACCGGACGGCCCGCCGCCCACATCGGGTTCTCTGCCGCAACGTAGATCGCGGTGGGGAAAAGTTGCAGTTGCTCGCTGCCGCGCGGGTTCTTGATCGTCAGCTCGGAGTAGTAGGCCAGAGGCAACAGCCGGCCGGTCCAATAGACACCGCCCGAACGGTGCCAGTCCACCGGAGCGACGAACGACCAAGCGGTGAGGTGAAGTACCGGATCCTGGAGGGCGTACTGGGCCAAAGAGAGTTGCGCCGTCGAAGGCCGAGCGTTGGTGGTGGCCGCGCCGGGAAGTTCCGCAGCCGACGTTCGGGAAACGGCCAGGAGCAAGACAGATTGGCAGAGCACCTGAGTCAGGCGCAGGGGCGAAAGACATTGTTTCATAGTATTCTTCTAGGCTGAGTTGGGACGAGGGCACCGGTTCACGGCTGGTGCAGGCGGAAGAAGCGTTGCGCAGGCGCCTCCGCCTCCACCGCCAAGAACATATCCGGCACTGCCGCCATTCGCCGTGATGCTGCCGTTGCCGGCGAGCGTTCCGGCGATGACCTGAATGCTGCCCCCGCGCCGCCACTGGCCCACGCACTCTCACCATCGGCGGTCAATAGGCCGTCCACGGTCAAAACGCCGCCGACACTGAGGCGGATTCTGCCTCCCCCGGCGCTCCCCGGACAACCGCCGCCGCAACTCGGCTTACTCCCGCCGCCGCTGCCCCGTGTCGTTGGGGCCAGCAGGGCGTCATAACTGGCTCTGCCCGCCTGCCCATAGCCGTTGCCGCCCGGCCCGCCATGTCCGCCCAGCGCGGGCGAATGGGTGAGCACGGCGCTGTCGATAAGCAGCAGCGACGCGAAGCTGTGTGCGCCGTTCACCGCAAGTGTGCAGGTGCTCACGATGAGCGCAGCGCCCTCGTAGTTCGTGTCGCCGGGCGAGAGCGCGGTGTTGGTGGTGATGGTGACGGCACTCGCGCCTGCCAGGGGCAGCGTCAACGCGAGGGCGGGGAGGAATAGCCGTTGGGTTTTCATTGCGGCATTGTGTGTTTGTGGGCTGCTTGACTGTTGGTGGTTTTGGAGCCTTGGGCGGCTGCGCGGCCGCGAGACCGAGTGGATACCCGTGGTGGAAAACAGCGATGGAGTCCTGCTTGTCAAACGGCAAGCGCGTTGCACGAAAGCGGATGCTGTGCGGGGACACGGCGGGAGTGTGCCGCGAAGTGCATCGGTGTCAAGCCTCGTTCTCGGCCTCGTTCTCGGCCACAAGGCTGCATCAAGCTCCCGCCCGGCACACCGGGTTTTCAACCTGCCGTAGCGCCGACTGGCAGTCGGCAAGGCCGTAAAATTTCCAGCCGGTTTGTTTCTTCCAACGCTCGCCGGTTGGAAAACCGGCGCTACGGCAGACTGGAAAGTCTGCGCTACGAGTGCTCCCGAACCGAGCTGGAGGCAGCCTTGTCTCGGCCACCCAAGAAGTGCTTGCTTCGACCTGGCCGCTGCCGCGTGAACCGGCAGTTGCTTTTTGGTCACGGCCGCCCGCGCGAGTTTAATCGCATTGCCAGCGGCTCCCCCCCTGACTACGATGCCGCGCTCCGGTGGGGTAGCCACCGGCAGTTCATGGCCGAATACAAAGTCAAATTTGAAGTCTTTGAGGGACCGCTGGACCTCCTTCTTTACCTCATCAAGAAGGAGGAGGTCGATATTTACGAGGTTAACCTCACTGCCTTGGCCACGCAGTTTCTCGAGTACATCGAGGTCATGCGGATGCTCGACCTGGAGATCGCCGGCGAGTTCCTCGTGATGGCCGCCACGCTCATGTACATCAAGAGCCGCGAACTGCTGCCCGTGGACCAGCAGGTCGCTGCCGAGGGCGAAGAGGAAGGCGAAGACCCGCGCTGGGAACTCATCCGCCAGCTCGTCGAATACAAGAAGTTCAAGGACGCGGCAGCGCAGTTGCAGCAGTTGGAAATCCGGCAGGAGAACTCCTTCACCCGCACGCCCGCCGCGCCGCAGTTTGAGGCCGCGCCCGTCCGCCCGGATGTCTCGCTCTTCGACCTGATCAACGCCGTCAACTCCATCCTCCGCCGGGTCGCGCAGACTGAAGACGCCCGGGACGTGTTCGAGGACAAATGGACGGTCAGCGAGAAAATCGAGGCGCTCCTCCGGCTGCTGGCCGAGCGGATGTCGGTGAAGTTCTCGGACCTCTTCGCCCAAGCCACCAGCCGTTCCGAAGTCGTCGTGACCTTCCTCGCCATGCTGGAGTTGATCCGCCTCCGCCAGCTTGTCGCAGTGCAGCACGAACCGTTCGGCGAAATCGAGATCGCCAAGGCGCCGCCGCCGGTTGAGTTGCCCGCGGCCCCGCAGGTTCCGTCGGAACCGGCCGCGAGCACGGCGGAGCCTGTCTCGGCGGGCACCGCTCCTTTGGCTGTCCCGTAACAGGGAACAACGATTCATCACTTCTGCCTTCCATGAAGCCCAAAGTCCAAAGTCCAAAGAGGCGATTTCAAAACCCCGTAGCAGCCGACGTGAGGAGGCTCAAACTTCAAGGGAAACAGAGCCTCCTCACGTCGGCTGCTACAGTTTTGAAAGGGGCTTCAAAGTCCAAAGTCGTTCAGGGCAGGTCTGTGGTCTGTGGTCTGTGGTCTGTGGTCGTTTCTTTGCCTTCTGCCTTTTGCCTTCTGCCTTTTGCCCGAACATGGAACTGAAATTCATCCTGGAATCCATCCTCTTCTCTTCGCAAGAGCCGCTGACTCCGAAGGAACTCCGCGGGGTGCTGGCCGACGCCGCCGAGCAGTCCGAGGACGCGCGCAGTTTCAAGAAAGTGAAGGAAGATGCGGTCGTGGCCGCGTTGGAGGAACTCGTCCGCGACCACGGGGAAGCCGGACGGAGTTATCGCCTGGTGTGCGTGGCGGAGCGCTGGCAATTCTGCACGCGGCCGGATTTCGCGCCCTGGGTCAAGGCGCTCGTGGGCGAGAAGCATCGTCCCGCGCGCCTCTCACAGCCCGCGCTGGAGACGCTTGCCATCATTGCCTACCGCCAGCCGATCACGCGCGCCGAGATCGAATCCATCCGCGGCGTGGCCGTGGACGGCGTGATGCAGACGCTGCTGGAGCGCGAACTCGTGCAGCCGGTCGGCCGCGCCGAAGCCGCGGGCCGCCCGATCACTTACGGGACCACCGTGAAGTTCATCGAGTACTTCGGCTTGCGCAGCCTGGAGGACTTGCCGGCGGCGGATGAATTGCGCCGCTTGCCAATCCAGAAACCGGAATCGTTGCTTACCGTCGATCCGGGCCTGGCCACCGCCCCGCCGGAGCAACTGCAAACCGTGGAAATGAACAGCAACGGCACGGTGGAGCTGGCCGCTCCCGCCGCCGGCGAAACCAAGCCCGTGTCGGAAGCGCCAGCCGCTGCGAGCACCGAAACCACTCCACCTGCTGCCCCTGAAACGCCATGAGTCTCGCCGACCACCGCCAATCCATCGACAAGATCGACGCCCAAATCGTCAAGCTGCTGAACGAACGCACCCGGCACGTCTTGGAAATCGGCCACCTCAAGCGCCGCGCCGGCGAAGAGATTTACGCCCCGCACCGCGAGCGCGCCGTGCTGCAGCGCGTCTGCAAAACGAACCAAGGCCCGCTCACCGACGAGGCCATCCGCGCCATCTATCGCGAGATCATGTCCAGCGCCCTGGCGGTGGAGAAGCCCATGACCATCGCCTACCTCGGCCCGGAGGCGACGTTCACGCATCAGGCGGCCATGCAGCGCTTCGGCACGAGCCTCCGCTACGCGCCGCTCAAGACGATCGCCGAAGTTTTCAGTGAGGTCGCCAAGCGCCACGCCGACTTTGGCGTCGTGCCGATTGAGAATTCCACCGAGGGCGTCGTCACGCACACGCTGGACATGTTCATGGACAGCGATCTCAAAATTGTGGCGCAGATCGTCCTGCCCATTCAGCAGTGCCTGATGAGCAAGGCGCGGCGCAACCAGATCAAGAAGCTCTACATCCATCCGCAGTCCCTGGCCCAATGCCGCGGTTGGCTCCAGAAGAGTTTCCCGAACGCGGAGATCATCGAGACGTCCTCCAACGCCCGCTCGGCCGAGCTGGCGGCCAAGGAACCTCACGCCGGGGCCATCGCCGGCCTGCTTGCGGCGGAGCGCTACGGCCTGCCCGTTCTCGAACACAACGTCCAGGACAACGCCGGGAACGCCACGCGCTTCCTCGTCTTGGGCCGCCAGATTCCGCCGCCGTCGGGCCGCGACCGCACGAGCCTCATGTTCTGCATCGCCGACCGCGTGGGCGCGTTGCACGGCGCGATCATCCCCTTCCGCAAGTACCACATCAACATGACCAAGATCGAGTCGCGGCCCAGCAAGCGGAAGGCGTGGGAGTATTACTTCTTCGTGGACTGCGACGGCCACGTGAACGACTCGAAGGTCGCCAAGGCGCTGAATGACCTCGGCGAGCATTGCGTCTTCGTGAAGGTGCTCGGCTCCTATCCGAACGCGGAGTGAAGCCGCTGGAGGGCGCCTCAAGCTCGTTCTGGCGCGCGGCTGTCCCAGCCGCGGCAACCAGGAACGGCAAAGCGACTCGTGACAAGGCTTGTGCCCGCGGGTTCCGAGCGTGGCTGCGGCTGGGACAGCCGCGCGCCGGGCGTCGCCAGATCGAGCTTGAGGCCGCCCTGGAAAATCGAGCGGCGCACGCCAACGCGCTTCCCATTCCGGCGGACTTGACGTAGCTTCGGCCAGTCGGACAGCACAGACCGCTATGAAGGCCATTGTCGAAATCAGCGAGAACGGCACGATCCAGTTGCCGCGCGAGTTGCTGGCCCAGGTGCGCCGCGGCACACCCTATTGGGTGCAGGCGGAGGAGGCGAAACTGACGCTCACGCCTGTCACCCAAACAGGCCAACTGGGCACCGGCGTCGCCGCTGTGAAACAGGAGACGCCTTTCTGGGCCACCGCGACAACGGCGGAACGGATTGCCGCGTTTCAGCGTTGGGTGGACAGCCACAAGAGTGGCCCCGGATTGCCCTTGGCGGCATTGCGGCGCGAGAGCATTTACGAGTGATGGCTGCCCACCTCCTCGATACCAACATCTTGCTGCGGTTCTGCGACTCGGCATGCGCAGAGCACAGCATGGTTCGCAATACGATCACGATGATGTGGCAGAACGGGGAGGAGACTTTCGTCACACCGCAGAACTTCATTGAGTTCTGGGCGGTGGCCACCCGTCCTGTCGGGAACAACGGGTTGGGATGGACCTCAACCCAGACGCGTCAGGAGCTTGACCAAGTCAGGAACCAGTTTCCGCTGCTGGAAGACAAAGCGGAGGTCTTTCCACGTTGGCTTGACCTCGTCACCACGCACCAAATCAAAGGCAAGAAAGTCCACGATGCCCGCCTCGCGGCCGTGATGTTTGCCCACGGCCTGACACACTTGCTCACGCTTAACCCCTCCGACTTCGACGGCATCCCCGGCCTCACGCTGGTCCATCCAGCCAACATCCCTGCGCCGCCGCCCGTCGCCTCATGAACCACCTCGTCCGCGCCCGCGAAGTCTTCGATGTCGAACTGGCCGCCCTTCGGAAGGTCCGCAGCCAGCTTGACGAGTCTTTTACTCGCGCCGTGGACCTGCTGGTCGAAACCCTCCAGACGCGCGGCAAGATCATCGTGGTGGGGGTCGGCAAGTCGGGCAACATCGGCCGCAAGATCGCCGCCACGCTCACCAGCACCGGCTCCACCAGCGTCCTGCTCGACAGCGTCGATGCTTTGCACGGCGACCTCGGCATCGTCAATGACGGCGACGCCGTGCTCGCGCTGAGTTACTCGGGAGAGTCGGAGGAGTTGCTGAACCTCCTGCCCGCCATCAAGCGGTTTGCCGTCAAGATCGTCGCTTTGACCGGCAGCCCGCGCTCCACGCTGGCGCGGTCCAGCGATCTTGCGCTGAACGTGCGCGTGCCGCGCGAGGCCTGCCCCTTCAACCTCGCGCCCACCGCCAGCACCACGGCCACGCTGGTGATGGGCGATGCCCTGGCGATGGCCGTGCTCCAGGCGCGTGGGTTCAAGCAGCAGGACTTCGCCAAGTTCCATCCCTCCGGCGCCATTGGCCGCGCCCTCCTCCTGCGCGTGCGCGACATCATGCGCTCCGGCGTGCGCAACTCCATCGCCCGCCAGAACCTCAGCGTGAAGGAAGCCCTCCTCGTGATGACCCAGGCCAAAGCAGGCAGCGTCAGCGTCGTGGACGCGCGCGGCCGCCTCGTGGGCGTCTTCACCGATGGCGATTTGCGCCGGCACATGGCCGCCGACGAACACGTCCTGTCCAAGCCCCTCGCCGCCGTCATGACCCGCAACCCCGTCCGTGTGCGCGACGACGCGCTGGCCGTCGAGGCGCTGAAAGTTTTCAACGAGCGCAACATCGACGACCTCATCGTGGTCAACTCCAAGAACTACCCCGTCGGCCTTGTGGACCTGCAGGATTTGCCGAAACTCAAGATCATGTAATCCAACCCCTGGCTCCGCCTCGGAGCCGACTTCAACCCATGAAAACCTCCACCCTCCTCACCGTCGCTGCCCTCGCAGCTTTCACCGCCCTTCCCATGAAGCGAGCCAAAGCTCAAGACACCGTCCAGCAAACCAAAATGTTCGAGAAGACGATCACCAAAACCGTCCGCGCGAACTACCTTCTCTTCCTCCCCAAGGACTACGACGCCAAGTCTGGCAAGCGTTGGCCTTTGCTCCTCTTCCTCCACGGCGCGGGCGAGCGCGGCACGAATCTCTGGAAAATCGCCGTCCACGGCCCGCCGAAGATCGTGAAGGACAAGCCCGAGTTCCCGTTCATCACCGTCTCGCCCCAATGCCCCAACGGCGAGACATGGTCCAGCGACCTGTTGATGAACCTCCTGGACAACGTCATCGACCAGTACGCCGTGGATACGAACCGCGTCTATCTGACCGGGCTAAGCATGGGCGGCTTCGGGACGTGGACGCTGGGGACGCAGTATCCAGAGCGCTTCGCGGCCATCGCGCCGATCTGCGGCGGCGGCGAATGGGTGCGCGTGGTGCTGGCGGGCGGCCGGAAACTGACGGCCCTGAAATCGCTCGGCGTCTGGGCGTTTCACGGCGCCAAAGACCCGGTGGTGCGACTGGAGGAGTCTGAGCGCATGGTGGAGGCGTTCAAGAAAGCCGGCTGCACGGACGTGAAGCTCACCGTCTATCCCGAAGCCCAGCACGATTCCTGGACGGAAAGCTACAACAACCCCGCACTCTACGAGTGGTTCCTGCAGCACCAGCGGGGCAAGTAGGGCAGGGCAAGGACGAGGCGATTTCAGGACTTCGTAGCCGCCGACGTGAGGAGGCTCAAACTTCAAGAGAAACAGAGCCTCCTCACATCGGTGGCTACAGTTTCGAAAGAGGCTCAGTGAGCTTCGCCTAAATTCCAAACCCCAATGCCCCGTGCAACCTTTTGTTGCAGGTGCAACAAAAGGTTGCGGACTTCAGTGAACTGGTCTCAGGTGGTTTCCACAGTCCCGACCGCGCAAGGCGACGGATCCGGAGTTCCGAGGCCGGGCTTCCTCATTCGCGTCCACCCGGAGGAGGAGCGTTCTCCGGTTCACTCGTAATGGAACGTGGCGGACGCTTGGCAGTCCGTGCCGGCGCGGAGTCGCACCCAGTAGGCCGCGAACGAATCCGGGAACCGGTGTTCCTGCGCCACGCCTGGCGGCACCGTCAACTCGCGATAGACGGCCCATGTGCCTGTGCCGGTGAAATCCGCTTCCACCCGGAACGTAATGGGCACCGTGGCCGCGTGCGCGAGGACCAGCCGCTTCTGGTCGTAGCCGGTCATCAAGTAGGCATCGCCCGGCTCGCCGGCCTTGACCGCGGTGTCCTTCCACGGGCCGCCTTGCCCTCGCGGCTTGCCGAACTGCCACAAGTCATCCACCGCGCCTACCCAGAGCGCGCATTGGCCGTCGTCGGAGCGGATGAGATGCGGGTTGTCCTTGGGCGCGTCGGCTGCCACCCCACTCATCACGAGCAAGCCGCGCCACGAAGCGTAGTCTTTGATGCGGCGGTTGTGCGTGGCGATGGGCCGCACTTTGGTGAAGCCGCCCGCGTTCTCCGCCGGCAGTTCATAAAAGGTGCCGTGGACATTGAGCAGATCACGCTCCGTGCAAACCTCGCGCGCCACGCGCTCGTCGCCCAGCAGACCGGGGCCGTCGAACGCGGCGTCCCCTTTGGGCAAACGCCAGCGCCGGCCCTGTTCGTCCACGTAAAGCACCGAGGCGGCGTCGGCGCTGATCACGCCCGTTGGGATGGCCAAGTTCTTCCGCATCCACACCAGCCCGGCGCTGTCGTCGGTCCGGCGCAGCGTCAGGTTCGCGTCGAGGTCGTAACAACTTTCGCCGCTCGTCGCGGCTCCGCGCGTTTCGGCAGCGAAGCGGAGCGTCCTCAAGTTCGCGCCCCGCGCGTAGAGCAGGCCGCCGGAGACGGCTTTGTCACCCGGCTTGGCCAAGCCGGCGAACATCGTGGCCGGCTTGGTGCCGCGGCGGTCGGCGTTGCTGAAGTGGAAGAAGGCCGTTGCCTTGCCGCAATCGCGGCTGGCCTTGAGACGGACCCACGCGCCTGCCTCGTCGGGCTTGAACTCCACCCACGCGTTGCCTTTGGCGGCGACTTCGATCTCACGCCACGCTTTCCACGAGCCTTGTCCCCGTAGCGGCGTCTCGGCAGAGCGCCGCCGATCTTCAGAAGTGGAAGCCGCGGCGCTCTGCC
>JACRJZ010000128.1 GCA_016219875.1 Verrucomicrobiota bacterium | reverse complement strand
GGCAGAGCGCCGCTGTCTCCAGCACCCAAATGAATGGCGGCGCTCTGCCGAGACGCCGCTACGCCGAGATCCTTGACCGCGAGGTCCGGCGATTCGCCGTGGCCTCACGTCGGCCGCTGCGGAATGGCTGGAGTTCTCGGACATGAACTCAGCCCTGGCCCTGGCGCACGCGCTCTTTCCTCTCTTCCAGTTCGGCCTGGAGTTTACGGCGTTCGTTGGTGAGTTGCTGTTGGAGCTTCTCCATCGTTTCGGCATCGCCGGCGGCCTCAGCTTTGGTGATGTCGCCTTGGAGAGAGATTTCACGCTCCGCAATCTTGGCAGCGTACTTCGAGTCGAGTTCGGCGAGGGCCTTTTTCTGCTCGGCGGAGAGTTTCACGGCGGGCGACTGTTTGTTCAGTCGCTCCATAGCGAGTTCGTAGGCGGATTTCATGGGAAGGGTAAGCGAAGTTCGGTTTTGACTGACGTGTGGAACGGCGACCTTGGTGTTACGAGGGAGCATTCAGGCTCGGTTGTGTCAAATCACGGGGCGCGTTCCTGACGCGATGGCGCATGACCAAGTACCAAATGAAGCCAAACCCGCACAGAAAGAAAGCGCACACTGCGAAGACAACGACCGGCTTGAAAGCCAGACCAAGCACTTTGGAGCCGTGCGACTGCATCTGTGAGCAGTCAATCGCCGCCCACAGTGCTGTGGCAAGACCGAACAGGAGACTTGCAGCGGGGTGAACAAACACAAAGAGCAGAACATTCGCAATCAGCCACGCTGTCGCGAAACCCACAATGTGCCAAGGGAAGTCCACACCTGTGCTCTTTTCCGAAGTGATGGCAACCGATTCTGAGCAAGGAACCAGAGTCTGCTGGTCCAGGGAACAAATCATCGCGTCGTCAGCATACTCTTTACCGCACCAAGTGCATTTCTTCATACGCGCACGGATGCTACCGACGCTCTCCCCTACCCGAGAATTCTCCTTCCCTCATCCAGGAAGATGCCCTTGAAGTTCATTTCGAGGGACTGGGCGTTGGTCGCCTTGTTGAGGGCTTCTTCCTTGGACACCTTGCCGGCCGTCACAAGGTTGTAGAGCGCCTGGTTGAAGTTCTGCATGCCGTCTTCCACGCCGGTTTCGATGGCAGCGGGGAGTTTGTCGAGCCGGTTTTCCTCGATCAGCTTGCGGACGATGGGCGTGTTGATGAGGATTTCCAGCGCCGGGGTGACGCCGCCGGCCAGCGTCTGCGTCATGCGCTGGGTAACCACGGCCAGCAGCGTGCCGGCAAGCTGGCGGCGCACCTGCTCGCGATCGTCGGCCCGGAAGAAGTCGAGAATGCGGATGATGGACTGGGAAGAGTTGGTGGTGTGGACGGTGGAGAGCACCAAGTGGCCGGTGTCCGCCGCGCTCATGGCCGCGCCGAAGCTGATGGCGTCGCGCATTTCACCGATCATGATCACGTCCGGGTCCTGGCGGAGGACGTTGCGGAGCGCGGAATGAAAGGACTGCGTGTCCAGGCCGACTTCGCGCTGTTCGATGATGCACTGGTTGTCCTCGAAGACGTACTCGATGGGGTCTTCCATCGTGATGACGTGGCGGCGCTGGTGGGCGTTGATGTGCTCGATCATCGCCGCCAGGGTCGTGGATTTGCCGCAACCGGTGGTGCCCGCCAGGAGCACGATACCGCGCGGCGTCTCGGCGAACGTCTTCAGGACCGGCAACAGGCCCAGTTCCTCGAAGCCGGGCACCTGGGTCTTCACGTAACGCATGGCCAGGCACCACTCGCCGCGTTGCTGGTAGAGATTGGTGCGGAAACGTCCGGCCCCGGGCAGGTAGTAGGAGAAGTCCGCCTCGCCTTCCTCCTCCAGCTTGCGCTTGGCGTGCTTGGGCACGATGTGCTCGGCCACCGTTTCCATCCACTCCTTCGTGGGGATGGTGCAGTCGATGTTGACGAGTTGGCGGTTGATCCGAAAGACAATCGGCACGCCGATCTTGATGTGCAAGTCCGAGGCGCCGGCATCGACGGCGGCCTTGCAAACTTTATGAAAAAGTTCCATGTGCGCGAGTGTGCGCGAGTCACGGGAAGAATGCAATGGCGTTGAACGGAGCGCGGAGGCGAGCTTCCGGCAAAACCCCGCAGCCGCCGACGTGAGGAGACGGTTTCCTGCTCAGCGGTTCGTGTCCGCCAATGCCTCCAGGACTTTGGCCGTGTCACAGGCCAGCAGCGCTGCGACAGGCAGGCGGAGGCCGGGGAAGACGCGGCTGTGCAGCGCGCCTTCCGCGTCCGGCAGTTGCGCGCGGTATTCGTCGTCTTCCAGGCAGAACCACTCCAAGCGCGCTTCGGCCACCAGCCAGACCAGGTATTCGCGCACGCCGTTGCGGCAGTAGGCCCGCCGTTTGTCCCGCAGGTCAATCGAGGCGGAACTGGCCGCTACTTCGACGATCAGTTCCGGCGGGCCGGTGAGGTAGCCGTCTTCGTTCACGCGGCTGAGTCCGCCGTGTTCGGGCAGGCGGCGCAGGAGAGCGTCGGGCTGCACGGTATTCTCGGCGTCGAGGATGACGGTAGCGTTGGTGAGGGCTTCGGTTTCCGGATGCCGGCTGGCATAGGCACCGAGCCACAACTGCATCAAGTTGTCAGGTTTGGCGTGACGGACACTAACGGGTGAACCCATATAGACGACTCCTTCGATCAACTCAGCCTTTTTCACCTGCGGCATCCGCTCGTAGCGACGCAGGAATTCGCGGGAGTGCAAGAACTCCCCGCTCTCCAGCGGCAGCGGACGGCTGGAGGAACTCCCGGCCGCGCTGGACTTGTTTTCAACGGCCAACATACGCGAGGGAATCTAGCCGGAGTGGGCGCCAAGTGACAAGGCCAGCTTTTCGGTCCTCGGGGACTTCACGTCGCGATTCACCCGCCCCTTCACCGGCGGTCGTTTCGGCAAGGCGAGGCGGCAGGAAAGGAGCTTCACGTCCTTGCCAGGACTTCGCCGGCTTTCACCTTGTCAGCCGTGGCCGCCGGAATTACGTTCCGCGCCATGAAGACACGTCCCGTCTGTCGGTTGCGCAGTTTCCTTCTCATCACGGTTGGTTTGGGCGGTTTCGCGGCCTCCAGCCTGGCCGCCGATCCCACGGCGTTCGAGTTGTTCCGCGAGGGCAACCGCTACGTCGGCGAGGAAGCCAAGAACCGGCTCGTCGAGATTCGTTCCGAGAAGTCCGTCGGCAGCCTCACGCCCACGATCTGGTACGTGGTGTATTTCGATCCGAACTCCAAAGGCAAGGGCACGGAAGTGAAGTTCGCCGCCGGCCAAAAAGTCGCCGTCAAGCACTGGGGCAGCTTCCTCGGCATGGCCAAGACGCCGACGGAACTGCCCAAGGACAAGCTCAAGATCGATTCCGACCAGGCCCTCAAGACTGCCACGAGCGAGCCGTTGCTCAAGAACCTAACCCTGAAAGCCACGCGCTTGACGCTGGAGCATTGGGAAGGCTTGCCGGCGTGGCGCGTGCGCCTCTGGGCCGCCAAGCTCCAGAAGCCCGACGAGATGGCCGAGGTGGGCGAGGTCTTCGTCAATGTCGAGGACGGCAAAGTCCTGCGCAGCGACATCAAGATCAAGCGCGTGGACTGACGGGCAGGACCGAGTCGAGATTCCACCGCAACGTAGCCACCGACGTGAGGAGCGGAGCCGGAACTACCGTGCTGGCGCTGTGCAGAGGAAGAAGGCAAAGAGGCGCGAAGCCTTTTCGTGTAGTTCGTGTGGTGACTCGAAATCGGAGTTCAGATCGAAGGCAGACGGCAAGACTTTATGAAGACGCAACTGGTTCGGACTTGTGGCAGCGCGGCGCAGCTTTTGTTGGCGGTGCTGGTGGCGTTGGCTCTAACCGAAACCGCCCCCGCGGCCGTTTCCAACTCTACGAAAGGACAACCTGTGACTCGAATTGAAGAAAAAGAATTTGGCCGGACACCGGACGGCACATCCGTGACCGTCTTCACTCTGCGCAACGCCGGCGGCATGACGGTGAAGGTCATGTCCTACGGCGCGATCCTCACCGAGCTGCACGTGCCGGACCGCAGCGGCCACTTCACCAACGTGGTGCTCGGCTCGGACAACCTAGCGGCCTACCTCAAAGGCCATCCGGCCGCGGCGGCGGTCATCGGGCGCTACGCCAACCGCATCGCCAAAGCGCGCTTCACCCTCGACGGCGTGGAGCACCAAGTCACCGTAAACAGTGGCCAGAACCACATTCACGGCGGGCGGAAGAATTTCTCCGGCGTGGTCTGGCAAGCCAAGGCGCTGCCGGCCCGCGCCACCGAAGGGGCAGTGCAGTTCACCTACCTGAGCAAGGACGGCGAGGAAGGCTTCCCCGGCAACTTCACCGTGACCGTGACTTACACGCTTACCGACGACAACGAACTGCGCCTCGACTACGAGGCCCGCACTGATAAGGCCACCGTGGTCAATCTGACCAACCACGCTTACTTCAATCTCGCCGGCTCCGGCGACTGCCTCGGCCACCAGCTTTGGCTGGCGGCGGACCGCTACACGCCGTCGGACGATGAGTTGATTCCCACGGGCGAGATCGCGAGCGTGAAAGGCACACCGCTGGATTTCACCACGCCCACGGCCATCGGCGCGCGTATCGAACAGCTCAAGCCCAGGCCCGGCGGCTACGATCACAACTTCGTCCTGGGCGGGGACGGGAAGTCGCTCAAGCTTTTTGCCCGAGTGGTGGAGCCGGCGAGCGGGCGCGTGATGGAAGTCAGCACCACGGAACCGGGTGCTCAGCTTTACACGGCCAACCACGTCCGCAGCTTCACCGGCGTCGGCGGCGCGACTTTCGGGAAGCACGCCGGACTGTGCCTGGAGACGCAGCATTTCCCTGATTCGCCGAACAAGCCGAACTTTCCGTCGTGCGTGCTCCGTCCCGGTGAGGTCTTCAAGAGCGCCACAGTGTTTAAGTTCTCCAGCAGATGAATGTGTTCAAGACGCCGCTACGACTGAGAGACTTCAGGGCAGCCTTCGCGTTCGCCCTCTTCCTTGCCGCGGCAGGTTGGTCTTCGCCCGCGCAGGCAGCTTCGAACGCCACCGCCGATCCGACCACGCTGTTGGAATGGACCTTTGATCGTGCCGGCGACTTGCAAGGCTGGCAGCCGAATGGGCATCTCGCCGGCGTGCTCGTCTCCAATGGCGTGCTCGCCTGTCGCGCGGTGGGCGCGGACCCGATCCTGGACTTGAGCCAGCGGCTCAATCTTCCGGCCACGCCGCTACAGCAACTCGAAGTGCGGCTCAAGGCAGACCGCGACGGCACGGCGGAGTTCTTTTGGAGCAACACTTCGGTCGGACGCTTCGGCGGGCTGAGTCAGGAGAAGACCACGCGCTTCAACGTAACCGGCGACAGCCAATGGCACACCTATCGGCTGATGCCGTTTTGGCATCCAGAAGGCAAGATCGTGCGCCTGCGCTTCGACGTTTACGACGGCGCGAAGTTCGAGGTGGACTTCATCCGCATCACGCAGCTTCCATTTCCGTCCGCCGTCGAGCGCGCGGAGTTCGACTTCACCAGCGGGGTTCAAGGCTGGCAGGTCGCCACGGACGCGGCGCTGGCCTCCCAGGCTGGCGGTGTGTCCGTCTCCACGAGTAGTCGCGACGGTTTCGTGCTCAGCCCGCCCGTCCGGTTCAAAGCAGACGAGAACAGCTACGTCTCCCTCCGTATGGCGGTGAATAAAGGCGCGCGCGGCACGCTCCTCTTCGCCACCGAGCAAACGCACGGCCTGCAGCACTTCAGCTTCCCCGTCGAGGCCGACGGCAAGGAACACACCTACAACCTTGACCTGCTCGCCGTCTCCGGCTGGCGCGGGCACGTCGTCGCGCTCGGTTTGCGGCCCAGCGATGCCGTCGGCGCGCAGGCGCGGCTGCGCTGGCTCAAGGTCAGCGATGAAGCCCAAGGTCCGCCGCAGGTGAAGGTGTTGTCCTTCGGCGTGAGCGACGCTTTGCCCCGCGCCGGCACAGCCGTCACGCTCTCCGTCCTGCTGGGGAACTTCGGCGGAGAACCGGCGACAAATCTTCAGGCTCGGTTGTCCCTGCCGGATGGTGTGAGACGTCTCGATGCTTCGACCGCCGCCGCGCGTGTGGCTTCACTCGCTTTCGGCGAGGAAACCGAACTGACGTGGCGCGTGTGCAGCGACCGGCCGCTAGCCGCGGAAGCCAGCTTGACCCTCACCGGCCCGAACACAGAGCGCCTCACCGCGCGGGCCGCGCTCCGGTTTACGCCGCGCCTGCGCATCGCGCAGACCGGTTACGTGCCGGAGCCGAAACCCGTGCGCGGGCCGTCGGAAGTCGGCGTCTATTATTTCCCAGGCTGGAACACCGCGAGCCGCTGGCAGCCCTTGCAGCGTTTTCCCGAACGCAAGCCGGTGCTCGGCTGGTATCGCGAGGGCGATCCCGAAGTGGCCGACTGGCACATCAAGTGGGCCGTCGAGCACGGGATCACGTTCTTCGCCTACGACTGGTATTGGTCGCAAGGCGCACGGCAGTTGGAGCACGGCTTGCACGACGGCTACTTCAAGGCCCGCTACCGCCACCTGCTGAAGTTCTGTTTGCTCTGGGCGAATCACAATCCGCCGCATAGCTCGTCGCACGAAGATTGCCTCGCCGTGACGCGCTATTGGTTCGAGAACTATTTTCGCCGCCCGGAACATCTGCTCATCGACGGCCAGCCGGCGGTGATCATCTTCAGCCCCGACCGGCTGACGCAAGACCTCGGCAGCGCAGGCGTGAAGCGGGCCTTCGACGCCATGCGGGCTGAGTGCGTACGCGCCGGCTTGAAGGGCCTCCACCTCATCGCGTGCGTGGGCGACGCCGGCAGTGCGCGCCATGCCGCGACGGAAGGCTACGACGCTGTCACCGCCTACAACTGGCCTGGCCTCGGCCTGTCGGGTGAAACCAAATACGCGCCTTACGAAACACTCCTCGACGGCTACCGCCGCAACTGGGAGCACATCGTCGAGCAATCGCCAATTCCTCTCTCACCACTTCCGATTTGCGGCGGTTGGGACAGCCGCCCGTGGCACGGAGAAAACAACCTCGTCCGCTTTGGCCGCACGCCGGAGCTGTTCGCGCGGCACTTGCGAGATGCGAAAGCTGTGCTCGGCTCTCGACCCTCGACTCTCGGCGCTCGACCAATCCTGCTGATCGAAGCCTGGAACGAGTGGGGCGAAGGCTCCTATATCGAGCCGCACCAGGAATTCGGCTTCGGCTACCTCGACGCCCTCCGCGAAGTCTGCACCGACGCGCCGCCTGCGCACGACGATGTCACGCCCGCTGACGCCGGCCTCGGCCCGTACGAGGTGCCGCGTCAGAAAACTTCTCCCGCGGCCTGGAGCTTCGACGCCAGTGCCGAGGGCTGGAATCACACGATGAACCTGGTCGATCTCAAGGCCGCGAACGGCGCGCTCACGGTCCGCACGACCGGCCACGATCCCGCGTTCTTCAGTCCGCCGATGCAGGCGCGGGCCGGCGATTTCACCGCCGTGGTTCTCCGCCTGAAACTCCAGCGGACTGACGGCTCGTCGTTCAACGACACCGCGCAGCTTTTCTGGCGCACCAGCCGCCTTCCCGAGAGCGAGGCTTCCAGCGAACGCTTTGCGATCACGGCCGACGGTCAGTGGCACGAATACAAAGTTCCCGTGGCCTCGAATCGTCGCTGGCGCGGCGTTATCACGGGACTGCGGCTGGATCCGTGCAACGCGCCCGGCGCTGTGGTGGACCTGGATTTTATCCGCCTGCAATGAGCGGTGGCTGGTCTGCGGCTTGACCAGTCGAGGCTCCATTGCGCATCAGCGACGGTGGGTTGAAAAGTGGAAGCGCCAAAAACTTGAAGAGGCTTCACGACTTGGCTTCAGCCCGACATCGGAGCCTCTTCAACGCTTTTACGCTTCTACCTTTCAACGCCTTTCACCCTCACCTCGGCACCAAACAGGTCCCGGCGAGGCGGTCCTGGAGGCTGCGCTCGGGCAAGGCCAGCGAGCAGGCGGCCAGCCCGATCACCAGCACCGTCACGAGTGATCCCGCTGCGACAGCGCCTACCAGCGGCGTCAGCATCATTGCCAGCACGGGCGCGCTCAGCGCTGGCGACCACGCCACCACGCCGCGCCACAGCACCCGCAGCCGCGAGGCGCGTGCGCCGTCCCGCCGCACCACCGCCAATCCCAACAGCCGCAGCACCAGTCCGCCCCGGAACAGCACCGCCGCCAACAGCGCCGGCAAGCCCACATAGACCAGCAGACTCATGCCCGCCACGACGAACGGCATCCAGGCTGCCTGGGTTGGATTGAACGCCGCCTCCTTGCGCAGATACGGCTTCATCGCCTTGTCGGCGGCGGCGACTTCGGCCGCAGTCGGATTCGGGTGCTCGGCCACGCTCGCTTCGGCGAACTGGCGGTTGTCTCCCGAGACGGTGGCCGCGGCGTAGAAGCTGGACCACGCGCCAGCGTTGGTGATCGTTTGCCCAAAATGGCTGGCGATGTAGATGGCGAACGTCCGGTCATCGGGAGCGGCGGCGCGGTTGGGAAACCACGGCATCCGCAGGACCGACCGTTGTTGCAGAACTTGGCCGAGTTCCATGATGTCAGGCTGGCTGCGTTGCCATTGAATCATCACCCGCGCAATAAAGATGAAGCCCACCCCGGCCAGCAACGGAAACGCCGCGCACCCGCCAATCACCGCGGCCCGCCGCCAACGGGACACCACCGCGGCTTGATGCAGGAGCGGCTTCAGTTCCGCGACGATCGCGTCCAGGCCCGGTAACGTGGGAAGCTTCTCCAGGAACGTCCGGGCGTGCAGCGGCAACGGCGTCTTCACCGCCGCCAGCGTGGCTTCGGCGAAATGAGGGACACGGCCTTCCAGCACGGCGACGGCCACGCCGTTCAGAAAACATCGGACTTCGGCACTACGGTCCAGTGCGGGCGGCGGCTGCAGTTGCGCCGCTGGGCCAGCACGGCGGCCACCCGGCGCGGGGAAGTCCAGCAGCTTGGCCCGGCCATCGGCGGTGATCCACACGCGGTCCAGCGCGAGCACGGCGGGCAGTGTGCCGTCCTTCTGCGCGGCGTTGATTTCGTTGGCCAGATCGAGGAGCCAGTAGCGCACCTGGCTCCAGGGCTGGCGCGCGCCCAACAAGTTCACCAGCGGCTTGCCCGTCGCACCCTCGAAGGCGTCCCAATTCTCGTCCGGCGAGCGGCGACCGGTGATCCAGCGCAGACGCCCCACGCGGCCCAAATGCCGCCACGGCGGCGCGACGGGCGGCGTGCCCGGCGGAACGACGCGCACCCAGACCTTGCGCAGGAGGCGCGTGTCGTAGCCCAGCAGCCATTCGCCGCCGGTGGTCTTCTCCACCGTTTCGAGCACGTGATACGGCCCGACCCTCGGCAGGGTTTCGGCGGCGGGCGGGGATTCCTCATTTGCCGTCAGGACAGGTCGCGCCTGGTAGGCCGGTTTGCGGATCACGCGCGTGCGCGTGAGCAAGTCCTGGATGGCGGCGAAGCCGTTCCGCCGGCGCGCGGTGCAGAACAGCAGCCCCAGGACCACGTAGTAAAGCAGCGAGACACCGTGCCGCACGAGATTGCTGCTCGTCTGCATGAAGGCGACGGGGTCAAATCCGAAGGACACCCAGTAGGGCAGCCCCGGCAGGACCACGAAGAACACGGCGCGAACCAGCGCCTTCCAGACGCCGGGAGGATTCCGATCCGCGTCCACGACGCGCAGCCGGCATATCGCCTTGCCCAGACTCGCGCCGCGGATTCCTTCCAGCAGAGCGTAGTAAAGGAGCATCGCCACGAACGCCGTCACCATCCAGAACAGCACCTTCGGCGAACGAAACGTGGCGGCATCCATGAAGGCCATGAAGCCTCCGAACGCCAGCAAGTTCACGGTCATGCCCGCGGCGCAGACCAGCAGCATGTCCACCGCTCCGGCGAGGAACCGCAGCCCCAGCGGGGCCGGCACCAGCGCGGCGGAACTGAACGGCGCGAGCGCCTGGCGCAACTCGTCGTAGTTGGCGAATCGCTCGCCCGCCTGTTTTTCGAGGCAGCGCAAGATGGCCCTGACCAGACCCTGTGGCAGTTCGGGACGGAACTTCTTCGGCGACGGCGCGGGCTGCTCCAGAACGGTGGCGAGGAGTTGGACCATGTTCTTCGCCTCGAACGGCGTGCGCCCCGTCAGCAGGTAAAACAGCGTGACGCCCACGGAGTACAGATCGGAGCGCGCGTTGAGTTCCTCGCCGCGCAACTGCTCCGGCGAGCAGAAGGCCGGCGTGCCGAGGAAAGCGCCTTGCAGCGTCAGGTTCGTGTCGCGGCGCGCGGCGGTGGAAATGCTGAGGCCGAAATCGCCGATCTTCACCGTGCCGTCGGCGTCCTCGAAACAGTTCGCCGGCTTGATGTCGCGGTGCAGAATGCCGATGGCCTGCGCGGCTTCGAGACCGGCGATGACTTGCAGGATGGCATCAACGGCTTGGCCGACAGGCAGCGGTCCCTCGACTTGCACGCGCTCCTGTAAGGTGCCGCCGGCGATCAGTTCCATCGCGATGGCGGGCGTGCCGTCGATCTCCTCCGTGCCGAACACATAGACGCTGTTCGGATGGTTGATCGACGCGGCGAGCCGGCCCTCGCGTAAGAAACGGGCGCGGGCGTCGGGCGAATCAAGCTGGTGCCCCAGCACCTTGAGCGCGACGCGGCGTCCGCTTTCCAGGTGTTCCGCCTCGAACACGGCACCCATGCCGCCTCGGCCCAGTTCGTTCAGGATGCGGTAGCCGCCGAACAACTCGCCCAGCTTCGGCAGGCCGCGTCGCGGCTTTATGGCAGGCTCGTCGGTGACTTGTGTTGCGCCTGGCTCCGGCTGAGTGGCGAAGGCCGCCTGGGCCAGACACGCGGGGCACAGCCCTTCCGGAGCGTCCGGCGGGAGCGGCGACTGGCACTGCGGGCAAAGTTGGTTCGTGTTCATAGCGTTTCTTTCGTTCACCTCTTACAGAAGAAACGGCGGAGAAAGGTTACATGGCATCTGAGTTCAACTCGGCATATCAGCCGAGTAGCAGCCGACGTGACAGGGCTGCCTCAAGCTCGGTTCGGGAGCACTCGTAGCGCAGACTATCCAGTCTGCCGTAGCGCCGGTCTTCCAACCGGCGAGCGTTGGAAGAGGCCCGCCGGCTGGAAGGTTCACGGCCTGGCCGACTGCAAGTCGGCGATACGGCAGGTTGAAAACCTGCGCTACCCGGTGCGTCGGGCGGGAGCTTGAGGCAGTCCTGGACGCAAGGAGGTTTTGATTCTTCTGACTGACCTCTGACTTCTGACCGCTGATCTCTGAATGGAGCCTCCTCACGTTGGCTGCTACGGAAGTGATTCAGCCGCTCAACACGGCGATGATGTGGCGGATTTCATCGTCCACCTCCGCCGGACTCGCCACGGTTTGCGCGATTTCTTCCCTCAGCAATTCGCGATAGCGCCGGCGCAGGCGATGCGCGGCCACTTTGACCGCGCCTTCCGTCATGCCGAGTTTCGTCGCCAACTCCGCGTACGGAGCCGACTCCTTTGGGCCGGTGAGGCAGGGCTTCAGTTGTTCGTAAGCCACCAGCTTGCCGGCGTCGGCTTGCTCGGTGCGCAGGCGGCGCAAGACTTGATCGAGCAGCGTCAGCGCCCAGCGGCGCTCAAAAATCCTGTCGGCGCTCATCACGTCGGCCGGCTCCAGCAGGTAGCGCGTCTCGGCGTCGGTGTCGTCGAGGGAGATGGGCGCCTGCGCACCTCCGCGCTTGGCGGCGCGGGCGCGGTCCCATTCGTTGGCGAGGAAATGCTTCAGCGCGGCGAGGAGGAACGAGCGGAGCTTGCCCTTCTCGCGCGCCACGTCGGCGAGGTAGTTCTTGGCCAGCAAGCGGGCGAAGAACTCCTGCGTGAGGTCCTGCGCGTCGTGCGGGCCGTGGCCCTGCCGGCGCACGAAAGCGTAGAGCGGATACCAGTAGGTCCGGCACAACACGGACAGCGCCTCGTGCGCGCGGGCCGGATTGCCGTGTTGCGCCGTGAGGACCAGGCTCCAATGGGTCGTGGCGAAGTAGTCCGCGCCCGGCGATGGCGTGCGGTCGATTGACGGGTCGGCGGTCATGCGGCTGACAGAAGCCGAGGTGGCGGCCCGTGCTGCAACCTGAAATCCGAGAGCCGCTCCCAAGATTCCGTAGCGGCGCCTCGGCAGAGCGCCGCACTTCCTAGCCCTGGAATTCGAGAATGGCGGCGCTCTGCCGAGCCGCCGCTACGCAAGAGACGTTGCGACGGCGGTTCTTGAATTCTGAGTTTCAGGTTCAACGTCCTCACTCTTACGGCGTCTTCGGCGCGTCTTCGGCGTTGTTGGCAATCTTGACCGAGCCTTTGCTGCGGTTGGCGATGCGCGCCGGACCGTTGATCACGTTGTCGCTGATCACAGCACGGCGGACGTTTTCACCCAGTTCGATTTGCGGCTTGTTCTCCTGGAACTCGCAGCCGCGCACGATCACCGTGCCGCTTTCCACCTGGAGCGCGTGTCGCCCTTCCTTCTTGCGGTCCCACTGGACGAAGATGCAATCGCTGAACCCGGTGGTGCCCCGGCCGGCGAGGCGCGCGATCTGGTTGCACGGCCCCCAGAAGGCGCAGTTCACGAAGCGCACGCTGCCGTGGTTGTTCGTGCCCACCGACACCATCGTCGGGTCCGGCCCGTGGAACGAGACGAACTCGCCGTTGGAGATGAGCAGGCCCATCGGCGCACAGTTGTCCACGACGAGCGCGGTGTAGCAGTCGTCCGCGCCGATGCCGAGGAAGTTGCCGTTGCACAGGCCGGCCTTCGTCTGGAGGAACCGGTAGCCCACCTTGTAGCCGAAGCAAAAGGTGTTGAAGACGTATTGCCAGTCGCTCCGGCCAAAGAGGAAGGCCTCGCCGTTTTCCATCTGCCACTGAAAGAGCTTCGGTTTGTGGCTCCACCACGGATTGAAGTGGACGTTCTCGATCCGGCCGATGTCGTAAATGCCATCGACCAGCACACCGCGACGGAGCGGCTGGCCGTGAACGTCGCGAATGAGATGACGTTCGTTGGCGCTGGCGTCGATGCCGTTGTAGGGATTGAGCAGTTCGACGCTGAGCACCGCCGGGTTCTTGCCGCGCATCGCCACGGCCCACGGATAGGGCACCGGCACGTCGTCGGTCTTCTGCTCGGGATAGTAAATGACCACGCCGCGGAGCGTGCTGTTGTGGGTGAGCGTGATGAAGGGCGCGCCGTCTTCCTGGCCGGCGTTCTCCGTGACGAGGAAAGTCGTGCCATCGTCGGTCGGCTTGGGCAGGCCACGGTCGCGCAGGCCATTGTGGGCCGGCACCGATTTCCAGATGCCTTCCAACGCCACGCCGACGGGCACGCTGAGATGGCCCGCGAAGAAGAAATTGCCGCGCCCCGCGGACACAGTGCCGCCGCCGGCCTGCGCCGCGGCGTCGAGGGCTTTCTGGAACGCGGCCGTGTCATCGGTCTTGCCGTCGCCTTTTGCGCCGAAATCGCGGACGGACCACACGTCGGGGGTGGCGGCAGTGAGGCTGGTCGCCAGAAGGGAACACAAGGCAAGAACGGCGAAGGTCCTGCGGCCAGGGGGATTCAGGGTGATCCGGGGAATCTGTTTCATAGGAGTTTCTTTCAAAACTGTAGCAGCCGACGTGAGGAGGCTCTGATTCCTTTGAAGTTTGAGCCTCCTCACGTCG
>JACRJZ010000127.1 GCA_016219875.1 Verrucomicrobiota bacterium | reverse complement strand
TGCAAGCGCGCTGGCACGCAAGTGCAAAATCGGAATCTCTCTAGGCTCTTCCATAACCTCGTCGCGGCGTCTCGGCCGAGCGCCGCACTCTCCGGCTTGGAATCCAAGGATGGCGGCGCTCTGCCGAGACGCCGCTACGATGAAAAGGTTCTGCGAGAAGTTCATTGTTGCGGAGGGTTTCATGTTGTCGGAGATCTGGGATTGTGTGAGCGCAGTTCAAAGCTCGCGATAGCGTTGCGCGATGGGGATGCGGCGGCCTACGCCGAAGGCTTTCGTTGTCACCTTCAACCCTGGCGCGGCTTGGCGGCGTTTGTACTCGCTGAAATCGATCAAGCGCACCACGCGGCGCACGTCGGCTTCGGAAATGCCGGAGGCAACGATCTCCGCCGGCGTCTTGAGTTGCACGACGTAGGCTTCCAGGATTGCGTCGAGCACTTCGTAAGCCGGGAGCGAATCCTGATCGGTCTGGTTGGGGCGCAGTTCGGCAGACGGCGGTTTGGTGATCGACGCGACGGGGATGATCTCGCGCTCGCGGTTCACCCACCGGGCGATGCGATAGACCATCGTCTTCGGCACGTCGGCGATGACAGCGAGGCCGCCGCACATGTCGCCGTACAGCGTGCAGTAGCCCACGGCCAGTTCGCTCTTGTTGCCGGTCGTCAGCAGCAGCGAGCCAAACTTGTTCGACATCGCCATGAGCACCGCGCCGCGCAAACGGGCTTGGATATTTTCCTCCGCCAAGTCTTCCGGGCGTCCGGCGAAGACGGCTTTCATCTGCTCTTTCACCGCGAGGAACGGCGGTTGGATGGCGATCACGTCGTATTGGATGCCGAGGTTCTGCGCCAGGATGCGGGCGTCGTCGAGGCTGCCTTGGGATGAGAACTGCGACGGCAGCGAGAGGCCGCGGACGTTTTCCCGACCGAGCGCGGCCACGGCGATGACGGCGGTGAGCGCGGAGTCAATGCCGCCGCTGAGGCCCAGCACGACGGACTTGAAGCCGCATTTGTGGACGTAGTCGCGCAGGCCCAGGGCGAGGGCGTGGAAGACTTGCTCCTCGTCGGCCGGCTCCGCGGCGCTGACGGGCCGGGCGTGGGCGAGGTCCACGAGGAGAAGGTCTTCGTCGAAGCGCCGGCCTTGCGCGACCAGCCGGCCTTGCGCGTCGAAAGCCATGCTGGCGCCGTCGAACACCAGTTCGTCATTGCCGCCGACGAGATTGCAGTAGAGCACGGGGCAGCGCGTCTTGGCGGCGAGCTGCGAAAGCATGTCGCCCCGCGCGCGGGTTTTGCCGAGGTGCCACGGCGAAGCCGAACTGTTGAGCAGGACCGCAGCGCCGCTGGAGGCGAGATCGGCCGCCGGGTTGCGGCGATAGCGGCGTTCGTCCCAGAAATCCTCGTCGTTCCACACGTCCTCGCAGATGGTGAGGCCGAGCTTCACGCCGTTGAATTCGACGGGCGCGTTCTGTGTGGCCGGCTCGAAGTAGCGGTCTTCGTCGAAGACATCGTAGGTCGGCAGCAGCGTCTTGGTGCGCGTGGCCGTGATGCGGCCCTGATGGAGCAGCGCGACGGAATTGGTGACTTCCCGTCCGGGGCGTTTCTCGTTCCGGCCCACGAAGCCAACCACCATGCCGGCTTCGCCCGCGGCGGCGGCCAAGCGGTCGAGAGAAGCGAGGTTCTCCGCGACGAACCGCGGTCGCAACAACAAGTCGCGCGGCGGATAGCCCGTGGTGCTCAGTTCGGGGAACACGACGAGGTTCGCGCCCGCGGCCACGGCCCGGCGATAGGCCTCGAGAATCCGGGCCTCATTGCCCGCGAGGTCGCCGACGGTGGTATTGATTTGTGCGAGCGCGATCTTCATGGCGGACGTGACAAACGCGGTGGGAGTCTTGCCCGCGGGATCAGGAGGCGCAAGAGGCAAGTAGCAAGGCTGCATCAAGCTCCCGCCCGGCGCACAGGGTAGCGCAGGTTTTCAACCTGCCGTCTCGCCGACTTGCAGTCGGCCAGGCCGTGAACCTTCCAGCCGGCTCGCTTCTTCCAACGCTCGCCGGTTGGAAAACCGGCGCTACGGCAGACTGGAAAGTCTGCGCTACGAGTGCTCCCAAACCGAGCTTGATGCAGCTTTGGGCAAGTAGGGCCGCGCCATTTGCCCTCTTGTCACCGTGCGGTTCTGGCGCAAGAGTCCCGGCGGTTTCTTATGAAGACGAAGTTCGATCTCTGGTTTCCAAGACTCTGGCTGACACTGGCGCTGGCCGCGCTGTTCGGCGGACTGGCCTGGGCGGAAGCGCAGACCAATGCCGCGACCGCAACGAATGCGGTCACCAACGTCCCGCCGCCCCGGTGGAGTTTGGACACCAACAGCGCCGCGCTCAGCTTCGGCCTGGACCGCGTGCCCGCGCTGCAAGGCAAGCTCTTCAACGTCCCGCTTTGGCACTACGTCGGGCTGGTGCTCTACATCCTGCTGGCCCTCGTGGTGTCAAAGCTCCTGGACTACCTCCTCGGGGTGCGGCTGAAAAAATGGGCGGCCAAGACGGCCACCAAGTGGGACGACATCCTGTTGGAGATGATCCACGGGCCGGTGAAGGTGATCGTGTTCGTCTTCCTGCTGCACATCGGTTCCAACTTCTTCTCCTGGCCGGCGTGGCTGGCGGGCTATCTTGCGCGCGGCCTGGTCATTATCGTGGCCCTCTCGCTGACTTACCTCGCGCTCAATCTGGCGGAGGCGCTGCTGGCCTTCTGGGAACAAAAAGCCGCGGCCCGCGGCGGCGACAAGCTGCTCGACGAGCAACTCTTCCCCGTGCTGCGCATCGTGCTGCGCGCCTTCGTGGTTATCGTGGCCATCCTGCTCACGTCGCAGAATCTCGGCCTGAACATCACCAGCCTGCTGGCCTCGCTCTCCATTGGCGCTTTGGCGCTGGGGTTGGCGGCGCAAGACACGCTGGCCAACCTCTTCGGCGCGGTGTCCGTGTTCCTCGATAGGCCGTTCAAGATCGGTGACCGCATCCGCCTCGACAATGTCGATGGCACGGTCGAGAGCATCGGCTTGCGGAGCACGCGCGTGCGCAACTTGGACGGGTTCCTCGTCACCATCCCGAACAAGACGATGGGCAACGCGACCATCACGAACATTACGCGGCGTCCGAATATCAAAACGGAAATCAACTTCGGCCTCACTTACGACACTTCCCTGGAGAAACTCAAACGCGCCGTCGCGATCCTGGAGGAGCTGTATCGCGGCCACCCGAAGACGTCCGACCTGTTGGTCAGCTTCAACAAGTTCGCCGAATCGGCCCTGAACATTCAGGTGGTCCATTGGTACAACGGCGCGGACAACAAAGCCTATCTGGCGGACATGCAGGCCCTGAACCTGGCGATCAAGGAACGCTTCGAGCGGGAAGCCATCGAGATGGCGTTCCCCACCCAGACGGTTTATGTGAAACAGGCGGAGTGAGCGGCACTGCGCCACAGTGACGGAGCCACGCTGCAACCTCCCGCACGAAGCGCGTCCAAGCCGAAGAGGAATGGGGAGCGGCCCGCCGCGGGCGCTGTTTTCCGCGCCGTCCTCCGTTCGTCGGCCCAAGGGGCTGGACGCGAAAGTGCGCGGGCTCCCCAACCTCGGACGCTGAAGCCACTGTGGCCAGCCTCGGCCACAACCTTGGCGGGTTCAATTCAGTGAGTGGCGCCAGCGGCCCGCGTTCGGTTCAGCCGTTCGCCTTGTCCCACTCCCTCACTTTGGCGATGACGTAATCGACTTCGTCTGGGCGCAGTTCGGGGAACATCGGGAGGCTGACGCAGGTGGCGGCATTCTGCTCGGCGTTGGCCACGGAGCCGACGAGGCGCGCGCCCTTGCCCCACGGGTAGCCGGCTTGTTTGTGGATGGCGATGCTGTAGTGGGTCTTGGCGTCGATGCCTTCCTTGACCAGGAAGTCCACCAGTTTGTCGCGGTGCTCGGCCTTCTTCGTCTCGATGACGTAGAGGTGGAAGACGTGGCGGTAGCCGGGCAGTTCCGTTGGCAGGGTGAAGGTCTGGCAATCCTTGAGGCCCGCCGTGTAGCGAGCGGCCCATTTGCGGCGGTTGTCGTTCCAGGCGTCGATTTGCTTGAGCTTGGCGCTGAGCACGCCGGCGTGCAGGTCGTCGAGCCGGCTGTTGAAGCCGTAAGAGTGGACATTGCGGGCGGTGGACCCGTGGTTGCGCAGCTTGCGGACCTTGGCGTCGATGTCGGCGTTGTTGGTCACGAGCGCGCCGCCGTCGCCGAAGGTGCCGAGGTTCTTCTGGATGATGAAGCTGGTCGTCGCAGCGTCGCTGAGTTCGCCGATCTTGAAGCCCGGCCCGGCAGCGCCGATGGCTTGGGCGTTGTCCTCCACGATCTTCAGGCCGTGTTGGTCGGCGATCTTCTTGATCGCGATCATGTCAGCGCACTGGCCGTAGAGGTGGACCGGCACGATGGCCTTCGTCTTCGGCGTGATGGCCGCTTCGATCTTTGCCGGGTCAATGCACTTGGTCCTTGGATCGCAATCGACGAACACGGTGGTTGCCCCCGCGATCCAGATGGCTTCGGCGGTGGCGAAGAAGGTGTTCGGGTGGGTGATGACTTCGTCGCCGGGGCCGATGCCCAGCGCCATCAGCGCGAGCCAGATGGCGTCGGTGCCGTTGGCCACTCCCACGGCGTATCGGGTGCTGGAGTATTGGGCGAACTCGCCCTCGAAGCGCTTGAGCATGGGGCCTTGCACGTAGTTCCCGCTCAACAGCACTTCCTGCACGTTGGCGTCGATTTCCTTCTGAACGTTTTTGTACTGTCGGACGTGTCCGTAAAATTCAACTTTCATAGTGCGGCTTGTGGTAGGGCGCACCGCGGGGGCTGACAAGGAAACTTTCGGAAGCGCGTGGGCGTGCTTGCTAGCAAGGTCCGTCCGCGGGGCGGCGCACGCCCCAGCACCGCTACGCGCCGGCGCTCTGGCGGTAGCTCACGTCCACGAACGTGAAGTACACCTCGCGCGTCACCTCCCACGGCCAGGCTTCGCCTTTGCGGTAGTAGGCGCCCACCTGCGTCCAGCAGGCGGCCTTGTTGCCGACGGAGAGCAGTTCGGAATTCAACGCCGGATCGGTCGCGACCTCGCGCAAGAGCGCCCGCAGGTTCGCGCCGGCGAACATCGTGGGCGACAGCCGCACGTCCGCCGCATCGACCGCGAAGCCGAATTCCCGCGCCATGAGTTCGCGGAGCGAGTCCGTGTCACCGAACTCGCGAAGGAAGTTCATCAGGAACTCCGGCGAGCGCTTGAGCGGGCATTTGCCGGCACGGAAGGGAATCGAGCCATCCAGGAAACAGTCGTGGACACCCAGCGCCACGCGCCAGACGTTCGACGGCTCCGTGCCGACGCCAGCGCAAGACTCGTGGACCACGTCCCGCAACTCAGCCATCACGCCGCGCCGCAGCAGCACCAGCGGCACGCCGTCGGTGAAGCGGGCCAGCCAGTGGCTGTCGCCGTTCCAGTCCACTTGGCCGGCGTCTTCAAGCTCGGCGCGGGAACTGACCTGCAGGAGGCCGGTCTGGCCGTCGGGAAGTTGGAGAATGTTGCTGCGCTCGAGTTGCAGGCGCGCGTTGGGCCGGACAGAGAGCAGTTCTCCCTTCTCAAGCAGAATGTTCCCGGCGCGAACCGGCCGGACTTCACGGCCACCAGCGGAACGCACCTCCAGGTCGGCCTGCAAGCGTCCGAGTCGGCCTTCGACGCGGACTTGGCTTCCCGCCGCCAGCGTGAACGGGGCGTCGGCCTGCAATTCCGTCTGCCGCCCGTTGGCCAGTCGCAGCCGCGCCGACCAGTGCAAAGCGACTTTTTCCACCGAGAGCACGCGTTTGCGGCTGACGACGTTCTCGCCGCGGCGCAACTGGTCGTAGTCGATGCTCTCCAGCGGATTCAGCCCGTCCATCGGCGCGACCTCGATGGCGCGGCCCACGCTGCCGGCGATGTTCTCCTTGGTCACGCTCACACGAAACCGCGGCGGGCCGAGCAGCCGGGTGTGCATGCCGTCCACGAGCAGGACCCAGTGCTCCATCTCCAGCGCCCGGAGACCTTGCTTGACCGTTTCCATGGCCACGCCACAGGCGCGTTTAAGGTCGCCGAGTGTGGTGATGACCGGCTGTCCGCCGCGGAGTTCGACGAGGCCGCACTCAAGCCGCAGCGTGCCGCCGTGCAGGAGGCCGCGCAGCCAATCCTCGATCTGTTGCGCGCCGGCTTTCACCGGAGCGCCGAGCGCCTGAAGGTCGTGGGCGTGGAGTTTATGCACGTTTGTCGTGGTGAGACGGTAGGTCCGCCTCTGGAGCAACGTCGAGTCCGAAAAGGCGGAAGCGGGGATTCAGCAAGCCGGAGTGGCCGAGGTCAGACTCAAACTGAGTGGCCATAAATCAGAGGTCGGAGGTCAGAAGGAAGGCCGAACCGATCCGGGAACCGTTCGGTGGGGCGTCCTCGCGAGCCGACCACGATCCGATCCGGCTCGCGGGGGACGCTTGCCTCACCAGCCGGTTCTTGGCTGCGGCGCCTGGTCGCCGGCAGTGGCGTTCTCCTCACGTCGGCTGCCGTTTTCGACGAAGCTCCTGGCTCTGGACTTCCCAGGCACCGCATCAGGCTGCCTTGGTCGCGGGTCAGAAAATGCCAAAAAAAGTGTTGGCGCGCGGGGAAACGTTTTGGCAATAGTCCCCGCTTAATTTTATGAGAAAACTGAACTCGTTACTGTTGACCGTGGCATTCATGGCCGCTAGCGCGACCGGGGCATTCGCCAGCGAAGCTGACATCAACATCCCCGACCTGACCCAGGTTAAATTCGACGGACTAGGCGGCATGAGCGGCTCCACCCTCATGTATCTCGGCATCCTGATCTGCGCGATTGGCGCGATCTTCGGCCTCGTGCAATACATGCAGACCAAGGCCCTGCCGGTCCACGAGAGCATGGGGAAGGTTTCCAACACCATCTGGGAAACCTGCAAGACCTACCTGTTCACCCAAGGCAAATTCCTCGCCATCCTCTGGGTGCTGATCGCGGTCTGCATGGTCTATTACTTCATGGGTCTGCAGCATGACAGCATCGGCAAGGTCGCCATCATCCTGGCCTGCTCGATCCTTGGCATCCTCGGTTCTTACGGGGTGGCCTGGTTCGGCATCCGCATCAACACCGTGTCCAACTCCCGCGCCGCGTTTTCGGCACTGAAGGGCAATCCGCTCGCCACGCTCTGCATTCCGCTCCGCTCCGGCATGAGCGTGGGCCTGCTGCTCGTCGCGGTGGAGTTGTTCTTCATGATCTGCATTTTGATGTTCCTGAAAGACCTCGCCGGCCCGTGCTTCATCGGGTTCGCCATCGGCGAATCGCTCGGCGCTTCGGTGCTCCGCATCTGCGGCGGCATCTTCACCAAGATCGCCGACATCGGCTCCGATTTGATGAAGATCGTCTTCAAGCTGCCCGAAGACGACCCGAAGAACCCGGGCGTGATCGCGGACTGCACCGGTGACAACGCCGGCGATTCCGTCGGGCCGACAGCCGACGGCTTTGAAACTTACGGCGTGACCGGCGTGGCGCTGATCGCGTTTCTCGCCCTCGCGCTGGCGGCCAGCCCCGGCATCTGCGCGACGCTCATCATCTGGCTGTTCGTCATGCGCGCCCTGATGATCGTGACCTCGCTGGTGTCCTACTTCGGCAACGAAGTGCTGAGCAAGGCCATGTTTGGCGGCAAGAAAGACTTCGACTTTGAAGCTCCGCTGACCCACCTCGTCTGGATCACCTCGGCGGTGTCCATCGCCATCACGTTTGTCGCCAGCAAAATCCTGCTGGGCAATCAGACCGGCATGCATCCCGACCTCTGGTGGGTGTTGTCAGTCATCATCAGTTGCGGCACGGTGGCGGGCGCGCTCATCCCTGAGTTCACCAAAGTCTTCACCAGCACCAACTCGCGGCACGTCAAGGAAGTCACCAATTGTTCCAAGCACGGCGGCGCGTCGCTGAACATCCTGTCGGGCTTCGTGGCTGGCAACTTCTCTGCGTTCTGGATGGGCCTGGTCATCATGCTCCTCATGTTCGTCTCCTATTACTTCTCCAAGAACCCGGCGTTGATGGGCCTGATGCCGGAGAAGTTCGCGTTCGCCGCGCCGATCTTCGCCTTCGGCCTTGTGGCCTTCGGCTTCCTGGGCATGGGACCCGTCACCATCGCTGTGGACAGCTACGGCCCGGTCACCGACAACGCCCAATCCGTCTATGAACTGAGCCAGATCGAAGGCCGCAAGGGCATCAAGGAAGAGATCAAGCGCGACTTCGGTTTCGATGCCGACTTCGAGAACGCCAAATACCAGCTCGAAAAGGGCGACGGCGCGGGCAACACCTTCAAGGCTACGGCCAAGCCGGTGCTCATCGGCACGGCGGTCGTCGGCGCGACCACGATGGTCTTCGGCATCATCATCCTGCTCGAAAACCTCTTTGGCGGCGTCATTCCCAAGCTCTCCATCGTGCAGCCGGAGATCATCCTTGGCCTCATCATGGGCGGCTCGGTGATTTACTGGTTCACCGGCGCCTCCTGCCAGGCCGTCGTGACCGGCGCCTACCGCGCGGTGGTCTATATCAAAGAGAACATGAAGCTCGACGCCAAGACGGCTTCCGACAAGGACAGCAAGGAAGTCGTCGCCATCTGCACCAAGTACGCGCAAAAGGGCATGTGGAACATCTTCATCGTGGTGTTCTGCTTCGCACTCGCGCTGGCGTTCTTCAATCCCTACTTCTTCATCGGTTACCTGATCGGCATCGCGTTCTTCGGCCTCTTCCAGGCCATCTTCATGGCCAACGCCGGCGGCGCCTGGGACAACGCCAAGAAGATCGTGGAAGTCGATCTCCGCCAGAAGGGCACCGACCTGCACGCCGCCACCGTCGTGGGCGACACTGTGGGCGATCCCTTCAAAGACACCTCGTCTGTCGCGTTGAACCCGGTGATCAAATTCACCACCCTGTTCGGCCTGCTGGCCACTGAGATCGCGGTCTCGATGATCCAGAAGGAAAACGGCGCAGAACACGCCAGTTCGGCGCTGCGCTTGGGTATCGGCGCGGTGCTGTTCGTGGTCGCGCTGATCTTCGTCTATCGCTCGTTCTACGGAATGCGGATTCCGGAAGAGAAGTAAGAGCGGACCCCAACTGTTTCACGCCGCGAGTCCCGAGCGATCGGGGCTCGCTTTTTGTTGGTGGCACCGGCTCTGATCACTCGCGGACAAGGAAGCACGAGCCGACCCACGCTGGCTGCGACGGATTGAATGGACGCACCCCTTTACGAATACAACCCGTCGGCGGCAACAAGCGTCTGCTCCACCGAAGATCTTGCGATTGCAGTCACGACCCGGTACTTCGGGCCAAAGGATGGTCCCTCTGTTGCGATGATCCATCACGCGCCGGAGTTCGGGTCCCCGGACAGCGCAGCGTTTCGCAGGGACGTCGTTTCAGCTCCAATCTGGCCTTGCGGCCAGCCGGTGACGGAGATCGGTTGACGATCCGGCTCCTCTACCCCTGCATCCATCATCCCGGCCGGGAGCTCGGGTTTCCGGGTCAAAGTCCGCCGGCGAAAGGGACTGCCCAGCAACTTGACGATGTCGGACGTCTTCATGTGGCGGCCAAAGGCGCGCAAGAGTTTCCAGGTGCGGAACGGACGCTTGAGAATCCGGCGGAGAAACAGCAAGCCGTAGCCTTTGGCCCGCAGGCGATTCACCACCGTGCTGGGCAAAGTGGTGGAGTCGATGTCCGAACACTTGAACCATTTGTGCCAGTCCCGCGCGTCGTCAATGATCCCGCGCGCCACGTACTCGTGCCAGAGCGGCGTCCCGCGATAGACGCACAGGCGATTGAACCCAAACGTGTCCAACTCCAGCCGCGCGGCGAAGCGGAAACTCTCCACGATGTCCTCTTCCGTTTCGTCGGGCGAGCCGACGACAAAAAACCCGTGGACCCTGTCGATTCCCTGGCGCTTTGCTTCCCGGACCGCGTGCTCCACCTGCGCGGGGGTCTGCTTCTTGTTGAGCCGGTCCAGCACTTTTTGCGTGCCTGCCTCCACGCCGAACGCCAGGAAATTGCAGCCGGCCTGGCGCATGACCGGCAGTTGTTCAATCCCGACCGCATCCACCCGGCCTTCGCAGCCCCAGTGAAACTTCAACTTGCGCGCAATAATACCGCGGCAAATGGCCTCAATCCGGTTGCGGTTGATCAGGAAATGATCATCGGTCAGGTAGATCGAGCGGTAGCCCAGATCGTTGAGTTCCTGCAATTCCCCCAACACATGTTCCGGCGAACGGCTGCGCCACCGGCCCTCGCCCAGCGCCGGAATATCGCAGTAGATGCAGGAGTACGGGCAGCCACGCGACGTCTGCACCGTGCAGAACTTGTCCAGCGAGAGCACCGCCGGAACATCCAGGGGCAGAGACTCGATGTAGTCGATGGGCAGACTGGTCCGGTCGGGATAAGGGAACTTGTCCAAGGCCTGCAAGAGCGGACGCGGAGCATTCTCCACGGTTTTCCCGTTACGACGCCAGACGAGGCCCGCCACGGAAGAGGGATCGTCGAGGTGGTCCAAATAGTCCGGCAGAAGCTCTTCGCCTTCGCCCACCCCCACGCAGTCGATGTCCGCGCAATCCCCCAGAATGCGATCCGCATTCAAGGTGGCAAAAGCTCCACCGACGATGATTGGTATTTTCGGCGCTTCGGCCTTGAGTCGCCGGGCCATGCTCTTGACCGCCGGGTAGGTGGTGGTCGAGAGAAATGACAAAGCAATCACGTCGGGTTGTTCCTGGGCCGCCGCGTGCGCGATGTCCTCGGCCTTCATCTGCGGGTGGCAGGTATCAAACATCCGCACCTGATGTTCCCGTTGGCGCAGGACCGGCGCGAGCGTCTGAATCCCCAGCGGAGGGAATGCCATCACCTTGATCCTCCCATCGCCCGACTTCGACTGATTCAGTTCTTCAGGAAGCAACCGGGAGAAGTTGTCATCCCCGACGTGAACAAGGAATGTATTCATGGCCTGGTCCTTCGCTTGTTGTCAGCATCGCAAATGTTCGCGCCTGAAACCCCATGCGCCCGCGCCCGCGGTGAATGGCTGCGTTTCATGCGGGCACAGTACAGGAAGACACCGTGCGGGCGCAATGGGGTGAACACCCCATACCGGATCCTCAGAACTCAGATTCTGACACGGGCGCTCGATGGTGGCTGTGGGCTGATCGTGGTCGCAAGGCCGTGGAGCCTTTCGATGAATCGGAGGTGCTGCCGGCAGATTGGGGGCGTCGCCCCGCCGCCAAGACGTCGGCGGCACGCTGGTTCGTGGTTTCAATGCGCATTCGCCGAATCGTGGAAACTTCCCTTGAGTCTTTCACGGTTTGAACACATGGACGATGACCGGCACCTCGATCTTGGGCTGCGCGGACAACGAGGTCTCAAATGAGACCTGGCCGCTGACGGTGCTGGCCGGCACCTCCTCCAGTCGGGCCACCAGTTCATAGACCTGGCCGGCCTCCTTCGGCACCAGTTCGACCGTGAGGCCCTTGATCGTGCTTTGCGGCTTCTTCAACTCCATCGCCTTGCCGTCGGTCGAGCGAATCGTCACCCGCCGCAAGACCAACGCCTCCGGGCGTTCGGCCGACGTGTTCGTCGCGTCGGAGATGCTCCAATACAGCGCTTCGGGCGTGAGCGAAACCTCGCCCATGACTTGGCCGTAGAGGTAAATGCTGGAGACGGGCGTGTTCGTCTGCTCGACGGTATAGACGTGGACGAATTCACTGAAACGGCGCGGCGGTCCCTCCCGTTGGATGGTGACGCGAATGCGAGCGGTGGAATCATCCGCCGGGGCGCCCGGCTCCACTGTCGCCGTAATCCAAGGCTTGGAGGCGACGAGCCTCCCGAGGCGGAGCGGCTTTCCGTCTGTGCGGGTCAGAGTGGTGAATTGGGCGGTTTCCTTCACCCCGAACGCCAGGTTGGGCGCGAGCGTCCTCGGGTTGATCTCGTAGAGGGGCGTGTAATCCGCTTTGATGGTGAGCGACACTTCGGGAGTCTGCGGGTCGTTTGATTTCACCGCGATGCGCTTGTCCAACTGTGCCTTGACTTGCCCGAGATGCAGGGTAAAGGGCAACTCGCCGGTTTCACCCGGCGGGAGCGTGTCCGGCTTCAACTGGGCGACCGTGCAGCCACAGGAGAGTTGGGGCGGTTCGATTTTGAGAAGGCCGTCGCCGACGTTCTTGAACTTAAAGACGCCGGTTACGGTTTCGACTTGCGAGGTCTTGCCAAAGTCGTAAACCAGGCGGTCGAATTGGATCTTGGGCGTGCCCTCCCCCTGAGCCGCAAGGCACATTGCGCCCATCCATAATGCCCCCGCCAAACGTGTTGTTGTTGGTTTCATATGTGTTGGTGTTTTCTTGTGTCGAAAACCCAGCCGAAGAGACTCCCCTTCGGCTGGGATCATCGCTCCCAGAAATGGGTCTATTATGGCGTACACTTGACCCGATAGAACCGCATCGGTCGGGCTACGGTCACATCCGTGATGGCCATGACTGTCCCGTTGCCGGATACCGTTTGCAGGTCCGTCCACGTCGGGTCACTTAGCGAGTTCTTATATTGCACCGTGTAGGACACCCCAATTTGGGTCGCAAAGGACAAGGTCATGGTGCCGTTTCGATAGGTTGTCGGCGGAGACCCAACGCGGCCAATCATGGGCTGGCTCAGGATAACGCAGGTCGAACTGGTCGTGTTCGTGACCGGCGCGCCGCAGAGGCTCGTCGCACGAGCCGTAGAGGTGCTCGTCGTCGTGGCATTCGTCGGGGCCGTGTAACTGCCCGTGTAGCTGGCGCTGGCACCGGGGGCCAGCGTGGCGACCGAGATGAGCGGAGTGTTCCCACTGCGGTCGTTGGTCACCACGATGTGGTTCAACGTGATGTTGCCCGCGTTGCTGACGCTGCCGCTGTAGATGATCAGGCCGCCCGGACTCACTGGGGCCACGGGACAGAATTGCGTCAGAGCGAGCCGCGGCGTCGTGGCGACAGGGCAGGTGGTCGTATTGGTAATCCAGGTGCCCGCGCAAGTCTCCTGGCTGGTGGCGGTGACGGTGACCGTGCAGGTGTTGAAGGGAACGGTCAAGCTGCCGGTGTATCGTTCTGATTCACCCGGAGCCAGGTCAAGGGGTCCCAGCAAAGGCAGGTTCTGGCCTGTCTGGCTGCTGAACACCACGACGTTCGTCAAAATGGCGTCACCCGTGTTGGTGACAAACCCGCTGAACACATACAAGCTTCCCATGGGAATCGGGGTCGCCGGGCAGTTCTGCACCACGGCGATGCCCGGCGTGTAGAGTAACGGACAAATGGCCGCCGCGGTGGCGGTCACTTGGGCGCCCGAGCAGCGGTCCTGGCCGCGCGCGGTGAGGGTATCGGTCATCGAGCAACACAGCGGCGGAGCAACATAGCTGCCGGTGAAGTCGAAGAAGGCCCCCGGCGCCAGGGTCATGGGGCCGATGACCGGTGTGTTGTTGCTGGGCTGATTGTTGACGACGAAGACATTGACCAGCGTGACATTCCCCGAATTGCTGACCGTGCCGGAGAAAATCAACTCACCACCGTGCGGGGTGGGTTGCGGCGGGCAGCGCTTGGTGACGGCGATACGCGGAGTCGTGATAATGGGACAAGTGGTCGTCACGCTGTGGACCACGGGGGCGTAGGAGCAGGCGTCCAGACCGCGCGCCGTGACCGTGTCCACGCCGCAGAAATCAACCTGAACGAGGTAAGACGCGTCGTAGCGGACGGCATCACCAGGTCCCAGCGTGATCGGTCCCAATATTAGCGAGTCGGCGCTTGGCTGAGTGTTCATGATGGTCACGTTGACCAGGGTGATGTTACCGGCGTTGCTGACAGTGCCGCTGTATTGCAGCATCTCTCCCGGGCGCACCGCCGTGGGCGGGCAGACTTTGGTCACGACGATCCGCGGCGAGGTGAGCACCGTGCATGTGCCCGAGTCGGTGTCGGTGACCGTGACTCCGTGGCAGTCCCGGCCACTGGCCACGACCGTGCTCCAAGCCACGCAGCAGTTTGCGGGCACCAGGTAGCTGCCCGTGAAGTTTGTCGTGGCCCCCGGTGCCAGAGAAACCGTGGTGAAGACCAAAGTGTTGGGGGCGGGCCAATTGTTGACCACGATGATGTTGGTCAAGGTGACATTGCCGGCATTGCTGACGGTGCCGCTGTAGGTCAGGATGCCGCCTTGCACCACCGGCGTGATGGGGCAGGCTTGAGTCACAACAATGGCGGGCGCCGTCAGCAGCGGACAGGTGGCCGAGGCGGTGCGGGTGACCGTGTTGCCGGTGCAGGGGTCGTTGCCGCTGGCCGTCAACGCATCGGTGACCGAGCAGACATTGGGCGGAGCGATGTAACTGCCGGTGAAGTTGGTTCCGGCGCCGGGCGCCAGCGTCATCGGACCGAACACCCGGGTGTTGGGCGCCGGCTGGTTGTTGACAACGATGACATTGGTCAGGGTGATATTCCCAGTATTGGTGACGGTGCCGGTAAACACCAGCACGCCTCCGATCGCGACGGGTTGGAGCGGGCAGGCCTTGGTTACCGCAATGCCCGGCGTGGTGATGAGCGGGCAAGTCGCGGAGGCGCTATTGGTGGCCATGATCGCGGAGCAGGCATCGCTGCCGCTCGCGGTCACCGTGCCGCTGACGGAGCACGCATTGGCGGGCGCCGTGAAGCTCGCGGTGAAGTTGGCGGAGGCACCCGGAGCCAGGCTCGGCATGGTCAAGACGGTGCTGGGCGAGGCTTGGTTGTTGACGACGGTCACATTATTCAAAGTGACGTTGCCCGGATTGTTGACCGTCCCGGTGTAGGTGATCAAACCGCCGGTGGCGGAAGGCACCGGCGGACAGGCCAGCGTGACCGCGATGCGCGGAAGGGTGATGATGGGGCAGGTTGCCGTCGCGACATTGGTCACCGTGCTGCCGGTGCATTTGTCTCTGCCGCTGGCTGTCAACATATCGGTGACCGAACAAACATTCAGTGGAGCGGTGTAGCTGCCGCTGAAGTTTGTGCCCGCACCGGACGCCAGCGTGAGCGGACCGAGGACGGTCGTGTTGGCCGCCGGCCGGTTGTTGACGACGAAGATATTGGTCAACGTGATATTGCCCGTGTTGGTGACGGTGCCCGTGAACACCAGCAAACCGCCTTCGGTCACCGGGGTGACGGGGCAGGCCTTGGTCACTCTGATTTGTGGC
>JACRJZ010000125.1 GCA_016219875.1 Verrucomicrobiota bacterium | reverse complement strand
TTCTTGGCCAGCACTTCCGTTCGTGTTGTTTGACTCATTGTCTGTTCCATAGCTCGGTAACACCCCTTTTGAGTCAACGTATGGTTTCCTCAAACCATTTCTCCCCGCCTTCGGTAACAATCTTTTTGAGTCAATTCGCCTTGGCTCCATCTACTCCTTTTGTTTTGCATTTCGCCGCCGTCGTCCGCACCCTCCGGCCAGTTCAAAATAGCACTGAGTCACCACCAAATAGCGCAACAAGCCGCGAGCAAAGGAAGGACATGGACTGGTATTACGCACGAAACGGACAACAGCAAGGCCCGGTCACCGACGAGGAATTCGCCGGACTGGTCAACAGCAACGTGATCACCGAGGACACGCTCGTCTGGCACGCCGGGTTGGCGAACTGGCAGCCTTACAAGCTTGTGCAAGCCGGGGCGGCTGCGTCGCCCGCGCCGGCACCACCGAGTTCGGCTGAAACGGCGGCAGCGGCGGCGGCGGGCGGTATGGTCTGCTGCGAGTGCGGCCGGGTGTTTCCGCCCGACCAAGTCGTGCGCCACGGCGACCGCTACGTCTGTGCGGCGTGCAAGCCGGTGTTTCTGCAACGGCTGGCGGAGGGCGCGGCCTTCGCTCCGCTTGGCGCCGTGACGGAGGACCAGTTGACCCAGCGGGATTACGACTCACCCATCGCCGACTGCATCAGCCGCGGCTGGCAGACTTACAGGGCGTGCCTGGGCCCGATCCTGGGCACGACCGTGCTGATGGGGTTGATCATGCTGGTCGTGAACGGCATTCCTTACCTCAGCTACATCCTGGCGCTGGTCTTCAACGGCGCCATCATGGGCGGGTTCTGGACCTACTTCATCAAACACGTCCGCCAGCAGCCGGCGTTTCTAGCCGACGCCTTTTCCGGATTCAGTTCGCAGTTCGGACAGTTGCTGCTGGGGAACTTGGTCGTGGGCATCTTGACCGGGATTCCGGTCATCCCTGGAGCCATCGTCATGGTCATCGGGGTAGTCATGGCTTCGACCGGCGGCGGCGGAAGTACTGTCATGGTTGTCGCCATAGGTATTGGCGGAGTGCTCCTGCTCGCGGGTATCCTCGTCTCGGTTTATCTCAGCACGCTCTGGGTGTTCACCATCCCCGTGGTCGCGGACAAGAAACTCACGTTCTGGCCGGCGATGCAATTGAGCCGGAAGATGGTGGCCAAGCACTGGTGGTCGAACTTCGGCCTGATGTTGGTTGCGGGCCTGATCACGTCCTTGCCGTTTGCGGTGATTCTGGGGATCGGCATCGCCATCGGGGCGGTCACTCAGTTCAGCGCCGCCGGTATTGTGGCGATCGTGGTCGGAAGCGTGCTGGGCCTGTTGTGGCTCCTGGGCAGTGCGCCGGTGGCCATGAGTGCCTTCGCCACCCGCTACAACGACATCTTCCACGACCTGACTCCGCGGGCGTGACGCCGCTTTGCGCAACGAAACTGGGCCGGCCAACCCCGGTTGTCCGTCCTGACTGGTGGCAGTGACAACCAACTCGATCCTCACTTGTCCTCACTGCCACGCGGCGTGGCCCGCCGCACTGCGTGAACTGGCGGCGTTGGCGCGCTGTCCGATGTGCCAGCGGGAGACGCGGGTCGAGGTCTTCCCCGCCCTCGCCCGTCCAGTCGCTCAAGGTTCCTCCGCTGAAGCCGTGTTGTTGGAGGGCGAGGCCGCGTGTTTCTACCATCCGCAGAAACGCGCCGTCGTCCCATGCAGCGCGTGCGGACGCTTCCTCTGCGCGCTCTGCGACCTGGAATTCAACGCGCAGCATCTCTGTCCGGCCTGCCTGGAATCCGGCCAGCGCAAAGGCCAGCTTACCGCGCTCGACATGCGCCGGACGCTTTACGACAGCGGCGCGCTGACGCTGGCGGTGGTGCCGGTGTTGCTTTGCTGGCCGGTGTCTTTTCTGACTGCGCCCGCGGCCATTGGACTGGCGGTGTACGGCTGGAGGAAGCCGGGCAGCATCTTGCCCCGGACCCGCGCACGGGCGGTGGCGGCCATCGCGCTGGGGCTGCTCCAGATCGTTGGCTGGGGCGCGATGATCTTGATGTATCTCAGGACGTCGTGGTTCTTGACTCATCTCCACTAGATTCCCGTGTCTGCTGCCCCAACAACCTATCGCAAGCTGCCCGGCGGCGGCGTTTCGTTGGCGACCACCTACCGGCTCTACGAAGGCCCGGACCACTTGCTGCAAGTCTGCTCCACCGGCTACAGCGAGAGCTACAAGCGGTTTTACTATCGCGATGTTCAGGCCGTGATCGTCCAACGCAATCGGATGTGGCAGCTCTGGGGCTGGATTTGGGGCGGAAACTTCGCGCTGTGGCTGGGCGGCTGGCTCATCGGGCTGGCGACGATGCCGGCGGTTGAAATGGGCTATGTGGTCGTCGTCGGCGTGCTGCTGGCGCTCGCGTCGGTGCCGGTGCTGGCCAACTGGCTGATGGGGCCGACCTGTTCCTGTCATCTCCGCACGGCGGTCCAACTCGAGAAACTTCCTTCGCTCGGACGACTGCGAAAGGCGGAACAACTCGTGGCGCGATTCAAATCTTTGATCGAAGCTGCGCAAGGGCCGCTGTCACCAGAAGCGCTCCAGGCGTCAACCGTTCCCTCTGCCGTGCAGGAAGCGCCCCCGGTGATGGCCTCGGCCCCCGTGGCTGCGCTGCCCGCTTCCGCGCCGCCGCCGATCAAGCACTACGACGGCCGGATGCATCTCGTTCTGTGCTGGCTCCTGCTGGCGGACTTGCCGAGCACGGCGATGGACTACCTCAACAGCCCCGGCACGGATGTGCTCGGCGTCATCCTGATCGGCGCGACCACGACCGTGGCGATCATCGCCGGCGTGAAACAGATGCGCACCGACCTGCCGGACAAGATCAAGCGGCTGCCGTGGGTCGTGCTGGGCATGTTCGGGGTGCTCATCGTGGCGTCGATCGCCTACGGCATCGTGCTGGTGGTCGAGCAAGGCCCGTCCAGGTTGGAGGGATTGAGGGTGTGGGACGATCCGATCCTCTTGACCATGACCATCGTGTCCACCGGCTTCACGGTGGTGCTGGGCGTGCTCGGCTTGGTATGGCTGCGCACCTGGCGCGCGACGGCAGCGCCGCCCGGACCGCCACCCATGCAGGAAGAACCGCCGGCCGCCGCCTGACGATGGCCCCGCTTCTCCACCAACGCTGCTTCAATCATTCGCTCCGCGAAGCGGCGGCACGCTGCCCAGAGTGCGGGCGGTTCTTTTGCCGCGAGTGTGTGACCGAGCACGACGATCGCGTGGTCTGCGCCGCGTGCTTGCGCCAGCTCGTTCAGCCGCGCCTGACGCAGCGGAGCGGTTTTGTCGCCGTGGTGCGGACGGCGCAAACGCTGGCGGGCGTGCTCATGGTCTGGCTGTTCTTCTACCTGCTGGGCCAGATGCTGGTGTCGCTGCCGGACTCGTTCCACGAAGGGACGCTGTGGAAAGGATCGTGGCTGGATGAAGGGGAAAGCCGATGAGAAGAACCGTGAAGCTGGAATTGGAAATTGGAAATTGGAAATTGAAAATTGCCGATTGGCCACGGGCCTGGCTCCTGCGGCGGCTGGGCGCGAGCCGCCAATTTGCATTTACCAATTTTCA
>JACRJZ010000126.1 GCA_016219875.1 Verrucomicrobiota bacterium | reverse complement strand
TCTTCAGCCGGTGGGGCGAGCGTACCCCCGAGCCGCGTCCGGCGCGCACGCCCGGCTCGCGGGTACGCTCGCCCCACCGGGGTTTTGAAAGCACCTCTCCAGTGGCAACAGGATCGGCGCGTTCGGCGGCGTTGAGCAGGAGGAGCAGGCTGCGCACGCCCTCGACAATGGCTTGCGCGGACAGCCGGGCTTCGCCGGGAACGTCCGGGAGGTCCGCGCCCAGTTGCCATTGGTTCGCGGCAGTTTTGCCGGCGAAGGCCGCGAGCCAGCCGGGCCGTTGCAAGCTCGCCGCAATTTCTGCCGGCTCACGCAGCCGCTGCAGACGCAGGCCGCGCACCCGTCCGTCCGGCGCGACCGCGAGCACGAGTTCGATGGCGCCGGCCTCGCCTTTGACGCGCCGGGTCAGCACCGTGCCCAGGACACGCTGCTCGTGGAAGACGCGGTGCAGGTGGAGCGCGTGTTCGTCCGGCGAAGGGGGCCGGCCCAGCGCCGTCGTCAGTTCGACACGTTGGCCGCTTAGGACCCGCGTTTCAGTGGTGTGCTGTGTGGCGTTGGGGAAAAAGGTCTTGAGGTCCGAATCTGGATCGCGCCACGGGCAGAGCGGTGCGGCCTCCGGCGGTGGCGTGGTGACGAACAACGGTTCGCTTCCGCCGTCGCGCGACCATCGTGTCCGGGCGCAAACCAGTCCGCCGATCAAGGCCAAGAGGACGCCGCCATAGACCCAGGTGCGGAGCATTTCAGTAGCGCAGGCCCGTGGCCTGAACAATCGTCTCCTCGCCGTCCCAGGCCACTTTGCCGCCGACCGTCACGCGTGCGCCGAGCGGCACGTTCACCACGACGAAGCCGGCGGCCTTGGTGTCCACCTTGATGATGCCGGTATCGTCCTTGAGACGAAACCAGCAGCCCGCCGTGGGGCATTTCTCCACCAGTTCACCGGTGAGCGTGACCTTGGCCGGAGATTCGCCGCCTTGGACCAGGGCCGCCGTGCGGGCTTCGCCTTGCGGCTCTTTGCCCAAGACTCTCCCGCTTTTCGCGTGGCAGCCTAAAAGCAACGCCAAGCCCACGCCGAGGAATGCAAATCCAATGTGCCGCATAAGCGTCGTCTCCTAGGGAACCGGCCCGATGCCGGGCGCCGATGGCGGCGCGCACTGCTCCTGAATGGATTGCTCCGAAGCCACCGCGGCATGGCCGTCGCAGTAATAGGCGACGCGAATCGGTTTCTTGTCCGCGCCCCGGAAGCGGCCCAACGCCATCGGCTCGTGCCATGACCAGATTTCCGCGCCCATGAACGTCTCCGACGGCATGGCGATGGCGGCCTCCTTGCCCAGTCGAGTGGTGACCACGTTCAAGCAGTAGCTGCTGCCGTAGAAATTAGCGAAGCGCGGGGCGCGGGGCGTGGTTTGGTTGTAAGGATCGGCGGCGAGGTCGGCCGGGATCCCGTTGTCACTGGGGCAAACGAAGACGTTGCTCACTCCGCTCAAGTGCGGGATGGCGTAGTCCATCCAGTTGGTGGTGCGGCACGGCTTGCACGGATAAGCGGGGCCGGCTGGAGGATTGGGCATCCGGGGCGGATAACTGGCTTCGTTGTCGTCCACGAACAGGATCATGGCGGTGGCCAGTTGTTTGTTGTTGTTGAGGCAGGCGGTGCGCTTGGCGTGCTCTTTGGCCTGGGCCAGCGCCGGGAGCAACAGCGCGGCCAGGACGGCGATGATGGCGATGACGACCAGCAGCTCAATCAAGGTGAAGCCGGCGCGGGCGGGTTCCTCTTTGCGGCACGTTGTCGTTGTCATGGTGAGTAGCGACGTGGATCAGGGTAATGCTGCAATTTAATGGTGAACTGGAGTGCAGGTTTCGTCCGGCCTCAAACGGCCTGGGACAAAGTGCCGACGGAACGGGGCCGGTGGCGGACAGACGGGGGCAAACGGCCGGTCGTGCGCCGCCTCCTCCAGCCGGTGAATTCCCTGATGGCACTGTGGACGTTCACCTTCGCTTCCGCTTTCGTCTGGTTGGCAGTTGCTGGGCGCGGCGGCTTGCGTTTGGCTTGGCTCCGCCGCCGAACCGCTTCGAGGCTGGGTTTCTGTTTGACTGGACTCCCTTCCTCAATAGGATTCGCGGCTCAATTGACGATTGGTCAGATCAACGAACAAGAAAACGAACAACGTTGACGGCGCAGAGCGCGAGACTGGTTCCCGCCGGCGACACAACTGAACACATCACATGGCATACATCGATTTTGGCGGCACGAAGGAAGAAGTCATCACGCGCAAGGAGTTTTCCATCGCCAAGGCGCGGCAGGTCCTCAAGAACGAAACCATCGCCATCATCGGCTACGGGGTCCAGGGACCGGCGCAGTCGCTGAACCTCCGCGACAACGGCTTCAAGGTCATCATCGGCCAGGCCCCGCAGTTCAAGCGCGACTGGGACCGGGCCGTGGCGGACGGCTGGGTGCCGGGCAAGACCCTCTTCGACATCGCCGAAGCCGTCCAGAAGGGCACGATCATTCAGTTGCTCGTCTCGGACGCCGCCCAGCGCGCGGTCTGGCCGCTGATCAAGAAGAACCTGAAGCCGGGGGACGCGCTCTACTTCTCGCATGGGTTCTCCATCGCCTACAGCAAACAGACCGGAGTCATTCCGCCGAAAGACGTGGACGTCATCATGGTCGCGCCGAAAGGCTCCGGCACCTCCGTGCGCCGCAACTTCCTGTCCGGCGCGGGCATCAACTCCAGTTTCGCCGTCGAGCAGGACGCCACGGGCCGCGCCAAGGAGCGTTGCCTGGCGGTGGGCATTGGCATTGGCTCCGGCTACTTGTTCCCGACCAACTTCAAGCACGAGGTCTTTAGCGACCTGACCGGCGAGCGCGGCGTGCTCATGGGCGCGCTGGCGGGTATCATGGAGGCGCAGTACGACGTGCTCCGCAAAAACGGCCACTCGCCGAGCGAAGCGTTCAACGAGACGGTCGAGGAGTTGACCCAGTCCCTCATTCGGCTCGTCGATGAGAACGGGATGGATTGGATGTACTCGAATTGCTCCGCCACCGCCCAGCGCGGCGCGCTCGACTGGAAACCCAAGTTTAAGAAGGCCGTGCTGCCGGTGTTCAAGGACCTCTACCAGCGCGTGAAGACCGGCAAGGAATGCGCCCGCGTGCTCAAGGCCTGTGGCGCGCCGGATTACCAAGTGCAGTTGCAGAAGGAACTCAGTGTCATCCGCGATTCTGAGATGTGGCGGGCCGGCGCGGCAGTGCGTTCCCTTCGTCCGAAGGAAGCGGCCAAGGCCATCAGCAAGACCACCAAGGGCGTAGCGGGCCGCGCGGCGAACTGACACGGGCCGCCGAAAGTTTTCAGCGCAAGGCAGCCTTCGGGCTGCCTTTTCTTTTTTGGATCGGCCCGCCTCTGTGCTTGATTCGCGGGTGCGACCGGCGCATCTTGCCGGCGATGCATCACGGAACAGAACACTTGACGACCGTGTTTGAACACGCTGCCACCATGCCTGCCACAGAACAGAAAGGACGCCCGTGACCCCACCAAGACTGACCCCGCTCCTGCTCGCCCTCCTGCTTGCCGGCTGCTCCACGCCGACGCCGCTCCCCGACGTGGCCACGCACATTGACGCGTTCACCGGGCTGCGCACGGACGTGATCCCGGAGAACCTGCTCGAAGCCGGCGGCCAGGCGCGCGAGTTCCTTTACCTGAACGCCTCGCGCGTCTTCAAGTCGGCGGGGACGTGCGACTACTACCTCGAAGTCATCTACGCCGCGCGGGAGGAGGTCGGCTATCTCGACATCGGCCCCGGCCCCGCGCTGTCCATTCTGGCGGACGGCAAGGAGATGAAATTCACCGGCAACGGCAGCCAGCACCTGCGGAAGAAGCGCAACGGCGTGGTGACGGAGAACGCCCTCTACCCCGTGCAGCCGGACGCTTTGCGCGCCATCGCCAACGCCCAGAAGGTAACGGTGCGCGCGGCGGGCAAGAGCGGTCTGGTGCAGCGCGACTTCGCGCCGGTGAACTCCGAACGGTTCAGGAAATTTGTGAAGCTATGCGTTCCATCCAAGTAGCCGACTGAGCGGGAACACCGTTGGGTTGCGGGGTGCAACGGTGGTTTCAGCCAAACCAAGCGAACAACCATGAACTCCAGACAAAGTCATCTCACTGTGTGGCGGTGGGTGCTGGCCGGTGCCGCCGCATCCGCCACCTTTTTGCATGCCGAGGAAGCGCGGTTCGCCAAGCCGGTCGTCTTGCCGAACCGCGAGGTGGCCCTCGGATTCACCGCCTCCAACGGCACGGTTTACCGCATCGACACCTCGAAGACCCTGACGAGTTGGCTCTCGATGGTGTCGTTCCCCGTCGCGGGCGGCGGCATCCAACATACGGATACGGCCGCCCCGTTCGCCAGTCACTCCTTCTACCTCGCCCAGCAGTTGACCGGGTCCAATCTCCTGACCGGCGACCACCTGCCCACGGCCAGCGGCGATGTCGTGATTCACCCCGTGAACCACGCCAGCTTTGCCCTGGGCTGGAGCAACAAGGTGATCTACGTCGATCCCGCTAACAATTCGTTCGCCGGGTTGCCGAAGGCCGATTTGATCTTGTTCACCCACGAGCACGGCGATCATTTCAATCAACCTGCCCTGGCCGGCTTGACGAACACCGGCGCGAAGGTCTGCGCCACGCTGAAAGTCTATTCATTGCTCTCCGCCAGCCTGCGCAGCCTGACCACGGCGCTGACGCACGGCGCGTCCACCAACTTTTTTGGCATCCAGATCGAAGCCATGCCCGCCTACAACCTGACCAGCGCCTTTCACAGCAAGGGCACGAACAACAATGGCTACGTCCTCACCATCGGCGGCAAACGCCTCTATGTTCCCGGTGACACGGAGGACACGCCGGAGATGCGCGGCCTCACGAACATCGATGTCGCGTTCTTGCCCATGAACCAGCCCTACACCATGACCGTGTCGCAAGGGGTCAGTGCCGTGAACGCGTTCCTGCCGAAGATCGTTTATCCCTTCCACTACCAACCGAGCACCGTGACGACCGACCTGAACCGTTTCAAGCAACAGGTCGCCTCCAACGGCGTCACCGAAGTCCGGCTGCGGAAGTGGTACTAACCCGCTTTCTCACCACAAGATCGGCGCGGCCGCAATGGGTCGGACCGCGACCGGTCCCCGGTCGCAGCAGGATGCCATGTGACAGGCGCTGCGGCCGGGGACCGGTCGCGATCCGGTGAGCAATGCGGGCTAAAGCGAAGGGCTTGCTTGAGGAGTAGCCGCCGACGTGAGGAGAACTCCACGGTCAGTGACCGGGCGTCACCGTCAGGAACCGGCTGGTGGGGCGAGCGTCCCCGCGAGCCGGATTGGATCTTGGGCGGCTCGCGG
>JACRJZ010000124.1 GCA_016219875.1 Verrucomicrobiota bacterium | reverse complement strand
TTCGGTCACCGGGGTGACGGGGCAGGCCTTGGTCACTCTGATTTGTGGCGCGGTCACCAAAGGACAAGTGGTCGTCACGCTGTTGGTGACGGGGTTGCCGTTGCACTGGTTCTGGCCAGTGGCAATCAACGTTGAGGTCGCTGAACAGGCGTCCAGGGGAGCGTTAAAACTGCTGCTGAAACTGGCCGATGCGCCGGGCGCGAGGGAGGCCTGGGTGAACACGACCGTGTTGGGAGCCGGCTGGCTGCGGACCACGGCAATGTTCGTCAGCGTGATGTTCCCCGTGTTGCTGACGCTGCCGCCGTAAATGATCAGACCGCCGGGGGTAGCGGGATTGGGCGGGCAGGTTTGGGTCACGAGAATGCGTGGCGTGGCAACCACGGGACACTCGGTGGTGGCATTGGCGAGGACACTCGATCCGATACACTGATCCCTAGCGGTGGCGCTGACCGAGGTGGTAATCGAACAGATGTCGCTGACCGGGACGGTATAGCTGCCGGTGAAACTGGCCGACGCTCCCGGAGCCAGGCTGGCTACGCTGAGGACCACGGTATTGGGAGCCGGGACCTCCCGCCGCACGACCACATTGGTCAGCGCGACATTGCCTGTGTTGCGGACGGTGCCGCTGAAGGTCAGAACGCCGCCCAGAGGGGTCGGCGTGACCGGGCAGGCCAGCGTTACGGTGATAGTGGGAGCGCCCTGCACCAGGCAGGTGGCTGGCGCGTTGGCCGTGACCTGCAGGCCGGTGCATTGGTTACGCGCATTCGCGGTCAGGGTGGAAGTGACGGCACAACCGCTGTTGGCAGGCACCGTGTAACTGCCGGTGAAGTTGGCCGACACGCCGGGGGCCAGCGTGGCGACCGTGAACACCGGACTGGCACCCGTGCGGTCATTGGTCACGACCACGTTGGTGAGGGTGATGTTGCCCGCGTTGCTGACGGTGCCGCTGTAAGTGAGGACGCCGCCCAGGCTGGCCGGGGTCTCCGGACAACTCTGCGTGACAACAATGCGCGGAGTCGTGACCAGCGTACAGGTGGCCGACGCGCTGTTATTGACCACGGCCCCCGTACAGTTATCGCTGCCACTGGCTGTGACCGTGCTGCTGACGGTGCAGGCATCAGCGGGCGTCGTGAAACTCGCGGTGAAGTTCGCGGTCGCTCCGGGCGCCAGGCTGGCCACGGTCAAGACGGTGCTCGGCACCGACTGATTGTTGACGACGGTCACGTTGTTCAAAGTGACGTTGCCGGAATTCCTGACGGTCCCGCTGTAGGTGATCAACCCGCCGGTGGCGACGGGCGCGGTCGGACAGGCCAGCGTGACCGCGATGGCCGGTGCAGTGGTGATCGGGCAGGTGGTCGAAACGGTGTTCGTAACCAGGTTGGGGCTACAAATGTCCTTGCCTCGACCGCTGAAGGTGGTGGTGACGGAGCAGACGTTGGCAGGAACGGTCAGACTGTTGGTGAAGTTGCGGGACGCGCCCGGAGCCAGAGCGGCCATCGTGAACACCGACGTGTTGGGCGCGGGACGATCGCTGACCACAACGATGTTGGTCAGGGTGATATCGCCGGCGTTGCGGACAGTGCCGCTATAAGTCAGCGCGCCGCCAGATACCGCGGGAGAAACCGGGCAAAGCACGGTGACGGCGATTTGGGGCGTGGTCAGGATGGGGCAGGTCGCACTGGCAACGCTGCTGACCCCGCCGCCGCAGCGGCTGGTGGCGGTGGCGGTCAAGGTGTCCGCCACCGAGCAATTGGTCGGCGCGGTGTAACTGCCGGTGAAGCTGACCACCTCGCCGGGCGCCAAGGTCGGGCGGGTAAACACCGGCGTGTTGGGAGACGGCTGATTGTTGACCACAACAATGTTCGTCAACGTCACGTTGCCGGTGTTGCTGACGCTGCCGGAAAAAGTGAGTGTTTGGCCTGGAGAAACCGGCTGTACGGGACACACCTTGGTCACTTTGATGCCCGGAGTCAGCGTGTTCTGACAGGTGGTGTTGGCGGAACTGGTCACCGTTCTGGGAAAGGTGGTGAATCGGTCCACGCCTTGGGCCACGAAGGTGGCCGTGCTCGGACTGCAAGGATTCAACGGGATCCAGCTTCCGCTGAATGAGGCAATCTGGCCGCGGAGAAGATTGGTGATGAACGTCACGTGGAACTGCCCGCCATTGACAGAGTTCGTGACCGTCACACCCACCAGGGTATTGTTGCCGCAATTGGTGACCGTGCCAGAGAACGTGATCGCGCCGTTTTCGCCCACGCCGCCGACGCATTGCACGGTGAGGTTGATGCACGGCAGACTCACTTCCGTGTTCACGCCCTGGTTGGCGCCGCCGGTGCTGGGGGTGTCGTTCTGGTAAATCACCGCGGTGTCTTCGGCCGTCGCGCGCACCGTGCCATCGGGGCGAATATCCTGAGCGCGCACCACGTAGCTGACGGCGTTGGTGTAGAAGTCAGACTGGGTGTGAGACAGATAGGTCCGCCGCAACACGAGGGGATGAATGACCCCATCGGGCGTCGTGATCGACGCGAGAATGTTGGATGCATCGCACGAGGTCGGACTGCCGAGAACGCCGTTAAACACGCTGACGCTGTAGAAGAGCGTGTCGCCGATATGAACGTCCGGCGAGGAGGTAAACAGACTGATGCCAATGGCGCTGCCAGCGCATCCCGGCGGAATGCCCTGGGCGCGAGCCGAAGGCGCGCTGAACAACAGGACAAGCAATGCCGCGAGCGACGCCGCGGCGGTAAAAAATCCGGGCGCTTTACGAAAGACGGTTGGTGTCCGCTCAGTCTTGGAAGAATCAACTGGCGACAGAACGATGCTATTGGGCATGGGATTCTGGAGGTTTTGGAGGTAAGGATTCATGGTTTCTTTTTGGCTTAGGTTTGCTTGGGATCTATCGTCGCCGCCTTCCGTTGGATGCGGGCTGACTTTCCACTTTGGAGGAGTCTTGTGTTGCTCACTTTTGAGAGAATGCCCGAAGACCTTGGCGGGGCGCTATGGGGTGTTCTCCCCTGGGGTGTTTACCCCATGTGCCAGCCTCAGACATCCAGAGCCGTGGAACGCGCCTGGGCCACCCGGGAGGGCACCGGGCCTACAAGGCACGCCTTTCCTGTAGGCCGGGTCCCCTGACCCGGTGAACGCCGCTTCATCTCGATTCCTGACCTTCACAAAACCGTGCGGACGGCTCAGGAGGTCTGAGACTGGATGAACCCAGCCCGGCTCCAGCAAGTCGGAACGGTGATGAGCGGAACCTGACGTGACCGAGAAAATCCGGAGCGCGGCAGAAAGCCCCCCCAGGCTTTGCGGGCTAAACAATGGTCAACTGGACACTGCTTTCGATGATGCCCGCCGCGATGGCGTGGCGGGTCAGGCCCGCGGTGTCGTGGATGTTGAGCTTCTCCATGAGACGCTGCCGGTGTTTTTCCACCGTTTTGACACTGATGCCCAGTTCGGCCGCGACCTGTTTATTGGCCTGGCCCTCGGCAATCAGTTGGAGCACCTCCGCCTCGCGCGAACTCAGGCCCTCGCCCTTCTTCTTCACCAGTCCCGCTCGATCGGGCGAGGTCGCGTAATGATTGTGGAGGTGCTTGGCGATGGAGGGGCTGAAGAACGTGTTGCCCTTGTGGACTGCCCGGATCGCCTCGGACAGAAAGTGGGAGGAGGTTTGTTTGATCAGGTATCCGACTGCGCCCAGCGCCATCACTTCCTCAACATAGGCGCCATCACTGTGCGCAGAAAGAATGAGCACCTTGGCGTCAGGGAAGGCCTGGCGAATTTGCCGGGTGGCTTCCAGTCCATTGAGCAGCGGCATCGCGATGTCCATCACGACCACGTCGGGGTGCAGTTTCTTCGTCAGGGCCACCGCCTGACGGCCGGTGGCCGCTTCGCCGACCACCTGGAGATCGCGCTCGGTCTCCAATAGCTTCCGCAGGCCCTCGCGGACGATCTCGTGGTCCTCGGCCAACAGGACGGTGATACGTTTCATAGTCACTCAAATTGTAGATCGCGGAGAGGCTTCATGGGTGAGTTTTCCGCCCCCCCCCCCGCGCAGGCCGTTGCCCAGCGGAATCTGCGCCTGGATGGTGGTGCCTTGACCCGGGGCGGATTCCACCGTGAACTGGCCGCCGACCATCTCCACGCGCTCTCTCATGCCGAGCAGCCCCAGGCGCTGGTTCTTCTTGGCATGCAACACCTGTTCCACCTCGAAGGATTTGCCGTCGTCTTTGATTTGCAGGCGCAGACCGTGCGCCACTTTCAAGATGCTCGCTTCCACCCGGCTGGCTTGCGCATGGCGGGCGACGTTGTTCAGCGCTTCCTGGGCGACGCGATAGAGCGCCGTGCGACCGGCGCTGTCCAATTCTTCGATCCGGCCGGAAGTAAAGGCCATCAAGCTCGCGCGCAGCCCCGTGCGTTTCGCGAACTCCTTCAGGTAGGAATGCAGGGCGGGAATCAGCCCCAGGTCGTCCAACAGCGCCGGACGCAATTCCCGGGCGAATCGATGCACGATATCGACCGACTTTTCCACCAGTCGTTGCGTGCGCGAAATATTCCGGGTGAGGCCCTTGGTGCTGACCGTGGCCTCCGTTTTCAAAGTCGCCAACTGGACGTTGATGCCCGTCAGGACCTGCGCGATGACGTCGTGCAACTCGCGGCTGATGCGCTTTCGCTCTTCCTCCTGCGCCGACAAAATCTGGCGGGACAGCTGCCGCAGTTGTTCCTGCAGGCGCCGCGACTGCTCCAAGAGCCGGGTCGAGTGCTGCTCGCTTTGCCGGAGGGTTTCCTCCACGGCCTGACGCTGGGCGATTTCCTTCTTCAACTCCCGGTTGGAGGTGGCCAGCTCCACGGTGCGTTGGTTCAGCGTCCGGTTCGCGCGACTCAAGCGAACGTTGGCCTCCAGGGCCGCGCGATGGGTTTCTTCCAGCGGCAGGATGGCTTCCGCAAAAAAAGTTCCCGCTCGCTTCACCAGCCGGTTCCGGCCGGTGGCCGGGCAACCTGGCAACACGCGCGTCAACAAGGCTTGTTCGTGAATCAGGGCTAGGTCCAGCGTCTCCAACCCCAGAGCCACCGCCTGGCGTCCCACGCCTGCCGCCGGCTCCAAACTCGCTGATGGACCTTGCCCCAGGTAGTGACACAAGGCCGCCTGGTAACGCCGCGACAGCCCGCTCGATTTACGTTTCATGATGGAGGCCGACTTCATGCGCGAACTGGTTGATGGTTCGGACGGATTGTTTCACCAGCCGTTGCGTGCTGGCGATCTCTTTTCTGAGGCTGCCGGTATTGGCCCTGGCTGCCGTTTTTAACGTCAACAGCCGGACATGGATGCCCAGCAAGATCTGAGCGATCTCATCGTGAAGCTGGCGGCTGATCTTCCGCCATTCATCCTCCTGCGCCGACAGGACCTGGTGCGTCAGATGCCGCGAATGCTGTTGCAGGCGACGGGACTCGGCCAGGAGCTTGGTGCGGTGTTTCCCGCTTTGCTTGAGGGCCGCCTCCACCGCCTGGCGCTGGGCGATGCCCTGCTTCAAGTGCCGGGCCGAGACGGACGATTCCAGCGTGCGTTGGCGCAGAGTCTGGTTCAGTTGATGGGCATGAGCGTCGGCCTTGAGCGCGGGACGGTGGGTCTTCTCGATCGGGACGATGGTCTCGGCAAAGAAAGCTCGCGCCCGCTTGATCATCTGCTCTCTCGCCTTGGAGGAGCCGCCCGGCAACACCAAAGTAGTGAGAGCCTGCTCGTGAATCCGAGCCAGGGCCAGCGTCTCCAGCCCGAGGGCCACCGCCTGGCGGCCGATCCGGGTGGCCGACTGCGAGCCAGCCGTAGGGCCGGATTTCAGATGCTGGCGCAAGGCCGCCAGATAGTGCTCTGACAACCTGCTCAGTTTGTCTTTCATTGCATTTACGAATTCGTGCCAGGCCATTCAGGCGGCTTGGCTTGTTGCCTCTGCTCTCGCGGGCTGCTGCCTTAACCCATCTCAGCCACCAAACTAACGCCACCATCAAACAATTGCGTCCATCCGTCTATGGGGTGAAACCCTACCAGCCGGACACGGCGGTTGGGTCGGTATGTAGAACGCCACACGTGACGGCAATGGGGTATTCACCCCATAGGCGAATCGCCCGTCCCTGGTAGAGTTGCGCCGCCATTGCTTTTGTTCGACGCCAGGGCCGCGGGAAGCCCCTCTCCTCATCCGACGAGGAGAGGGGCGAGTTCCGCGGCGGCCTGGCTGAAGCCGAACCCAGACACGAAGCCCGTCGATGGCGGCGCGTTTGCCAAGGCCAAGACCCCCGTCCACGCTGGTGTGCGTTTGCCACGCGTTGGCGAAGAAGCCGGGGGTGGTGAGTTTGGCTGTTATCTCCCGCGCCCCTACTGAGCGTGCGCGGCGGTGTGCTCGACAATCTCGCTCCGTTGCGGGTGCTGGCAGAGAAACGCGTAGCCAAAGCCGAGAGCATGCGGGCACTTAAAGGGAGGTTCCACCAGACAGTCAACGTAGTCGCCGAAACCTGCGCCCCTGGCCCGGCAGATCGCCGGAGCGGGCAGGACTTGCGCCGGCGCAAGCCTGGACTCGTGATCGGATTTCCCTGACCTTCCGGCCGCATGAGCCATGCACGCACTGCGGATGGGCGACGGAGCGGCGGCCGCGAGGGAATCGCCCGCATCGGAGCTTTGAGCCAGGACAGTGTGAGTACTCATGAGCCCATGATTTAACGAGCAAGGACAACGCGAACAATGGGGTATTCACCCCATAGCGAATGTTCAGCCCAAGCCGTAACGTGCCTCCAGCGGAGCAAACCGAAACCGCAAACACCGAATGAATACAACGGGTACACTGGTTCTCAGGACCGCAGGCCGGCGGCCGTCTCTTCGGCTATGAGCGCCACCAAGCTATGTTCAACCCGGCTGGGGCGGCTTTTGCTGCACGCCGTCTGTCTGTGTCGGCGTCCGGCCGCCGCCGGATTCTATCTCAAGGGCCTCACGCGGGAACTGCGCGAATGGCGCCAACAGCGCGTCCGTCGGTGATCGGGTCCGGCGCGACACTTCCGGCCGTCAGAGGCCCTTCCTGAAACCGAAGTATTCCTGGAAATTCATCACGTCGAATAGGAAATGGACTCCCCCATGACGACCCTTCAAGACAGCCCGCTGACACCGGCGCAGGCCCAGGTCATCCAGAGCATGGAACCGTTCGTGAGCCAGCACGTGGGCGCGCTCCTGAAACCCGTCGAGGAGAGCTGGCAGCCGACGGATTGGCTGCCGGACCTCGCCGCCGAAAATTGGCGGGAACAACTCGACGAGTTTCGGGAGCGGGCGCGCGAGCTGCCGGACGAAGTGCTGGTGGTCCTGGTGGGCGACATGATTACCGAGGAAGCCCTGCCCTCCTACCAAACATGGCTGAACCGGCTGCAAGGTCTCGGCGACCCCACCGGGGCGAGCGATTCTCCGTGGGCGCGCTGGAGTCGGGGCTGGACCGCGGAGGAAAACCGGCATGGAGACTTGCTGAACCGATATCTTTACCTGACCGGGCGCGTGGACATGCGCTCCATCGAAACCACCATTCACCACCTGATCAAAAACGGATTCGACCCTCACACCGCCAATGATCCGTACCTTGGATTCGTTTATACGTCCTTTCAGGAGCGGGCGACGAAGATCTCCCACCGTAACGTCGGTGATCTCGCCCAACGCGCGGGCGAAGAGCGGTTGCACCGGATTTGCGATCAGATCGCTGCGGATGAGGCCCGGCATGAACGGGCTTACAAATTATTCATGGGACAGGTCTTCGAGTTGGACCCTTCCGGAGCGGTCCTGGCGTTTGCCCGGATGATGAAAACGAGAATTGTCATGCCGGCCCAGTTGATGGAGGACGGGAAAAGCCAGAATCTCTTCGCCAAGTTCTCGCGGGTGGCACAGCACGCCGGCGTCTATACGGCGGCCGACTACACCAGCATCATCGGTGCGCTGGTCGAGGAATGGAAGATCGCCGGGCTGAAGGGCCTGTCGGACGCCGCCGCGGACGCCCAGGAGTTCCTGTGTGGACTTTCGGCGCGCTACCAGAAGCTGGCGGAGCGCATCAAGTTCTCCGGCTCGGAAAAATTCAGTTGGATTTACGACCGGGAGATCCGGCTCAGTTCCCTGGCATAGACTTTCAACAAGTCTTCGGGAGTGACGCCATCCGTGACGTGGTGATGGGCCGGGCCGATGGATTGACGGTGACCGCTCGCGCTGGCGGCGATGGAGTAGTGGCTGTAACTCGGAATTGCCCTGCCCGCGCGGCGCGTGTAAAACTCCGCCATGCCGAGCCAGGAAAAACTCGCTGAATTTGTCGCTTGGTGGCAGAAGCACCTCACCAGTGACAGAGAGGGCCAGGCGCAAGAATGAAACCAGCCGTTAATTCCGCCCTCGCCGCTTTCGGCGCCGCCGCCAAAGCCAAGCTCGCGAATCCAGGCGCCAGCGGCGAACCGGAAGACCAGTTCCGTGCCCCGTTCGAGCAGTTGCTCGCGGACCTGGCGGAGTTGTGCGGCTTTGCCAAGACCGCCGTCGCCGCCGTGGGCGAATCTTCCGTCAGCGACCTCAAGACGCGCCCGGATTACGCGGTCACGATTCACAAGGCGCTCGTCGGCTTCATCGAACTCAAAGCCTCCGGCAAAGGCGCGGACCCGCGCAAGTTCAAAGACCCGCACGACAAGGCGCAGTGGGAGAAGCTCCATTCCCTGCCGAATCTTCTCTACACCGACGGCAACGCCTTCAGCCTTTGGCAGGACGGCGAACTGGTGGATTCCGTCATCACCCTCCTCGGCGACATCGAGTCCGCTGGCCCGCATGTCTTCTCCCTCTCCGCCTCGATCGGGGAGAGGGTTGGGGTGAGGTGTCGAGGATTTCCCCGCCCCGCCAAGGACCTCGCCCGCGTCAGCGCCCGCCTCTGCCGCTTGCTCCGCGATGAAGTGACCGAGCAACTGGCGCTGAAAAGCGAAGCCCTCACCTCGCTGGCCGTGGACTCGCGCAAGCTGCTCTTTCCCGAGGCCAACGACAAAACCTTCGCCGACGGCTACGCCCAGGCCGTGACGTTCTCCAACTTCGTCCGCCGCAACGCCGACACCATCACGGATCTTAGCCAGAAACCGAAGCTCCTGAATCCCACATACGAGAAGGCGCCCGAAAGCTGTAGCCCGAGGGAGCCAGACACGTCCTATTTCGTCGAATGACACTAAACCTAGTAACCGCACAACTTCCATGAAGACACAACGATTTGCTTTTGCCCTTGAACGTCTGGAACCGGGTGATTGGGCACGGTTCGAGCGGTTCGCGTCCCAGTTCCTGGTCTTCGATTACGGCGCTCTTCGCTCAGTTGCCACTCCTTCCGGCGACCTTGGCAGAGATTCTGAGCTGTTCTCGCCTGAGGGCGATTCATCTGTCCTCCTTCAGTACTCGGTAACCAAGTCTTGGGATTCAAAGATAAAGAGTACCGCGAAACGCATTCGTCAGAACTTCCCGTCTGCGACCATCCTTGTCTATGTCACGAACCAGCAAATCGGCGCGGCTGCTGACGGCCTGAAGAAGGAGTTGAGGAAGGATTTCAAACTCGTGCTCGACATCCACGACAAGGCCTGGTTCCTGGACCGCTTGCTTGCACCACCAGAAAGGCAGGCGCTGGCCGAGAAGCTCGCCGAGGATTTTGTCGATCCCTATCTCGCTGGCAGAGGTGTCGTTGAAACAAAGTCTCCAGCTTTGTCCGAGTTTGAGGCAAAAGCTGCTGTGCTTCAGTTGCAGATTCAGTGGGAAGACGATTATCGCGGGAAGGGGCTGACAAAACTTAGTTTCGAAGCTCTGGTGAAATCTGTGTTGCGCGAAACCTCGACGGAGAACCGTATGAAAAGGCAGGCTGTACGCGACGCTGTTCAAAGGCTCCTCCCGAACATTGCACCGGAATCAGTCAACACCCATGTGGAATCTGCGTTGGATAGATTGGACAAGAAGGCCGTTAGACATTGGCGCCAGGACGACGAGGTTTGCCTAAACCACGAGGAAGTGCTGAGGGTTCGTGACGGGCTAGCGCAAAGAGAACTCAGAGACCAAGCTTTGCTGGAAGAACTGAAAAGCACCTTGGAGGACTACTTCGATCAGCCGCCCCAAGCCGACATCGTGGATACCCTGTGCGTTCGCGCACGCCGCGTTTTGGATTTGTTCCTCTTGAGGAAAGGTGAGGAATTTGCTGCTGCCGTAACGGAGAATCGAACCGTCCGCGTAAAAGACGACGCTCTGGATATCCTCGTCACGAACGACTTTGGCAGCAATCCCGATTCCACGGGGCTTGGCGAGAGCGCGGTCGTCGCCATTCGTTTGGCGGTCACTGAGGTTCTCCAACGAGCAAGGCCGGCTGTCCAGCGCTACCTTCGTGAAATCGCAGATGGCTACACCTTGTTTGCATTCCTTCGCGCGGTTCCCGACGTGCAGAAGACTATGCAGAAGATATTTAGCGATGGGGAGATCTGGCTGGACACGTCCGTGATTCTGCCCGTCATGGCAGAGACGCTCCTTTCGGAGGACGAGCAAATTGTCTCGCGTCTGCTCCGTGCAGCCTTGGACGCTGGTTTTCGATTGCGGGTCACGTCCGGCGTGATCGAGGAGGTCGAGCGTCACGTCAACCGTTGTTTCACTTACGAAAGAATGCCCAGCAGCGAATGGGTAGGTGGGGTTCCATTCTTGTATGCAATGTTTGCGCTCGCCGGAAAACAGTTGGCTGGTTTCACAGGGTGGATCACTAATTTCTGCGGCAGAGAACGGCCACGCGACGACGTTGCCGAGTACCTGCTGAACGACTGGGATATCGAGATTGAGGACTTAACGGCACTCGTTGAAACCACGCCCGAGGAACTCCGTTGGGAAGTTGAGCGAATCTGGCGTGAAGCCCACGAGGCGCGCAGACACACGGTCTTGTTCGAGTACGACCCTCACGTAGTCGATCGGTTGGTGCAGCACGATGTTGAGTGTTTTCTCGGAGTGCTGGGCAAAAGGAAGGATCCTACGACCGGGGAACTCGGCTACGTGCATTGGTGGCTAACCTTCGACAAAACCGTCCGGGACTTCGAGCAGAAGCTTTGGGAGACCATTGGCGCCAGGGCGCCAAAAGCCCCGGTGATCAGCCCGGATTTCTTGGCTGATTATCTCGCTGTCGGGCCTGCACGAGGGAGGGTCGCTAAGGCAACGGAAGCCAACTTGCCAGTGGCGATGTTCGACTTGTTGCCAGACCACATGCCGATAGAACTTATCGAAATTGCCGGCCAGGTCCGTCAGGAGTGCGGCAGCCTCAATGAGAGGCTGCTTCTCCGGAGACTTCGCGACACGGTGGACACTCTCAAGCGAACGCGAGGGGTGCTTGCGCACGGCGGATTTGCTGGAGTACGAGAGCGGTTGGAGACCGCTTTCAAGTCCCGATACGCACCTCAGTTTCCATCAGACAGATGAACAGCAAGCCCATCTTCTTCGGACTGCCTCGCCTCCCGCTGACCGCTGACGCCCCGACCTTCGCCGCCACGACGGCCCTGGGCCGCACCGTCATCTGGCTGCATACCTTCGGCGAGCGCCTGGCCGACGCGAACCAGGGCCGCCCCGCCGGCCCGCCGCGACTTCCCGCCGCCCAGCGCCCGCGCATCCCCAAAGACGGCGCGATCCCCGAAGCCCCCGACGCCATGCCGGACACGATCACCTACGACGCCACGAAAAAGCGCCTGCTGCTCGGCACCGGCTACGTGGAAAACGTCGAGCCGGCGGTGTGGAACTACGAAGTCTCCGGCAAGCAAGTCCTCCTGCAATGGTTCAGCTACCGGAAGCAGAACCGCGAGCGTCCCCTCATCGGCGACCGCCGTACGCCCTCGCCGCTGGGAAATATCCAGCCCGACCACTGGCTCGCCGAATACACCACCGAACTCCTCAACGTCCTGAACGTCCTCGGCCTCCTCGTCACCCTCGAACCCGCCCAAGCCGCGCTGCTGGAAAAGATTTGCTCCGGGCCGACGTTCCCGGCGGAGGAGTTGAAAGCGGCGGGAGCGTTCGCGTTGCCGGATGAACCGAATGGCAAAGCCAGACATTCGGCCGCGCCTGACCTTTTCGCCAGCGCGAGCGAATGAAGTCCACATGATACGACCCAAACCCACCCCCGGCCTCCCGGCCGGCTTCCCGGACCCGGAGAAACTTGTGACGGAGGATGGCATTCGACACTCTGCCGGCCGCCATCGAAGAGGATGTTCTCGGAAGATTTTCGGAAGATTTTCGTGACTTGACTGCGGAAACGGCGAGGCGCAGGCTGCCTGCATGAAGGACGCAGAGAGCCAGTTCTCCGTCAAACTCACAGCGGCCTCGGCGGGAGGCGGTAATCACGCTGGACTGAATTGTCCAGCGGAGGCAGTTGGGTTGTCGGGACACACTGGCGATGCGCCCATAGTGGCGAGTTCTCTCCAATCGCCGGGAACCCCTTTATGAAACCTTCCACATTTCATTCCTGGTAGTTCAGACCGTGTGTGCTGCTCTGGCGCCCACCTTCCTGAATTGTTCGGCCCATGCCCAAACGTACGATACCAACAACGTCGTCGTTGAAACCTTTGCTGGCTCTGGCTTTTTCGGCTACCTCGACGGACAGGGAACTCAAACCATGTTCTACAATCCATCGTACATTACGGTGGATTTATCGAACAATTTGGTTGTATGGGATTCCTCGAACTACCGAATCCGCAGAATTTCACCGGATGGTACGGTGTCAACATTCGCTGGTGGAGGGCTTGATGGGTCGCTCACTTTTCCAGGGTACGGAACAAATCTGGACCTCTCAATTCTCAGCATTGGATGCATCGCCATGGACTACGCAAACGCTGTCTGGGCCACCACCAGCCAGGGAGGCAGTGGCGGACCCGGCGGCACCTATACGTTGGCCTTGCGAATTGGGGCTAACTCTTATGGTTCTCTTACGAGAGTTAACGGGGCGTCAACATTGAGCGGTGTATGCATAGATTCTGCAAATAATCTCTATTTCGCCGATGTTGTCGGGAACCGAATCTACCGGTATGCTACAAACGGCTTGGCCGACGTTTTTGCCGGATCAGGCAATCCGGGTGCAATTGATGGGAACTGGGTTTTTACTTCTTTCTACCGTCCTGCCGCCTTAGCGATTGACACCGCCGACAACATTTATGTTTGGGATTCTGGGAATCGCTTGATACGGAGAATCAACGCAAACCGCGATGTTGTTACCATTGCGGGCAGGAGCGGTGCTGCTGCAAACGTGGACGGGGTGGGAACAAACGCCTCGTTCAATTCTGTTGCAGCCATGTGCGTGGATGGATCCGGCAGCCTGATCCTCGCTTGTGGTTCGTCCATCCGCAAAATGACCGCGGTTGGCAAGGTCACGACGATAGCGGGAAGCTTTAGTCAAAACGCGTACACCAACGGGGCAGGTCCACTCGCGCGTTTCTCGGGTGCAAGCGGTGTGTGTATTTCACAGGGGACAATCTTCGTTGCGGACTCCGGCAACCAGCGGATCAGGAGCATCGCCTTTGTTCCCGCACCGCTGGTTCGTACCCAGCCGCAACCTCAAACAAGCTGTCTGGGCCAGACCGCCACCTTCGAAATCAGGGCGTCCGGAGGCCAGCCCTTGAGCTACCAATGGTGGTCGCAGGCAGGCCCGCTATCAGGCCAGACTAGCACGAACCTGGTTCTGACGAATCTCCTCAGCAGCCAAGCAGGTGCATATTGGGTCGTGGTGACGAACACGTTTGGCAGCGTGACCAGCGCCCCGGCTCAACTGGTCGTCAATGACGCGTGCGTAGGGCTACGCATGTATGCGGGATTGGACATGGTTGGGCAGGCCGGGCGCGCGTATGTCCTCAGCTATGTCAACGACCCGACCAGCACGAACTGGATCGCGCTCGCGACAAACACATTGGGCAGTTCGAACTGGTTCTTCCTCGATATGGACTCGCCTTTCCAGACCAAGCGCTTTTACAAGGTGAACCTGAAACCGTAGCTTGAGAAACGCCGAGACCCAGGCTGTGAGAATTCGAACAAGCCAATTTCACGCTGCCGTCGCCAAGGTTGGGCGTGCCCCTCTCTCATACCCCAGCATCCTGCCCGGCTTCCCCAAGCCGGAGAACCTGGTGACGGAGGGATGCATCCGACCGCTTGCGTCGCCTCAGCCGGCAAGCGGTGGTTCGGCTTCAGCGGCACGGGTGCGGAAGAAACCAAACAATGAGTGTGAAGGAATCCAGTGAAAAGAGACATGAGTTTAATTCGGTTGTTGCTACTGAAATATGAAGGCGAAGAGCCGAAGCCAGATCTTTCCGACTACACCAACGAACAGCAGCTTGAGCACTCAGTCTTGCTCATTGAGGCAGGGCTGGTGCATGGCCTCGTTGAAGACGGGAATAACGGGCTTCCTGCTACAGCCATCGTCCTCAGATTGGCCTGGCCCGGCCATGATTTTCTGGCTCAAGCCCGCAATGAGACAATCTGGAAAAAGGCTACAGAGAAGCTCAAGAAGGCTGCGGTGGAGGTGCCGCTTTCGCTGCTCGGCGAACTGCTGAAATCGATGCTCAAAGAAGAACTCGGTCTGAAATGAGGTGGCCCGTTGGAGTGCCAACTCGAGGAAAACGAATGAAGCAGCAAACAAAGCCGAAGCCTCGCCGGACAGGAACCAAGCCACCAGGAGCCGAGCGCCCGGGCATCCGTCTTTTTTCAGAGGCGGAGCGCGAGGGATTCCTCTCGCGGAACGACTACACGGGTTTCGACTATTTCGTTGCCGGGCGATTGCGCGAAAAGAAAAAGCAACTGAGTCCCAAGCAGCAGGAGATGCTGGCCAAGCACGAAGATGTGGAAAAACTTATCCGAACTGATCCGCAAGCCGTGTTGACGAAGGCGCATCAAAGCATCGATGACGGCGTGACAATGCTGCTCAAGCTCATCCATTCAGGGACTTTTCACCACGAGGAGTTGGGTTGGCGTGCGGATCGGGCGGTTGGTTGTTTTCTGTCGCGACTCTGGTTCGCGAATGAACAGCTCATACGTCTGGCGGAAATACGGGCTCCGGATGCCTGCTCCCATCTCTGGTTAGCCGCCAAGCGGTTGGCCAGCGCTTTCGTCCGACTGGCGACGGTTTATCCCGAGGAGTTTCGCTCGGCTGCTGAATCTTCTTTGACCATGCCGTCGTTGCGGGCGCGACATCCGAATTTCACCTGTGACGCCGCTGCCATTGCCCAAGCCGTTCATCTGGCGGAGAAGCATCCCGCTCCGGACATCTGTGACAACCGGTCCCGCATGGGAGCACTCTGCCATTGGTTGGTTGCGAACATCGTGGATCGTATCGAATCGGCACGTAGCGAGCGAGAGGGCATGACCCAAACGGCGCAGTACAAAAAGGGCTTTTCGAAATTCTTCGAGAGTGATGTCATTGATTTGGCCGCGCTTGTCACCAAGTTGAAGCAGCCAAAGGAGCCGGTTTCCATTTACCTCAGCAAGCGGCTTTCCTGGGCGACGAGGCAATTGCTGGCGAGGTACGCGGCTTCAACTTCTAATCCCGCACCACTCCTTACGGCCTTGGTGAAAGATTTGAACAGGATAGTTCGCGCCCAATCAATCTATGAGCCTCACCGTTTCAGCGGGGTGGCTTTGCGACCCGAAACCCAACGACTCCTTTCGCAGGAGCCTCAAGGGGACTACCTCGTGCGCCGGAACCGGTTCTTGCTGGAGGACGCATTTCCGCGCGGGCTTGCGAGGGGCCTGACAAAAGCGGACAAGATCATCCCAGATTTCTACCATCCCAGCGTGTGCCGAAATTACGAGGCATGTTGGGAGCTCCCTGGCCTACGGGGCAATGCTGACGCTTGGTGGAACGGGCGAGTCAAGGAGTTGCTGCTGGAGGAGTTTGGCCGCATGAGCCGCCAAACCACGCACAATCCCGGCTTGTGGCTGGAACTCGTGCGGGCCACAGATGGCGGGACCGAAAAGGAGAAGTGGCGCGTTCTTGAGAAGAACTGCCGCAACAAGTTGAAGCAAGTCGCGGGCGAGAATCCGTCGCAAGCCTGACCTCGGACCTCCCACAGCCAGTTGCCCACAGGATGGTTTCCCGTGGGCAGCGTCGCTATTCCCAAGCTAGGAAGCTTTTTGGGTTTGCGGGCGCGCGGTTCCCGTTGGTTCATTCAGGGCGTGAAAGCAGTTGCCACAACGTTGAACGATTGCCCCCTCGGGACAGCGGCTTGGTTTGCGCGTTTTCTGGGTAGAGAACGAGCAAACACAGACGCATCGGCCCATGCTGCGCTTCTTCACTTATGACCGCTCCCCAAGAACTCCAATCCTTTGCCTCCACCCTCGAGCCCTTCTGCCAGGCCAACAATCTCAAGTGCGTCTGCCTCAAAACTGAGGACGACCTGCTCCTGGGCATGAGAGTGGAACTCAAGCCTTATCTCTACCTCACCCAGGTTTCCGAGCAGTTCGTCTCCGGCCACGTCCTCCCCGTGTCCGGCGGCAGAAACTTCTTCATCCTCGTCCGCACGCCCTTTGCGGCTTCCGCCACGCTCAAGATTGTCACCCTCCGCACCTACTCGCTCATCATCGCCCAAGCGCGCGACATGCGCATCAACCGGTTCGAGCGGGATCTCAGCCCGCCCGCCCCGCAAAAGGATCTTTGGGAATTGCTGGCCCTGGCCACGGACGCCGTGGTCCAGGCCATCGCTGCGGACCAGGCATTCATTCAGCCGGTCGAATCCGTCCCGTTTCCGACCAAGAAACCCGAACTCGTCGCTTACCGGGCGGCCTTCTTCACCGGCACGGTCGCCGGCACGGTGCTGTCCTCCACCGGAGAAGAGCCAGAAAAGGCCGGGGCACCGGCCCCTGTCCAGTTGTACGTCCTTTAACTGCTCCACCACCCCGCCCATGAGCACCACCCGCAACGGCAGAATCGCCCACCTCCCCCAGCACGTCCGCCATCAGTTGAACCGCCGCTGGCAGGACGACATCCAGCGTTCGGTCGATGCCGGCTTGAGACAGGCCGAATCCAGGGGCGCGTTCTGCAATCGCTGCATCCGCGGGAGGTATCGTTGAGCGTGCCGGGTTCCAAACTGTCCGACGTCCAAAAACTGCTCCGCGAGATGGTGGCGGAGGCGCAGGATTTGCAACAGGTCGCCGGCGGCTCCGTGACCGAGGCCGTGGCGGCCTGGCTGGGGCCGCAATATCTGCTGGCCGCGCGGGAAAAGCTGTCGTCCACGGGCGGGGCCGGGCGCTTTGAGGTGTTGCGGACCTTCGTGCAGGATTGGGCCATGCTGCGTCACGGCGATCACACGGCAGAGCGGCTGCAGATTGAGCGCCAGCGGTTGGAACTGTCCAAGCAGGATGCCCAAAAGAGGTGGCAGGTAAAGATCGAAGCCGGATTGGATGAGGTGGCAGAAGCCTTCAAACATAATCCAAAGCTCATGGCGGGCTGGGAGGCATTGCGAGAACAGTTGCGTGCCGAGGAAAGACCGCAAAAGGAACAGGAATTTCGGGCCTGGCTCCAGCAACCGGAAATCCGCCAGGAGGTGTTTGCGGAACTCACGCATGGCCTCAGCCCGGAAACGTTGAAGAAAATTGAGGAGGAATTGCACCCATTGTGAATCGCCGCCAAAAATCACCCCACCCCCGGCCGCAAGCTCCGGCTTATCGTGAAGCGTTTGCGCGGCTGGATGAAGCTTTGGGCAAAAACACCCAGTCAAACAATCATGAACAAATCCAGTTACTACGCCTGAAGTTGTTTGGCTGCGCGCCCGGCACGGTGGAGATCCCGAAATAGGATTATGGCCCGCAACGGAAAAATCGCCCGGCTGCCGCGGGAAATCCGCGAGGCACTGAACCGCCGTTTGCAGGACGGCGAGCCGGGTGGCCCGCTCCTGGCGTGGCTCAACGCACTGCCCACGGTGTTGGCGGTGCTGGCGCGGGAGTTTGGCGGCTGCGCCGTCAGCAAACAAAACCTCTGCGAATGGCGGGCCGGCGGTTTTGCGGAATGGCAGTCCCGGCAGGAGACTCTGGCCCAGGCCCGCGAACTGGCGGCCGACGCCAGCGAAATCGAGACGGCCACGGACGGGCGGTTGACGGATCATCTGGCCACGGTGCTGGCGGCGCGCTACGCGTGCGCTTTGTCCGGCTGGAACGGCGAGGTGACGGAGGAGTTCCGCCGCAAGCTGCGCGCCTTGCGCGGGCTGTGCCAGGACATCGTGGAATTGCGCCGGGGCGACCACAGCGGCGCGCGGTTGCAAATGGAGCGGGAGCGGCTGGAGGGGGCGCGCGAGAAGACCGAGGAGGAAGTGTTGGCGCATTTCGAGCGGTGGGCGAGGAACCCGCAGGTGCGGGACTGGATTTGCCAGGACTGGATCAGCCTGGAGGAACGCCACCGCCGGCTGCGGGAGATGTTTGGCCAGCCGCCGGAACCGCCGGTCGAAGCCGCCGCCGCGTCCGGGTCCAACCCAGTCCAACCCAGTCCAACCGAATTGAACCCAGTTAAACCGGTTGAACCAATGCAACCAGAGGCGGGCAACCCGTCCGTGCCCCGACGGCTGCCAGTTTGAGCAGTGCTGGCTGAACAGGGCCTCAACTGCGGTAGGGTTACACCCCATAGCGCAGAGCTGCCGGGGGCCTATGGTAGCGGAGATGAAACATACGAAACGGACCACGACACACTCAACGAAAGACACGTTCATGAAACACATCGCCATCACCTTCCTCGCCATCACGGCCTTCGCCGTGGGCTGCAAACCCTCGGCGGAACAAGACCGTAAAGCCGTGGCTGAGCAACTCGACAAGGTCAAACAGGAAACCAAGGAAGCCGCGCAGGACATGAAGGATTACACCTTTGCGCAAAAGGCTGCCTTCGTCGAAAAAATGCAGGGCCAGATGGCTGAGATCAACCGGGATCTGGACCAGCTCATGGCCCGCGTCGAAAAGTCCAGCGACGCCGCCAAGGCTGAAGCCAAACCCAAACTCCAGGCGCTGCGCGACCAGGCGGCCAAGTTGAACCAGCAGCTTGACGAGGCCAAGAACGCGACCGAGTCCACCTGGGACAGCGTCAAAGCGGGCTTCAAGAAGGGCTACGGCGAGTTGAAGGACGGATTCAACCAGGCGCGCCAATGGGTGAGCGACAAAATCGCGCCTTAAGCGCGAATGAAATTTGCGCGCCTCATCGGGAAAACGAAAGGACAACACTCGAACGGACCCGCAAGGGAAAGCGCCAGAGGAATGCCCCCCGGACGCAACGGAAATGAAAGTAAATAAATAAACATAAAAGAACGAAAGAAGTACTATGACAAAGACATCTGAAAACAGGGGCCAGCCCCCAACACTGCTGACATTAATTGTGTGCCTCAGCATGTTGCCGCTAATCTACCTAGCGACGGGGTGCTGCAGCAGTGAGAAGACCAGCAATCATGCTGCTGTAACCATCTCCGGAGAACCCAGTATGGTCGGCCCGACCGGCCCTGATGGCCCTCCCGGCCCCGTCGGCGCGGTGGGTTCAGTCGGAGCGACGGGCGCCCCAGGCGCAGGCATCGCCGGACTTGCCGGCGCGCAAGGTCCTGTCGGGCCGATCGGAGCGCGAGGTGAGGTCGGAGCGACAGGGGCTCAAGGCGCTAGCGTGGCTGGCCTTGCCGGCGAGCAGGGTTCTACGGGTCCCATCGGCAGCCGAGGCGCAGTCGGAGCGACAGGCCCCCCAGGTAACGTGGCGGTCGGTCCGGTTGGCCCAGTTGGCCCTACCGGTCCTGCCGGAGACCAAGGTATCGCCGGAGCCACAGGCGCTCAAGGTGCCAGCACGGTCGGTCCTACTGGCCCCGTTGGCCCTGTCGGACCAGCCGGAGCCCAAGGCATCGCCGGAGCCACGGGCGCTCAAGGTGCGGCAACAGTCGGTCCTAAGGGTTCTGTTGGCCCTGTCGGACCAGCCGGAGCGCAAGGCATCGTTGGAGCCACGGGTGCTCAAGGTCCGACCCTGGTCGGCCCTGCCGGCCCCGCAGGTCGTGCCGGTTCCGTTGGAGCGCAAGGCATCGCCGGAGCGACGGGTGCCCAAGGCAGCACCACAGGCGGCGTCGTTGGCCCCGTTGGCGGGGCGGGCGAAGCAGGTTCGCAAGGCCCAGTCGGAGCGACGGGCGCGCAAGGCAACACCCAGGAGGGTGTGGCTGGCGCCGTTGGCCGTGCCGGTGAAGTCGGCCCGCAAGGGCCGGTCGGTGCAACGGGCACCCAAGGCCCCGTTGGTGTGGTAAGGCGCTGGACCCTATATCGGGACTTCCGGTTCGATAACAACCGGTCGGACCTTCCGCGTTCGGAGAACGAAAAATTATTGACGGTCGCGCGCTACATCAACGAGAATCCGTCTCTGAGGATAGCAATCGACAGCTCCAAAGACTCACCGCGCGATCAAGACTTGTCCGACAGGCGTGCCCGCTCCATTCGTGACGCGCTGATCAAAGCCGGAGTGCCCTCTGAGAATATCCAGATCGGCGAGTACGGCGACAAGAAGCTCATGCCCGAGAGCCGAACCGCACTGCTGCTCAGTTCCGTCAATTGACGGGCCTGAGTTGCCCTGATTATGCTTCTGTCGGGAAGTCTCCCCCGCGTCTTGGACACGGAGGAGATCTTCCGGCGAAGCGGGGGGGAGTTTTGGGAAGGAGAATTGCATGAATAGAACGAAATGCTCAAAAATCGGATTCGTGTTCGGCGCTGCGCTTTTGGGAGCGATGACCGGATGCGTTGGCCACGCGGACGGGCCGCGTCATGCGACAGTTTATGCGCCGCCCCCACCGGTGTATGTGGAAGCCGGGGTCGTGCTGCAGGACGACTACGTGTATTACCCCGGTTACCAAGTCTATTACAACAGCTACCGGCGCCACTATGTCTATCGGGACGGGCGCTCGTGGGTAGCGCGCCCGGCGCCGCCGCGCGTTTCGGTTGACGTGCTGTTTGCCTCGCCGTCAGTCCGGCTCGATTTCCACGACCACCCGTCGATTCATCACCCGACGATTGTCCGGCAATACCCGAAACATTGGGCGCCGCCGGGATCGAATCCCAACCACGGGAAAGGAAACAAAGACAAAGGAAAAGGAAACGACCGGGGAGGCCGCAGGTAAATGACCAACCAAATATCAACGCTGGCAGGTTTTCTGGAATAATCATCACATTATGAATGCCTCCAATTTTTCCCCAAACACAGGAAAGGACATCCCCGCGCGCCACACTTTCAAACGCTGGTGGACTGCGGTGCTGTTTGTTCTCATCGGCATCAGTTTGAACCTGGCCATGGGTCAGGCTCAAACGCCCGACAACGATGCGCCAGGAGCCCAAGTGCTCACCCGTGGACCGGTGCATGAGGCCTTTGCCGGGATGGTCACTTTCAATCCCGAGCCAGGGGTCGTAGTGGCAAAAGCTCCGCCCGACGTCATCGAAGAAATGCCTCCCGAGGAGCGGCCGGAGGGAGACAACGTCACTTGGATTCCCGGCTACTGGGCCTGGGATGACGAACGGAGCAGCTTCCTCTGGGTCAGCGGCACCTGGCGCGCTCTGCCACCGGGCCGTGCCTGGATGGCCGGCTATTGGGGGCAAACCCCGCAAGGCTATCAGTGGACTTCCGGCTATTGGGCTGACGCCACGGTGCGGGAAACGACCTACCTGCCCCCGCCGCCCGCAACCGTGGAAGTGGGTCCCAATATCGCAGCGCCTTCCATGGACTACGGTTGGTCGCCGGGTTGCTGGATGTGGTATCAGGGGCGCTATGCCTGGCGCCCGGGTTATTGGGCGCAAGGCCGGGCGGATTGGGACTGGATGCCCGCCCATTATGTCTGGACCCCTCGCGGGTACATCTTCGTCGGCGGCTACTGGGATTACCCGGTGGCACGGCGCGGCGTTCTCTTTGCGCCGGTCTATTTTGAAGCGGGTGTGTATGCACGGCGGGGCTACTTTTACTCGCCCACCATCGTGATCGATCTGGGAGTGTTCATCGACCATCTCTTCTTACGGCCGCGCTACCACCACTACTACTTTGGGGACTACTACGCCGCGAGCTATCACCAGGGCGGGTTTTACGCCTCGTTTTCGTTCCAATCCGGCCGACATGGTTACGACCCGATCTATTCTCATCAACGCTGGGAGCATCGCCGGGACCGGGAGTGGGAGCACCGCGTGGAAAGGTCACACCAGTATCGCCGCGATCACGAATCCGCGCGGCCGCCGCACACCTGGGCCGCCCAGAAAAATATTGATCCGGGCACGGCGGAGTCCAGACAGAACCGCGTGATGGTGGCTACGCCCATCAGCCAACTGGCCAAACGAAAAGACAGTCCCATGCGATTCCAGCCGGTGGCCAAGGACGAAAGACAGAAGCTGGCCCAGCGCGGCCAGGAAGTTCAGAAATCCCGCGATCAGCGGCGAACGCTGGAGGCCAGGACCGTGGACACAGCAGCCCGAAAACCGGGCGCGGTTCTCGAGCCAGCCAAGGTGCCACTGCCCAGATCCCCGATTGTGGCCAAGCCGGCCAGTCAGTTGGGCAGAAACCAGGCTCCCCCCAAGACCCAGCCGGCCCCCAAACCCGATCCCAAATTCCAGCCCCAAGCTGAACCAGCTGGTCGCCAGCCCAACGTGAACAGGATCAATCCTCAATCTCAACCGCGCCAAGTGGAGCCGGAGAAGAAGCCCGCCCCGGGGCGAAGTGAGCCGGCGCCCCGCGAGAGACAGGTGCAACCGGAGCCGCCACCACGCGCGAAGGAATCTGGAACAAAAGTTCAAACAGAACCGCCGCGCAGCACGCCCGCTTTGGAAAAGAAAGCGCCGAGGGTGTCCGAACAGCCGGCCCGGCCCAGGCCGGATACGACTGATAAAGGGGCCACGAGATTGTTGCGCAACGACCGCCAGAAAGAAAACAAGGACAAGTCGGCGCCAACCGAACACGCGCCTGGGCGTCGGTGATTCTCGCTGTCAGGGCGCGCGGAAAAGCGCGCCGTGTCGGTGGAATTGGCGGCAAATGACGGAAAACAAACAAACAACAAAACGAAAAGAAACATCATGAAAAACACATTAGTAAAAACGAGCCATCCCCTGAAGGTGCTGGCGTTGATCCTCTGCGTCGGCGCCTTGCCGCTGGTCTGCGGCCTGACCGGCTGCAGCACTGGCAGTCGCTACAGGCAAAGCACGGGCGAATACATTGATGACCACGGGCTTTCCTCCGCTGTCAAGAAAGCGCTGAAGGCGGACCCTCAATTCAAGTACGACGACGTCAATGTGGTCACGTTCAAGGGTGTGGTGCAGCTAAGCGGCTTTGTCAACACGAAGGACCAGAAGAACCGGGCCGGAGACCTCGCCAAGAAGGTCGAGGGCGTGAAAGAGGTCGAGAACAACATCACGGTCAAAGAGTAAGCGGTGAGTTTGGGAGTATCCCATGCGAATGATTGGAAGGCTGGGGGAGACGGTGTGGGGGCAATGGGATGAACTGCGGCATGCGGCGGCGGTGATCGGGACGGTGCTTTGCGTCTGCGTTCGGCCGGGATGCTGGGTGCGCACGGTGGAAAAGGCGTTTGCCCGGCAGGTCCTGGCCATTGGCGTCGAACCCCTCTGGTTTGTCGGTGCCGTGGCGGTGTTCGTCGGCATTTCGGTGGTCGTACAGCTCACCTTCTGGACCGGTGAAGCGGGGCAGTCACAATTGCTCGGACCGCTGCTGGTGGCCGTCGTGGCGCGTGAGCTCGGTCCGGTGCTGATCAACCTCGTCGTGATCGTCCGCAGTGGCAGTGCGATGACGACCGAACTGGGCGTCCTCAAGATCAACGGGGACGTCCGCGCGCTGGAAGCGCGGGGCTGCGATCCGTTCTCGCATCTCGTGATGCCGCGCGTGCTGGGCATGACGGTGGCCACGTTTTGCTTGACGATCGTTTTTGTTCTCGTCGCCTTCGCGAGCGGTTTCCTGTTCGCGGCATGGACGGGAAAAGGCAGCCGTGATTTGCTTCTGTTTGCGGACACCGTGTCCCGCGCCGTTCAGCCCATAGACGTGTTCAACATTCTCGCCAAAAGCACCCTGCCCGCCCTGTTTGCCAGCGCGTCCTGTTGCCTCGGCGGGCTGGGGGTTGGCGGGTCGGTCGCGGAAATTCCGCAGGCCACGCAACAGGCGCTCACCCGCTCCGTCGCCGGACTGTTCGTCATCTCCGCCGCGGTATCGCTGCTGACTTACCTGTGACCATGAACGAAACGACCAACACCCCCGAGCCTTCACGCCGTGATGACCGAAGTCAACGAGTGGCAGATCGCTTCCAATTTCGGCGCGTCAACGAAATCACCGGCGCGTTCGTGCTCGTCGTCGTCGCCGTGCTGATCGCCGCCGTCGTGTGGACGGGCCGCAGCCAGCGCTGGTTCAAGAGCAATGTTTCATTGCGGATCATGCTGCCCGCAGATGGAGCGGCGGGCATCCGGCAAGGGTCGGAGGTCTATTTTCTGGGCACACTCGTGGGGGCAGTATCAGATGTCATTGCGGACACGACCGGCCGGATGGAAGCCCAGGCCAACATTCGCCGCGACTTCTTCCGATTCGTGCGCGCGGATTCATCGGCGGTCGTCAAAAAGAAATTTGGGGTGGCGGGTGATTCGTTTTTTGAAATCACGCGCGGCGAGGGCAAGCCGTTGCCGGAGAAGAATGCTTCCATCGTCTGCAACGAGCAGTTTCAAAGCGTGCTCGAAGCGGCCGTCGAGGAAGTCCGCCGCGAGACAATGCTCGTGTTGAAGAAAGTCCACAGCGGCCTGGATACGTGGACCACACTCGGATCGAACCTCATCACCACCCGCGGGCGCTTGGACCAATTGGTCGGGCGGGTGGACGACCTGGCCGCCGACTTTCAGGCGGGCAAAGGCACGGTCGGAAAGTTGATCACTGACACCGCCTTGGCAGACGACGCGCAAAAGCTCCTGGCGCGGGCCAACGAAGCGATGAGCGAATTGCGGGGGGTGGTGACGAACCTGAATGTGGCGGTGCAAAACGTCCGCCACGGCACGGCCCGCCTGCCGGAAATCACCGACGCCGTGGCCAACGAAGCAAAGGATCTGCCCGGCCTCGTCGAGCAAACGCAGACCTCGATGCGCGAATTGGAGCGCTTGATTGAGGCAATGCAACGCCACTGGCTCCTCCGCAAATACGTGAACAAGACGAATCCGCCACCCCTGCGTCCGCTGCCCGGCCCCCCGGAGCCGGAGGTGAAGCCATCGAACTGGCTCCGATCGCCCAAGGACTGGAGATGATCATGGTAGGGTTTCACCCCATAGCGCGAGCGCGGTTCCTCAGCGTATCATTGGGCTATGAAAATGAATAGCCAAACACCGTTTCACATTGGAGGCTTCCCATGTCGCTGATTTCTCTTGTCGTAACGCTGATCGTCGTGGGCGTGCTCCTCTGGCTGGTCAACACCTACATCCCGATGGATGGCAAAATCAAAAAGATCCTCAACATCGTCGTGGTGATTTGCGTTGTCGTGTGGTTGCTCTACGCCTTCGGCATTCTCGGCCACGCCGGGGACATTCGGGTTCCGCAGGTCCGGTAGGATGCGCTCCCGTTTGGGGCTTGGCAGCCGACTCTTGACGATTAATCCGGCGTCGGCTGGGTAAATTACAGAACACTTTACCTGGGGATAATCCCTGTAGCGGCAGCCGGACTTTCCTGTTGGTTATGGCGTCGGAAGCCACCTCGCCAACCCAGGCGCCTTCCGGTAAGACTCCGCCAGGCCGAGCCGGGAAATCGAGGCTTTCACTTCACGTTGGTCCGTTGCGGGTCCTTCCAAGCACGCCAACAGCCAACTTTTTCTCCCCGAATTCTGCGACATGCTCCAGACGCCCCGCCGAGACCCAGGCCCGATTCCGGTTACGCCTTCGAGCATCCCGTCGTGGAACACCACCCCGACGGCTCCAGTAGCCAAGGCCGCGAAGCTCTCTGGTCGTTAAAAAAAGACAGGCACGACGTGGAAGTCGTCCCTCCGACAAGTTGCCACGACGCCACTGTTCTGAGAACACCATTACGGCGCCCAAGGGATCACTTCTTCTCCGCGTCCAGCTTGGCTTTTTCGAGTGCGGTCTTGGCGTCGGCTTTCTTTTTGTCAGCCTCCAATTGGGCTTGCTCAGCAACTTTCTTGGCTTCGATCTTCGCTTTTTCAATCGCCGCATCCACGTCCGCCTGCTTTTTGTCCGCTTTTGCGGCCGCGTCCACCGCGGCCTTTTGATAATCGATGGCGCTCTTGGTGGCTTCTGCTTTGTCGTCGATGGCCGCTTTTTGTTTGTCGCAGCTCGTGAGGGCACAGGCGGCGAGGATTCCCAGCATTATATGTTTCATAGATCTCAATTTCGATTATTGCCGGTGCTCGTTCGGTCTCAGCGCTTTTCAAGCACTCAGGAGTAGTCTAAAACAATTCGGAATCGGGCGCTATGGGGTGAATACCCCATGTCCACGGTGCTGGCGCAGGTAGGGTTATACCCCATAGCGGACGGCCAGCCCGCAGCCTACGGTGCCACTTTGCGACAAAACCAAAGGCGCAACAACGAAAGCACCAGTATGAAAAGCAAAACATTGATTCCACTATTCGTCGTCGTGGCTTTATGGCCGTTGACGATCACCAACTGGACCCAAGCCCAACCAGCGACAGTCCTATCTCCAAAGCCTTCTGTGCAAATATTTCCTGAGACTTCAGATTTGCCACAGGCAGTCGTCCTCTCGGTGAATGGGAAGTGCAACTACTCCGAAGACGGCAAAATGTTTGCACCGTTGAAAGCCAAACAGGTCCTTAAACAAGGCGCCGTTGTCCGGACCGGGGAAGGGGCGCGAACCGATCTCTTCTTCCGGCGCATCGGCACGACGGTCCGTTTGCAGTCGGGGACGGAAGTGAAGCTCGAGAAAATGGATCGCCACTTGAAAGACGGCAAACCGGTGATGGAAACTTTGTTAGACCTCCGCACTGGCAGAATCTTCACTGTGGTGCGCGCCTTGGTGCCGGGCAGCACCTTCGCCATCAGGAACGCGGCAGGCCGGTCGGTGGTGGAAGGTGGCGGCGGCAAGGGCCGGTACATCATCACCGCCGATGGCACTCATGTAGCGGAGAAGGGTTCGGTGGTTCCACTCAAAGTCATTGGCGAAACCGGCATCACCGTGATTTCTTCCGGAATGAAATTCAGCGCGAAAGACGGCAAGTTGTTTTCTTTGACCCCTCCGGAAGCCGTGGAATCGCTCATCGTCTTTGACAATCTCGACTCGTTGGCGGAAGAAACAACTCCGTCAGAAGAACCTCCGAAAGAGAAGTAATGCAGCCGCGGCGCGAACCAGCAGCCCAGTGGAACCAGCCGGCTTGGCGTTAGCCCAAGGATTCTGCGCGGTGAACCCGGTAGGGTTATACCCCATAGCGAAGGGCCAACCTGTGGCGTAGCGTACCCCCAATGATAAAACGAAACATCAATAAATGGAAAGAAACAATATGCTGTGGACGCTTGCTGTAATCATGTTGGTTCTGTGGCTGCTCGGTCTGGTGAGCAGTTACACGATGGGAGGGTTAATCCATGTCCTGCTGGTGATTGCCATTGTCATGGTGCTGGTGAGGCTGATTCAGGGCCGCCGGGTGTTGTGAAGGGCAGGAATGAAAACGCGGATCTTCCTCGAGATGAATCCAGAATCTACTGAAAGGCCGTTATGAACAAAATCGTTTCAATCGCACTGCTGGTGGGTGGCGTCTTGCTCATGATCTTCGGGATCAACGCCACGGACTCCTTCAGTTCGGACGTGTCCAGGTTCTTCACTGGCTCACCGACCGACAAGGCTGTCTGGATGCTCGTTGGGGGCACAGTCGCAACCGTCGTCGGCCTCGTGTGGACGTTGAGGAATTGGAAACAAGCCTGAGTCGTGGCGACACCCTGTAGTGGGCCATTCGCCCAAGGCGCAATAGACTTTGACCGTCGCTGCCAGAATCGTTGGCGGGCAGGCGCGACGACCAAAAACCACACCCGCCAACAAGAAATGAAGTTATGAATGCATTGACACGTTGGAACCAGTTAAAAGAACTTGAAGCCCTGCGACACGGTCTGGGCAGCCTGTTCAGCCGCTCTCCCGTCCACTCGTCCGAGGGCCAGGAGGAACAAATAACGGTGCCCGAATGGGCCCCGCTGGTGGACATCAGCGAAGACGACAAGGAGTACCTGATCAAGGCCGAATTGCCGGAAGTGAAGAAAGAGGACGTCAAGGTTACTGCGGAAGAGGGCACTCTGACCATCATGGGTGAGCGCAAATTTGAGAAGGAGGAGAAAGGCAAGAAGTACCACCGCGTCGAACGCGCCTACGGGAGCTTCGGACGCAGCTTCTCGCTCCCGGATGATGCCAGCCCCGCGAAGGTCAGCGCCGAGTTCAAAGACGGCGTGCTGACCGTACATCTGACCAAGACCGAGAAGGCCAAGCCGCAGCACATCGAAGTCAAGGTGGCCTGAGCGGGCGCAGACGGGCTGGCGATTGCCTTGCTCCCTTGCATTGGAAGGGGATGGCGGTTCCGGGGCGCCGACTCCGGCCTGGGAGAGGTTGCATTCGACAACGCCATCTTGCGGAAACCGCGTCGAGTGGCAACTCCAGCGAATCACATGGGAATCACGTTATGAAGCTGAACATGGCATCAACCAAGAGACACAGCGAAGAAATGGCGAATGGCGCGACCCACTCGGCGCAACAAATGGAAAAGGCCAAAGCGTCCGTCAAAGCCGGCGTTCCGAAACGCGTTCGGCGTTTGAAGTGGAATGAAGTGGTGTGTCGGGGCGACTTCGTCGCCAATGAGCACCAAGGGTTTAAACCGTGGGAAGGGCCGAGCGGGTTCCGAGCCGACGCGTTTGTGAAACCGATTTACCGGCGGGACAGAAGCCGCTTGGCCGCAACCAAAGAACGGGAATGAGCAGAGACGACGGCAGACTGTCCTGTACGAATATGAAAACTACCCTTCGCTATCTCAGCCTCAACGCCCAAGCCACCTGGCACCGCCAGGTGGAGGAACAACTCCAACACTTGCATGGTCTGACGGCGATCACCGCCGCCGAAGTGGTCCTCGAACACCAGCGGGAAGCCAAACCGGCCTTCCGCGTCCAAGTCCGGCTGGAGGTTCCGGGACCGGTCCTGCACGCCAAGGCGACCCGCCATAGCCGCGACGCGGCGTTACGGCTGCACGGCCCGGCGCTGCACGCCGAGGCCAGAGATAACACGCTCGAAGCCGCGCTGCTCAAGGCCACCCAGGATCTGGAGCACCAAATCCAGGCCCGCCAACTCCGGCGACTGGAACGGGGCAAAAGCAAACTACAACTCAGCGCTATCTCCGGCCGGTGGAACCATGCGCCGGCCGGTCAAAGGGCGTGAAAGATCCTGTCTGTTCTCCTCATGGCCAAAGACCTCTTCCTCAACTGATCATCGAACAAACCAAAGTCACTCACTTCTATGAAACACAACAAGAACCATGACAACGCCCAGAGCGCCGAGCTTTCATTGATGCCGGTCGTCTTCGAGTTTACTCATCCCACGGCCACCACCGTTTGTGTCGCGGGAACGTTCAACGACTGGCGGCCTACGGCCAAGCCCATGCTTCAGTTTGGCGATGGGCGCTGGCACAAGGAAACGGCCTTGGCGCCTGGCACCTATGAATACTGCCTGGTGGTGGACGGCCAATGGATCGCCGATCCCATGGCCCGGGAAACCGTGCCCAACCCGTTCGGAGGGAGAAACTCGGTTCTGAAGGTGGCCTGTTCGCCCGAGGCAGCCCACCTCGCCGACGCGGAAAACCTGCCGATGAAAAGCACAAACGAACAGAAAACACAGAAGACATGAACCAAGAAGGTCAAGCGCCGGCTGCGAAAACCAACGGCGCGCCAAACCGGGCGCGATTCATCGCCGAAGTTACGCTCACCGTTCTTCTGGTCCAGAACGCGGTTTCGGGCGCGCACGCGCCGGTCAACCTCGGTACCGCCGGTAACTATGTGGTGCTGGCAAAATCTGGAATCAGCACCGTTCCGCCCGCCGCCGTGACGGGCAATATGGGCGTAAGCCCCATTGACTCGACGGCCATCACGGGATTTTCATTGATCATGGATAGCACGGGCCAGTTTTCGACCTCGGCTCAAGTGACCGGGCAGGTTTATGCCCCTGACTATGCGTCGCCGACTCCAGCCCACCTGACCACGGCCATCGGTGACATGGAAACCGCCTACACCGACGCCGCCGGACGAAGCCTGCCGGATTTTACGGAACTGGGCAGTGGCGATATTGGCGGAAGGACACTCGCGCCAGGCCTCTACAAGTGGGGGACCGGTGTCACCATTCCAACGGATGTCACGCTTGCAGGTGGCCCCAATGATGTCTGGATTTTCCAGATTGCGGGAAACCTTACGATCGCGGGATCCAAGTCGGTTATTCTGAGCGGCGGCTCCCAGGCTGGGAACATATTCTGGCAGGTCAGCGGCGGAGTGGGCGTAGACCTGAGCACCACTTCGCACTTCGAGGGCATCATCCTGTCGCAAGCCGGAATCAATCTGCAAAATGGCGCCTCCATCAATGGGCGCCTGTTGGCCCAGACGGCGGTGACACTCGGGGCCAATTCCATCACCGCTCCCAGCACGACGCTGCTGCCGCCCCGCTTCGGCCCGGCTTCGCGCGCTTCCAATGGCGAGGTGACCCTGGTCATCACGAACACCCCGGGATTCACGCTCACGCTGCAATACTCCATCAATCTGACGAACTGGACGACGTTCGCCACGCCGACCCCGACCGTCAGTCCCCTCGTCACCACCAATTTTACGACGTCGGCGGATGCATGGCGCTTTTACCGGGCGTTCTATCCCTGACCCGGAAGCGCGGCGCGGAAGGTGGCTCGCACCGGCGGCCACACATCGCCCTGCCGCAAAAGTTTTTACCACTGAGGAACACAAGCAAATCAAAAAACCAAGAACTATGAACAAAGAAACACAAGCAATCAGCAATGACATGGGCCAGCTCGCCGAAGATGCACGCGCGTTGATGGCCGCCACCGCCGACGTGGCCGGAGAAAAAGTCAGCGAAGCCCGCCAGCGTCTTGCCGCCGCCCTGGAACACGGCAAGGAAATCTATGGCCGCGTCAGAGAGAAGGCCGTCGAGGGCGCCAAAGCCACGGACAAGGCCGTGCATGAGCATCCTTATCAGGCCATCGGCATCGCCTTTAGCGTGGGCGCGCTTCTCGGTTATCTCGTCTCGCGCCGGTGCTGCCGCACCCGCGATTGATCGCGTCATGGATTCGGCCCCCACCCATACCGAGCCACTCGTCGAGACGTCGAAGCGTTTCGCAAGACGGCTATTGACCATTGGTGAAAACCGCTTCGAATTGTTAATGGTGGAAGTGCAGGAGGAGCGCGAGCGCCTCCTGCGCGCCATCCTGTTGGCCCTCGGCGTGGCGGCGTTGGGTCTGCTTGCGGGAGTGGCGCTCACCGGCGCCATCGTGGTCTTGTTGTGGGAACTCTCGCGGGTGGCGGCGCTGCTGGTGCTGACCAGCCTCTACGGGGCGACGGCGGTTTGTCTTTACCGGCGACTCACGCGGCTGCTGCGCGACTGGCAGAATCTTCCCGCCACGCTCGATCAACTCCGAAAGGACCGCGCATGTTTGGAAGACAATCTCACGTAAGCCCGCTCCAATTGCGGAAGCAATTGCTGATCGCGGAGAGCGAGCTCAACCGCGCCCAGTTGTCCCAGGAATGGCAGGCGATGGCGCACGGAGTTCGCGACCTGGCCCACCGGGCCAAAACCATTGGCGCGTGGGCCTCGGCGGCGGTGTTGCTGGTGGCCGGGTTTACGGCCTCGCGGCGCGGTCCGTCCGTGCCCGGTGCCGCGAAGTCCTCCTGGTTCCAAAAGATTTTGCACGGCGTGCGTGTGGCTTCGACGGTCTGGTTCGCGTTGCGCGCCCGCGGTCGGAAAGACGAACCCCAGTAGCCGCGATCCCCCCTTTCCCTCTTGCGCCTATGCCGCCCAAAACTCTTCAACTTGCCTTCGCCCTGCTGCTCAGCAGCACCCTCGCGGTCTGGGCGCAGCTTGATCCTTACCCGCGGAACCTTCTTCAGCTCGGCTATGACTACTCGCTGTCCGGAAAAGGCCCCCAGTCCCTCTACGCGTACTATTACTACAACAACCCCGCGTTCCTCAGCACCAACATCGCGCTTCGCCTGGCCGTGGCCCCGGTGTATCTCGACGGCGAGCTTGGCTTTCACGGGCTCCTTTCGCCCCACACGGATGTGGGCCTCGGCTTCAGCGGCGGCGGATTTGCCGAGAACTACTACGAGATCCGGCAAGGCCACTACATCAAAGACGAGAGCTTCGACGGTCATGGGGGCGGTGCCTCGCTGAATCTCTATCACCTGATCAACCCCCGGCAAATGATCCCGCTCCACGCCGTGGTCCAGGGCGGGTTCCACTACTCGACGTTTTCGCGCACGGATCGAACCGCGGATTCGTTCCAAACTCCGGCCAACCGCGAGAACACCTTCCTGCGCGCGGGCCTGCGCTTCGCGGGCAAGGAGCCGATGCTTTACCCCGACCTGGCGATGGAAGTGTCCATCTGGTTCGAGCGCCAGTGGCGGTTTGACGACAGTTCGTACGGGTTTGCCGGGGATCGGCGAGTGCAGCCCACGAGCGATCTCTACTGGCTCTATGCCGGCTTGAGCTACGCGTGGACCAACACCGGGCACCAATTCACGTTTGGCCTGACTGCGGGTGGGTCCGACAACACGGATCGTTTCAGCGCCTGGCGGCCGGGCGGGGTCTTGCCGCTGGCATCCGAGTTCCCGCTGACGCTGCCCGGGTACTACTATCAGGAACTTTCGGCGCGGCGGTTCGTGCATCTCAGCGCCAGCTACGTCTTGCCGCTGTCGGCGGACCACCGCTGGCAAGCGCGCCTGGGGGCCGCGAGCGCGTGCCTCGAGTATCTTCCGGGATTCGCGCAACGCAGCCGCTGGCAGACGGGCGTGGGCACGGATCTGTCCTACACTTCCCGCAGCCAGGTGTGGCGGGTGATCCTGCGCTACGGCTACGGGTTCAACGCCCTCCGCGCCGGCCACGAGGGCGCGCACAGCGTGGGCCTGCTATATCAATACAACTTCGAGCAACGTAAAGTTCGGAATGAAGCTCCCCGGTGAACGGCGCCAGAGGCAGCTTCTTGAAAGTGCCCCGCCTGGGCGCGAAGAAAGTTCGGATTCACAAGAACCTCAGTTGGGGTGAACACCCCATAGCGGCCGGAACACTTTGGCGCATATTGTGCCCATCGGGACCAGAAGACTCTTTCCAGGATGGAAAGTCAGAGACAGGCGGATTCAGAGGCGTGGCCGCCTAGTTTGGGTAGCAGCCCACGCCATGATCAACAACGACAGTCTTATGTTACGAAGTTTCAAACAGTTTTACGGAGGCAAACTCGGTGCGTCGGATGGGGAAATCGGCCAGGTCAAGGATTTCTATTTTGATGATCAGAGCTGGGTGGTTCGCTATGTGGTCGCGGACACTGGTTCCTGGTTGCCAGGGCGCAAGGTGCTCATCTCCCCCCATGCCTTTGGCAGTTTCCATCAGGCCGGAAAACTCCTGCTCGTGAATCTGACCCGGAAACAGATTGAGGAAAGCCCTTCGATCGAGTCGCACAAACCGGTGTCGCGGCAATACGAGGAAGAGTATTACCGGCATTACGGCTGGCCTTTCTACTGGCAGGGGGGCGGCTTGTGGGGAATGAGCAATTTTCCCATTGTGCCGCCACTGTCGAACCCGTTGCCGAGTGAGTCTTCTCACGCCAGTGACCGCACGCCGGAGCGCGCCGATGTTCATCTGCGAAGCGCGCAAGCCGTGAAGGGCTACCAACTTCAGGCGAGCGATGGGACGATCGGCCACGTCTGTGATTTTATGATGGACTGCCAGAGCTGGGCGATTGATCAACTGGTCATCAAAACCGGACACCGGTTTTCCGGAAAAGAGGTGCAAATACCAACGAGCAAAGTTGACCGGATCAGTTACGAGGAATCCACGGTGTTCGTGAATTTGACCCGTGAAGCCGTCACGCAGAGTCCCGCGCATCATTTGGCTCCGGTCGGGGCGGTCGATTGACCCCGTCCAGTGTGCGGCTACTGATAAAGCCGAACGCGACACCAAACTCAAAACACAAAGCAGTTTAACGATTTTATGGCAAAAGTACTCGGCATCGATTTGGGGACCACAAACTCCTGCATGGCGGTCATTGAGGGCGGCGAGCCATCCGTGCTCGAAAACTCCGAAGGCAAACGCACGACGCCTTCCGTGGTGGCGTTCACCAAAACCGGCGACCGCCTTGTGGGCGAGGCCGCCAAACGGCAGGCCGTCACTAACTCCCGCAATACGGTCTATTCGATCAAGCGGTTCATGGGGCGAAAATTTGACGAAGTGCAGGAAGAAATCAAACGCGTCCCGTACAAAGTTGTCCGGGCGGCCAACGGTGACGCGGCCGTGGAAGTGGAAGTGGACGGCAAGCCCAAGCAATTCAGCCCGCCAGAGATCTCGGCCATGATTCTCGCCAAACTCAAGACGGATGCCGAAATGCGGCTGGGCGAGAAGATCACCCAGGCCGTCATCACAACTCCAGCCTATTTCAATGACGCGCAGCGCCAGGCCACGAAGGACGCAGGCCGCATCGCGGGTCTCGAAGTGCTGCGCATCATCAACGAGCCCACCGCCGCCTCGCTGGCCTATGGTTTGCAAACAAAGAAGGACGAGAAGATCGCGGTGTACGACTTGGGCGGCGGCACGTTTGACATCTCAGTACTGGAACTCGGCGACGGCGTATTCGAGGTGAAAGCCACCAACGGCGATACTCACCTCGGCGGCGACGACTGGGACAATCGCCTCATGGATTGGATGCTGGAGGAGTTCAATCGGGAACACGGCATGGATCTGCGCAAGCAGCCTGATGCCTTGCAGCGCATCAAGGAAGAGGCGGAAAAAGCCAAGATCGCTCTCTCCAGCGCACTGCAATACGATATCAACCTGCCGTTCATCACCGCGGACGCCAGCGGTCCCAAGCATCTCAGCCAGAAACTGACTCGCGCCAAAATGGAGCAACTCTGTGAGGCGTTGTTCGAACGCACGATCGGGCCGGTGAAGGCCTGCCTGAAGGACGCCGACATTTCGGCTGGGAAGATTGATGAATTGGTGCTGGTCGGTGGCATGACCCGGATGCCGCGCGTGGTCGAAACGGCGCACACCCTGGTCAACAAACCTCCGCACCAGGGCGTCAATCCGGATGAAGTCGTGGCGGTGGGCGCCGCCATCCAGGCGGGCGTGCTCAAAGGCGATGTCAAGGACGTGGTGTTGCTTGATGTGACGCCGCTGTCGCTCGGCATTGAGACTCTCGGCGGCGTCTTCACCAAGTTGATCGAGCGCAATACCACGATCCCATGTCGCAAATCGGAAACCTTCTCCACCGCTGTAGACAATCAGCCTGGTGTGGAAATCCATGTCTTGCAGGGGGAGCGCCAGTTCTCCCGCGACAGCAAGACCATCGGCAAGTTCAAGCTCGATGACATTCCCCCCGCCCCGCGTGGCGTGCCGCAAATCGAAGTCGGCTTTGACATCGATGCCAACGGCATCCTGCACGTCACCGCCAAGGACCTCGGCACCGGCAAAGAGCAGAAGATCACCATCACCGCCAGCAGTGGACTCTCCAAGGATGAGATCGAGAAGATGCGCCAGGATGGCGAACTCCATGCCGAAGAGGACCGGCGTGCCAAGGAAGATCTGGAGACGCGCAACGAGGCCGAACACGCCGTGTATCGCACAGAAAGGCTTTTGAAAGACAACCTGGAGAAAATGTCCGCCGCCAACCGCGGCAAGATCGAATCCGCCGTCAACGAAGTGAAGGAAGCGCTCAAGGGCAGCTATGCCGCGGCCATCAAAACGGCCAGCGAGAAGCTCAACCATACTTGGCAGGCGGTTTCAGCGGAGCTTTACGGGGCGGCTTTCGACAAGGCTTGCACGGGGCATGCTCCTGCTGGGGGCCAATCTGGAACGCAGTCTGAAGGGGGCGGCGCAGCAGAAGGCGGCCGGAAAGACGAAGGCCCGATCATCGACGCGGAAGTCGTGGATGAAAGGAAAGCCGCGTAGCCGGATGACACTATGAACTCCCCGATCATCGTCCGAGACTTGGCCAAACAAGCCCCCCACAGTCCGCGCGCACGCCTCGCCGGCTTCGTGATCGCCAGCCGTGCCGTTGACAAATGCCGCGCCAGCCTGGCGGGAACGCCGGGCGAATATCGCTACGATTGTCCGCTGGACAAGCTGCTCTTCAGCTTCAAAGGCATCACCGCCGAGCAATTTCAAGCCGCCGTTCAAACTTTGAACGACTATGAAGAAGTTGGGGCCTGGCTGCAGGCCAACGGCACGAGAAGAACGGCGGCTGAAATCAAAACCTGGTCGGATGAAATGGAAGCCAGCAGCCCGATGAAGACTCCAGAAACGCGCGCTGCCTTCATGGCGAATTGCTCGAAGCTCTTCCTGAATCCGGTGACGAACACCACGTTCGACTGGCTCGAAGCAGACGACCGCGCGAGCTTCAGCCATAGATCCGGGTAACGCAGTTCGGTTGCGCCCTCGCGGCTGCGACGTTGGCATGCCCCCCGCCACTTGCCTGAAACCTGAAAGCAGGCGGCATTTGCTTCGCGCACGAAGCGATTGCATGGTTAAGACGTTACTTCAGTTTCGTAACATGAAAGCAAAGACAAACACACTCACCCCAGAAGTGCTCCGCAAGCTGGACGCCTATTGGCGCGCGGCGAACTACCTTTCGGTCGGACAGATTTATCTCTACGACAATCCGCTCTTGAAGAAACCCCTCAAGCTGGCGCACATCAAGCCCCGGCTCCTCGGCCATTGGGGCACCACGCCCGGCCTGAACTTCATCTACGTTCACTTCAACCGCGTCATCAAGGAACAGGAATTAAACATGATCTACATCACCGGGCCGGGCCATGGCGGCCCTGGGCTTGTGGCGAACGCCTATCTCGAAGGCACCTACAGCGAGGTCTATCCCAACATCGCCTCAGACGAGAACGGGATGAAGCGACTGTTCAAACAGTTCTCCTTCCCCGGCGGCATCCCAAGTCACGTCGCGCCCGAGACACCCGGCTCGATTCACGAGGGTGGCGAGCTGGGTTATTCGCTGTCGCACGCGTTCGGCGCGGCGTTCGATAATCCTGACCTGCTCGTCGCTTGCGTCGTCGGCGATGGCGAGGCGGAAACCGGCCCGCTCGCCACGAGTTGGCACTCGAACAAATTCCTCAATCCCGTCCACGACGGAGCCGTGCTGCCCATCCTGCACTTGAACGGCTACAAGATCGCCGGCCCCACCGTGCTGGCCCGCATTCCGCATGACGAACTGGAAGCCCTCTTCCGCGGCTACGGCTACACGCCCTATTTCGTCGAGGGCGACGATCCGATGAAGATGCACCAGCTCATGGCCGCCACGCTCGACACCGCGGTGGCCGAGATCCAGCGCATCCAACGCCACGCTCGTAGCAGCCGAGGTAACCAGGCTCCATTATCCCCGATGTCCAGGCGGGCGACCAGAGAAGCTCAGAGCCTCCTAACGTCGGCTGCTACTGCTCAAACCGGCTCCACGGAACGCCCCCGCTGGCCCATGATCATCCTGCGCTCACCGAAGGGCTGGACCGGTCCCAAGTTTGTCGATGGCAAACCAGCCGAAGGCACGTTCCGCTCCCACCAGGTGCCGATGGGCGAGATGAGTCATCCGGGGCACGTGAAGATTCTGGAGAAGTGGCTGCGCAGCTATCGCCCGCAAGAGTTGTTCGACCGAGCCGGCAAGCTGCGCCCTGAACTCGCCGAGTTGGCCCCCAATGGCGAGCGCCGCATGAGCGCCAATCCCCACGCCAACGGCGGCCTCCTCTTGCGCGACCTGTGCATGCCCGACTTCCGCTCGTACGCCGTCGAGGTGCCGAAGCCCGGCGCCGTGGACGCCGAAGCCACCCGGGTCCAGGGCCAGCTCATTCGTGACGTGGTGAAACTCAACCCCGCCAACTTCCGCGTCTTCAGCCCGGACGAGACCGCCTCGAACCGCTGGGGCACCGTCTTCGAGGTGACGAACCGCTGCTCCACCGCCGGGATCATTCCCCTCGATGACCACGTCGCCCCCGACGGCCGCGTCATGGAAATGTTGAGCGAGCATCAGTGCGAAGGCTGGCTCGAAGGTTACCTGCTCACGGGCCGCCACGGTTTCTTCTCCTGCTACGAGGCCTTCATCCACATCGTCGATTCGATGTTCAACCAGCACGCCAAGTGGCTCAAGGTGGCCAATCACATTCCCTGGCGGCGGCCCATTGCCTCCCTGAACTACCTCCTTTCCTCGCACGTCTGGCGGCAGGACCACAACGGCTTCAGCCATCAGGATCCCGGCTTCATTGACCACGTCATCAACAAGAAGGCGGAGATCATCCGCGTCTATCTGCCGCCCGATGCGAACACGCTCCTCTCTGTGACCGACCACTGCCTGCGCAGCCGCAACTACGTGAACGTGATTGTGGCCGGCAAGCAACCCGCGCCGCAGTGGCTCGACATGGACGCCGCCATCAAACATTGCATCGCCGGCATCGGCATCTGGCCGTGGGCGAGCAACGACCAGGGCGGCGAGCCCGATGTCGTGATGGCGTGCGCCGGCGACGTACCCACTCTCGAAACCCTGGCCGCGGTGGAATTGCTCCACACCCATTTCCCCGCCTTGAAGGTCCGGGTGATCAACGTGGTCGATTTGATGAAGCTCCAGCCGCGCAGCGAGCATCCCCACGGTCTAACCGACAAAGATTTCGACACGCTCTTCACCACCGACAAGCCGATCATCTTCGCCTACCACGGCTATCCCTGGCTGATTCACCGGCTCACCTATCGCCGCACCAACCATCCGAACCTCCACGTGCGCGGTTACAAGGAGGAAGGCACCACCTCGACTCCCTTTGACATCGTGGTGATGAACGACCTGGACCGCTTCCATCTCGTCGCCGACGTGATTGACCGTGTGCCCGCCCTCGGCCCGCGCGCCGCCTACGTCAAGCAAGCCATCCGCGACCAACTCATCGAGCACCGCCAATACATCGAGAAGTTCGGCGAGGACCTGCCGGAGATTCGGAACTGGCGGTGGGGCCAATCAAAAGCCCGCGCATGACCACGGCACCGGCCATAGCCGCACAGCCGAAGGGCAAAGCCTGGCACAGCCAGTCGGCTGAGGAGGTGCTGGCCGAGGTTGCTTCCACCGCGGAAGGGCTTTCATCGCAGGAAGCGGCGCAACGCCTCGCGGCCAACGGCCCGAACGAGTTGAAGGAAGGCAAGCGCATCAGCCCGTGGCAAATTCTCCTCGGCCAATTCAAGAGCCTCCTCATCTGGATTCTAATCGCGGCTGGTGTCATCTCCGGCGTGCTGGGAGAAGTGGTGGACGCCATCGCCATCCTCGCCATCGTCGTCCTCAACGCCGTCATCGGCTTCTACCAGGAGTTCAACGCGGAGAAATCCATCGCGGCGCTCAAGAAGCTGACCGCCCCGCAAGCCAAAGTGCGACGTGATGGAAAAGTTATTTCCATTCCAGCCTCGGGCATTGTCACCGGCGACATCCTCGCGCTGGAGGCTGGCGATCTGGTCGCGGCGGATGCCCGGCTGCTGACCGCGGCCTCGCTCAAGTGCATCGAAGCCACGTTGACCGGCGAATCAGAAGCGGAGAACAAGCGGCCCGCCACTTTGGAGCGAGACGAGGTTCCGCTCGGCGACCGCGAGAACATGGTGTTCATGGGCACAAGTGTGGCGGCGGGCACGGGTCAGGCCGTCGTCGTGGCCACGGCGATGAACACGGAGTTGGGCCGGATCGCCGGACTGATTGAAGAAGCGGGGGCAGAAGAACGCACCCCGCTGGAGAAAAAGCTGGAGTCCTTTGGGCGGGTGCTCGTCTGGGCCGCGCTGGGCATCGTCGCGCTGCTGTTCGTGCTGGGCTTGCTGCGCGGGACGAAGCTCCTTGAGTTGTTCATGACCTCGGTGAGTCTTGCGGTGGCCGCCGTGCCGGAGGGGTTGCCCGCCGTCGTCACGGTTTCGCTCGCGCTTGGAGTGTTACGCATGTCGCGCCGCCGCGCGCTCGTGCGCAAGCTGCCCGCCGTCGAGACGCTCGGCTCCACGACGGTGATTTGCACGGACAAGACCGGCACCTTGACGGTCGGCGAGATGACCGTGCGCGCGCTTTATGTCGCCGGCCAGAGCTACGCAGTCACCGGTGAAGGCTACGGCCCGGACGGCGAAGTGCGCTACGAGGGCAAGAAGGTGGAAGCACAGCACGCCGCGCCGTTGCTCGAACTCGTGACCGTTCTCCTCGGCTGCAACAACGCGCATCTCGTCCAGGAAGACGGAAAATGGAAAACCGTCGGTGATCCCACCGAAGGCGCCTTGCTCGCCGCTGGCCTGAAGGCCGGTGGCGACCGCGAACGCGTCGAGAAGGAATGGCCCAAGCATCACGAGATTCCCTTCGACTCCGACCGCAAACTGAGCGCGGTGATTCGCGAGTTGCCGGACGGAAAGCTCCGCGCCTTCGTCAACGGTGCGCCCGACGTGCTGCTGGAGCGCTGCGCAAACCTTTACACCGGCACCGGCGTCCGTCCCATGACGGACGCGGATCGCCAGCACATCTTGGCGCAAAACACCGCGATGGCGCAACAGGCCCTGCGCGTGCTCGGCTCGGCTTGGCGCGACCTGGAGATAAATCAACCCGTAGCAGCCGACGTGAGGAGGCTCAGTTCTTCCGCCGGGACAGGTCAAAGCCTCCTTACGTCGGCTGCTACGAACAAGGTGGATGGCCTCACCGCTGAGAATGTCGAGCGCGACCTCGTGTTCGTTGGTTTGACAGGAATGTATGATCCGCCGCGACAGGAGGCCAAAGCGGCCGTCGCAAAATGTCACGCGGCCGGCATCCGCGTAGTGATGATTACCGGCGACCATCCGCACACCGCCACGGCCATTGCGCGGGAAATCGGCATCGCTTCAGCCGACGACGTGGCCATCGCGGGTGTCGAGTTGGACAAGATGTCCGACGCCGAACTTCACAAGCGTGTCTCCAAGATCGCCGTCTATGCCCGCGTCACTGCTGAACACAAGCTGCGCATCATCCGCGCGTGGAAAGCGAATGAGGCGGTGGTCGCGATGACCGGCGACGGCGTCAACGACGCCCCGGCCATCAAAGGTGCCGACATCGGCATCGCCATGGGACGCGCGGGAACGGAAGTCACCAAGCAAGCGGCGGACATGATCATCACCGATGACAACTTTGCCACGATCGTCGCCGCCGTTGAGGAGGGGCGCGGCATTTACGCCAACATCCGCAAAACGCTGCAATACCTGCTGGCTGGCAACACCGGCGAACTCCTGCTCATGACCGTCTGTGTGATCATCGGCCTGCCCACACCGCTGCTGCCGATTCACCTGCTCTGGATCAACCTCGTCACCGATGGCCTGCCCGCGCTCTGCCTCGCGACCGACCCCATCGACCCCGATGTGATGAAGCGCCACCCACGACGCCGGTCGGAGCGCATCACGAACCGCAGCTTCCTCCGCACGATGGGCCTCACCGGCTTCCTCACAGGGGGTGTGGCGTTTGCGGTTTACCTCTATGTCCTGAAGTCGGGGACCACGGAAACGGCTCGCACCTACGCTTTCGCCGTGCTGGTCTTCGCCGAACTCCTGCGGTCCTTCGGTGCCCGCAGCGAAACCAAGCCGGTCTGGCGCATCCCTCTTTTCACGAACGTCAACCTCATCATTGTGGTGGCGATTTCCTTCGGCCTCCAGGTGTGGAGTCAACACAACGCGATGCTGGGCCGCTTCCTGAAGACATCCTCCATGCCGTTCGCCGATTGCTTCCTGCTGCTCGCGCTGGGTGCCATCCCGCTGTTGGTTCTGGAACTGGTGAAGGTGGTGCGAAACCAACGACGCGGTGCTGCGTCTCTTCCCGACCAACCAGTCAACCCAACCGCACCCAGGTAGAACCAGTTGATGAGGGAAGTAAACAAAGGGCAACATTACTTGTGAGGTTCATCATCAACTCGCCGAACGTGTGCAACACATTGGAATACATCTCTCCGGGAGCGACACCGTCCGCAACGTGGTGATCGGCATGGCAGATGGGTTGACGGTGCCATTCGCGCTGACCGGGGGCACTGTCGGCGCGTTGACCCCTTGAAACCACGCGCCAACGCAGGGAAACGGCTGAAGTCAGAGAGGTCCTCGTATAGGGTAAACACCCCATAGCGCCCGCCAGGGGTTTCGGCGTAAATTATGCGGCATGAGAAACAAGAAGTTCATCCACGCGGGAAAGTCAGTCCGGCGGCCGCCTCCGGTTTTGCCTCACGACGTGAACCGATCCGGAATCGAAATCGCTAGCTGGGAAACGGACATCTACACAGTCTGCTGCCGCCGCGTTGAGATCGGCGATGCAATCCCACCGCAAGAACTGTACGCACATCTTTTCCTTGCGCATCCGGTCAGCGCGTTGGAGCAGAGGAGTTGCCTCCCATGAGAAGCTTCCTTGGTCCGGCGGCCATGCTCACCGAGGATGAAGCCGCGTTGGCTCGTAGGGCAGCAGTTCCAAAGCCTCAGCAGTATCCCGCCATAGAGATGAACACACTCCTTGACCTCCCCTCTGCCAAAGCCGCTGCCGCGGCAACTCGAATCCCGGCGAATCCCTCCCAGCGCATTCTCGTGGTCGAGGACGACCTGGCCGTCCGCCAACTCAACGCCCAAGTGCTGCTTCGCTCCGGCTACGAGGTGGACGCCGCGGAAGACGGGGCCGCAGGCTGGGAGGCGCTTCATGCGAACCATTTCGACCTCCTGATCACCGACCACGACATGCCCAGATTGTCCGGCTTGGAACTGGTCAAGAAGGTGCGTTGCGCGCGCATGACCCTGCCGGTCATCCTGGCCTCCGGATCACTGCACACGGAGGAACTGGAGCGGCACCCGTGGCTCCAGCTTGCCGCCACCCTGCTCAAACCCTTCGCTCCGCACCAGTTGTTGGAAACGGTGAAAGAGGTCCTCCGCGCGGCCGACCGTGCCAGCTTCGGCCCCGAGGGCTGCGGCACGGTGTTGGTCAACACCTTCAGGCACCGCCTGCCGTACCAGCACTGGGACACCAAGGGCTGAGCAGCGACCCCGCGGTGGACGGACTTGCAGACCCTGTCTGGCACCGGCGGGATCGTGACCATCCCACATGCGGTGCATGGGCATCCGACGTGTTTTTATCGGGTTGTGATTTCGCCATGATATGCCGCAGGGGTTTGCCTATCGCAGCCGGCGCCGAGCAAGAGCAATCATCAATACAGCGCTATGGGGTGAACACCCCATAGCGCGCGCGCGGTGTTTGGGTTCTGTTATCACGACATGAAAAACCATCAGATCACACTGGTTCAACGTTTCGTTCTTGTGTTCCTGGCCATCACCCTGCTGGCCATTGTCGGCGTCGGTTGTCGGACTGCTCACGGCTTCGGCGAGGACATGCAGAATGCCGGCGAGGGGATTCAGCGCGGCACCAAGTAATTCTTCGGCTGCCGAGAAGAGTTGGAGCACGGGACTGCCGGTGCAGCGATCGGCTCTGGAGGGTGCGCCTTTCTTGGGCGGCCTCAGCGTTTCTCTCGTCACCCTCAAGGCGCGGTTTTGAACAGCAAGCATTTCGGCACACAAACATGAAGACACTCTTTGCACACTGGAAAGCAGCCTTTTTGACGGGCCTGGCGGTGGTCTTGCCGGCGGCGGTTTCCATTGGAGTTGTCATCTGGCTGTTTGGCACGGTGGCCAATTTCACGGACGCCTTGCTCCTGTTTGTGCCCAAGGCCTGGACGCACGCGCGCAACGGCGAGGGGCCACTGCACCTTTACTGGAGCATGCTGGCCCTGGTGGTGGCGATACTGCTGGTGGGCTTGGTCGGCAGGCTGGCCCGCGACTATTTTGGCAAGAAACTGATCCGGCTCGTGGACCTCGCGTTGATGCGCGTGCCCCTGCTCAACAAGATTTACAGTGCCCTCAAGCAAATCAATGAAGCGTTCACCTCCAACCGGGCGGCCACGTTCAAACAGGTGGTGCTGGTGGAGTTTCCGCGGCCCGGCCTCTACTCCCTCGGGTTCATCACCGGGACGCAAAACGGCGAAGTTCATGCCAAGACCCGTAAAACGCTGCTGAGCGTCTTCGTGCCGACCCCGCCCCTCACCAGCGGCTCCATCGTCCTGGTGCCGGAGGCCGAGGTGGTCAAACTCGACATGTCCGTGGCCGACGGCATCAAATTCATCATGAGTTTAGGCTCGGTTTCCCCAGTTTACCCTTCTCAAGAAAAGGCCCTGAGCACAGGGGCGACGGAGACTTCAAAGGGAAGCGGGCTTTTCCGAAATGGCGATGTGGGATGGAGCCTTGCGTGCCCGGTCCCCACCCAATGAACTTGTCCTCCACCCGGAGCTTTCGCATGACCGTCCACAAGACAACGCAGCAAGGAAAAACCCAATCAGAATGACAACATTTCTTCGTAGAGTGCTCCACGTCGGCGTGATCCTCTCGGCAGTCTTCAAACGAGTCTGGGAAAGCATCGAACGCCTCTTCCGCTCCAAAGAGCAACTGGCCCGGCGGGCCACCGGAAGATTCGAGGCGTTCAAGCGCAAAGAAATGGAAGTGGAGCGGCTCGATCGGCTGAGAAATCCGAGCAACTATCAAGGGAGGTGAGACTCGGACCTCTCCAGCGCACAATTCAATTCCGGCGTCCCCAAAGATCCAATGAATGACGACGGCTTCCGGTGCAAGAGTGAATTCAAGCACCCCACCACCAAGAACAGAACAATGACACCATGAAACTGAACATCAGAATCAAAGACAACCATCGCGAAGGCGTGGTGGAGATCCTCAACACCCTGCTGGCCGACGAATCCGTCCTCGCCACCAAGACGCGTAATGGCCACTGGAACGTCACCGGGCCGCACTTCCACGACCTGCACAAGTTCTTCGACGCGCAATATGAGGAACTGGACGCCATTCTGGACGACGTCGCCGAGCGGGCGCGGGCGCTGGGCGGCCATGCGGTCGGAACACTGGCGGAGTTCTTGAAGCTGGCGCGGCTCCAGGAACAACTCGGCAAATACCCCAACGCGCCGGAGATGACCGCGGAGTTGCTGCGCGACCATGAGACGGTGATTCGCCAGTTGCGCGGGGATTTGGAGAAGTGCGCGGACAAGTTTGGCGACGCCGGCACCACCGATTTCCTCACTGGCTTGATGGAGCAACACGAAAAGATGGCCTGGATGCTCCGGGCCGTTCTGGAGGGAAAGCACTAAGGAACGAAGATCAAGGCAGAGTTTCGGACGCGCAGCGGGCGGGTGCCAGAGTTGATCTTTGGGAGATCCATTTTTATGTGCTCAACGAAGCAGAAGGTACAACCGATTCTAAAGGAGTCGGTGAAAACGCTGTTGGAGCAACAGGACCGGCAAGGCTGCTGGAGTTTTCCGGCTCACCTGGGATCCCACTATATTTCGCTCTATGCGCTCTTCCTGGAGTGGCTCCGATTCCGGGGATTCTCCTCCCGGTTAGACTTGAACCGGCTGGCCAGCATCCTTCTGGAAACCCAATTGCCGGACGGTTCCTGGAAGCAGGCGCGGGACCCGGCACTACCCTCTGGCGACATCAATGCGACCGTGCTCAACTACGCCGCGCTCAAGTTCTTCCGGGCCTCCATTTCGACCGCCAACGTGAAACCGGCGAGGGAAGCCGCCCGAAGGTTCATTCTCGCGGCGGGCGGCATTGACGCGACCAACCAGTTCACCAAGACCTTCCTGGCGCTTTTCGGATTGCGGGGCTGGGAGGATATCGGCGAAATCCCTTACCTGATCTTCCTGGAGGCGCTGCCGCTCAACTACCGGCAATTCTCGCAGTGGGTCATCCCCCACCTGATCCCCATGGCCTACCTGCGCCATAATCGTGTGTCGCGCAAGATCCGGGGAACCTTCGGGCCGGAGTTTGACTTGAACGAGCTGTATGCCGGGCATCCCTGGCAGACGAGCGAAAAGGAACCCGAGCCCTCCGCTTGGTATGACGGATTCATGGTCAGAAAAATCCTCCGGCAGCAGCGCAAATATGGAAGCTGGGGCGGATACACGGTTTCCACCCTGTTCAGCGTCGCGGCGCTGGACCATTTCTACCGGAAGCATCCCGGGCGATTTCCCGCGATTCCGGGAGCGATCCAGCGGGGGCTGGGGTTCGTGGATCCGCTGTATTTCAACAATGGACAAGGGAACTACCTCGGTTGCCTGATGGACGGCGGTGTTTGGGATACCATCCTGGCGGCGCAGGCGCTGGCGCAGGCCGGGGAAACGAGCGATCCTTTGGTCCTTGCCGCGGAGAAACTCTATGAAACGCAGACGGACGCAGGAGGCTTTCCCTACGGCCGGGACTTCGAGCAATATCCGGATGTCGATGACACATCGAGGGCGTTGGTGTTCCTGGAGAAGATGGCACCATTCACGCACAGAACGGGAGCGGCGGAATCCCGAAAGCAGGGACTCCATTGGCTTTTGGAACGGCAAAACTCCGACGGCGGCTGGGGAGCCTTTGACCAGGACAACTTGGGAAGCCGGATGATGAAGCGGTTCACCCAGGACCTCACCGATTCGGTCGAGCTGTTTGATGGCAGTTCCGCCGACAACACAGGCCATGTGCTTGCCGGGCTCGGCGCCTGCGGAATGACCGGGGCGCACTCCGGATCGATCAGGCGGGCCGTCCGGTTTTTGCGTCAGACCCAGGATCCTGCCACGGGCCTCTGGGAAGGACGATGGGGCATCAACACCCTCTACGGCACTACCCAGGCCGGAACCGGGCTTCTGCGGGCGGGAGAGTCACCTCAATCGCCCTATCTTCTCAAGGCCGCCAGAACGCTGATGAGTTTCCAGAATCCCGATGGCGGCTTTGGCGAATCGACGCTGTCCTACCTTGATGACGAACATCGGGGCCGCGGGACCAGCACCCCGACGCAAAGCGCGTGGGTGCTTGAGTTCCTCTGTGAGATGGGGCTTCAAGATGCCGATGCCGCTACCAAGGCCGTGAACTATCTCCTGGAAACCAGAAATGAGTCGGAATCCTGGCGAGATGGCTCGGTGGTCGGGACCGGGCATCCCGGGATTTTGTACGTGGAATATCCGGTGTATCCCAAGGTTTTTCCGGTGATGGCTTTGGCAAACTATTTGTATTCTCGTTAAGCAAAGGACCAACCGGTTGACGAAAGAACCACAATGACCATCACGTTCACAACCTACCTGGACTTCCTCTGGGCCGGTCTCCTGAAGCATGGCCAAACCGGCGGCCTTGTGCCCTCGCAAAAATTCCTCATCGTCAAGATGATTGCTCCGGTTCCAGAAGCCTATCGCGGGCACATCGTCGAGTTGGGAGCAGGGAGCGGAGCCCTCACTGTGCGCTTGCAGCTCGATGTCCTGAAGCACGAATCTTTGCGTGCGAGATCGATCCCGGTTTGGCGCGAGAAGTCGGGGACGATCTGACGAGAAGAGGCCAGTAAACAGGCTGTCAACTTAGCTCCTGACGAGGGCCATGCAGGCGAACGCCGCATTAACCCTCTTTGATTTTATCTTTTGCTTCGTATCCCTTTGGGGAGCAGAGTGGGTGGGCCAGCTACCTCGGCGAAGGCAACCTTTTATGCAAGAACCATCCGCCATCCGCAAAGTCGCGTTCCTCGGTGATTATCTGCCGCGGAAGTGCGGGATTGCCACATTCACGACGGACTTGCGTTGCGCGGTGGCGGCGGAGCTTCCGGGGACGCAATGTCTGGTGGTGCCGGTCAATGACCGCGAGGGGGGCTACGAGTATCCGGCGGAGGTGCGCTTTGAGATCGCCGAGCAAGACCTGCTGTCCTACTTACGCGCGGCCGATTTCCTCAACATCACGGACGTGGACGTGGTTTGCGTGGAGCATGAGTTCGGCATTTTCGGCGGGCCGGCGGGCAGTCACGTATTGGCGCTGCTGCGCGAACTGCGGATGCCCATCGTGACCACGCTGCACACGGTGCTGCGCGAGCCGAACGCGGAGCAGCGGCGCGTGATGCGGGAGTTGATCCGGCTCTCAACGCGGCTGGTGGTCATGGCCGAACGGGGCCGGGCGTTGCTGCTCGAAGTTTATCAGGCGCCAATGGCGAAGATTGATCTCATCCCGCACGGCATTCCCAACATGCCGTTCGCGGACCCGAATTATTTCAAGGACGAGTTCGGCGTGGCGGGCAAACAGGTGTTGCTGACGTTCGGGCTCCTCTCGCCGAACAAGGGCATCGAATTCGCGCTGCGCGCGCTGCCCGACATCATTCGCGGATTTCCCAATGTTGTTTACATCGTGCTGGGTCAGACGCATCCCAATCTCCTGCGCGATGAGGGGGAGGCTTACCGCCTGAGCCTGGAGCGGCTGGCCAAAGACCTTGGGGTGCAGAAAAACGTCGTCTTTTTCAACCGCTTCGTTGAGCTGGAGGAATTGATGCGGTTCATCGGCGCGGCGGACATTTACCTCACACCTTACCTGACCGAGTCGCAAATCACTTCGGGCACGCTGGCCTACGCGTTCGGCGCCGGCAACGCGGTGGTATCGACCCCTTACTGGCACGCGGCGGAACTGCTGACCGCGGAGCGCGGCAAACTGGTGCCGTTTCGCGACGCCCCAGCCATCGCGGGCGCCGTCCGCGAGTTGCTGCACGACGAACCGCTGCGCCACTTGATGCGCAAGAACGCTTACAAGCTCGGGCGCGACATGGTATGGAGCCGCGTGGCCCAGCTTTACGTGAAGTCCTTCGAGCAGGCGCGTCACGACCACAGCTTCGTGGGACGAAAGTCCTCGCCCATCAAAACGCTCGACGAACAGCCCGGGCAGTTGCCGGAGATGAAGCTCGACCACCTGTTCCGAATGAGCGATTCGACCGGCATCTTCCAGCACGCGAGCTTCACGGTGCCGAATTTCCACGAAGGCTATTGCACGGACGACAACGCCCGCGCGCTGGTGCTGGCGACGATGTTGCACCGGTTGGGACAAGGTTCGCCGCGGCTCAGCGAGCAGGCCGCCACGTATGCAGCGTTCTTAAACCACGCCTTCGACCGCGAGCGCGGGCGGTTCCGCAACTTCATGAGCTTCGACCGCCGCTGGCTGGAGGAAGTCGGCTCGGAGGATTGCCAGGGCCATGCGCTGTGGGCGCTGGGACTGTGCGTGGCGCAGGCGGGCCAGGGCAGCTTCCAAATGCTGGCGGCGCAACTATTCGAACAAGCGCTGCCCGTGGCCGCTGAGTTCACGTCGCCGCGCGCGTGGGCGTTCACGCTCATCGGCATTGACGAATACCTGCGCCGGCTGAGCGGCGACCGGCGCGCGAACCAGATTCGCGAATCACTCACGGCGAAACTGTTGCAGCGCTACGCCGACGCCGCGACCGCCGAGTGGCAGTGGTTCGAGGAAATGGTTTCTTACACGAACGCCAAGCTGCCGCACGCGCTGATCCTCAGCGGACGCTGCATGAACGACGCCGCGATGTTGGAGACGGGCCTTAAGACATTGCGTTGGCTGATCAAGATTCAGACTTCCGATGCCGGCTCGCTGCGGCCCGTCGGCTCGAACGGTTTCTATCCGCGCGGCAAGGAGCGCGCGTTGTTCGACCAGCAACCCATCGAGGCACAGGCCACGGTCTCCGCCTGCATCGAGGCGTATCACGCCACCGGCGACATGGTTTGGGTGGCCGAAGCGCGTCGGGCCTTCGAGTGGTTCCTGGGGCGAAATGATCTGGGTCTGGCGCTCTACGATCCGGGCACCGGTGGCTGTCGCGACGGCTTGCACGTGGACCGCGTGAGCCAGAACCAGGGCGCCGAGTCCACGCTGGCCTTTCTGCTCGCGCTCGCGGAGATGCAGGCGCTGCAAAACACCCTCACCAGCTTCAAGGAACCGCCGGGCGAATAGCATTCGATGGAAGCGAAGTCCCCGACCGAAACGAAATCATGACTGCCACCACACCGCAGACCGTCCACGCCAAACGCATCGGGCCGACGCTGACTCCGGACCGCTCGCGGGTGCTGATGCGCCCCTTTTATCCGAGCAGCGACGACATCGCGCGAAACATCGTTGCCCGCGTCACGACCCTCTCGGACGAGAGGGTCGCGAGTTTGTTGAGCCAGGTGCTAGGCGAATTCGCGGACCGGCACGAACGCGTGGAACAGCTTTTCCGCAACCGCTTCCTCCAAGTCCGTCGTCACTTGGACGACACGCGAGAGCCTTCGCCGGAACGGCAAGCGCTCATCGGCGCCTATTTCACGCACGAATACTCCCCGGAGTCGGCGGCGCTGTTCAATCCTTCCATCGTGCCCCATCCTGACCAGACTGGACTGCCCAAGGGCGCGCTCCGTTTCATCCTGAGCCTGCGGGCCACGGGCGAAGGGCACATTTCCTCCATCACCTTCCGCACGGGCACGGTCAGCGCGCATCATCGCATCACGCTCTTGCCGCCCGGGCCGTTTGTGACGGAACCGGAGCGCGTGCCGAACGCGGCTTACGAGAAGGCGCTCTTTTGCCGCAAACTCCAGGAAGCGGGCGTGCAGAATGACTTTTGCCAGCGCGTGCTCGGTCAACTCCCTGAGACCTTCATCCTGGACGACCTGTACCGTGTCCTGACGGCGGAGCGCCGGCAAACGGACCCGGCCGACGCCACCACTGACCGGGCCGTGCGCGGCATCCTGCTGCTGGCCGAGTCGAACTACGAAGTCAACTTTGCTCCCAGCACCCGGGTTTCGCAACGCGTCCTCTTTCCGTCCACGGCCAGCCAGCGCAACGGCATCGAGGACGCACGCTTCGTTCGCTTCCAGAACGATGACGCGAGCTTCACTTACTACGCCACCTACACCGCTTATGACGGCAAGATCACCCTGCCGCAATTGCTGGAGACGCCGGACTTCCTCCACTTCAAATTCAACACGCTGAACGGCCCCGCCGTGCAGAACAAAGGCATGGCGCTATTCCCGCGCAAGATCAACGGCCACTACGCCATGATCTCGCGCCAGGACGACGAGAACATCCTCCTGATGTTCTCGGACAACATCCATTTCTGGCAAACGCCGGCGCTGCTTCTGTCACCGGCCCAGCCGTGGGAATTCTTCAAGATTGGCAACTGCGGTTCCCCCATCGAGACGGAGGCTGGCTGGCTGGTATTGAGCCACGGCGTCGGCCCGATGCGAAAGTATTGCCTTGGCGCGTTCCTGCTCGACCTAACCGACCCCACGCGCGTCCTTGGCCGCCTGCGCGAACCGCTGCTCGCCCCGAACGAAGCGGAACGCGAGGGCTACGTTCCGAACGTTGTCTATACCTGCGGCGCGCTCCTGCACGGACGAGAACTCGTCATCCCTTACGCCATGAGCGATTATGCTGCCAGCTTTGCTACTGTGTCGCTGGACGAACTCTTGGCGGCGATGGAGTGAGAGACCTCGCCTTGAACGGACTGCGCTAAGAGATCGTCGAGGCGGACCTGCCCGCCAGGAGCCCCAACCTGCGTGCTGCGGGTGTCGCAGGCGACCCCGTGGGCGATCCCTTCAAGGACACCTCGTCCGTGGCGCTGAATCCGGTGATCAAGTTCACCACGCTGTTCGGTCTGCTCGCCACTGAGATCGCGGTCTCGATGATCCAGAAGGACAACGCTCAGGACTCGTAATCCTGTGGAGATGACGTGGCCCGCCCGGTGAGGGCACCGGGCCTGCAGGTGTAGGCCGGGTCCCCAGACCCGGCGAGTGGGGGCTATTCCGCAGATCGCTGATCCGCTTGGCTTCCCGAACGGCCCCGTCTTCCAGAGAGCAGGGCGGCCCACCCTCCCGCGCCCACGATCACGCAGCCCCACCCGAACACGTCACCGTGGCGGGTGTAGAACGTGGGCGCGCGTTTCGCGCCCGACAGCAATGGGATTTCCGCGGTCTTGATGCCGGCGCGGTAGATGTCCGGCGAGTCGCCGAATTGGACTTCGCGCATGACGCCGGTTTCGTCGATCCAGCAGGTCAAGCCGTTGTTCGCGCATCGCACGAGCGGCAGACGGTTTTCCACCGCGCGGAAGGCCGCAGTCGCGGCGTGCTGCCAGTGCGCGGCGCTTTCGCGGAACCAGCCGTCGTTGGTGATGTTCACCAGGAAATCCGTGTCCGGCGCGGCCGATTCGCGGACGAGTTGCGGGAACACGTCCTCGAAACAGATCAACGTGGCCGTGCGCGCGCCCAGGTCTGGCATCTCGAACGGGACCACGCCGTCCCCAGGCGTGAAGCCGCCCGTGATGGGCGTGAGCCATTTCGCAAACGGCAGCCAGCGCACCAGCGGCACGTATTCGCCGAAAATGACGAGCCGGCGCTTGCGATACGTGGCCACCATCTCCCCGCGCGGGCTGATGAGGAAGCTGCTGTTGAAGTCGTCTTCGGCGTCCGGGCCGCGCGGCACCACGTCGTCCGCCCCCATGATCAGCCAGGCGCCGCCGGCCACGACGTGGTTGGTGATGGCGCGCCAGAGGTTCGTGTCCCAGCGCGGGTGTGACGGCACCGCGGCTTCGGGCCAGATCAGGAGATCGGGCTTGGTTTCCAGGGCGAGGCTCGACAGCTTGAGCACTTCCTCGAACCGCGCGAGGTCAGCCCGCGTGTCCCAGATGAGCGTTTGCGGAATGCTCGGCTGCACCAGCGCCACGCGCAACGTCCGCGCCGGGGGCGGTCGATGCCGGATCTGCCGCCAACCCACGGCGTAGAGGCCGGCCACCGCCAGCATCGGTAGCGCGACGTGGCGCAGCCACAAATGCCGCCGGGCTGGGTCGTGCGCGAGCGCCTGCAGCGTCAGCAGCAGCGCCGCCGAAAACCACACGACCACGAACGACACGCCATACACTCCGGTGAACGACGCCACTTGAATCAGCGGCCAGAGCCGTTGCTGCGACGTTCCCAGCAGGTTCCACGGAAAGCCCGTGAACAATCGCGCCTGGACCATTTCGAGCGCGACCCACGCCGCCGCGCAGAACAACGCCCACGCTTGCCGCGCCAGCCAGGTTTCCGAGACTACGGACCACGGGCCACGGACCACGGACCCGGCGCACAGCCAGGCCCACACTGCCGGATAGAGGGCGAGAAAGCCGCACAGCGCCAGCCAGCCGAGAATCGGATAGAAGCTCACGGGGATGAAGAGCAGCCAGTGCAGCGCCGCCAGATGAAACGCCAGCCCCGCCACGTAGCCCGCGCGAAACGGCGACTTCGCGCCCAGCGCCGCGAACAAGATCATGCCCGGCGCCACCCACGCCAGTCCGGCCACGTCCAACTTGGGAAACGCCGCCGCCAGCAGCAGCCCGCCCGCGCCCGCCAGCGCGTAACGCTGCTTCTCGGTCCAGTTGGACAGGAGGTCGTTCACGGCGGGTGAGCTTGCAGGACTTGCCCCGCGGCGGCAAGCGAAGCGCGAAGAGTGGTTCGGCGCTGCCGGGCCGCCGCCAGCGGAGTTTCTGTCGCCAATGAGCCGCCTTCGAAATCGTAGCCTCCGACGTGAGGAGGCTCACTCTTCAAATCTGAAATTTGAAATTTGAAATTTGAAATCAAGACAGCGCATTCTCACGTCGGCGGCTGCGGCGTTTTAGAACCGCCCCTGACGAAACAAGCTTCCCTGAGCCGCACTGGGCCGCCATGCTTCCCGCCATGAAGACAACATCGTGCCGGAATTGGATGGGACGGCTGCTCTTCGCTGGAATCTTCTCTCTGACTGCCGGAAGTCTGCGCGCGGCGGAACCGCCGGTGCGCGTGCTGATCTTCAGCGGACAAAACAACCACGATTGGAAACAAACCACTCCGAAGCTCGCGTCGATCCTCACCAACAGCGGGCGCTTCACCGTCGAAGTCACCGAGCGGCCCGACCGCTGCACGGCGGACGCATTCGCGCGCTGTGACGTCATCCTCTGCAACTGGAACGCCTGGGGCAACGTGCCGGTCACGAACTGGCCCGCGGCCACGCGCGCGGCGTTTCTCCACTTCGTGCGCTCTGGCGGCGGCCATGTCGTGGTCCACGCGGGCAGTTGCTCGTTCTATGACTGGCCCGAGTATCAGCAACTCGGCGGCGCTTCGTGGAACCTGGGCCAGACCAGCCACAGCGCGCCGCACGAATTCACCGTCCAGCCTGTCGCGGACCACCCGATCACGCGCGGCCTCACGCCCTTCAAGACCAATGACGAACTCTGGCTCAAACCCGGCGTGCAGTCCGGCGTCAAAGTGCTGGCCACCGGCGACGCTCAGCCCGTTGCGCTGGTCACGGAGTTCGGCCAGGGCCGCGGCTTCACGCTGCTTCTTGGCCACGAGGCCGCGTTCATGAATGCGCCCGGCTTTCAGACGCTGCTCTTGCGCGGCACCGAGTGGGCGGCCACGGGCAAAGTTACGATGCGTGAATCCAAGTGAAGCCGAACGCCAAAGAGGCGGGTGATGAAACGGGCTTGAGACGTGGTGCCGTGGCGGGACTCGTCACTTGTCCTGGAGTTGGGTTTCGGCAGCCCGCATTTCCTTGATGACGCCGAAGAAGCGGAGTCCCTGGTAGAGAGCGGCGCCGAGGGCGATCACGACCAGGATGTTTCGCAACCACCGCCAGCGTCTGATCTTTCGCAGCGGCTTGTGAAGTTGCTGCTGGACGCTCCGCGCCAAAGTCGGTTCCAGCGACGTGCCGCATTCCACACAGAACTGCGCCGTCATGTCGTTGCGAACCCTGCACCTCGGACAGCGCCGGTAGAGCTTCGCCCCGCATTGGTCACAGTGACGCCGCCCTTTAGGCTGGATCGCGCCGCACTTCGCGCAGGCAAGCTGTCCCTCCGCGAGAGGCGGGTTCGCGGACTCGCTTTGTCCCGGTTCGTCCATGTTGGATTCAGGATTCATCTGGCCCGCTGCAGTTAACTCTCTCGCCCCGCTCCCTTGGCGCACGATCCTGGCAGCATGAGAGAGCGACCGGTTGACGCGGCGCATTATCCTCAGTCCCCTGGAGATGGCAACAGGCAATCTTGGCGGGCGGACGGATTTCAGAATTCAGAATTCGCTCTTGCATTGACCGGACGGTTTGGGCGAAATGGCGCAACTTTGTTTGCCGTTCTATGAACCTGGGCGACATCTTAACCCCTGCGCAGATCGTGCCGGAACTGCAGGCCAAAGACCGCTGGGAAGCCATCGAAGAGTTGATCAGCAACCTCGTGGCCACCGGCCGGATCAAGGCCGAGCATCGTGAGGCCATCTCTGGCGTCGTGCGCAAGCGCGAGACGTCGATGAGCACCGGCATCGGCTTCGGCATCGGCATTCCCCACGCCTCGACGGACCTGATTTACGAAGTCACCGGCGCGCTGGGCCGCTCCAAGGCGGGGGTGAATTTCGACGCCTTGGACAACCAGCCGGTCACGCTGGTGATGCTCTTCCTGGTGCCCCAGGGCCAGTTTCAGAAACACCTCCACACCCTGGCCGAGATCGCCAAGCTGCTTCATCGAAACGAATTTCGGAAGGCGCTCGAAGAGGCCCCCAGCGCGGAGGCGATGTTCAAGATCATCAAGTCGCAATCCGGGACGAAGGCGTAATCCCAACGGGCGCTCCCAGTCGTTTCCCTGGCGAGCCTTCCGCCGGCTCCCCATTCCGCATTCCGCATTTCTCTCCATGCTTCATCTCGCTCTTGAACACCGCCTGCGCGACGCCGTGGCCGCGGTCCTCCCGGACGCCGGCGCGGCCAACCTGCTGGTGCGGCCTTGCCCCGATCCGAGGTTCGGCGACTACCAGACCAACGCGCTGATGGCCCTGGCCAAGGAACGGAAGATGAACCCGCGCCAGCTCGCCACGCAGGTCCTGGAGAATCTTGATGTCCGCGACTGGTGCGAGAAGGTGGAGATCGCGGGCGCGGGCTTCCTGAATTTCCGGCTCAAGACTTCGGCGCTGGAGCTAACCCTCGCGGCGGCTGTGCGCGGCGAGCACCTTTTTTTTCAGAAAGCCGCCCAGCCGCACACGATCGTCATCGACTTCAGTTCGCCCAACGTGGCCAAGCCGATGCACGTCGGCCACATTCGCTCGACCATCCTGGGCGAGTGCCTCGCGCGCACGCTGCGGCTGCTCGGCCACCGCGTCATCACCGACAACCATATCGGGGACTGGGGGACGCAGTTCGGCAAGTTGCTCGTCGGCTGGAAACGGTTCCTCAACCGCGCCGCGCTGGAGACCGACGCCATCTGCGAGATGGAGCGGCTCTACAAAGCCGTCAATGCCGCGTGCGAAGCCGATGCCACCGTCCTCGAACAAGCGCGCCAGGAACTCGTCAAGCTCCAAGCCGGCGACGTCGAGAACCTCGCCCTCTGGCGCGAGATGATCGCGCTCTCGCAGCACCAATTCGACACGGTCTATGGCCGGCTGGGAGTGAAGTTCGATTTCACCTTCGGCGAGAGTTTCTACAATCCGCGCCTCAAGGCCGTGGTGCAGGACCTCGTCGCCAAAGGCATTGCCCGCGAGAGCGAAGGCGCGCTGGTGGTGTTCTTTGACGATGTGCCGGCGCTGAAGAACCATCCCGCGATCATCCAGAAGAGCGACGGGGCGGCCAATTACGCCACGACCGACTTGGCCACGCTTGCGTATCGGCTGGAAACCTGGCAGCCGCACGAAATCGTCTATGTCACGGACGGCCGCCAACAGCTTCACTTCCAGCAGATTTTCGCCGCGTTCCGCAAGTGGCAATCGGCAATCGGCAATCGGCAATCGGCAATTCCCAAGCTTGCCCACGTCTGGTTCGGTTCGATCCTGGGTGAGGACGGCAAGCCGTTCAAGACGCGCTCCGGTGAGACGGTCAAGCTGGCCGACCTGCTCGACGAAGCCGAGGAGCGCGCGCTCAAAGTGGTCACGGAGAAGAACCCCGACTTGCCCGAAGCCGAGCGCCAAGCCATCGCCCGCGTGGTCGGCCTGGGCGCGGTCAAGTACGCCGACCTCCTGCCCAACCGCCAGAGCGACTACGTGTTCAGTTGGGACAAGATGCTCGCGTTGAACGGCAACACCGCGCCCTACTTGCAATACGCCTACACGCGGATTCAGAGCATTTTTCGAAAGGGCAACGTAGGACAGGCGTCACGCCTGTCTCCATCTGAAGGAAACGGGAAGTCAGAGACAGGCGCGACACCTGTCCTGCAAGTGCCCGAAGAAATCGCGCTGGCGAAGCATCTCCTCAACTTTGGCCTGACGCTTGAAGCAGTGGGCGAGGAATACCGGCCGAACTTTCTCTGCAACTACCTCTACGAACTGGCCGGGCACTTCACCTGCTTCTACGAGAATTGCCCGGTGCTCAAGGCGGAGGAGCCGCAACGCGGCAGCCGCTTGGCGTTGTGCGAACTCACGGCGCGTGTACTCAAGCAAGGGCTTGAAGCCCTCGGCATCGAGACGCTGGAGCAGATGTGAGTGGAACGCGGCTGTCTCAGCCGCAGCCACGTTCCAAGGCACCAAGCCGCGGGAATCTTCTCCAAAGCCTCCTCCATTCTTTGGTTGCTGCGGCTGGGACAGTCGCGCTCCGAGTTTCAGAACCAGAACTTCAAGCTCGCCACGAAGGTCCGTTCCCGCGGCAGTTCCGTGTAGAGCGTGAGCGGATTGAGGCTGTAGTCGCGGCCGGCGAGGTTCAGAACGCCAAGACGGACTTCGGCGTGCCGGCGTGCGAAACGGTAGCCGACGAAGAGATTCATCTGCCAGAAACTGTCGCCCGGCTCAGCGGGAGAGTAGCCGCCATTGGACTGGCTGTTCCACACCGCATCGAACTCGCCGAAGAAGCCGCAGCGGTGGTACGCCAGCGCGTAGAGGTCGAGTTGGTGGAGCGTGGCGGAGAGCACGCGGTCCGCGCCCGCGAAGGCACTGACCGGGATGCCAGGAAGGCGGTCGCGCAGATGCGCGTCACTCACGCGATACCGCGCGCCGAGGGAGAAGTTGTTCCCGACAAGTTGGTTGATCGTCAGCGTCAGCGAACGCTCGCGGAAGTCCAACTCCTCCGTCGTCGCGCCCGCGGGCGGGGGGACCGTCGTGCCGTCGTAGTTGAACACGCCGACATCCCGCGCACCGGACGACCACAGGATTTCGCCGGTGAGGCCCACGTAGGTGCCGGTGTTGAACTTCTGGTCCAGCCCCAGCCCGACTTGGTCGAACTGCGTCCCCGGCACCAAGCCGGCCACGGATTCGGGCAGCAGGCTGCGGAAGGCTTGGTTGAAACCGGCGATCTGCGTCGGTTCGAGCCGCACGTTGGCGTCGTAATACACGCCGCCGAGCGACCGCGAGTAAGCGCCGCGGAAGGTCGTGTTCTTCCACGGCTGGTAGAGGAAGCCGGCCTTGGGCGAAACTTGCGTGCGGTCGTCCTGCTGGGAGTTGATCGGCGGCACCTCGCTGTTGCGCGGGTAGTTCAAGTAGTCGCCGCTCAGGCCGGCGGTCAACTGCAGCGGCTCGCAAAGCTGCCAGAGGTAATAGGCGTAACCGGTCACGCGCTCCAACGTGTTCCCGGCGGTCTGCGGCAGATCAAACGGTTGCGGCGGGAAACCAGGCGTGAAGATCACGCCGGGGAAGCCCATCGGCGCGTGCGTGAGCCGCGAGCGGACCCCGATGTCACCGCGCTGGTAGCGCATGCCGGCGATGACCGTGTAGGGATGCCGCTGCCAGATCTGTTGCAGTTCTGCGCTGTAGGCCGTGAGTTCGCTGTCATAGCCGAGGCCAAAGCCGTCGAAGGTCCGCACGAAATAGGGCGGTGGAGTCACGCCGCCGCTGGGCGGGTTGTGATACAGCGTGACCATGCGGGCGGCGGTGTCGTCTTGCGTAAAAGTGTTGTCGAGGCGGCGGAAGAGAAAAAGGGTGTGGCTCTCAGGCGACCATTCGCGGTGATAGCCAAGGAGGAGATTGGGCTGCTGCTTCTCGTTCACACGCAGAGTGCGGCTGGCGTTGGTCTGGGTGTAGTACTGGGCGAGGTCGCCGTAGCGCGCGTCATAGCTGTCCACCTGGAACAACAGGCTGTCCTTCTCCGTGAGTTGCTGCTTGAACTTGCCGGTGAGGACTGTCTGCTCGAAATCGTTGTTCGCCTGGTAGCCGCGTTGCGAAAGGTAGTTCACGTCGATGGCGTAGGCCGTGCCGCCAAACGTGCCGTGCTGGGAAGCGTGTTGAATCCAGTCGCCACGGCTGGAGTACTCGGTGCTCGAACTCAGTCCCAGCCCGTCGCGCTGGAAGAGCCGCGAATATTCCTGCTGCGACACGTTCTGCGAGAGGTGCGCGGCACCGACGGGAGCGAGGAGGTTCGCCAGCAACAACTCGCTTTGCCACGGCGTCTCGTAGCGGAGGTTGACGGTCTTGAAGTCGATCAAGTCGTAATAGCTGTCCGCCAGGAACAAGTGGGCGGAGTAGTTCGCATAGTCATAGCTGACGGCGCGGGCGGCTTCGCGCACGCCCACGTCGGTCATGCCGGCGTCACGGTAGATGCCGGCAAGGTTCGCGCTGCGCACGGCGCGGTCCTGGTCGAGCAACAGACGCGAGCGGAAGAGCGAGCGGTTGTCGTTCAGCTCTTGCGAGCGCTCCAGGTCGCGGACGGCTTCGTTGACGCGGTTGTCCTGCTGGGCCAGCAAAGCGGAGTAAAGCCAGGCCGTGGGGTCGTTGGGATCGAGTTTCTTCGCCAGGTCCAATTCCTTTTCCGCGCGGCCGTGGTCGCGGGTGTGGCTCCAAGCCTTGCCGAGATAACTGCGGAACAGCGCACGCTGCGGCTCCAGCGCCGCGGCGACCTGCAAATCCTTGCGGCCCTCGGCGGCGTGACCCTGGCGAATGTGACAAAGACCGCGCCCCAACCAGGCATTGCCGAGGCCGCCATCAATGGCGATGGCCCGGTCGAATTCAGCGAGGGCCGACGCGATCTGGTTCCGCGCCGCGAGCACAAAGCCTTTCAGCGCGAGGCCCTGGGCATGGCGTGGGGAAAGCTGAACTCCCTTCTCAAGTGCAGCGCGAGCGGCGTCCGTGCGACCGAAGCTGAATTCCAGTTCGGCCAGCCGCACCCAGGCGAAGCCGAAGTGCGGCGATTTTTTCGTGGCGGCCGCGGCGGCCTGGCGCGCTTCGGCGAGACTGGACCGCGCCTGCAATGAGTAGGAGCGCGCCATCCATTCCGTGGCGGTGGCCGGCTCGGTGGCGCGAGAGGCCGGCTGGTTCTTCACGGCGGCGACGACTTCGCGCAACGCGTCGGCGAGCGGCGAGGAAACCGGCTTGAGCATCGCGTCGGCCTCGTCCACTTGCCCGATGGCGAGCAGCGTGGCGGCGCGGTAGGTCCTCTCCGCGGGAGAATTCGCGATCCGGCCTTCAGGGTAATTCGCCTGCGCGGCGAGTAGATCGCCAGTGCGGTAGGCGTTCAAAGAGCCGGCGAGCGACTGCTGTTCTTCGGGGCTGAGGCCCAGTTCGTCCGGGTCGAGCACGCCGGGATAATAGAGCGCCCACTGCATGAGGTTGATCGTCTGGATGACTGCCGTCTTGCGGGGCACTTGGCCGGCTTCGACGATGCCCTGTTCGCCGTTGGCCAAGCTGACTTGGCCGGCTTCGTTGCTGAGATCGACCTTGCCGTCCACGAGCGTCACTTCCGTGCGTCCGTCCTCCGCGACCGCCAGGATGAACTCCGTGCCGCGGATGGCGCCGGACGCGACCGGCGTGCGGAAGCGCATTTCCGAAGGCCGCTCACGATTGAAGAAGTAGAGCGTGCCGGACTTCATCTCCAACGAGTGCGGGCGGCCCGCCTCGGCTGCCGGCTGGATTTCGATGGTGGTGAGTTGGTTCAGCCGGAGCACACTGAGGTCGGAAAGCTGCACGGCGGCGCGGCTGCGCAGGCCGGTGCGGACGCGGTCGCCGGCGGCCAAGTGGAGGTTGGTGCGGGCGGGCAGCCACTGCGCCGCGCCCACGCGCCAGACCTCGACCTTGCCCTCGAGGCTGAGCAGCACGCTGTCGTGCGGCGAAGCGCCGGCCGGAGGTTGCGCCGCGAGCACCGTTCCCGCCGCCAGCAGGAAGCCAACTAAGATGGTCTTGACCGTTTTCAACCGAGTCCCTTCATAGAGGTTTTGCTCAACCGACATCGGCAGTCTGCGCGAATTTGCGAAACTGACAATCCTCTTCCTGAGCACAGCCGCTGCCACCGGCGGAAGAGAATCAGGCCAAGTTGCGCCGGTGGTGGCGCGGTGGCACGAAGGCTTCACCGCGCCTCGGCCTGCCCCGTATCGAAGCAAACCTGTCCCGTGCCTTGACGGAGGGGCGCAAAAAGTCCCGCGAGGCCGCAATCTGGGATGGAGTTTGGTTTCGACTCTGCTAGTTTAGGCACCAGATCAGAATTGAGAAACGTGAGAACGACCTTTTCGATTGCGGTGCTCGGGCTCGGGGCCGGCCTTCTGGTGAAGGCGGGAGCCGCGAACCTTCCTCCAGTCATCACCCAGCAGCCGACCAATCTGTTCGTGCCGCTGGGCAGCAACGCGACGTTCACGGTCACGGCACAGGGCACCACGCCGCTGAACTACCAGTGGTTCTACGCCACGGGCACCACCGGTCTGGGCACGCCCATCGGTACGAATGGGCCTGTGCTTGGCCTCCGCAACGTTCAACCGCTCCAAGCGGGCAACTACCGGGTGCTGGTGCAGAATCAGTATGGCTCGGTCACCAGCGCCCTGGCCCGGCTGGTGGTGGGACTGCCGCCGGCGATTGTGGTGCCGCCGGTTTCCATCACCGCCCTCGCCGGGACGGACGTGGAGTTGAGCGTGGTCGCGACCGGCACCACGCCGCTCCGTTACCAGTGGACTTTTTTCGGCACGAACCTGCCCGGCATGACCAACCCGGTGTTGCTGCTCCGCACCGTCGGCCCCAAGGAAGCCGGGCCGTATGCCGTGATTGTCTCCAACGCTTTCGGTATCGCGGTCAGCGACCCTGTGTCCGTGAGCGTGCTGCTGCCCCCGGTCATTCTGATCCAGCCTCAAGACCAGCGCGTGCCGCTGGAATCGACCGCCACGTTCAACGTCGTGGCCACCGGCAGCACGCCGCTGTTCTTCCAGTGGCTCTTCAACGGCAAGCCGATCGCCGGGGCCAATGACAGCACCTTCACCGTGACCAGAGTGACCGCGAACAATCTGGGCACGTATTCGGTCGTCGTGAGCAACGCGGCGGAAACCGTGCAAAGCTCGAACGCTGCGCTCCAAGCCGCGGAGGCGCCGCTCATCACCGTGCAGCCGGTGAGCCTGAACTTGCCCGTGGGCGGGATGGCCCTCTTCGTGGCCCAAGCGGACGGGACAGGGCCTTTCTTCTACCAGTGGCAATTCAACGGCGTCGATCTCGCCGGCGCGACGAACCGGCTGCTCGTGCTCAAGAACGTGAACACGGCCCACGCGGGCGCTTACCAGGCGTGCGTCTTCAACAGCGCCGGCACCGTTTGCAGCAGCGTCGCCATGCTCGAAGTCTTTGTCGAAGAACTGCTGTTCTCGGACCGCTTCCCAGGCGGGTCCGGTCCGACTCAGTCAATTTACTTCAAGGGCCACGGCGTGAACTATGGGGCGATGGCCGAGCCGGGCGAACCGCTGCACGCCGGCAAGCGTGGCACCAATTCGGTATGGCTGACCTGGAAAGCGCCTGCCACCGGCGTGGCCAAGATCACCACGGCGAACAGCGACTTCGACACCCTGCTTGCGGTGTACACCGGGGACGTCGTCTCCAACTTGGTCGAGGTGGCGAGCGATGACGATGATGACTCCAGCGACAGCGCTGCGAATGCGCCCGGCGCGAACCCCTACGGCTGGAGCGTGGTCCGGTTCAATGCCGTCGCCGGGCGGGAATACCACATCGCGGTGGCCGGCTTCGACTCGGCCCGCGGCAACATTGTGCTGGAATGCGGCCTGGAGCCAACGACCGCTCCCTTGCCCTGCATTCTCCTCCAGCCGCGCGACGGGGTGTTGCGACCCGGCGAGCCGCACTGCTTCGAGATCGTCTTCTGCGACCCTCAACCCGGCGCGGAACTCGTTTGGCTGCTCAACGGCAAGCCCATATCGAATGTGCTCCTCTCCGTGGACCGCACCAATCGGTTCTGTCGGCCGCCGACCTTGGACACAGACGTCGGCATTTACCAGGCGGCCATTGTGAATCAAGGCGTGACCAACCGTTCGTCCCGTGTCGAACTGCAGTTCAACTCCCACGGCGACACCAACGCCCTGGCCCGGGACAAGTTCCTGGACACGATGGATCACGTGGCCCGGTCCAGCGTCGCGGCCCTGGGGCAGACGAGTGGAGTGGCCACGGCGAAATCGCGGGGTAAGTCCGGCGGCGGCTCGGGCCGGCGCGGCTTCACCACCACGCAGATCTTCAGCACCTGGGGCGCCGGCACAGAGCCGGGCGAAATGGCGCACTGCGGCAACGGCGGGCCGCATCACTCCAAGTGGTATGCCTACCAGGCCCCCACCAACGGCACGATGCGCGTCACCACCGCGGGGAGCGACTTCGACACGGTGCTGGCCGTGTACATCGGCCCGGGCACGGACTTCGCCACGCTCACCAACATCGCCTGCAACAACGACGCCCGGCCCGGCGTGACCTGGAGCGACGTGAGTTTCCCCGCCACGGCGGGCACGATCTACTTCATCGCCGTGGACGGCGCGGACATCTCCGCAATGGGACTGGTGCATCTCAACATCGCCGTGGGCGATCCCGTCATCGTCGTCAGCCCGCCCGCGCACCAGACGGTCCTGCCCGGCGCGACGGTGAACTTCTCCGTGGACGTGAGCGGCATGAGCAATTTCGTCTATCGCTGGCGGTTCAACGGCGGCGTTGTTGGCGGCGCCGTCACCTCTGCGGCCCCCAGCCACTCGCTCACGCTGCCGGGGGTGCTGGTGTCGCAGGCGGGCATTTATGACGTCGTAATCCTGAACCCGATCAACGCGGTGACCAGCCCCGTGGCCGTGCTCACGGTCCTGGTGGCGCCGTCCTTCACGCAGCAGCCGGTCCACATGGCCGTGCGCCAAGGCAGCAATGCCACCTTGCCGACCGCCGTGAGCGGTGCGCCCGCGCCCTGGTCACAGTGGTTCTTCAACAACGCGTTCCTGAGCGGGCAGACCAACCTCACGCTTTCCCTCACCAACTTCCAACTCCCCAACCAGGGCCGGTATCAGCTTCTCGTCACCAACCTGGCCGGCCTCGCCGTCAGCGATGAGGTGGAGTTGTGGCTGGTGAACACGCAGAGCCTCTTCGTGAAGTTCCAAGACGCCAACCCGGCGTTCACCTTCCGCGTGGCGTGCCCCGACTCCGCCGACTACGTCCTGGAGGCCTCGACCACCCTGACGAACTGGACCGCCATCGCGACCAATCCCGCTCCGTTCGGCATCGCCGACTTCGTGGACCCGAACACCGGAAGCTTCACCAACCGTTTCTACCGGACGCGGTCCGACTGAGGTGGGCCTTCCGGGACGAAGCGCCGGCGTGAAGCTCAAGCCTTGGCGTTCGTCGTTTTGGCAGCGGGCTTCTTCTGGTAGGGAGAATAGAGGTTGAAGTAGATGCCGCACAGCGGGCGCTCGCCGTCCGCCTGGCTCAAGATGACCGTGACATGCTTGTCCAGTGCGATGCCGTGGCGGAGGTTCGGCCCGCGGTTCTCGTAAGCCTTGATGGCCTTCTCCACCAGCGAATGCAGCGACGCCTGGCAGTCCTCCGGAATTTTTTCCAGGCACACCACGTGCCGGTCGTAGGCCCGGAGTGCGGCCGTGATCTCTGTTTTGAACGTCTCTGCGGTCACGCGCGAAAGCTTAGGAACCGGCGAAGGAAGATCAATGCAAAGTTCGCGGCCCCTCGCGCTCCAGTGGTCGTGTCGCGCTGTGCCGTCGAAAAACGGGCCTTGCGAGGCGATTTCAAAACTCCGTTGCAGCCGATGTGAGGAGGCTCTGTCTTGATTTCAGATTTCAGATTTGAAGAGTGAGCCTGCCAAGGAACGGAGCGCGGCTGTGTCCGCAGGACCAGCCGCAGCAGCCATCCAGGCGCGGGGCGTGGGAGCCTGTCCAAGCTTCGTCCTCTGGAGCGTGCTGCGGCTGGGGCTTCGACCACAGCCGCGCTCCGTTCCTTGGCCCGAGGCAGCCACCGTCGGCGGTGGCTCCGACTCTCCTCACGTCGGCGGCTACGGAGTTTTGAAATTGGCTCCCCAGAAAGCGTCGAAGTCTTCCTTCGGCCGAACCACTCGGACGCGCCGGCCATCGTGCCACAGGACCGCCGCCAATCCGTGCGAGAAGCGCGTTTCCCACGGGAGATGGTAGGCGCCGGCCTCAAGCCACAGCAGGTGGTCGCCGGGCTGGAGCGACCGGGGCAACGGACGGCGCGCGAGTTGGTCGAACGCCATGCAGGTGGGGCCGGTGACGGTGGTGGGCACGTTCGGTCCGCGGCGCGGCGCGAGCGGCAGCAGTTCGTGCTGTTCCCAAGTCGAGACGAGGGCGTTCATCGCGCGCCCGCCATCGCAGATCAGGTGCCGCAGGCCGCGGCGTTCCTTCACGTCGAGGATTTTCACCACCAGCACTCCGGAACGCGCGGTGAGCCAGCGCCCGTTTTCGAGCCAGAGTTCCTCCACGCCGGAAAACTGCTTCATCGCGCGCTCGTACACTCCGGCCATTTCGCGCAGGCTGAAGCCGGCGTCCACGCGCCGGCCTTCGCGCGTGAGCACGTGGGGCGGCGGAAAGCCTCCGCCGCAGTCCACGAAGCGCGGGGTAAACCCGCTGGCCCGGCAGAGTTCCGCGACTTCAGCCAGCGCGCGGCGGTAGATTTCGGGCGAAGCCACATTCGTTCGGAGGTGAAAGTGCGCGATCTGCGGCGTGACGTTGAAACGCTTCAACGTCTTCAACGCTTCCACGAATTCCTCGCGCGCCAGCCCGAACTGCGTGGGCCAGTCCGGCGACTCTGGATCGAACTCCTGCTGCGTGTTGATTCGCAGGCCGACGGTCCAGCCGAGTTTCTTCGCCAGCGACGCCAGCGTCGGCAGTTCGCCCAACGAATCGAAATTCACGAGCAGCCCATGCGCGGCTTGACCCGGTAGCCAGTGGTGTTTGGCCGGGCCGTTGACCAAGATGCGTTCCGGCGGAAAGCCTTCCTGGAGTGCGGCCCGCAGCTCGAATTCGCTCACCACTTCGATGGGCCGCCCCGCTTTCCGCCACCACTGCAACAGCGGACGCAGCGGCTGTGTCTTGCAGGAGAGCCAGTGGCGCACGGGCAGATGGCCGAAGCAGCGGTCCAACTCCGCGAGCGCCTCCTGGATGGGCGCGATGGAGAAGAGATAAAACGGCGTGGGCTGCCGGCCCGCGAGCGGGCGGACGAGTCCACGCCAGAACTTCCGCACCACGGGCGGATGTTGGAAGGCGAGCCTCAAGCCAAACTCCGATGTTCGATCACCACGAAATGCACGAAATACACGAAAGGGCCGGCCCTGCTTCGTCCTCTTCCTCCGCACGACCCCGGGGCGAGGTCAGCGCGGCGGTTCAACTCTGCTTTCGTGTGGTTCGTGTATTTCGTGGTTTCCAGTTCCGCATTCCTGTCTCAAGCCTCTTCCCGCACCTTCCACCCGATGGCGTCGGCGAGAGCGTGGATCGGCTCCTTGAGATCGCCGTAGAAGGTGACGCGGTGCCAGCCCCATTGGTCCCATTCGGCGAAGAGCTTCTCGATGTCGCCGACCGGCTCCGCACAAAGCTTCGTGCGGCAGGCGCGGTCATCGGGATCGTTGGCCACGGCCTTGCCGCGGTGGAACAGGATTTCCTTCCGGCTCTGCTCGAATTCGAGCGTCGTCGTCATGTAGCCCGTCGGCAGGAAGGACCGCACGGACGCGCCCTGGCGGTCTTCGGAGTGGGTGAGGATGTGGAACGGATTCGCCGCGCCCTGCGGGCCGAAGGCCTTGTTGGCGGCGACGCAGTGGGCGTAAATGATCTGGCGCTTCGAGGTGTCGATGACCGGATCGGAGATGTAGCCGGGCCGGCCCTGCGTCAGCGTGGTGCCGATGAGCATGGTCGCCGCAGAGCGCACGTCGCACTCGCAGCCGCCGACGAGCGCTTCGTTGTTCAACTGGTGGAAGCCGAGGCACGGGTAGGCGTGAATGTGGCCGCCGTAGAAACCGCCCAGGCAATTGATCGTGATGCCTTGGGCGCCGTGCTTCTTCATCACCGCTTTCTCCGCGAGATACATGGCGGCGGAAGTTTCGAGCGTCTCGCGGGACACGCCTTCAACTTTCTTGGCGGTCTTCTGCCACAAATCCGCCACGGCGCGGGTTTCGTCCTTGTCCGCGTTCTTCCAGGCGTCGTTGACCTCCGCAAACGGCACGTGGACCACTTTGATGCCGAGGATTTCGCCCGCCGGCCCGGACTCCTGGCCGCGCACCGCGAGGATCTTGGACTCCTTCAATCGCTTCAGGCATTCGTCGATCGAGAGGCACTTCAAGTCGTCCTGCTTGCAGCCGAGGCGGCCGGCCTTGGGCGTGCGCTTGAGCCGCACCTGGGCTGTGGCGGCCACGAAGTCGGCAGGGGAGCCGCCCTTCTTGACGACCTCGAAACACTCGACCGCTTGGACGAGGTCTTTGATCTCTGACGAGGCCACGAAGCCCACGTTCGGCGCTTTGCTGCGTAGGAAGCCCGCGTTGTACACCAGGAACCCGCCGCTGCCGCCGAACTGGAAATCCGCGTAGAGGACCGGTTTGCCCGACGTGGCCATTGTCTGCACCACGCGGTTCCAGCAATTCATCTGGTAAACGAGGTAGCCGTCGATCCCGCCGGCCTTGGTGTCTTCGTCGAGGATTTTCTTGGCCTGCTCCGGTCCGGTGGCGAGCGAGGGCACGAACTCAAACCGCTTGAGCCGCCGACCCAGTTCGGTGTTGATCCGATCCATGACCGGTTGGAAATCGAAACCCTTGTTCGGCCAGTCCGGCCCGGCCTGCTGCGCGCCGTGAAGCGAATAGAGGATGCGGATGCGGGTCTTGCCGGTGGGTTCCGCCGCCGCGAGCCAACTGGGCGACGCCAGCAAACCCAGCGCGCCAGCCGTGGCCGCGCCGGTCTTCGTGAGGAAATTGCGCCGGTTCATTGGGCAGCACGCGCAGCCCTGGAGAATGGGAGTGGTTTTCATGTTGTGCCTTTCGTGACGATGTTTGGTTCTATGGTGAACTGCCTCTTCAGACGCTGGCTTCCGGGAGGGCCATTCAAAGAAATCTTAAAACAGCCGGCCGATCATTCGCCCCAGCCCCATCCAGACGGCGCCGGTTTCGTGCAGCCACCACGCGAAGGCCGTCGGCACGTCCGGCCTTTCCGCCAGCAGCGGCACGCCCGCCAGCAACACGGCGAGGTTGCCCAGAAAGATGACCGCGCCGGAAAAGAGATGGCCCTGGCTCGTGATGTCGGTCTGCCGCGTTTGCAGGATGTGCCAGGTGAGCGTGACGTGGAAGGCGTAGGCCGCCCCGATGAAGAAATGGAACCAGACGCGGTAGGGCGTCCAGTTCCAGACCAAGTCGCCAAGCAGGAAGATCAGGATCACCAGCGTCACGTAGAGCGGAAAGAAGTACGGGGCGAGCGTGATGAGGAAGTTCGTCTTGGAGATGACCACGTGGCCGCCCTTGGAGGTGACCTTGAATCGCTTCACGCGCCCGCCGAAGAGCCAGGTCCACAGGGCATGCGTCAATTCGTGGCCGAAGACATAGACCCACATCGGCTTGGGCAGCATCAGGAAGATGACTAGCCAGCAGGCCGCGCCGCCGACGGCCGCGACCCAGAACGTGACCGCGTCGCCCGTTTGCGCCAACACGCGGAAAAGCGCCTGCGCCCCACCCAAGCAGACGGGCAACAGGAGAACCCCGACGATCAACTTGGCCCACTTCGGCATGGCGGAGGGTTGAAAGAAATCCTCCGGCCTGCCAGCCAATTCTGATTGGGTCGCGCGCCGATGCGGACGAACCTGCCGGGAAGAGATCGGCTGGGCCGTGACCGTCGGATTCAAGGAGGAATGGGATGGCCGGATCGCCCGACGAACGCCGCCCTCCATTTGGTTTGTCGCCAAACGGACCTATTGAGCGGCAGGGCGGGGAAGAGTAGTGTCCTTCCAGCGTTGCTGGAATCCATGACGACGACAGACAAAGTCGAAAGCAGTCAGCCGGACAACACGCTGGCGGCGGTGCTGGATCGCCACACGGTGGCGGGAAAATTGTGGCGGGCAGAGCAGGAGAAAATCCGCTGTGTGGCGTGCGGGCACCGATGTTTGATTGCGCCAGGCCGCCGCGGCGTGTGCCGGGTGCGGTTCAATCGCGACGGCGAGTTGCGCGTGCCCTTCGGCTACGTGGCCGGCGTCGCCTGCGATCCCGTGGAGAAAAAGCCGTTCTTCCATGTTTATCCGGGGAGCGACGCGCTGACGTTCGGCATGTTGGGCTGCGACTTCCATTGCTCGTACTGCCAGAACTGGGTGACCAGCCAGGCGCTTCGCGACCAAGCGGCGGCAGCGTCGGTTCGGCCGGCCACACCGGCCCAGCTTGTAGCGTCGGCGCGGCGGGAAGGCGCGCGCGTGGTCGTCTCCAGCTACAACGAACCACTGATCACGGCGGAGTGGGCGGTGGCGGTGTTCGAGGCGGCGAAAGCGGAAGGCTTCGCCTGCGCTTTTGTCTCGAATGGCAACGCCACGCCGGAGGCGCTCGACTTCCTTCAGCCCTGGATCGTCGGCTACAAGGTGGACTTGAAGGGCTTTGACGAGCGCCGCTATCGCACGCTGGGAGGCGCGCTGGAGCACGTGACCGAGACGATCAAGATGGTTCACGCCCGTGGCATTTGGATCGAAGTGGTGACGCTGCTGGTGCCGGGCTTCAACGACGATGAGGCGGAGTTGCGCGAGTTGGTCCGCTTCCTCGCTTCGGTGAGCCGGGAGATTCCGTGGCACGTCACGGCCTTCCACCCCGACTACAAGATGACCGACCCGCGGCCAACACAAGTGGCGGACTTGATGCGCGCGGCGGAGCTGGGGCGCGAGGCCGGATTGAGGTTCGTCTATGCCGGCAACCTGCCGGGCCGCGTCGGCGAGTGGGAGAACACGCGTTGTCCGCACTGCGGCGAAACCGTGATCGAGCGTTACGGCTTTACCGTGCGCGCGTACAACTTGACGCCCAGCGGAACTTGTCCGCGCTGCCAGGCGGCGATCCCGGGAATTTGGCCAAAAGCCGGCGCAGCGGAAGTGCGGGCCATGGCGCATCCCAACCGATGGTCCCAGCGGTTGCCGCATGGTGTCAGTCTGCAATGAGGAACGAGCATGGGCGCCAAGAACGGATCCGGTAAGTGCAGAGTGCGGCCCGCCGCGGTGGCCGGGCAGTTTTACACGGGCGACCCGGAGAAACTGCGAGCGGAAGTCAGCGGCTACGTCGGTCGCGCGCGGGTGAACGTGGACACCGCGCCCAAGGCCGTCATCGCGCCGCACGCGGGCTACATGTATTCCGGTCCGATTGCGGGCTCAGCCTACGCTTGCCTTGCGCGCGGGCGTGAGGTCTTCAAGCGCGTGGTGTTGCTGGGGCCGTCTCATTTCGTCGCTCTGTCCGGGCTGGCGGCGAGCAGCGCCGAGGCGTTCGCCTCACCGCTGGGTGTGGTGGCGGTGGACGAGGAAGCACTCGACCGCGCGCGCGCGTTGCCGCAAGTGACGACCCTCGATGCCGCGCACCGGCAGGAACACAGCTTGGAGGTGCAGTTGCCGTTTCTTCAAACCGTCCTGGGGGAGTTTGAACTGGTGCCGCTCGTGGTCGGCGATGCCTCGGCGGAACAAGTGAGCGAAGTGCTCGACGCCCTCTGGGGCGGCCCGGAAACCTGCATCGTGATCAGTTCGGACTTGAGCCACTACTTGCCGTACCACGCCTCTCTGGAAGCCGATCGTGCCACCGCCGAGGCCATCGAAGCGCTGGCCTGGGAGACGCTGGGGGGCGACCAAGCCTGCGGCTGCCGCCCGATTCGCGGGCTACTGCGTTCGGCCAAGGAACACGGCTTGCGGGGTCGCACCGTGGATTTGCGCAACTCCGGCGACACCGCGGGCCGCCGGGATCGCGTAGTCGGCTACGGCGCTTTTGTCTTCACGGCGGAACCGCAACCGTTGTGAAACCGCGCGCCGCCAAGCAGGCGATTTCAAAACCTCGTAGCAGCCGACGTGAGGAGGCTCAAACTCCAACGGAAACAGAGCCTCCTCACGTCGGCTGCTCCGGTTCTGAAAGAAGCTCCAAGTTGAAAAGATTTCAGGAAGGCGATTGTCACCGCTGATTTTCCCGGTATGGTGAGGGCGGTTTTGGAAGGGCGGAGAATCGCTCCCGGCGCGAGCCGGGGGAGGAAAGTCCGAACTCCACAGGGCGCGATGCCGCGTAACTTGGCTTGCGTATTCGGCCAAGATACACGCGGGCGGAAAGCCGATATGCTTTCCGACGGACAGTGCCACAGAGAACATACCGCCGCTCTGGGATTTCAAATTTCAGATTTGAGATTTCAAAGCGGTAAGGGTGAAAAGGTGGTGTAAGAGACCACCGCCGGACGAGTGATCGCACGGGCACGGAAAACCCCATCGGGAGCAAGGCCAAATAGGGGACCCTGAAGCGGCCCGCTTCATGGCGCGAAAGCGCCGGGTTCCGGGTACTGGCTGCATAGACAAATGATTCTCTCCGTGCCGCAAGGCGCGCAGACAGAATTCGGCTTACAGCCCTTCCAAAACCAACCCCTCACCCTGGCCCTCTCCCGTCCGATGGGAGAGGGCCGGGGTGAGGGGCCGTTGAATTAAGGCCAGCGGCACAGCCAAGCCGACAGGTTCCTACTCTTAATCTTGCTCGCAATCTTCATCTCCCCAGCACTTCAGCGAGCAAGAGCATGACTATGATTACGATGAAGAGCCTACCGCCGTTGCTTGATTCAACGGCAGTGGGGCCGGGGTGAGGGGCCGGGAGTCCTGCCGCTGGGCCGCCTTTCGCCAACACCGCGGAGCATTTCTCCGCCGCCTCCGTCCAACTGCACATGAAACGTTCATTCTGGCTTTCTCTGCTGCTGGTCGTGGTGGCGGCGCCGTCGTGGGCCGCGGGAGTCATCATCATTCACGATGCCGACCACTGGTGGCCCGGCCCGCATCCGCCGCACCCGATTCCCGTTCCTATGCCGCGCCCCATTCTGCCGCGGCCCATGCCGCCGCCGTTCGTCTGGGCGCCGCTGGAAGTGTCCTTCGCCAAGGTCAACGCCCGCATCCGTGACCAGGTCGCCGTCACGACCGTCGAGCAGGAATTCTACAACCCCAACCCGCGGCAACTGGAAGGGACGTTCCTCTTCCCCGTACCCCAAGGCGCGCACCTCGACAAGTTCACCATGGAGATCAACGGCCGGCCTGCCGAAGCCGAGTTGCTCACGGCGGACAAGGCCCGCAGCCTTTACGAAGACATCGTCCGCAAGTTGAAAGACCCGGCGCTGCTCGAGTACTCCGGGCGCGACCTCTTCAAAGTCCGCGTTTTCCCCATCGAGCCGAACAGCCGCAAGCGTCTCACGCTTTCTTACACGCAATTGCTCAAGTCCGACGCCGGCTTGGTGGCGTTCCGGTTCCCGCTCAACACGGAGAAGTTCTCCGCCAAGCCGCTGTGGAACCTCGCCGTGAAGCTCGACCTGGAAACCCAGCGCCCGCTCAAGTCGGTCTATTCGCCCACGCACAAAGTCGAGGTCCGACGCCACGGCGAGCGCGGCGCGACCGTCGGCTTTGAAGCGGCGGATGTGAAGCCGGACCTGGACTTCGAGTTGTTCTTTTCGCAGGAGACGGCGGATGTCGGCCTGAGCCTGCTCACGCACAAGCTCGGCAGCGACGACGGCTACTTTCTGTTGCTGGCGTCACCCGGCGACGTGAAAACGGGGAAGACCGTGCCGAAGGACGTGGCCTTTGTGCTCGACACCTCCGGTTCGATGGCGGGCGCAAAACTGGAGCAAGCCAAGAAGGCGCTTCTCTTCTGCGTGGAGAACCTGAACGACGCGGATCGGTTTGAAATCCTGCGCTTCGCCACCGAGGTGGAGCCGCTGTTCGACAAGTTGGCCGAGGCCTCCCCGGGGAACCGGTCGCGCGCCGGCAGGTTTATCAAAGACCTCAAGCCCATCGGCGGCACGGCGATTGACGACGCGCTGAAGAAAGCTCTCTCCATCCGTCCCGATCGCAGCGACCGGCCCTACGTGGTCATCTTCCTGACGGACGGACGGCCCACGGTCGGCGTCACCGACGAAAAACGAATCGTGGACCACGCGCTGCAGGCCGCCGCCAGCACGCGCGTTTTCTGCTTCGGCATCGGCACGGACGTGAACACGCACCTGCTCGACAAGATCACCGAAGGCACGCGGGCGGTGAGCGAATACGTGCTGCCGGAGGAGGACATCGAAGTGAAGGTTTCCAGCTTCTTCGCCAAAATCAAAGAGCCGGTGCTGGCCAACCCGAAGCTCAAGTTCCCCGACGGCGTGCGCGTGACGAAGACGTATCCGACGGCACTGCCCGACTTGTTCAAGGGCGAACAACTGGTAGTCGCTGGCCGCTACTCGGGCCGGGCGAACGGCGACATCCTCCTCGAAGGCACGGTGAACGGCGAGCGGCGGGCGTTCGAGTTCACGGCCGCGTTCGCCGGCGAATCCGTCGCGCATGACTTCATCCCGCGCCTGTGGGCCACGCGGCGCGTGGGCTACTTGCTGGATGAAATCCGCCTGCACGGCGAGAACCGGGAGTTGAAGGACGAAGTGGTGGAACTGGCGCGCCGCTACGGCATCGTCACGCCTTACACGGCTTATCTGATCCTCGAAGATGAGCAGCGCCGCGGCGTGGCGCTCGACCAGCGCAGCTTCCGCGAACTGGAGCAAAGCCGCACCGCCCAGAGCGAGATGGGCGCGGTCTATTACAGCTTCCGCTCGGATACCAGTGGCGACCGCGCGGTATCCGGGGCGCGCTCTTACCAGAGCCTGAAGGACGCCAGCGCGCCGCAAGACGCGCTCGTCATGAGCGGGGCCGAGGCGTTGCGCGTGGCCCCGTCGGCCGCGCCGGTGGCCTTGCAGGAGCGGGCGGCGCGGGCGCGTGGAACCGTGGCCGGCGGCAGCGGCATTTCTGGAACCAGCAAGGCGCGCCCAGCCCAGCCCAGCACCCGGGAACTGGCCAATGAATTTGCCCGGCAAAGCCAGTTCATCAATGGCCGGGCGTTCTACCAAAACGGCGCCCAGTGGGTTGATGCCGAGGCGCAGAAACAAGCGGCGGCCAAACGGGTGCGGCTCCAGTTTGGCTCGGACGGCTACTTCGAGTTCGCGAAGAAGAACCCGCAGGCGCAATCCTGGCTGGCGCTTGGCCGGAATGTGCAATTCGTGCTGGGCGAGACGCTTTACGAAATCCACGACTGAGCGGAGCGCGGGCAGCCTGCCCGCGCGTTCCGTCGAAAATGGGAGCGAAAAACACGCGGGCAGGCTGCCCGCGCTCCTTCTTGAATCAGCCCGCGCTGGCAGGACTGGTGGCCTCGCCGGACTTGCCGGGCCAAGCGCCGCGTCGCTACCTTGCCCGGCGCATGAAACCTGCAAAGCGGTTTACCCTTGCGGCGATCCTGGCCTCCATGCTGGGCGGCCCGTCCGCGGCGCAATCGCTGCCCGAACACGACCAGCGGTACGGCCCGCCCCGGACGCTGAATACACGGCGCGCCTTCCCCGAAATCGCCGCGCGGGCGGAGTGGGAAAAACGTGCGCAGCAAATCCGGGAGCAGGCCCTGGTAAGTTGCGGCCTTTGGCCCATGCCTGCAAAGCCGCCGCTGAGCGCGAAAATCTTTGGCCGCGTCGAGCGCGACGGCTACAGCGTGGAGAAGGTCTGCATCCAGACCCACGCGGGTGTCTGTCTCGCGGGCAATCTCTATCGCCCGCGAGGCCAAGGCCCAGGCCCGTTTCCGGCGGTGCTCAATCCACACGGCCACTGGAGCAAAGGCCGGCTGGAAGACACCCAGCTCGGCAGCATCGCGGGCCGCTGCATCAGTTTGGCGCGGCAAGGGATGATCGCGTTCTCTTACGACATGGTGGGCTACAACGACACGCAGTTCGCCGACGCCGGCACGACCCCGCCCGCCGCCAAGACTCGTCACCACTTCAGCGCCGACCCGGCCCTCCAGCTTTGGCACATCAGCCTCATGGGCCTGCAAACTTGGAACAGCCTCCGCGCGCTCGACTTTCTGGAGTCGCTGTCCGACGTGGACAAATCGCGCCTCGGCTGTACGGGCGCTTCCGGCGGCGGCACGCAGACGTTCATGCTGGGCGCCATCGACGACCGCCTCGCCGCGCAAGCGCCCAACGTGATGGTGTCGCATTCGATGCAGGGCGGTTGCCTGTGCGAGAACGCCCCCGGCCTGCGCGTGGAGTATTCCAACATGGAACTCGCCGCCGTCGCCGCGCCGCGCCCGCAAATCCTCGTTGCCGCCAGCAGGGATTGGACCAAGGACACGATGTCGGTGGAAGGGCCGGCCTTGGAGAAGATCTACAAGTTGTTCAACGCCCCGGAGAAACTCCGCTACCTGCGGCTGGACTTCGACCACAACTACAACCAGCCCAGCCGCGAGCAGGTCTATGGTTGGTTCGGCAAGTGGCTGCGCGGGCGCCCGGACTTCGCTCCGATTCCCGAGCCGCCGTTCCAGAAGGAGCCAGACGAGGCCTTGCGCGTGTTCCCCGACGACAAGCTGCCGCCCGATGCTGTGACCGAGGAGCAGTTCGTAAACCGCCTGATCCAACAGTACCGCCAGCAATGGTTAGAACTGCCGCCGAAGAATCCGCCACTCGTGGAGCGATACCGCGCCCGCTGGCTCCCGGCGTGGAAGCATTCGCTGCAAGTCGGCTTCGTGGAAAAAGGCCTCCTGGTGCAGATCGAGCGGACCACCAAGCTGGCGGACCACACCGTCACGCAACTCACGCTGGGCCGCGCTGGCAAAGGCGACCGCGTCCCCGCGCTGCTCCTCACCCCGCGCCGCGATACCTCGGGCGCACTCGTGGTCCTGGTCCACACCAATGGCCTCTCCGCTTTCAGCGACCCCAACCACGCGCCCGCCGGTTTGGCGAAGGCCATCCTCGATCGCGGCGTCGGCGTGCTGTTGGTCACGCTCTTCCAGACCGGCGAACTGGCCGAAGCAGGCCGCGACCGCGACTACTTCAAAGACTTCTTCACCACCTACAACCGGACCGACGTGCAGGAGCGCGTGCAAGACATCATCACCGCCTGCGCCTTCGCCCAGAGTTATCGCGGCGGACGGCGGGTGATTCTCTGCGGCGCGGGGCGCGCGGGCCTGTGGTCGCTGCTGGCCGCGCCCGCGGCCGACATGCTGATCGCCGATTGCCACGCTTTGGACTCAGCGCGGGACAGTGCCTTGCTGGCGCCGGATTTGTTCACGCCGGGACTGCGCCGGCTAGGGGGCTTCGAAGGGGTGGTTCTGCTCATGGCTCCGAACCCGTTGCTCCTGCACAACACCGGCGCGGCCTTCGCCACAGAAGTGGTGCGGGCGATGTACCAGGACAACCACGTTCCGGAACGCTACCGCGCGGAACGCGCGCGGCTCAGCGACGACGGCATCGCCCAGTGGATCGCGCGGTGGGCGCCGCCGAAGTGAAGTTGGAAAGGCCGCTACGGGGACAAGGTTCGTGGATCGGCCCATTCCACACAGGCCGGACAAGCGGGTCACTGGACGCCGGCGTCGAGCTTGCGTGACGAGCGAGCTTCCAGCTTCTTGCGCGCTTCGTTCCGCCAATACTCGTGGTCTGGGTTGGCCGGATCGCGCTGTTTGAGCCGGGCGAAGAGGTTCATCGCCGTCTGGTAGTCTTCGCGGGTCCAGGCGAGCTTGGCGAGCGATTGCAGCGCCGGAAGACAGCCGGGGTCGAGTTTCAAAGCTTGCTGCAAATTGGTTTCGGCAGCGGGCATCTGCCCCGCGTCCTGGAAGGCGATGCCCAGGTTGCTCCAGGCGGTCGGATCGCGCGGCGTTCGCGCGGCGGCCCGTTGGAAGTGCTGGATCGCGTCGCCGATGCGCCCCTTCTGCGCGCACGCCAAGCCGAGGGCCGTGGCCACCGCCGCATTCGATGGAAAGAGTTGCTGCAACTGCTCCAGGGTCGCCGCCACTTTATTCCAATCCGCCGTGCGCAAGACGTCTGCGCTTTGCAGCGAAAGCCGTGGGAGTTGACCGGGCACGTGGACGGTCTTGAAGGGCATGAACGGCAGGCGCAGGGCCGCCGTGACAGCGTTGTGCTCCACCCGTTCGCAGGGAGGACACTCAATGCTGCTCCGCATGAAAAGGGTGAACGAGTCCTGCCAGATCCAGGATCGGTTCCACGCCAAGCCCGACCAGATGACTACGACGGCCGCGCCCAGCGCCACACTCAGACCACGGCGAAGGACCAGGACCAGGAGGCTGGCGAGCGCCCAGAGCCAGCCCAGGAGGGGCAGGTAGAGAAAACGCTCGGCCACGTACTGCATGGTCGGGACCACGTTGGAAACCGGCGCCATGAACAGGCCGACCCAAGCCAGACCCAGGCCGGCGAGCACAAACTGGCGCGTGCGCAGACTCCACCAGCAGGCGCCGGTCACCGCCGCCAGTAACACGAACCCAAAGATGACGGACGCGGAGAACAACGCATGGCCGCCGCGGAGAAAACCGTAGTCGATGCAAAACGGCGGAAGCCCGGTCAGCAGCCGTAGATACGTGGCGACCACTGGCAGCATGTCGATCAGCGTTTGCGCGTAGGTGCCCGAGATGGGTTCGGTCTGGCTGGTTTGCCCGATGACCCAGTGCCGGTGAAGCAGGAAGAGAAACGCGGCCCCAAAGAAGGGCGCCGAGTAGAGGAGGCCCTGGCGCAACGAAACCCGTTTGAAAGAGCAGAAGAACAGGAAGCAGAACGCCGGCGCCGCGATGGCGGAGAGCTTCGAGTAGAGCGCAAGGACAAACAGCCCTAGCGCGGCCAGGTAGCGCCCGCGGCCCTCGCCTGGCGTCCAGCGCAACAGCATCAACACGGTTCCCAAGACGAAGGCCGCAGCCATCATGTCGTCCAGGCCCTTGGCCCAGCAGACGACTTCCGACACCACCGGATGCACGGCAAAGGCCAGCGCGGTCAGGAAAGCGAGCCACGGCACGACCGGCTCGTTCTCCGCGTCGGCCCGCAGCCGGGCGAAGAGCAGCAAGAGCACTTGGTAGAAGAGGAGGACGGTCGCTCCATGCCAGACCAAGTTGGCCAGATGGAACAACCACGGCTTGGGAGGCTCGCCGCCGCCGATCGCAAAGAGGACTGCGTAATGCGCCGTGCGCAGCGGGCGAAACAGCTTGAAGCCTTGCGGGTAGCTGGACTGCGCCTCCAGCGACGTGAACATCGCCGGAATGTTGCTCAGGGACCGGATGCTCGGCAGATCCACGATGAACTGCGTGTCGTCCCACACGAAGCGGAAGGTGAGGCTCTGTCCCCAGACGAGCAGCACGGCCAGCGCGAGGACGACGCGGGACCACGGCCCGCCGAAGAAGCGCGCCTGGTTCATGACTCAGGCGGCGGCCCCTTTGCTGGCGACGATCACCGTCGAAAGCCCGGACATCGGCAGGCAAGGGTCCAGTACCCGGAACACTGGCGTGAGCCAGTTGTAGATCTTGAGTTGGCGGCTGGTGATCGAACGCTGGCCCAGCAGGGTGTTGCCGAGCCACCACGCGATCACGCCCACCTTGTTGAAGTAAAACTGGCACTCCACCCGCAAACCCGCCGACTGCATCTTCGACTCCAATTCCTCCTTTTGGTAACGGCGGAAATGCCCGACCTCCTGGTCGAACCGGCTGAAGAGTTTTGGATTGAACGGCACCAGAAACACGACGCGGCAGCCCGGCGGCAGGACCTGATAGAGCCGCTGCAACACGCCCAGGTCGTCTTCGATGTGCTCCAGCACGTTCAGGCACACCACCGTGTCCACCTGGAAGTCGGAGAGGATGTGATAGTCGTCCGCCTCCAGCAAATCGAGCCGGGCCACTCGGACGTTGGGCAGGTGGCCCCAGCGTTCGCGCAATTCGTCCAGGTACTCCGGCCGGTTGTCCGTGACCAGCACGTTGCCGCGCTGTTTGAGCAAGCGGCTCAGGTTGCCCCGGCCCGATCCCAACTCCGCCACGCGCGTCCCGAGATGGCCCTTGATCGCGTCGAACATCCATTGGTTGAACCGCGGCGCTTGTTCCAGAGCGTCGAGCGCCACTTTGCCGGCGTCGGCGTAGTTCGAGCTGAACCGATACTTGAAGATGAACCACAGCGCCGCCAGACCGTCCTTCCAGGAAATCTTTTTGCCCTCCTCGTAGGTGCGCCCGTTGTAGCTGACGGGGATTTCGTAGGTGCGCAACTTGTTTCGCGCCGCCTTGGCCGCGACTTCCGGCTCAATGCCAAAGCGGTCGGATTCGAGCGGGATGGCCCGCAGGCAGTCGGCCACGAACACCTTGTAGCACGTCTCCATGTCCGTGAGGTTCGTGTTGTTGAGCATGTTGGCCAGCAACGTGAGCAGGCGGTTGCCGACAGTGTGCCAGAAGTACAACACCTTTCGCTCTTCCCCGATGAAGCGTGAGCCGAAGACCGCTTCGGCCTTGCCTTCAAGGATCGGCTTCAACAGGCGCGGGTAATCCGCCGGATCGTACTCCAGGTCGGCGTCTTGGAAGATGACGACGTCGCCCGTCATCTCTGCAATGGCCCGCCGCAGCGCCGCGCCCTTGCCGCGATTCTCCGGCTGGCGAAAGACGCGCACCTTCGGATGCGCGGCCAACCGCTGCGCGATCTCCCAGGTCACGTCCGTGGAACCGTCATCGACCACCACCACTTCCCGATCCAGGCCCGCCGGCAACGGCGCCGCCAGCACGGATTTCACGCACGCCCGCAGCGTCGCCTCCTCGTTGTAGGCCGCAATGAGGATGGACAGCTTGGTGAAGGAGCGCCTGGGCTTGGGGGCAAGCTCGCCGTCGAACACGCCATTCGCGGCGGCCACCGCGTCCAATCCCAGGACATCCAAATCCAAAGTTTGGGCAGAGGCGGTCGTCGCGCTCCGCCCTGCTCGTTCCGCCACCATGTTGGTCGCACTCATGATCTCGCACCGGGTTGGAGCGGACCCTGGACTCTTGAACGCCCGCTGCTGCGGTGGTCAAGACCCCGGCGCCGCCCGCCTGAACACTTCGTGGTCGCAGAGAAAGCAGCCGCCAAGCCAGTCTTGGAATCCTGATGCGTCCGACCGTTCGCGCGGGCCGGGTTCCAGCTTTACTTTCCGGCCCGACGCCGGCACATTCGCCGGCATGAAAAAGCTTCTCCGCATCTTTCTGGTTCTCGTCGTCATCGTGGTTCTGGCCGTGGTGGCGGTGGCGTATTTTATGGGATCAATCATCAAGACCGGCGTGGAAACCTTCGGCCCGAAGGTGGCCAAGGTGGAAACCAAACTCGACTCAGCCAACATCTCCTTCTTGTCCGGCAAAGGCAGCCTCAAGGGCATCTTTGTGGGCAACCCGGAAGGATTCAAAGCGCCGTCGGCCATCAAGGTCGGCGAAGTCAGCGTGGCCCTGAAGCCGGCGTCCGTCTTTTCGGACAAGATCGTGATCGAGTCCGTGCAGATCGTGGGACCGGAGATCACGGCGTTTGGTCTCGGCGCGGACAACCTGCGGAAGATCCTCGACAACCTCCAGGCTTCCACCGGCGGCAGCGGCACTCAGCCGACCGGCACGAACAAGACCGACCAAGCCGCGGGCAAGAAACTTCAGGTGGATGACTTCCTCATCAAGGACGGCAAGGTCAACGTCATCCTGCCAGTCGTCGGAACGGCCACGGTGCCGTTGCCGACCATTCATCTCACCGGCCTCGGCCAGGACGCCAACGGCATCACCGGCGGCGAACTGGCCAACCGGGTCATGAAAGCGGTGCTCGACGGCGTGCTCGCTTCGGCCAAAGACCTCACCAAGAGCGGCGGGAAGCTCTTCCAGGGTGTCGGCAAGGAAGCCGGCGGCGCGGCGGAAAAAGTCACCAAGGGCCTCGGCGACCTGTTCAAGAAGTAGCCGCCCGATGAGCCTCTTGCACCGCCTCGCGGGCGTCGCGGCGTTTCGGCAGAGTGCCGCCATCTTTCTTCGGCCTTTTGCCTTTTGCCTTCTGCCTTGCAGCACGGCGCTCTGCCCAGACGCCGCGACGGCGTTTTGAGATTGCCTCAAATGAGCATCCCGTTGCCTTCCGTGGAGGTGCTGTTCACTCCGGCAGACTTCGACACCTTGCCCGGACGCGATCTCAGCCGCACGACCTGCGTCGTGTTCGACGTGCTGCGGGCGACTACCTCCATGATCGCCGCGCTGGCCAACGGCGCGGCGGCCATCGTGCCCGTGTCCGAAATCTCCGACGCGCTGGCCCTCCGCGCGAAGCATCCCAGCGTGTTGCTGGCCGGGGAGCGGCACGGACTGCGGATTCGCGCGGCGCAGACGGGCGGAGTGGACTTCGACTTCGGCAACTCACCGCGCGAATTCACCGCGGGAAAGGTGCGCGGCAAGACGATTGTGACCACGACCACCAACGGCACCCGCGCGTTGCGGGCCTGCGCCGAAGCGCAGACCACCGTGGTGGCCGCATTCCTGAATCTCTCTGCCGTGGCCGCTTGGTTCGAGACGCACCCGCCGGAAAGCTTGGTCCTGGTCTGCGCCGGCACCTTTGAGCAGGCGGCTTACGAAGACGTGCTGGCGGCGGGGGCGTTGCTGGAGTTGCTGGAGGCGCGCTTCGCTCTCACTCACGCCGCGGACTCGGCTCTCATTGCCAGCAAAGTGTGGAACCTGGCCAAGGCCGACCCACTGGAGGCCGTGAAGTCCGCGCGCAACGCCAAGAGACTCCTCAGTGTGCCTGAGCTGGCGGACGACGTAGCTTTCAGTTTCCAGCGCGACACGGCGGATGTCGTGGCGGTACTGGGGAAGGACGGCCAAGTGACAGTTCCGGCCCGGCCACGCACGCTGCTGGGAAGCGACAAAGCGATGAAGCGTTGAAGCGGCCTCGGCCTCGGCCCAACCACCATCCCATCCCTGCCTGAATCCGATGGAAACGGCCCCCATCAGATTCAGGCAGGGATGGGATTCTTGGGAGCTTCTTTCAAAACCGTAGCAGCCGACGTGAGGAGGCTTTGTTTCCGTTGGAGTTTGAGGCTCCTCACGTCGGCTGTTACGGGGTTTTGAAATCGCCTCTTGGTTCGAGACAATCCAAGACTGCTTCAACACTGCGTCACTCCAACACTTCAACGTTGCCCGCAGTCAGCGGCGCCTACGTCTCGATGCTGTAGGCCTTGATCTTGTTGTAGAGCGTCTGGCGGCCGATGCCGAGACGCTTGGCGGTTTCCAGCTTGTTGCCGCGGGTTTCCTTGAGGACCTGGACGATGGTGTTGCGTTCCATCGCCTCCATGAGCGTGAAGTTCGAGTCGGGCGCGTCTTCCGCGGACTTGGTGGTGTTGACCGCCAGATCGTGGGCTTCGACGACTTTGCCTTCGGCCATCAGCACAGCGCGCTGCACTTCGTTCTGCAACTGCCGCACGTTGCCCGGCCAGTCGAACTTGCGCAGGACTTCCGCGGCGGCGGGCGAAAAGCCGGTCAGCACGCGGTTGGCCTGCGCGGTGAAGCGTTTCAAGAAGGCGCTGGCCAGCGGGACGATGTCCTCGCGGCGCTCGCGCAGTGGCGGCAAGTAAATGTTGATGGCGCTGATGCGGTAGTAGAGGTCTTCGCGCAGTTTCCCTTGCTTGATGGCTTCGTCCGGCACGCGGTTGGTCGAAGCGATGATGCGGCAATCGGCTTTATAGACGGTCTTGCCGCCCACGGGACGGACGGTCTTCTCCTGCAACACCCGGAGCAATTTGCTCTGCGTGTCGATCGGCATCTCGGAAAGTTCGTCGAGCAGGAGCGTGCCGCCTTCGGATTGGCGGAAGAGGCCGTCGCGGTCCTGCTGCGCGCCGGTGTAGGCACCCTTGACCGACCCGAACAGCTCGCTCTCGATGAGTTCGCGGGGCAGCGCAGCGCAATTGATCTTGATGAGCGGCCCCTTGTTGCGCGGGCTGAGCGCGTGGAGCAGGTCGGCCACGACTTCCTTGCCGGTGCCGCTCTCGCCGGTGATGAGCACGGCGACGTCCGCCGGGGCCACGCGTTCGACCAGGCGCACCACGGTCTTCATGGCTTGGCTCTGGAACACGGGTGCGGCGCCGCCGCTCATGGTGGAGATGGCCCGGCGCAGCGCGCTGTTCTCCTCGTTCATCTGCTTGTGCTCGACTGCGCGATCCACCTGGAGACGAAGCGTGCTGGCATCAAACGGCTTGGGCTGGAAATAGTAGGCACCGAGCTTGGTCGCCTCCACGGCGACCTCGATGGAGCCGTAGCCGGTGAGGACGATGACTTCGGTGTCGGCCCACTTGCGTTTGAGTTGCGGCAAAAGGGTGAGGCCGTCGGCGTCGGGCAACTTGAGGTCGAGCAAGACGATGTCCGGCTGGGGGCCTTCCAAGGCCGTGCGCAGGCCGGCGGCGTCCGCCACCTCGATGACTTCATAGCCTTCGCGCTGGAGGATGGTCCTGACGAAGTCGCGCAACTGCGCTTCATCGTCCACTATCATGATCTTGGCCTTCATACCGATTTCGCGCCCTTGCCGCACGCGGCGACGAAACGCTCGAACAGCACCCGGTGTTCGCGATGGCGCGCGCACAGCCGCTCAGGATGAAACTGGACGGCCAGCAGAAAGGGCATCTTCTCTACAGCACCCGGCCTCACTTCGAGGCCTTCAACGACACCATCGGCACTTTGGGCCGTGATCTTTAGCAATCCGGCCACTTGCCCGGCCGCCTGATGATGCGAACTGTTCACGCCCAGGCGCGTGTTGCCGATCACGCGCGCGAGCAACGACCCCGGTTCCACGGCGACATCATGCACCACTTGGTCCTTGAGGTCCATCCGCCGGTGGTTGAGCGCGTGCGGCAGTTCCGACGGAATGTCCACGATCATCGTGCCGCCCAGCGCCACGTTAAGAATCTGCAAGCCGCGGCAGATCGCGAACAGCGGTTTGCGCCGGCGGAACGTCTCGTAAATGACCTGCAACTCGAACAAGTCCCGCTCCGGCTCCGGCGGGCCGACGGTCTTGCGGAGCGCGGGCCGCAGGCGCTGGGCGTAAAGTCTGGGCTGCAGGTCGTCGCCACCCGTGAGCATCACGCCATCCGCGCGGCACACCGCCTCCGCAGCCAGGTCCGGCGTCGGAATGTTCGGCATGACCCACGGAATGCCGCCGGCGGCGGTCACGGCCAGCGAATAGCGGTTGGAAAGGCTGAGCGAGAAATCACCGAATTCGGCTCCGGCTTTCTGCATGCTGGAGGTGATGAGGATCAGGGGCGCGGACTTCATGATCAAAATTGGGTATCGGGAAACCGTTCGCGGATGGCTTGCTCGATCCGCGCTACCTCGTCGGGCGGGAACTTGCGCCGCGGGACGCGCCGGCGGACGGCGTCCAGCAGTTCGAGCCAGTCTTCGAGCGGCGGATCAGCCTGCTCCTCCCAGCGGTCGTACCGGCGGTCGCGTTGGAAAAAGAGCCAGCGTCCGCCCACCCGCTGGGCATAGACCTGGAACTTCTCGCCCTCCTCGTTGAGGCGCCTCCAACTGATTTCAGCTTTGGCCATGCGAGAGAGGAGCCAAAGTTCAACCCGTCCGCTCCACGCTGGCCACCGCCATCGCCGCGATGCCTTCGGAGCGCCCGATGAAGCCGAGCAGTTCGTTGGTTGTGGCCTTGATGCCGACCCGGCGCACGTTGATGCCGAGCGCGACGGCGATGTTCTCCTTCATCGACGCGATGTAGGGCGCCAGCTTCGGCTCCTGCGCGATGATCGTGGCGTCGATGTTCACGATCTTCCCGTCGCGGAACGTGACTTGGCGCGCGGCTTCCTGGAGGAAGACCTTGCTGCGGGCGCCTCGCCAGCGGGGGTCGGTGTTGGGGAAGAAATGGCCGATGTCGCCCTCGCCGACCGCCCCGAAGACCGCGTCGCAGATGGCGTGCATCAGCACGTCCGCGTCGGAATGGCCGTCGAGGCCCCGCGGATGGGGGATTTCCACGCCGCCCAGATAGAGCTTTCGGCCCTCGACCAGACGATGCACATCGTAACCAATACCCACATGGTTCATGTCGCGCGGAGTATAGCCGGGGACGACCGCTGACCAAGCAATTTTGCGGCGGCGGAGCCTCGCCGGGCGACACCGGACACCGCCGCCGTAGCGCAGACTTTCGAGTCTGCCGTAGCGCCGGTTTTCCAACCGGCGAGCGTTGGAAGAGGCCAGCCGACTGCAAGTCGGCGCTACGGCAGGTTGAAAACCAGCGCTACCCGGTGCGCCGGGCGGGAGCTTGATGCAGCCTTGAGCCTCGCCGGGCGCATCTTGACGTGGCCGCTGTTGCGCGGACCAAGTCGGAGGCCGCCGTGACGCGCGGCGAAAAAAACCAGTTTCCTCCCAGCATCAAAGGGTGTAAATAATGCCATAAGTGAAACCGTCCAAGACCGCGTTCATGGACCTCAAGAAAATCAGGCAGAGGGCGCTGGCCGCCCTGGCGGCAGGGTGCGCCTGCGCCGCGGCCAGCCGCGCAGGCTTTGCCGCGACCGCGAACGGCGAGGTGGACTTCAACCGGCAAATCCGCCCCATCCTTTCAGACAACTGCTTCACCTGCCACGGTCCGGACGAAGCTAAACGCAAAAGCGGGCTGCGGCTGGACCAGCGCGAGGCGCCGTTCCAGCCTGCCAAGTCCGGCGCCATTCCCATCGTTCCCGGCGACCCGGCCAAAAGCCAACTGGTGGAACGCATCACCAACCAAGACCCGGACGAAGTGATGCCGCCCCCGAGGACGAACAAGAAACTGTCCCCGCAGCAAATCGAACTGCTCACTCGTTGGATCCAGGAAGGCGCAAAGTGGCAGGAGCATTGGGCCTACGTGAAGCCGGAACGTCCGCTGGCGCCGGCCGTGCAAGACGCGCCGTGGCCGCGCAACGACATCGACCGCTTCGTGCTGGCCCGGCTGGAGAAGGAGGGGCTCAAGCCGTCACCCGAAGCCGACAAGCCCACGGAGATTCGCCGCGCCACGCTGGACCTTACTGGCCTGCCGCCCACCCCGCAGGAGGTCGATGCCTTCCTCGCGGACGGCCGCCCGGAGGCTTACGAGAAGCTCGTGGACCGGTTGTTGGCCTCGCCCCGTTATGGCGAACACCAGGCGCGCTATTGGCTGGATGTGGCACGTTACGCCGATTCGCACGGCTACCACATCGACTCCGAGCGCAGCCTGTGGAAGTGGCGCGACTGGGTGATCCGCGCCTTCAACCAGAACCAGCCCTTCGACCAGTTCACCACCGAGCAACTTGCCGGCGACCTCCTGCCGCATCCCACCACGGAACAGAAAATCGCCTCGGGCTACGTGCGCGCGAACATGAGCACCGGCGAAGGCGGGGCCATCGAAGAGGAGTACCAGTGCAAGTACACCTTCGACCGCACCGAAACGATGGGCACCACCTGGCTGGGCCTCACGCTGATGTGCGCCCGTTGTCACTCGCACAAGTATGATCCCATCTCCCAGCGCGAGTACTACGGCCTCTACGCCTTCTTCAACTCCATCGACGAGGCGATCATGGACGGCAACCAGCCGAATCCCGCGCCGTCGGTCAAAGTGCCCTCCCCCGCGCAGACGCAACGGATGGAGGAGTTGAAGAAACTCATCGACGCCGGCCAGCCCAAACTCGACGCGCCTATGCCGGAGTTGGACAAGGCGCAAGCCGCCTGGCAAGAACGCTGGCGCCAGCAACTCAGCGCCGGATGGACGACCCTGTCGCCGCATCTCGTCCACTCCCTCCGCACCAACGGCGCGCACCTTCGCGTGCTTGACGACAAATCCGTCCTCGCTTTCGGTCCCAACCCGGAGTCCGACGCCTACGAGTTCCGTTCGTTCCTCGACGCCGGCCGTCTCGCCGCGCTGCGTCTTGAAGCGGTCCCGCACGATTCCTTGCCGAAGAAGAGCGCCGCGCGGGCAGACGACGGGCGCTTCCGTCTTTCCGAGATTGAGGCGGAGATCATTGAATTCGACAAGGACGGCAGGCCCGGCAAGCCGAAGAAACCGAAGTCAATCCGCGTGGCCGCCGACACCGCAGAGCCGAAGTTCGAGATCACCAATGCCGCTGACGCCAAGCCCGACACAGGTTGGGGCGTGGCCGCGGCGGACGTGGCTGAGCCGCACGCAGCGCTCTTCGTCCTGGACGAGCCGATGACGGTGACGGCCAACGCGGAGTTGCGCGTGCGGCTGCGGTTCGATGCTTCCAAGTCCCGGCGCGCGCTCGGGCACTTCCGTCTCGCCGTCGCGCAGAACGAGGCGCTCGTGAAGTTGCTCGCTCCGCCGAAGCTGCCGCCGTGGCAGGTGCTTGGCCCGCTCAAGACGGAGGGTCTGGAGCACGGCTTCACCAACGTCTATGAGCCGGAATTGCGGGTGGATTTGCGGGCAACCTACCCCGGCGTGCGCGAGGACGTGAAGTGGCACGCCAAGCCGGAGTTCGAGAACGGCAAGCCCAGCCTGCTGGTGCAGGACTTGCACGGCGTGCATGGCGCGTTTTACCTCTTTCGCACCATCCAGTCGCCGACCGCGCGCCAGGGAGAGATCAGTGTGCGCGCCGATGACGCGTTCAAGCTTTGGGTGAACGGCGAACCCGTGGCCGAACGCGCGGCGAAGAAACCGGATGACACTCTCCTGCGCGTGCCCCTGAACTTGAAGGAAGGAGAGAACCGGTTCCTCCTCAAGATCGTGACCGTGCAAGGCGCGGCCTCTTTCACTTTCAAGCAAGAACTCATCGAGCCGGACGCGGTGTCGCCGGAAGTCGCCGCGCTCCTCGCCACCGCGGGCAAACTCGGCGGGCCGCAGCAAGCTCAAGTGCGGAACCAGTTCCGCCGCCAGAACTCGGCGGCGTTCAAGAAGGACTTCGACGACGTCGCCCGCTGGCGCGAGGAGAACGACGCCCTCGATAAGTCCATTCCCACCACCCTCGTGGCGAAGGAACTGGAGAAGCCGCGCGCCACCGTGATCCTCATGCGCGGCGAGTACGACAAGAAAGAAGAAGCCGTGGCCCGCGGCATGCCGGCCATTCTGCCGCCGTTTCCGAGCGACGCGCCGACGAACCGGCTCGGCCTCGCCAAGTGGCTGCTCGACCCGGCGCATCCGCTCACGGCGCGCGTGACCGTCAACCGCATCTGGCAGCAGTACTTCGGCGTCGGGCTGGTCAAGACCGTGGAGGACTTCGGCGTGCAGGGCGAACAGCCATCGCATCCCGAACTGCTGGACTGGTTGGCCACGGAATTCGTGCGCACCGGCTGGGACCTCAAACACCTGCACCGGCTGATCGCGACCTCGGCGACCTACCGGCAATCCGCCAAGGCCTCGCCGACGTTGCGCGCCCGCGACCCGGAGAACCGCCTGCTGGCTCGCGGCCCGCGCTTCCGCCTGGACGGTGAAAGCGTGCGCGACACGGCGCTGTTCGTCAGTGGACTCCTGGTGGAGAAGACCGGCGGCAAGAGCGTGAAACCGTACGAGCCGCCCGGCCTCTGGGAAGCGGTTTCCTTCAACAACTCGCAGAAGTACGTGCAGGACGTCGGCGAAGGCAACTACCGCCGCAGCCTCTACACGAACTGGAAGCGCCAGAGTCCGCCGCCGAACATGCTGCTCTTCGACGCGCCGACGCGCGAATACTGCGTCGCCCGCCGCCCACGCACGAACACGCCGTTGCAGGCGCTGGCGCTGCTCAACGACCTGCAGTTCGTGGAGGCTTCGCGCGCCTTCGCCCAACGTATCCTGGTGGAAGGCGGCGCCGACGCCGAGAGCCGCCTCGCCTACGCGTTCCGCCTCGCCACTGCGCGTCAGCCGGGCGCGGACGAAGTCAAGGTCCTGGCCGGGATTCTTGCGCAGCAACTCGCCACGTTCCGCCAGGATCCGGCCGCCGCGGAGAAACTCCTCCACGTTGGCGGCTTCAAGGCCAGGCGCGACCTCGACCCCAGAGAACTGGCGGCTTGGACAACGATCGCGAGCCTGATCCTGAACCTGGACGAAACGTTGACGAAAGGATGACACTCCACATGGAACCGATTTCCGAATTCAAGCTCCTGGAAACCCGCCGCCACTTCTTCGGGCGGATGGCCACCGGCATCGGCGCGGTGGCGCTGGGTTCCTTGCTCAACCCTGGTTTGTTCTCCGCCGCCGCCGTCGATCTCGCCCGGAAGCGCGGCTTGCCCGGACTCCCGCACCACAAGCCCACGGCTAAGCGCGTTATTTACCTCTTCATGGCGGGCGGGCCGTCGCAGATCGATCTCTTCGACCACAAGCCCACGTTGGAGAAGTTCCACACCACCGAGTTGCCCGCGTCTGTGCGCATGGGCCAACGCATTACCGGCATGACCTCGGGCCAAAGCGCCTTCCCGTGCGTGAAGTCGCTGTTCAAGTTCCAGCAATACGGCCGCAACGGCGTCTGGCTGAGCGAACTCATTCCGCACATTGCCTCCATCATCGACGACATCTGCCTCGTCAAGACCGTCAACACCGAGGCCATCAACCACGACCCCGCCATCACCTACATCCAGACGGGCTTTCAACAGCCGGGCCGGCCGTGCGTCGGGGCCTGGCTGAGCTACGGCTTGGGCAGCGAGAACCAGAATCTCCCCGCGTTCATCGTCATGATCTCCAGCGGCAAAGAGGCTGACCAGCCGCTCTACACGCGCTTGTGGAGTTCCGGCTTCCTGCCCAGCGAACATCAAGGCGTGCAGTTCCGCGGCATGGGCGACCCCGTGCTGTTCCTTTCCAATCCGCCCGGCGTCAGCCCGGAGGTGCGCCGCCGGATGCTCGACGGCCTGGCCACGCTGAACGCAAAGCAATTTGACGCCTTCGCCGATCCGGAGATCAACACCCGCATCGCGCAATACGAAATGTCCTTCCGCATGCAAACCAGCGTGCCGGAACTGGTCGATATCTCGCGGGAGCCGCAGCACGTCCTGGATCTCTACGGGCCGGACGTGAAGAAGCCCGGCACGTTCGCGGCCAACTGCCTGTTGGCCCGCCGCATGGCTGAGCGCGGCGCGGGCTTCATCCAGCTCTATCACCGCGGCTGGGACCAGCACGCCACCCTGCCCCGCCGCATCCGCGAGCAATGCCAGGACTGCGACCAGCCGAGTGCCGGCTTGGTTAAAGACCTCAAACAGCGCGGCCTCCTGGACGACACGCTCGTGGTCTGGGGCGGCGAGTTCGGGCGCACCGTCTATTGCCAGGGCAAGATCGAAAGAGACAACTACGGCCGCGATCACCATGGGCGGAACTTCTGTGTCTGGATGGCGGGCGGCGGCGTCAAACCCGGCTTTGTGTACGGCGAGACGGACGATTACTGCTACAACATCGTGCAGAACCCCGTCCACATTCACGACCAGAACGCGACGATCCTGCATTGCCTGGGCATCGACCACGAGCGGCTGACCTACCGCTTCCAAGGCCGCGACTTCCGCCTCACCGACGTTCACGGCGAGGTGGTGAAAGATATTCTGGCCTGAAAGACCGTTCCCTCACCCCGACCCTCTCCCATCCGATGGGAGAGGGAGTGCCGCTCAGACGTCTTGACGAAGCCAGCGTTCGCTGACAACGAGCGCATGCAGCGCGTCTCCTCTCCCGTCGGATGGGAGAGGGTCAGGGTGAGGGTCAGCGTCGTGAATTCCCCGAAATTCCGTGAGAGACCAAGGAGTTGTTCCGGCTTCGAGTTACGCCGGCCACAGCCGCTCCACCAGCCAGCCACTGCCCGCCAGCGTCACGAGCAGCGAGCAGGCGGGAACCAAACGCGGCGCAAGCGCCGGCCTCCGCTTGAGCATCCACCAGCACGGCAAGAACGCCGCCGCGACGGCGATTTGCCCCAGTTCCACGCCGAGGTTGAACGAGAACAGCGGCACCGCCACGCCCGTCCCGCCCGAGGCGACGCCGAGTTCGCGCAAGACCGAAGCGAAGCCAAATCCATGCACCAGCCCAAAGGCAAACGTGAGCAGGCCGCGGCCCTTTGGCTCGTCGCGCCGCAGCAAGTTTTCGAGGCCGACATAGACGATGGTTGCTGCGATGAGTGCCTCCGTCAGCCGGCTCGGAATCCGGACGAGGTCGAACGTCGCCACCGCCAGCGTGATGGAGTGAGCGAGGGTGAAGCAGGTGACGATTCTGACCGCGGACGAGAAGCGCCGCGCCACCACCAGCAGGGCAAAGAGAAACAACAGATGATCGTAGCCCGTGAGGATGTGTGTGACGCCCAAGCGAAGAAACTGGCTGAAGGCCGTGGAGGCCGCGGGAGGCAGTTGCGCCAGGGCGGCGTCGAACGTGTCGTGGTTGGCGTCGAGCATCGCTTCGGCCGCGGCGGAGGATTGGCCCTGATGCAGCGAGGCGAATTGCCGATGGCCGCGCGGCAAGCTGTGGAGCACGACGGAACGCACGGCAAGCCGCGAGCCGGCGCGGCACGGGTAAAGCAGTTGCAGATGCACGGCCTCGCTGGTGTCGAGTTGGACCGTGGGTTTGCCGGGCGCAAGAAGCCGGCCATCCAGCCGGACTTCGAGCGCATCGACCGCGGCGGCTTCCAGGCAGGATGCCGCCGCCGCGAACTCCGCCGGCGTGACACGCCCGTCGTGGTCGGTGTCGAGGCGGCAAAGCGCCTCCACGTCGGAGCGGGCGAGGGTGAGTTGTGCCACAAGTCCGCCTGGTTCGAATCGGCAGGCCAGCGAACTCAGCCCCGGATCGTGCGCCTGCGCGGTCAGGCTCGCAGCCAGCCAGACGAGGGCGGTCGGGAAGGTGTTCTTTCTGGCGGACATGTTCAGGGAGGCGGATCGGCCATCGGGGACCGCACGACGTGATCGGGGAATTGATCGCGGCGGGCCTGGGTCCAGCGGAGCCGTTCGGCGTGGCCATCGGTGTAACTGTAGTTCGCAGCGTCCCCGTGCCGGTTCTGGCGAATCCAACCCTGGTCGCCGTACTGGCCCGCGCCCCAACGGACCAGGGCCGCCTCGCCCGCCCAGGTGTCGTAGTCGTCCTGGCCGACGTTGCCGTAAGCTTCGTTGTCCGCGGCGTTCAGCGCCTCGGAGTTGCGTTCGGAAAAGAGGATCAGGTTGGGATCGGGCAGCGCACTGACCGCGGCGTCGGTGGCGAAACCGGCGAGCACGCCTTCGAGCGCGTAACGGGCGGATTTGTGAGTGAAGACCGAGTTGAGCAGATAACTCTGCATGTTCAGCGCCTGACGACGGGCGACCGCCAGTTCCGAGTGCTCCGGCGGCGCTTCGCCGGCCGAAGCGATCCCGCCGTTGTAAGCCCGGAGAGTGGTGGCCAGGAACTGGGAGCGCGGCGTTGAGTCCGACAGACAGAAGGCCACCCGCCGGCTTTGCAGGTACGGCTGCAAGAGAATCACCCACGGTTGCTCGGCCTGGCTGTTGCCCGCGCCGCCGCCGCTGCATTCGCCCAGGCTGGCCGGCAACGTGTCCACCTGCGTTCCATCGTCCAGCACCCAGCCCTCGTGATGGTGAAACAAGCCGCCGTCGTGATCGGACATGTAGAGCGTAGCGGCCGCTCCGACTTGCCGCAGATTGGAAAGGCAGGCGACGCGACGCGCTTGGGCCTTCGCGCGACTGAGCGCCGGCAACAGCAGCGCCGCGAGCAGGCCGATGATGGCGACGACCACCAGCAGCTCCAGCAACGTGAAGCCGCGTCGGGCGTGCCGAGAAATGGCATCGGTCCGAATCTTGAAGCTGGGGAGCACGCCCGCCCCGGGCGCGGCTGGACGCGCCCTCGCGTCCAGCACCGTGGGCCGACGGATGGAGGGAGGCACTGGGAATAGTTCCACGGCCCGGGAGTTTCCCGCGAGGGCGCGGAAAACTGCGCCCGCGGCGGGCGCGCTCCCCATTCTATTTCGGCGCTTGGCATCCGTGCTCATGGCGACGATAAGTTTAACCCGAAGTCCTCGCTGAGCCGGCGGGCAGAGCGCCTGGCCCTGCCCGCCGTGATGGTCAGCGATGTTCAGGTCTCAAGGATGCGCGTGGTTGCGCCCGTTTTGCGGCGTCGATTCGTACGGGAAGACTTTGTGGAACGACAAGTCGTTCCGGCTCACCCCATCCACGCCGTCGGCCACGCGGATCACCAGCGGCCCGCGCAGGTCGCTGAGGAGCGCGGACACGGCGATGTCCACCACGTCGTCACCGAAGCGCCGGCCGTTGGGCCAGCCGCCCGGCACCACGCCGCCCCCGAAGCCCGGTTGGATGGCGCTGGTCAGCGTGTCGCCGCCGAAGATGCCGAGGCGGGAGAAGCCGGCGTCGTCGGGATTGGCGCCGCTGGCGGTGCCGTTGCCGGCCAGCCGGCACGGGCCGGTGGAGAGATCGAGTTTGATCAGGTCGGGAATGTAAATGCCGGCGATGTCGGTGCGGTTGCTCTCAAGGGCTGGGCCGCTGCCGCCGAAGACCAGCAAGTTGATCAGCCTGGCCAGTTCTGGGTTCTCCGCGTACTTGCGGAAGAGCGCGTTGTCCTGGCTCGGACTGGTGCGGCTGTAACGGTCCTTGTCCGCCAGGGCGACGAGGCCCTCGTTGAAGAGCGGATTGCCTTGCCGCGCCACTTGCACCCAGCGGCCTTCGTTCCGGTTCTCGTTGCGGTCGTCGTCGCGGAGAATGCGCACCTGTTTCCGGCTGGTGGTGGCATAGACGCCGACGACTTGCTGGTCGCCGCCAAGTTCACTGACGGGAATGGCCAGCGCCATCAAGTGAAGGTTGAAGCCGCCTTGCGAGTCCTTGCCCGGACTGCGGAGTTTGAGCAGATCGAAGATCGACTGGATGTCGGCGTAGAAGCCGTCGTCCCGCTGGCCGGCGAAGGCAATGTAGCCGCCGCTCAGGTTGGTGACGGCCTGCCGGGTGTATTTGTCCAAGTCGGCCTCAGTGGCGACGCCGTCCTTGGCCGGGTTTTCGCCGTTGTCGCCCTGGTTGTAGAACGGCGTGGCGTTGCCCTGGTTGTTGGGCGGCACGAGGCCGGAGCCGAGCATCGTGCGCCGGTCGTGACGCCGGTGATCGACCTTGGTGACGGTGTAGGTTTGCGTCAGGTTTTGCGCGGCGTCCCCGATGTTCTGGACCACGCCCAAGTAGGACTGCAACACCGTGTTCTTCGTCTTGAAACCGGTGTTGAACTTGAACTGGTAACTCAGCGTCGGCCGGCCGGCCGCGACATCGCTGCCGAGGGCCACGTGGATTTCATAGAGCACGTGGTCGTCGAAGTTGTACTTGTTCGGCCCGATGCCGGGTTCCTGATGCGGGTACACGCCCAGGGCCGTGACGAGCACCTTCGTGCCGTTTTCTTCCTGCACGAAGGCGTACACGTCCGTGGTGTTGGCCGCGGGATCGAGGGTGATGAGCGGCGCGTCCATGTGACTGGAGGCGAAGGCCGGGGTGGCCAGCCAGGCAGTGAGCAGCGCAGACAGGCCGCGATGGAGGAGGGGTACTTTTCTCATGGGACTCATGGATTTCGATTTTTTTGTTTCGGTTTCTTGGTTGGCAAAGCCGCCTGGGTTCAGCCTGAACACCGAGAGGGATGAACCACGAAATACACGAAAAACACGAAAAGAGAGGGGCGACGGAGTGGTGGAGTGATGGAGGGATGGAAGGCTGCGGCCAACGCCCTGCTCATGACTCCGGCACTCCAACACCGCGCTTTCGTGTCTTTCGTGTATTTCGTGGTTTCCACTTCGGAATTCGGCTCGGTTCTCAATGGCTTAGTTTCCCGCTCCCGCAGACTTCAGTCCTCAAGAGCGGAGAAAGGGGTCTTCATCGTGAAGCGGCGGTGACTTCGGCGTCGTCCTCCAGTACCGTGGCCGCGCGCAAAAGCTGCTCGCGCTCCGACGGCAGCAAGAGGTGCATCAAGTCGGTGGCCCGGTCGAACCAGCGCCGGGCTTGCTCCCGCTGGCCCGTCTGGGCCGCGATCACCGTCGCGTGAAAGAACAGCCGCGCGTCCGCGGTGCCCTCGGCCAGGGCCTGGTCGATGTGCGGCTGCGCTTCGGTGAAGCGCCCGGCCGCGGCCAGCGCCCAGGCGCGCGCGTCGTGGGTGAAAACGTCGCTGCGCACGCGCAACTCCTCTTCGGTCAGGCGCAGGGCTGCTTCCACGGCTTCGCCCCGGGTGGCGAAGAACACCGCTGCGGTGCGCGCGTCGTCCGCCGCGCCGCTTTGCCGGAGTCTGGCTTCGACGGCCTGCGCTTCGACGGCGCGGTCCGCCTCGCGCAACGCCTCGGCCAGCGTCCATTGGTATTCCGGCAGTGGATTGAGCTGCGCCGCACGCTGCAACGGCTCCACGGCGTCGCCGGCGTCGTCCGCGGCGAGCCGCAGGCGCCCACGCAACAGCAAGGCCGGCGGATAGTCTTTCTGAAATTCCAGGGCCGCGGCGCACGCTTGCTCCACCTCCGTCGTGGCCCCCGACTGAAACTGGTAGAACGCCAGCCGGGCGTGGCTCCACGCCGCGGACTCAGGATCGTGCGGACTGGCCGCCGCGGCGGCCATTTGCATCGCTTCGAGCGCGCCGGGCAGGTCGCCCTTGAGCCAGCGCAAGTGGGCGGCGCGGGCGTAGGCGTGCGGGTCAGGTTTGAGGTCCATCATTTTCTGGTAGGCTTCCGCGGCTTCGCGCAGCCGGCCTTGCTCCATCAACACGTCGCCGAGCAAGCCGTGATCAAACGCCAGCCCGCGCCGGGCGACCAGTGCCCGCGCCAACGGTTCGGCTTCCTTGAAGCGATGGAGGTTTTGCAGCACGTGACCGCGCAGCAGCATTGCCTCCAGGCTGTCCGGGCGGCGCGAGTCCAGGCAGAGCGCGCATTGCTCGGCCAACCTGTAAAAGCCTGGATCGAAACTCTCCCGTGCCTTGCGCACGAACAGCCAGCCGAGCCGCTCCAGCAACGGGCCGGAGTCCGGCGCGCGGCCCAATTCTTCTTGCAGACGCGCAATCTCCTGATCGGTGCGACCCTCGCCGCGGTGCGGCGCGAGCACGATGGCACACGGGTCGGGGCCACCCGGCGAACGCGGCGCCGCTCCGGTGGTCGGCTTGGCCGCGGGCGGTTCCGCCACGGCTTGCGAACCTGGCTCCGGCGCGCGAGTGCAAGACACCAAGGTCAAGACGGTCAAGAAAACGAAACTGAGCGTCGTCCTGTTCTTCATAGATTTGTTCAAATGCCGGTGCGTCGCCTGGGGGCGGCGGCGGTTTCCGCCGGCCCCAGTGCAGGCGCGCTGGTAACTACGCGCGAGACTAACCATCGGATGCAGGAATTCTTCTGAGCGAGAAATCGCGCGCCCGCGGCATCCAAAACCGCGTCCCGAGCGAACTCACCAAGATGGAATTCGCATTATGGGTTTCGCCTTGCCATTGAGTCTGGCCGCGGCTAGTGAAGTCCTCGCCGGCGCGCCCCGCTTCGCCCGCGGCGTTTACGAAGCCGCCGGAGCGGAGGGCGCCGGCCCAGACCTCATGGACGCGGTCGAACTTCTTCCGTCTGACGCGGACGCGGAATTGCTCCGCGCCGTCGCGCGCGGCGACGAGGCGGCCCTCAGCCAGCTCTACGACCGGTTGGCGCGGATTCTCCTCTCCGTGGCCGTGAGAATCCTGCGCGACCCCGCCGCCGCCGAGGACGTGCTGCAGGACGTGTTCGTGCTGATCTGGGAGAAGGCCGCCACCTATGATCCGCGCCTTGGCAAGCCGCTCACCTGGGCCGTCACCCTCACGCGCAACAAGTCGGTGGACCGCCTGCGGGCGGCGCAGCGGGCGGGGCGGTTCGTGGAAGCGGCCACGGCGGAGATGGAGGGCGACGGGGTCGTGGCGCCCGCGGCCGGCGAAGAGTTGTTGAGCGAGGAAACCGCCAGCTTGGTGCGGTCGGCACTGATGCAGTTGCCCGCCGAACAGCGGCAGGCGATTGAACTGGCGTTCTTCGGCGGCTTGACGCAGACCGAGATCGCGGCCGTCCTGCGCGCGCCGCTGGGCACAGTCAAGGCCCGCATCCGCCGGGGCTTGGTGCAGATGCGCGAAGCGCTGGAGGGCTGTTTGTGAAAGGGACATTCACAGTGCGGTGCGCCGCCGGAGCGCGACGCCCGCGAGAGGGAACCAGATGAACTCGGAACGTTTCAACGAACTGGCCGCGCTCAACGCCGTCGGCGCCCTGGAGGGCGCGGAGTGGCAGGAGTGGCAGACTGCCGCCGCGAACGCGGACCCGGCGGCCCTGGCGGAAGCGGCCGGCTTCAACAACGTCGCGGCCCTCCTGGCAGCGGCCAACGTGATGCCGTATGAGCCGCCTCCGGCGCTCAAGGCCAGAATCCTGGAGCGGGTCCACGCGGCGGGGTGCGGGCAGAAGTCCAGTCCGTTCCACTTCCGTCTGGCCGGCGAAGGCGCGTGGCAGCAACCGCTGCCCGACGTGCGGCTCAAGGAACTCTTCAAGCATCCCGGCGGCGGCAGCGCGGTGTTGCTGGTCGATATGGCGCCGGGCGCGCGCTATCCGCACCATCACCATACCGGCGCGGAGGAGTGTTACGTGCTGGCCGGCGACTTCCATGTCGAGGGCCGCGTGTTGCACGGCGGGGATTTTCACCACGCTGAAGGCGGCAGCGACCACGGCAAAAGCTTCACCGAAGGCGGCTGTCAACTTCTGGTCGTGGTGGCGGCGGAAGATTACCGGTAGGCGGGCGGGGTGGCGAAGGATGTGGAGTGCGCCGGCAGAGCAGAGCGGCGACGGCGCTGTTCCTCTTCCGGTGACCGGCAGCCCAAGCGGCGTCGCGCTCCGCTGGCCGACGCAGTCCATAGACGAGCGTTGTCTCACACTATGCAAAGTGTGGAACAGGGGAGGCGATTTCAAAACCCCGTAGCAGCCGACGTGAGGAGGCTCTGTTTCCGTTGGAGTTTGAGCCTCCTCACGTCGGCTGCTACGGTTTTGAAAGAAGCTCAGGGGGCGGTCGATGTTTTCACAGTTTCTGAGGCATTACAGCGAAGCCGCTCGCCTTTCGATCCGCGTCAGCCTACTCTCGCGCCATGCGGATTCTGATCGTCGAAGATGAACGCAAGACGGCGGCCTACCTCCAGAAGGGGCTTTCGGAAAGCGGCTTTGTCGTGGACGTGGCGCATCGGGGCGATGACGGGTTGCACCTGGCGCTGACGCAGGAGTACGACGTGATCGTGCTCGACGTGATGCTGCCGGCACGCGACGGATGGTCGGTGCTCGCGGCGTTGCGCCAGGCGGGCCGGCCCACACCCGTGCTGTTCCTGACCGCGCGCGATGCGGTGCCGGATCGCGTCAAAGGGCTGGAACTGGGCGCGGACGATTACTTGGTGAAGCCGTTTGCGTTTTCGGAATTGCTCGCGCGGGTGCGGTCCATTTTGCGTCGCGGCCCCAGCCGGCAGCCCGAAACGCTGCGGGTGGCTGACCTGGAGTTTGATTTCGTCCGCCATAAAGCCACGCGCGGCGGCCAGCGGCTGGACCTGACGCCGAAGGAATTTGCGCTGTTGTCCCTGTTGGCCCAGCGCCACGGCGAGGTGCTCTCGCGCACGCTCATCGCCGAGCAGGTCTGGGACATGCACTTCGACAGCGACACCAACGTGGTCGATGTGGCCGTGCGGCGGTTGCGCCGGAAGGTGGACGACGCCTTCGCCCCGAAGCTGATTCACACCGTGCGCGGCTCAGGTTATGTGCTCGAAGAACGTCCCGTCTGAATCGGGCGAAACAGCGAAACGGCGAATCGGCGAAACGGCGACGCTCTCCGTTTCACCGTCTCGCCGGTTCCCCGTTTCCTGGCGAACACTCTCGATCACGCGGCGGTTGACGCTGCTTTACGCGGCTTCGACGGCGGCCTTGTTGCTGCTGGCGGGCGGGTTTCTCTATTGGACCCTGAAGTCGAGTCTGGAACAGACGCGCCACGGGCTGCTGGCCAGCAAAATCGAAGTGCTCCGGCTCCTGTTGCGCGAGCAGCCGGAGAAAGCACAGGCGCTCGCCAGTGAAGTGGAGCATGAGGCGGGCGAGGGGCATCCGCTCAAATATTATCTCCGCATCCTGGACGAGCAGGACCGCGTGCTGTTGGAAACCCCCGGCTTGGAGAAGCTCATCCCCGCGGAACTGTTTCCCCCACCGGTGGAGGTCACTGCCGGACCGCTGAAGGATGTTCAACAGAAACGGCAGGCCGGCCGGTCGTTTCTGTTGATGTCGGTGCGGGCGCCCACCGGGACTGCCGGCCGCGAGCAACGGACGCTGCAAATCGCGGTGGATGTTTCCGCCGGCGCGGCCCTGCTGACGAATTATCGAAACAAACTGCTGATCGTGCTGGTGGCGGGAACGCTCTTCGCCGCAGTGGCGGGCGGATGGGTCGCGCGCCAGGGCATGAGGCCGCTGGCGGACATCACGAAAGCCGCGCAACACATCACCGCCAGCCAATTGCATGAGCGCATCGCCGGCACGCAGTGGCCGCGGGAGCTCGCGGAACTGGCGGCGGCCTTCGATGCGATGCTGGATCGGCTGGAGGATTCCTTCACGCGCCTGTCGCAGTTCTCCGCCGATCTGGCGCATGAACTGCGCACGCCGATCAACAACTTGCGCGGCGAAGCGGAGGTCGCGCTGGCCCGCTCACGCACGGCGGAGGAATATCAACACATCCTGGCGTCGAGCCTCGAGGAGCACGAACGCTTGTCGCGCATGATCGACGGCTTGCTTTTCCTGGCGCGGGCGGACAATCCGAAAGCGGCGGTCGAGCGGGTCCGGTTTGACGCCCGGAAGGAAATCGAGGCCGTGCGGGAATTTTACGAGGCCCTGGCCGGCGAACAGGACGTGGCGGTGACCTGCGAGGGAAACGCCTGGGTGACCGGCGACCCGATGTTGTTTCGCCGCGCCGTCAGCAACCTGCTCGCGAACGCTCTCAAACACACTCCGGCCCAAGGGCGCGTCCGCGTCGCCCTGCGCCCGCTCGACGACCAAGCGGTGGAACTGTGCGTGCGGGACAGCGGCGCCGGTATCGCGCCGGAGCATTTGCCCAAAATCTTCGACCGGTTCTACCGTGCCGGCCACTCCGGCGCCCCAGCCGCGGGCGGGGCCGGCTTGGGCCTGGCCATTGTCCAATCCATCATGCGCCTGCACGGCGGCAGCGCGTCGGTCCAGAGTCAGGTGGGGCAGGGAACCACCTTCACGCTCCGGTTTCCGGCGGGGCTTCCCCCTTCGCCCGCTGGGAAGATGACCAAAATGTAATCTGGCGGTCATGTTTCTGTTCGGGTGGGAGGAGTATGTCTTCAGGCGTTTGAAAGCCCTGATTCGTACGCGACCCTTCGTGGCGGCCCGTTTGCCCGAGTCCAGCCAGGAACTCTGTCTGGGCCGGCTTGGTGGCGGCACGCGGACGCCCGGTGATCAGGACGACGTGAACCACCCATGAAGACCTATTCTCTGCCAACCCCATCCCAACCCAACCGACCCTGGCTCTGGACGCTGAGCGCGGTGCTGGCGCTCGCGGCGGCGCCTCCCTTGACGGCCAACGACTACGTCGGCAGTGCGACGTGCGTGACGGCCTGCCACCGGGCCAACCACGTGGCCCACTACAACGAAGTGACGAACTCGATCCACGCCAAAATGATCCGGCCCAACGCGCATTTGCCCGGCGTGATTCACGGCGACTTGCGCAAGACCAACGCGCCCGTCCGCCCGACTTCCAATGATCCCACCAACGACGTGCATTGGGTCATGGGCGGCTGGTACAAGGAGGAGAGCTACATCCGGGTGAACCATCCCGGCGATCCCTTTCCGTTCACGGTGACGCAGTTCGAGTGGAATCCGATCACCGGCACCTACGCCAACAACAAGTCGCTGCGCGACTGGTTGACCAAGTGCGCCGGCTGTCACACCACCGGCTACGATCCCGCCACGCGCACCTTTAACGAGTTGAACATCGGCTGCGAGTCCTGCCACGGCCCCGGCGGGGACCATGTCGCCAACGATGGCGAGAAGAGCTTCATTGTCATCGACCGCACGGACGAAGGCTGCGGCCAGTGTCACATCCGCGCGGAGAGCGTGGCCATGGGCAGCTTCACCAACAGAGAGTTCAACTTCCCGATCGGCTATGTGCCGGGCCAGCCCGGCACGCTGCAATTCATTCCTGAACCGTTGAACGCCACGGCCTCCTTTTTCTCGGACGGCACGTCGAAGCGCCATCGCCAGCAGTACCTGGACGTGCATTACCCCGGCGTCCGCGTCACCAAGCACCACGCCCAAGGCGTCAGTTGCGTGAGATGCCACAACCCGCACACCGCCGGCACAGTCACGACCTACGCGGACGCCCTGCCGACCAATACCTACGGCATCAAGATTTACGACAATGTGAACGGCACGACCAACTACGCGGCCTGGGACGGCGCCCGCCTCTGGCACCCGACCAATCACACGCCGATCGCCAAACAGGACCTCTGCAAGGTGTGCCACAATACGGTGTTGGACCATCACGTGCATCAGTTCAGCGCGGCCGCGTTGGCGGCCAATGTGACTTGCACCGATTGCCACATGCCGGACGTGATCAACGTGGATCCGGTCACGCGGCGCGGCGCCCTTGCTCCGCACACCTTCTCGGCCATGCTCCCGGTGACCTCGATCCAGTACGGCACGACCAACCAGCCCAACTCCTGCACCTACCGATGTCATCAAGCCCAAGGCGCCAACGCGACGGCGCGGACGGCGTGGGCGGACTCGATCATCACGCACCGAGTGGCCCCGCTGGTGGCCTCGAGCCATCCGTACCAACTCCGCGTCGTCGGCACGCCGAACTATCAGTATGCCCTCGAGGCGTCCGCCGACTTCACGAACTGGGTACGGTTGACGACCAACACGGCCGCGCCGCTGCCCGCCTACCCGCTGCGATGGGGCTTTGAATACACGGACCCGACGTCCGACGCGGCGCAGTACCGGTTCTACCGGACCAAGCAAGTGGTCCCAGCGCCGTAGGCCTTCGTTTGTGCTGTGTTGGCCCGTGCTGCCCCTCGCCGGACAATGTTCCGGCGAGGGGTTTTCGCGGAGCCGAAGAGCTTGCCCCTTGGACTTTCAGAGGATATGAAGCCCGACCTCGATGTGCTGTCACAACCAACTCCGGTGCCGTTTGAGCGCGCCGCCAGACTCGTGAAGACCCCGACCTTCCGCCAGAAAACCGTCCCACACGGTTGGAACCTGCTTCAGTTCCGTCCTGTTCGCGCCTTCGTCACCTGGTCGGGCTTTCCCGCCGTGCTGCAACTGCTGGTGCTCGCGGTATTCGTCGCGCTGGCGGTGATCGGCTGGGGGCACTACACGCCCGCCGGCGTCAACGCCAAGCTCTACGCCAAGACCAACCTCGTAAACCTCGCCATCTGGGGACTGTGGTGGCCGGCCATCATCTGGATGACGGTCTTGCTCGGACGCGCGTGGTGCATCGTCTGCCCGCTCGAACTGGTTTCCAGCCAGTCAGAGAAACTCGGCCGGAAACTGGGCCTGCCCCAGGCGCCGCTCGCGGGTTGGCTCGCCAAAGGCAGCTTGGTTGTGCTGCTCTTTGCCGGCCTCCAAATGCTCGTGCCCGGCGTGCAGATTCATCGCGTGCCGCACTACACGTCGCTGTTCCTCTGGACTTCGCTGGCCCTCGCGTTCGGCGTCGGGCTGTTCCTCAAGGACCGCGCGTTTTGTCGCGGCTTCTGTCCGGTGGCGTTGCTGTTGAGCGCCTATGGCCGCGGCGGGATGCTCGCGGTGCGACCGTCCGGACAAAGCTGTTGCAACCCGAACAGCAAAGCCCCTAACGCCCGTGCGTGTCCGTCGCTGCTGAATCCGGCCCGCCTGAACACGAACAAGGACTGCCTGGTCTGCGGCGATTGCGTGAAAGCGGACCCGGCCGGCGAAATGCAGTTGCTCCTGCGCCCGCCGTTCTCCCAGACCGACGCGCGCGAGCCGCTCGCCTCGTGGCCGCTCACGCTCTTCGTGATGATCGTCTCCGGCTTCGTGACCTACGAACTCTGCGGCGTGTGGAAGGCAGCGGACCCGGTCTTCGCGTTCGTGCCGGAACAGGTCATCAAGGCACTGCACGCCGGCGCGGCGGGCGGCTGGATCAAGGGCCTGTGGACCATCGTGGCGGTGCCGCTGTTGCTCTGGCTCGTGCTGGGCGTCCTGACCTTGCTGCTGGGCGGGGCGAAATCTCTGAGCGAAGCCTGGCGTCGCCTGGCCTTGCCGATGGCGGTCGTGGTCGCGGCGGGCCATGCGGCGAAAGGCTTGGAGAAGTTCACGTCCTGGGCCGGCTTCCTGCCCTTCGCCTGGGCCGAGCCGACCGGCGTGCAAACGGCCCTCCAGATGAACGCGAAGGCGATGCCGCAGCCGGCGGCGTGGTTCACGCTGCCGACTCTTTCCGTGCTGGCGATGGTGTTAATCGGTGCCGCCGTGCTGCTGGCCTTGCGCGAAGCTCGTTTGGCGGACACCGAGAAGGCCCGGACGCGTTACCTCCCCATCTTTCTACTGGGCGCGTTCTACTTCTTCCTCGTCTTCGGCTGGGGCGGGTGGTTGAAGTGATCCGCCCTGCGGCGTAATGCCGACAAAGCTCTTTTCATTCGGCGGCGGGTCACTATGCTGTCCGCATGATGCATTCGGGCAAGGCCACGCAAGCGGCCTTCAAGTTAATCCTTTACGGCTTGGTGGTCTGTGTGGGCCTGGTGGCCATCGGCATTCTGGCCTACGCGATTGGCAGCGTGGTCCGGGACATGTGGCCGTACCTCGTGCTGCTCTACATCGTGTTCGCGGTCTTCACGCTCTACTTCTTCCGTGACCCGAATCCGATTTCGCCCAGCGAACCGCTGGCCATCGTTGCACCCGGCCACGGCAAGGTCGATGTGGTGGACGAAACCGTCGAGATGGAGTTCATGGGCGGACCTTGCCGGCGCCTTTCCATTTTCCTCTCCGTGTTCGACGTTCACGTGCAGAACGCGCCCGTGGCCGGCAAGGTGGTCTATACCCAGCACAAGCCCGGCCTCTTCCTGAACGCCATGCGCACCGACTGCGCGAGCCACAACGAGAACGTCCTCATCGGCCTTCAACCGCTCTTGCGTCCGCCGGAGGACAAGGTAGGCGTGCGACTGATCGCCGGCCTGATCGCGCGCCGCATTGTGCCGTGGGTGGCCGCCGGTGACGTGTTGGAACGCAGTCAGCGCCTCAGCCTCATCCAGTTCGGCTCGCGCGTGGACCTCTACTTGCCGATGACCGCGCAGGTGAAAGTGCAACTGGGCGACCGGGTCGCCGGCGGACAGACCATCGTGGCCTTGTTTGAAGCCCCGCAGGAAGCGCCGAAGGACGCCAAGGCGCCGATCCGTGTGTCGCTCGCTGACGCCAAGCTGGAGGCCGGCGCGCCCGCTCCGCCCAAGAAGTGATTCGCCATGAAGGCCAACCCGCCTAACGCCAATTCCTCCGGCCCGCCGCGGCCTTGTCCCGAGGCGGAAACCGCGGAGGCCAAGATCCGGATTTATTTCCTCCCCAACCTGATGACGGCGGGGAACCTGTTCTGCGGGTTCCTGGCTCTGACCAAGATTGTGGAGGCTGACCCGTCGGCCCCGGACTTCACGGCCAAGATTCACCGGGCGCTGTTCTTGATCTTGCTGGCGTGCATCTTCGATCTGCTGGATGGCCGGGTGGCGCGCATGGGCGGACGGGAAAGTCCCTTTGGGCGCGAGTTTGATTCGCTGGCGGACATCATCTCGTTTGGGGCGGCGCCGGCGTTTCTGGTGCATCGCATTGTGCTGGCGGACGTGTTCAAGGTGTATCCGCAGATCGGATGGTTCATCGCCTCGGTCTATCTCATCTCCGGCGCCTTCCGCCTGGCGCGTTTCAATTGTCTGGCTGCGCAAGCCGGCGGCGGTGGCGGCAAGGAGTTTCTCGGCTTTCCCATTCCGGCCGCGGCGGGGCTGGTGTCCTCGCTTGCGCTGTTTCTGCTGTGGCTGCAAGACCAGGACTACCGCAAGTTCCAGGAGAGCAACTGGCGCTATAGCCTGCCGGTGCTGCTGGTCTTCCTCTCGCTCATGATGGTGAGCGAAGTGAAGTACCCGGCGTTCAAGTCGCTCGACTTCCGGGCCAAGCGGTCGTTCCAGAAGATGCTGATCATCGTCATCGCGATCGGGCTGTTGTTCATCTTGTGGGAACGGCTGCTCCCGGTGGTCGCGCCGCTGCTCTTCACCGCGTTCCTGGTTTACGGCTTCGTCCGCCCTTACCTCCCGCGCCAGACGCGCCACGAAATCGAGGATGAAGATCAGGAGGACGACGAGGACGAGCGTCAGCCCACAGGGCCGATTCCCTGAGGGCCGTGCGTGGCCCGCCCGCGTGACATGATCGAGGCTCCCGACATCCAGGTTCCGCACATCGCCATCGCGGCGTTCACGGGCCTCGTCAGCGGGTTTCTGGTGTCGTTCCCGGTCGGGCCGATCAACCTCACGATCATCAACGAGGGGGCGCGGCGCGGCTTCAAGTGGGCCTTGCTCATCGGCGCGGGGGCGACGCTCATGGAAACCATCTATTGCGCGCTCGCCTTCATGGGCTTCGCCAGCTTCTTCACGCACAAGACCGTCAAGGCGGCCTTCGAGCTGATCAGCTTCCTCTTGATGCTCATCATCGGCTTCCAGTTTCTGCGGGCGCGCGCCGTGCAGGAACACAATGCCATTGAAGACCGCATTGAGGAGAAGCTGCATCCGCACTCGGCGTTCATGGTGGGGTTCGTGCGGGTGCTGGGCAATCCCGGCGTGCTGCTGTTGTGGATCACCCTCACGGCCACCTTTGTGGCGCACGACTGGGTGGGCGCGGTGTACGCGGAGAAATTCATCTGCATCGGCGGCGTGTGTGTGGGCACGGGCTTGTGGTTCCTGCTGCTCAGCTACATCGTCTCCCGCGGCCACGGCAAAATTTCCTCCAAGACCCTGCTCCTCATGGAACACCTGTCCGGCGCGTGCCTGCTGCTCATCGCGCTCATCCTGGGCATCCGGCTGGTCATGCACCTGGAGCAGGCGTTGCTGGTGAAGTGACACCGGAGGCCCGCGACGCCCTCGTGGGAACAAGCTTGGCGAATCCCTGGCCCGCGCGTAGTCTCCGCGCACCCTATGAGCGCCACAGTCAAACGCTACGGCAAGGTGATCGGCGTCCGCGCCGAGAAACTGGACGAGTACAAGCGTCTTCATGCGGCCGTCTGGCCCGGCGTCAGCGCCATGATCAGCGCCGGCGGCATCCGTAACTTCACGATCTTCCTGCGGAAGCTGCCGGACGGGAAACACTACCTCTTCATGTACTTCGAGTACGTCGGTGACGACTACGAAACGGACATGAAGAAGATGGCCGCCGACCCGGAGACGCAGCGTTGGTGGAAGCTCACCGATCCGTGCCAAGAGCCGCTGCCCGACCGCACGGCCGGCGAATGGTGGGCGGACATGGAGGAAGTTTGCCACAATCCGTGAAAGGGGGAGATCAGTCCGATGAGTCGAATTCGTCCGATTAGTCCAATCCGCCAATGACCACCCCCCTTGCTCCTTCTCGCCGCGCCCAATGGCTCGTGCTGACCGCGGCGTTCCTCGGCTGGATGTTCGACGGCGTGGAGATGGGCATCTTCCCCATCGTGGCCCGGCCCGCGTTGCAGGAAATGCTGGGCACGCAAGCGGACCAGCAGGTCGGGCCGTGGATGGGTTACATCACCGCGCTGTTCCTGCTCGGCGCGGCCAGCGGCGGACTCGTCTTCGGCTGGCTCGGCGACAAGATCGGCCGCGTGCGCGCGATGACGGCGAGCATCCTCGTCTATTCGCTGTTCACGGGCGCCTGCTATCTGGCGCAAGCCCCGTGGCAACTCGGCGCGTTTCGCTTCGTGGCGGCGCTGGGCATGGGCGGCGAATGGTCGCTGGGCGTGGCGCTCGTCGTGGAATGCTGGCCCGATAACAAACGCCCGCTCATGGCCGGCCTCATTGGCGCGGCGTCGAACGTCGGCTACGCGCTGATCGGGCTGGTCACCTGGATGGTCCCGGTGCGGCCCGATTCGTGGCGCTGGGTGATGCTGGCGGGCGCGGCCCCGGCGCTGCTGGCGTTGTTTATCAGTTTCTTCGTGCCGGAATCGGAACGGTGGAAGGAATCGGTGAAGACGCGCACCACGCACCCGCTGCGGGAAATCTTCGGACCAGCCTTGCGCAGCACGACGCTGCTGGCCATTGGATTTTCCTCGGTGGCGCTGATTGGGACGTGGGCGTCGGTGCAATGGCTCCCGTTGTGGGCGGACAAAATGGTCGGCAAGTCGCTGCCGCAGGTGAAGGGCATCACGATGTTCACGCTGTCTTGCGGAGCAATCTTTGGCGGCTTCCTCGGTCCTTGGATTGGCGCGGTCATGGGACGACGTCCGGCTTATTGCGGGCTGTGCGCGGCGTCGCTCGTCGTGTGCGCGGTGTTGTATCGCACGGTGACGGACTTCGGCGCGGCGTTTCTGGTGGGCGCGTTTGTCGCCGGGATGGTGACGGCCTCGTTTTACGGCTGGCTGCCGCTGTATCTGCCGGAGTTGTTTCCCACGCGCGCCCGCGCCACCGGCCAGGGGCTGTGCTACAACGCGGGGCGCGTCCTGGCCGCCGTAGGCGCAATCACGCAAGGCCAGCTTGTGAGTCTGTTCGGCGGGAGCTACGCGCGAGCGGGCGCGGTTATCACACTGGTCTATCTTGTCGGCATGGGGCTGATCTGGTTTGGCAAGGAAACGAAGGGCAAGCCGCTGCCGGAGTGACCAATGACAGCCTGCAAACATTGGCGGACGATCGTTGCCGTTGGCGTGCTCGCGGTTCTCGGCGTCGGTCTATTGTGCTTTCATGGACGGGCCAAGCCTCCGCTGCGGCTGAAGTTTGTCTGCGTCACCAACGAGCCGGGGACAAAAGTGGTGTACGGGGTATTCCGATTGGAGAACAAAACGAAAGATTATCTGAGCCTGGAGTCGGGCTGTTTTCAGCAGCGGAGTGGATTGGTGTGGATCGATCAGCCCGGCACCTACGACTCCCACCCGGCGAGGGATCCCCGGCCAGACTCCAAGCGCCTGTGTCGGGCTGGATCCACCATCATTTTCCGAGCACCAGTCCCTGCCGATGAAGGTTCTCACCGACTGGTGATCGAGTGCGTTCCCTGCGTCAGGCTGGGCACGTTCCGGCCTCCGCCCACCACGCTGAGTTATCGGTTTGGCGAGTCTATTCTGAGATTCTGTCCTCTTCCACCGAAGCTGCGGCTGAGCTTGATGTCGCGGCAGACAAAGCTGCGGATAGGGGCGATTTGGCTCCAGAGCGAGGGTTTCTGTGCGCGCGAGTCCGTCCTCACACCTTAGCCTGTTCACATCCGCCTACCGTTCCCCGCGGGCGTGGCAGCGTCCCGAGATGCCGCCATGCCCTTATCGGGAGAAGTTTTTGGTTGGCGCGGTTTCGGGAGAAGCGGTTTACTGCGGCCCCGAATGAAACAAAAAGCTTACGCGGCGGCGGGTGTCGATATCGAACTGGGCAACCGGGTGAAGTCCACCCTGCCGCAATTGCTCGCTTCCACGCACCGCCGCGAGGTGCTCGGAAAAGTCGGCGGCTTCGGCGGCCTGTTCGCGCTCGACACTCGCCAGTATCGCCAGCCGGTGCTCGTCTCCAGCGTCGATGGTGTGGGCACCAAGCTCAAGATCGCTTTCGCGATGGACCGGCACGACACCATCGGGCAGGACCTCGTCAACCACTGCGTCAACGACATCGCGGTGCTGGGCGCGGAGCCGCTCTTTTTCCTCGACTACCTCGGCACCGGCAAGCTGGAGCCGCGTGTCTTCACTGAGATCCTGCGCGGCTTTGCCAAAGCCTGCTCGGAAAACCGTTGCGCGCTCATTGGCGGCGAGACGGCGCAGATGCCCGGCTTTTACCAGCCGGGCGAATACGACGTGAGCGGCACCATCGTGGGCGTCGTCGAGAAGTCGCGGATGCTCAACGGCCAAAAAGCCGTGAAGCGCGGCGACGCGGTGATTGGCATCGCGTCGAGCGGCCTGCACACGAACGGGTATTCGCTGGCGCGGAGGATTTTCTTCGAGCAGATGAAGCTCAAGCCCAAGAGCCGTGTGGCGGAGCTGGGCAACACCATTGGCGACGAGCTGCTCAGAGTGCATGTAAGCTACGGGCCGCTCGTGCTGGCGCTGGTGCGGAAGTTCAATCCTGCGGGACAGGTGTCGCGCCTGTCTCCATCTTCGCTCGGCGAGAACAGAGACAGGCGCGACGCCTGTCCTGCGATCCGCGCCTTCGCCCACATCACCGGCGGCGGGTTTGTGGACAACATCCCGCGGGTGCTGCCGAAGACCTGCGACGTGGTCATTCGCAAAGGCTCGTGGGACGTGCTGCCGATCTTCCAACTCCTCGCGCAGCGTGGCGGCGTGCCGGAGGCGGAGCTTTACCAGGTGTTCAACATGGGAGTTGGCATGGTCGCCATCGTCGCGGCAGGCAGGGCGGATGCAGCGCTGAAGTTCATCCGCAGCCAGCAGCACTCAGCCTGGCTGATCGGGGAGGTGGTGAAAGGATCGGGGAAGGCAACCGTGGTCTGACCTGTGGGACAGGCGTCGCGCCTGTCTCCATCTTCCTCTGACAACAACTGACTTGTTCACTTGCGCGATACGAGCTTCTCGATTTCAACCAGATGCTCTTCGGGAGTCCGCTTGTCGAACGCCTCGAAGCGGCTGAAGACAATGCGCTCCAATCGGTCGTCGTCTTCCCCCTCCACATAAGGGCCGGCCACGCCCGCCATCCATCCGTCCTTGGCATGCCAGTGCGGCGGAAGCGTCCTGAAACGGAAAACGAAGAAAACGTCCGTTTTCGAGGGCGTGCCTTCTTGCCGTTCGATCACCTTCGCCACCTCGATCTGATCCGGCTTGGCCGCCAGTTCGTTGGGGTGCAAGAGCCAGACCACCAAGTCAGATTCAGCCATCGCTGCCAACGAGCCGTACCGCTGGGGGAACAACTCCGACCGTCCGATTCTTTGCAGTTCGCGACGGAGGAGATTTCGCGTCTCCGCGTCCGCGGCGAGTTGTTCCAACTGCTCCGTTGGGACAACTCGCCCTTTCTCCAAATCGGCGATGACGGGCTTTATCTTTGCGTACAGGCCACGCCTCTGTCTGACACTTCCCAAGTAGGCCCAGAGCACAAGGCCCATCAGGAGCGCGATGACCAGCAGCGCCGCCACGCCGCCGAGGAGCAGGATCTGCTTCATCGCGCGCGATGCCTATCCGCCTCCTGACTCAGATCAGCTTCGTCTTGCCGGGGACGAAGACCGGATAGCTTCCGTTGGGGCCAGGCTTCGTCGGAGATTCCATGCCGTCGTGGCAGTCTTCCGGCTTCGGCGGGTAGGCGAAGTCAGACTTTGTGATCTGCTCCCAGGTGATTTCCTTGCCGGTGTAGCAGGAAATCTGGCCCATAACGCCGGTCATAGTGCTGTCCACCATGTAGTCGCCGTTGTTGACCGGGTTGCCGGAACGGATGGAGGCAAAGAGCGCGTTGTGCTCGATCTGATACGGGTCGCCGCTGCCCTGCCAGCGCCACTTGTTCTCGCCGGTGATGGCGGAGCGCATAATGTCCGCCTTGCCTTTTGTGCCGAAGATCAGGCTCGAGTATTCGTCGTAGCAGCCCGTCGTGGTCCGGCACAGCGCATAGAGGCGAATGCCGTTGGGGAACTCATAGACGACCGAGTGATGGTCAAACACGTCGCCGTAAATCGGGTCGGTCATGGAAGAGCGTCCGCCCATCCCGTGGCACTTGATGGGGTTGGCTTCCTTCATGGCCCAGCGGGCGCGGTCGAGATTGTGAACGAGGGACTGGACGACGTCGTCGCCGGACATCCAAACAAAGTGGTACTGGGTGCTGGCTTGCCATTCGAGTTCGGTAAGGCCCTCCTTGCGCGGCACCACGCCATAGGGCGCGCGGAGGAAGTTCTCCTCGATGGACACGATGTCGCCAATCGCGCCGTCGTGGATGCGCTTGACCGTTTCCTGGTAGCCGGGATGCCAGCGGCTGTGGAGGCCGGAGACGATGCTCAGTTTCTTCTCCTTCGCCAGATCGCAGGCCGCGCGCATGAGCTTCATGCCCGCGGGGTCGATGCCGTGGGGCTTTTCGACGAAGACATGCTTGCCCGCCTGAATGGCGGCCATCGCGTGGAAGGGATGGAACTTGGCCGCGTTGGCGATGCACACCACGTCGGAGGCGGCGATGACTTTCTTGTAGGCGTCGAAGCCGGCAAAGCACTGGTCGTCGGCGACGGTGACCTGCTCGCCCTTCTGTTTCTTGAGTTCGTTGCGCTTGGACTGGACGCGGTCCATGAGGATGTCGCACATGGCGACGAGGCGGGCGCCTTTGTCAGCGGTGAGGGCTTGAGCAGCGGCTCCGGTGTTGCGGCCGCCGCAGCCGATCATGCCGACTTTGATGATGTCGCTGCCCGCGGCGTGGGCGGAGCGCGAGAGGTCCAACGCGCCGAGCGCGGCGACCGTCGCAGTGGCAGCGGCGGAGGTTTTGAGGAAGTCACGGCGAGTGACGGTGGGAGTCTTGTTTTCGTTCATGGTCGATCCTGTGGGTTGAGGTTAAATCCAAGCGTGACGGGTCATTTTTCTTCTGCGATGCCGAGTTCCTTCAGCTTGCCGCGCAGCCAGGCGAGCGACTTCTCGATCATCGGCCCGCTGGCGCCTTCGCACTCCATGCTCAGCACGCCCCGGTAGCCGGCGTCGCGGAGGAGCGCGAGGCATTGCTTGATGTTGCCGGCGTTGACGCCTTCGCCGAGTGAACAATGGCTGACCGCAATGCCGGTCATGCCGCCGCGCAGGGCCTTGGCGAGCGACTCAGACACGTCCTTCACGTGAACGTGGCTGACGCGTTTGAGGAACTTCTTCAGAAACTTCACCGGGTCCTGGCCGGCGATGAAGGTGTTGCCGGTGTCCATGTTCATGCGCAAATACGGGCTGTCGCTGAAGGCTTGCATCTCGGCCATCATATCCGGGTTCGTGGTGAAGTAACCGTGCGGTTCGATGTTCACGATGATCTTGTGCGCCTCGGCGACCTTGAGAATCTGCTGGTAGCTGCGCTTCATCATGGCCATCGCCTCCTTGTCCTTCAGGCCCTCGGGCGCGTGGAGGCCGTCGGTGGTATCGACGCACGGGCAGCCGATCTGCGCGGCCCAGGCGATGGACTTCATCACGTAGGGCACACCTCGGAGCGGACCGTCCTCCTGGGAGAGCGGATAGGCGGCATCCACTTGCGAGAAGCGCACGCCGTACTTGTCCATCTTCTGGCGGAGCAGGGCGGGGTCTTCATAGAGCGCGACGTGGGGCTGGTAGCCCAGGCCGTGAATCCAACTCACGCCGTCGATGAGGCCGCACTCGATGTGGTGAACGTCGTTCTTCTTGGCCCAGTCGAGGCATTTCTCGAACGACCAATAGGCGGAGTTGAAAGCGTCGGTGTGGAATCCAATTTTCATGGCGGTGTGGTCGGTTGGCTGGCGGCCGGGTGGATTGGCCGGCGCAGGTGAAGCCCCTTCGCCCGCAGCCAGGGAGATCAGGGACGGCGCGGCAGCCACGACGGCAGCGCTTTGGATAAAACGCCGGCGCGTGCTGGTGGCAGTGGCAATCATTGCTTCAAAGTCGGACGCGATTCTCACCCCGGCTCATCAAAGATTCAAGGCCGGTGTGCAGGCAGGACCCAGGCGGGGCGCAACCGGACACCCGAATTGCTCGCGCGCCCCGCAGGCTGGAACGCCTGCGCTACGGCAGACAAGAATGTCTGCGCTACGGCGGCAGGGCCAAGGCGTGCTCACCCAGGCGCCACCGGCCCGCTCGGCCCGGTGAATACACCGCGCGAGCGGGCCGTCTGGAGACTTTGTTCTTGTGCAAATGATTTGCCGGACCTAGACAACACCGCATGACAAAGCCAACACATGTCGATATGAATTCAAACACGTTGAATCTTTCTCGCCGTCAATTCCTGCGTTACACCACGCTGGCCGCCGGGGCTTCGGCTCTCTCCTTCCCCTACGTCGGGCGCGTGCTGGGGGCCAATGACCGCATCAACATTGCCTGCATCGGCGTGGGCGGCAAAGGCGACAGCGACACCAACAGCGCCTACGGCCACGGCGGCAACATCGTCGCCCTCTGCGACGTGGACGCCAACCGCGTGAACGGCAAGCTCAAGTATCTCAAGGACCGCGCGGCCAAAGATAACCGCACAGTCGAGCCGAAGCTCTACAGCGACTTCCGCAAGATGTTCGAGGAACTGGACAGCTCCATCGACGCCGTGACCGTCTCCACCCCGGACCACCTGCATGGCGTGGCCTGCATGATGGCCATGAAGCGGAAGAAACACGTCTATTGCCAGAAGCCCCTTTGCCAGAACGTCTCGGAAGCCCGTGAGATGGTCCGCCTCGCGAAAGAAAACAAACTTGCCACCCAGATGGGCAACCAGGGCAGCGCCAACGACGCCCTCCGTCGGGCGGTCGAGATCATTCAGGCCGGCGTCATCGGCGAGCCGAAAGAACTGCATGTCTGGTCCAACCGTCCGGTCTGGCCGCAGGGCCTGGATCGTCCCGAAACCTCCGATCCCGTGCCGGATTGGATGAACTGGGATTGCTGGATCGGGCCGGCCCAGATGCGCCCCTACAAGACGGGCGTGTATCACTCGTTCAATTGGCGCGGCTGGTACGACTTCGGCACCGGCGCGCTGGGCGACATGGCCTGCCACATGGTCAACATGCCGTTCCGCGCCCTCAAGCTCGGTTACGCCAACGTCATCGAGTGCGAACTGGCCTCGCGGATTTACCCGGAAACCTTCCCGCTCACCTCCCGCATCCGCTTCGAGTTCCCCGAACGCGAAGGTCTGCCGCCCCTCAAGTTCTGGTGGTATGACGGCAACCCGGGCGACAAACGGCTCCGCCCGCTCCGGCCCGGCCCGGAAGTGCCCGGTGTGACCAAGGTGGTCGATATGCAGGGCGGCAAGTTGACGAATCAAGGGACGCTCGTGGTGGGCACCAAGGGTGTCATCTTCGCCCCCGATGACTATGCGGAGAAGATCTACCTCGCGCTCAACGACGAGAAGGAATTTGTGGACGGCAAGAAACACGAGGCCTGCCTGAACGTGCCCAAGACCATCCCGCGCTCGCCGGGCCACGACAAGGAATGGTTCGACGCCATGAAGGAAGGCAAGCCGGAGCTGGCCTACTCACGGTTTGAAATCGCGGGCTACCTCACGGAGAGCATTCTGCTTGGCTGCATCGCCCTGCGCGTCGGCGTCGGCAAGCGCATGGAATGGGACGGCCAGAACATGAAATCGACCAACCTGCCCGAAGCCGCCCAGTTCGTGAAACGCCAGAACCGCGCCGGCTGGGAAGCGTAATTCTGACTGAACATTTCGACCGCAGCGCGGGTCCATGCGACCCGCGCTTTTCTTGGTACCACCCATGAACTTCCACGCCGATTCAGGACGGAGCGCAGATGGAAGGAACCGGTGCCAGAATTGAATCTGCGTTCCGTCCTGAATCGGCGTGGAAGCTCATGGACCGTGTGCAGGTCCGAGGGGAACTGGGAACTTTCCATGAATCTGCTTCGTAGCGGCGCCCCCGACCCCTCACTCTGAACCTCTCCCGCCCGACGGGAGAGGGGAGGTGCTTGTCGCGCTCAGTGCCAGCCGGCGCCCGCCTTCTCACCGCGCGTGATTCGGTTCTCCCTCTCCCCTCGGAGGGGAGAGGGCCGGGGTGAGGGGGATCAGCCGCACCGGCCCCAGCAAGCCGGAGTCGGTCAGCGGCCAGTTCGAGGCGTCGAAGGGCTTGTAGCCCAGGTTCACGAAGTTGATGTCCTGGAAACTCTTCCACGGCACTTTCCGGCGATCGAGATCGCGGATGCGATTGGCCGAAACGTTCGTGACCTCCACTTCCAGCAAGTTGGCCCTCGCCTTCAGCGAGCCGGCTGCCACGCGGAAAGGCGGCGTGAGCAGCGTGCCCAGGGTGCGCCCGTTCAGCCGGACCCGCGCGCTTTGGCAGACTTGGCCCAGGTCGAGGAGCCACGAATCCGCGGCGGCGGGCGGCGCGTCGAAGGTGATCGTGTAAAGTGCCGTGCCGGCGAACCGCTGGACTTCTTCGCCGCCCAGTTCCGTCCAGGAACCGAGTTTGGTGATCTGAGCCGGCGGCGGGATTTGCGGGCCGCCTTGGAGAAACTCCACCTGCCAGTTGCCCGCGATCTCGACAGGCTGGCCGGACTCACGCCACCAAACCCACGGCTCGCCTTTGACCTCCCGTTCGGTGAACGTGCGCAGGATGAGCGAGCCGCCCGGCGGGAGTTGCAGCCAGACCCTCGGCTGTCCGCTTTCACCCTGGCGCAAACTCGCCACGCCGCAGCGCGCGGTCATCGGGTCCATGATGACCGCCGACCTCGCCTCCTTGGCGAGCAGCAGCCAGCCATCGAACGGGTCTGCGCCCCGGTTGGCGATGAAATAGTGCCGGCCTCCATCGAAGCGGCGGCGGATGACGAGCACTCCGGCGTGATCGGTCAGGGTTTCGCGAGCGACTTTGGCGGCCGTCAGCGCCGACTCCACTTCACCCACAAGAATCCGGCCCGCGCCTAGCTTCGCTTCACGCCATTCGCTGTCCGCGCCGCGGGCCAGCTTCACGGACTCAAGGCGCTTCTTGAACTCATTCCGGCGCTTCTCCAGATCGGCCCAGCCCGGCACGTCGGCGGGAAGCCCGCCTTCAAAAATCACCGTGGCCCCGGCTTCGGCCAGCGCGAGCAGTTGCTTGAACGTCTCCAGCGGCATGTGTTCACACGCTGAGACGACCACCGCGCGATACGTGCCGCCGGCTACTTCGATGCCGCCGGCCCGCGTTTTCGCCCCGGTCAGTTGCCGGTCGGAGACGTAGTCAAACGCGTAGCCGCGTCCCCACAGTCGGCGCGCGAGTTTCCCGATGGCTTGCCCGTCGAGCCAGTCACGGGCGTGGACCGTGAAGGCCTGCGCCATCCCCTTCGGGTTGTGCCAGCGGTCGTAGATGGGCCAGTAGAGCAGGAGGTCGTTGTCGGGCGCGCCCGACTGGAGCACGGACTGGCAGCGCGCAACGTAGGCGTTGAGCGCGGGCACGTCGCGCCAGATTGAGTTGCGCGGGTTCATCTCGTAGCTCGCGTAGAAGAGCCAGCCCGGCCACGGCGCTTCATCCGGCGAGTAACAGGTGCCGTGGTAAACAACATGGTTCACGCCGGAAACGAAAAGGTCGTCGAGCAAGTACTTCATGTCGGCGAGGGTTTCGGTGAAGTGCTCCTGCAACCAGGTGCCGGTTTCGCAGCCGACGAATTTCTTGCCGGCCACATGGGCGGCGGACGACGCGAACTTGGACACCAGGATGTCGCGGTCCTTGTAGAACATTTCCGTCTCCGGCACGTCGGCCGTGGCGTACAGGTCCAGCAGGTTGCCGGGCGAGCCGTGCGCTTCGTTGCGCGTGATGAAGCCGCGTCCGTGGCTCCACTGGGTCCACATCGGCAGCGTCTCCTCGACCATGATGTCGGAAAGGGTTTCCCGGTAATCGCACTTCACGCGGGCAGCGCGGTCGGTTTCGTCTTTGCCAAACAGCGCCGGCAGTTCGGATTGCAGGCGGTAGCCGCGCCGCTGCGCAAACTGGGCCAGGAACTCCGGCGACCACTCGGAGCGGTATTCGTAAGAGTCGTGGTACTGGGCGCGGGGCTTCGGGCCGGTGTAGCCGGCGAACGCGGCCTCGAACCACTCCAAGTAGTGCCGCATGGCCGCGGGCGACATCAGGTTCAGCATGTGGCCCTGGCCGCCGGGCGCGGCGCGTTTCACTTTCTGGCCAGACGGGCGCTGGGAGACGGTGAAGACGCGCCACGGGCCGCCTTCCGCCGTGAAGTCCACCGTGCCGTCCGCGCTGATTCGGTCGGTCAACTCGACGCACTGGCCTTCGGAAGAAAAGGCAGCCAGTGCCTGGACGACCTGACGGTCAAACTTTTCGCTGAGCTTCTGCCCCGCGGCGACCTCGAAGGTTTTGACCACGGCGAGCGCGTTGGCCTCACGGTCGGTCACGTGCGGGCCACCGAAGCACCACCCCGAGCCGGTGGTCATATCAACGTCCAGGCCCAACCGGCGCGCCTCGGTGACGGTGTGACGGAGCATGTCCATCCACTTTGGGCTGAGGTAAGGGATGGATTTCTCCTCCCAGCCCTTCGCGCCATAGATGGGGATGACATGCACGCCGCCCCAGCCCGCGTCCGCGTAGCGCTGCAGCTCCCGGGTGAGGTTCGCGGGATCGACCGCGCTGCCCATCCACCACCAGTAGGACCACGGACGGCATTCGCGCGTGAGGGGCGGCCACGCCAGCGGATCGGTCATGGGGGAAAGGTCGGCGGCCAAGACGGAATGCGAGGCTCCGACAACCAACAAGGAGAGAAAGAGCGAAGTGATGCGTCGCACGAACGGCGCTGTCAAAACTCCGTAACGGCGTCCCGGCAGAGCGCCGCGTTTTCTGACTTGGGATCCGGGAATGGCGGCGCTCTGCCGAGACGCCGCGACGATCGCGAGGTTTTGAAAGAGGCACATGATCTTGAGCATTGCGTGCTGCCGCTGAGGGGAACACGTCTGCCGCCCGGAGGCAACAGGCGAGTTGGAGGCCGCCGCGATGACCGTTTCCCCCTCACGCCACGGGCCGCGTGCTTGGTTCGGCGCTTCGTGCCGCGGCGGCCTTGCGCCCATCCAGGAGACTGCGGACCGTCACGAGCAGGGTTTGCGGCGTGAACGGCTTCTCGAGGAAAAGGGCGCGTCCTTCCCACGGGCCTTCCCGCAGGATGGAGTCCCCGGTGTGACCGGAGTGGAAGATGATTTTGAGATCAGGGCGGGACTGGAGAAGTCTCGTGGCCAACTCCCGGCCGCCCATTTCCGGCATGACGAGGTCGGTCAGCAGAACGTCGATCCGGTCCACGCACCCCGCCACGGCCAGGGCCTCCACACCCGAGGCGCCGGAAAGCACTTTGTAGCCAAAGGTGCCCAGGCACTTGCAAAGCAGGTTGCGCACGTGGTCCTCGTCTTCGGCCACCAACACGGTTTCGTTCCCGCGCGGGAACTGGGCGGCCTGTTGGGCGCGCAGGACTTCGGTGTCGGTTTCCTCGGCGCGCGGCAGGTAGATTTGGATGATCGTGCCCAGAGCTTCCTCGCTCGTGACCGCGATTTCACCGCCGCTTTGCTTGATGATGCCGTACACCGTGGACAACCCCAGACCGGTGCCCTGCTCGGCGCTCTTGGTCGTGAAAAATGGCTCGAACAGATGCGCCTTGGCTTCCAGCGAAAGCCCGCAGCCCGTGTCGGTGACGGTCAGTTGCACGTACCGGCCCGGGGCCAGCACGCCCGTCTGGGTCTGGGTGCCCGGCGGCGCGACCTCCACGTTGCTCGTCGCGAGCGTGAGGCGTCCACCGCCGGGCATGGCGTCACGCGCGTTCACGGCCAGGTTGAGGATGACTTGCTCGAGTTGATTGGGGTCGGCTTTGACGGTGCCCAGGTCCGCGGCCAGCCGTTTCTCCAATTGAATGTGCTCGCCAATCAGCCGGCACAACATCTTGTTCATGTCGGAAACCACGGCGTTCAGGTCCAGCACGCGGGGCCGCATGACTTGTTTGCGGCTGAAGGCCAGCAACTGCCGCGTGAGGTCGGCGGCGCGCTCGGCGGCCAGCTTGATCTGCTCCGCTTCCTCGCGCCGGGACGGGTCGTCGCCGGGGCGCGCCAGCAGCAGGCTGCTGTAGCCGTGGATAGTCATGATGAGATTGTTGAAGTCGTGCGCGATGCCGCCGGCCAGCCGGCCCACCGCCTCCATCTTTTGCGCCTGGCGGACTTCCTCGCGCAAGCGGCTGCGCTCCGTGATGTCCGTGATGGCCACGATGACGTGCGCCCAGTCCGTGCGCCCTTCGCCGGTGCTCACGTCCCAGTGGACGATGTAATTGATCCGCTTGCCCTTGAAGGTGCGGCCTTCGACCTCGCCTTCGTAGCGCGTGGCACCCTCCCAGATTTGAAGCAGCTCCTGCACGAAGAACTGGCGGCTGCCCGGCTTGATCGTGCCGCCCAACTCGCCCACCAATTGCTCCCGGTTCTCCGCCTCGAACATCCGCATTGCGGCATCGTTGGTGTCCCTGACTCGGACCAGGGAAATGGCCCGGTCCACCTCTTCCGGGTGGCGCACGAGGTAATCGCGGAGGTCCGCCACGCCCCTGGCCCGCAACTCGGCCAGCCACCGCACCAACGCGGAGAAATCCTCTTCCCAGATGGAGATCGGGGCTTGGGAGAACAGGTGGTGGTAGCGGGCCTCGCTGGTCTGCAGCGCCGTCTCCCCGCGGCGCCGCTCGGCGATGACCGCCGCCAGCACCAGCGTGGAGACGGAAAACGCGCCGTTGAACACGCTCCACAGCAGGACCACGTCCTCGGGGCTTTGAGCGGCGAACGGCCCGCATTCCCGCTCCGCGCCCAGCAGCGACAGCAACGCCACGATGAACACCGTCATGGCGGCGCCGCGCGGGCCGAAGCGCAGCGCCGACCAGAGAGCGAAGATGAACACGACGTAGGCGACGGAATACTTGGCCAACTCCGAGGGGAAGCGCTCGCCGAACACCAGCATCCCGGCGCCGCAGAGGAGCGCCAGCAGGCAAACGGCTTCCTTCAACCGGGCATCCGTCCGCGGACGCCAGCCGCGGCCGGCCCACGTCAGCACAAGCGGTGTGACCGTGACGACGGCCAAGCTCCGGGGCAGCCATTCCATGAACCACCGCCAAGCCCAGCTCTCGGCGGGCGTTTTGAGCGTCAGAACCATCGCCAGCACGCTCAGACTGGCACTGCAGACCGCCCCGGCCACCGCGCCGAAGTAGAAGAGGGAAAGCACGTCGCATACCCGTTCGAGGGAACGCTCCAACCGGCCCAACCGTAGGAAGAGACCGTACGCGACCAGCGCTCCGGCCACGTCACTGGCCGCCTTGCCACCGGCCAGGAGCCAAGGCTGCCCGGCGATCACATGGCCCAGAATGATTCCCAAGAAGAGGCCGGGCCAAAGCCGCCAACCCGCCAGCACCACCCCGGCCACCGCGAGGCCAAAGGACGGCCAAGCCAGACTCTCGGCTTTCGGCCAATCACTGATGTGGTGTCCCGCCACCGCGGTGACGAGGCAGACTCCTCCGGCCAGAACGTTTTGGGCGACCCGGTTCTGCAAGAGGGCGCGGACTTGCGTCGCAGGTCCGTCCCCAGGTTGATGGTCAGGCTCGGCCATAGCGGACTGGGCCGGCCCCAGTTCGGTTTCTGAGCTTCAGTTGCGGCGAGTTCCTTAGCCGAGCCGCGGCGGATTGACAAGCCTGCCGTAGCGCCGGTTTTCCAACCGGCGAGCGTTGGACAAGGCCAGCAGGCTGGGAGTTTCACGGCCCTGCCGACTACAAGTCGGCGATACGGCAAGGTTGGAAGCCCTTGTCATTACCCACATCTTTTCAGTCTCCCATTAGCTGGACGCCTTCACTCATCCACATCAGACGCTGCCAGCCGCGCCAGATCGTTTGCCAGCCGGGCAGCCCGTCCTGCTTGCGCGCCAGAAAACCTCCCAGGCGCG
>JACRJZ010000004.1 GCA_016219875.1 Verrucomicrobiota bacterium | reverse complement strand
ACGATTGTGGCGCCGCTTGTGAACCCGAGCACCTGCAATTGCAGTTCGGTTCCATTCAGTTGGATCGTCATGTCGCCTGGAATCCAGGGCGTCAGTGCCGTGAGAAAGCGGAGAGACAGACTGTCCGATGGCACGAGGCCATTCTGAGCGATTGAGACTGGAGTGAGATCACGGCCGAAGCGGGTGAACTCAAGAAAATACCGCCCAGCAAGGGGAACGGGATTTATGTTCCTCTCCCAAATAGTCGCCCTGGATTTTCCCTCAAAGCCGTAGTTGTTTCTCGATATTAGCGTCTCGACGTTGGTTCCGTACAAGACCGTCCAACCCGGCAAGGCATCGGTGACCAGTTCAAAGCCATGCGAAGGCAGTGGGAGGTTGGCCGACTCGAAATCGAGGTTCGTGAAGCTGCCTTGGGCGCAGGCAAGCCACGGAACCGCGAGAGCAAGGAGGAGGGGCCGGAAAGCTCTCATTGCTTCAGCGTTTTCTGCTGCGAACACGCCAGCGTGTCGCAGCCAAGGCGCCGCCCAGAGCCAACAGCACAAACGTGGCCGGTTCAGGAACTGGCTCTGGCGAAAACATGATGTTGTCCAAGTAGGTTTGACTGACTCCAGCGTCTTGGTAGGGGTGCGAAATGAGCCGCAGTTCGACCGTCTGGCCAGCAAAGGCCGACACGTCCGCGCCCACGACCGTTGCGCCACCTGTGAACCCAAGAACCTGCATCTGCAATTCGGTTCCGTTCAGTTGGACACTCATGTCGCCTGCAATCCATGGCGTCATCGTCACGAGGAACCGGAGAGAAAGGCTGTCCGCTGGTACAATGCCAGTCTGAGCGATGGAAACGGGAGTGAGATCAAGGCCGTAACGTAGAAAATCAACGAAACACCGTCCCGCGAGCGGGACCGGGTACACTTCCCTTTCCCAAATGCTCACTCTGGATTTTCCGTCGAATCCATAGCTGTTACGGGATATCAGTGTCTCGACATTGGTTCCGTAAATGACGGTCCAACCGGGCAGGGCATCTTCCACCGGTTCGAAACCGTGCGAAACCGCTGGCAGGTTTGCTTCCTCGAAGTTGAGGTTTCTGAACGTGCCTTGCGCATGGCCAACGAGTGATCCTGCCAGAATCAGTGCAAGCGACAGATGAATTTTCATAGAAGTTTGTTCCTTTCATTTTCTCACAAACGGATCGCCGACGACCAACGTGACCTCGGGGACTCTGCTGGAGAGCCAGGCACAGGTGATGAAGTTCTTGCTCCGAGCCCACAGCCCAAGGTAAACGCCTGAGTCAACCGCGTTCGCATTTGGCTCCCATACGTAGCAGACGGCTCCAACCGGTGTCCCTTCGTAGTTCGTGCGGTAAAAAGCACCCGGCGAAAACCACTCCCCATAGTCGCCATGGTGAGCAAAGAAGTCTGCCAAGATGCCGTTGAATGACTCGATTGTCCCCATGATGTACCACTCCGCATTGTCATAGAAGCGAACGTTGCCGTTGAATGTGTATGGTGCGAGCCATCCGTAATGTCCCCAACTCAAGTAGCCGGCGAGGTTGGTCCCGAATCGGGTGAAGATGTTCGAGGAGGCGACACAGGGCACGTAATCGATCTTGTTCGATTGGATGCCACTTTGAAGCATCCCCGGAATGCCAACCCCAATGCTGCCGACCCCGCCTTGTACGTTGCCTACATCGGGAGGGTACTGCGAATACGGTTCGTAATACGTGCCGTCAGGATAGAACCGGGCTTCGTCGTCCAGCACGTAATTGTCGTTGGCGTAGCCGCCCGCGCTGGCGCTGATGACGAGCTTGCCCGGCGAGCAGTTGCTCCCGAAGCGGGCCAGCTTGTCGATGTAGTGCAGGGCGTCCTCCAGCTTGTTCGTCGCCCCAGCGATGTCGATATACCGCTGCCCCATGTTGAGGTAGGAAATGAACGGCGAACGAGGTTGCAGGAGCGCGCGAACTCTGGCCGCCACACTGATCTCCTTCCCGTCTCCAGTGAAGCGGGTCGGCACGTCGATGAAGTAGAGGTGGTAGGCCGGGCGCTTGGTCGGGTGGTCCCGATACCACGCCAGCAGCGGCGGCAGGAACTGGTTGGTGAAATCCACGCCGTTGGTGTAGGCCTCCGCCGGGACCGTGCCGAGCTTGAGGACGTTCGCGTTGCCCACCAACGGGCGGTGCGCCAGGTAGTAGTTCAAGAGGTTCGTGCTGTCGGCGCTGTTGGTGTTGGCGATGAGCAGCAAGTCCTCCGCGGGATTCACCGGGTAGTTCAAGACCGGATTGTAGGCCAGCGCTGCCGCGTGGTAGTAGCCGGCGGCAATAGCCCAAGTGTTGCTCAGGCCGGCGGGGACGTTGGTCTGGCCGTAGGTGTTCACGCCCCAGGCCGCCACCGTCCCATCGTTGCGCAGCGCTAGGCCCCAGCCGTAACCGGCGGCGATGCGCATGGCGTTCGTCAGGTTCGCTGGAATGCTCGTGATGGCCGCATCGGGATAACCCCAGCCCACCACCGTTCCATTCGCCCGCAACGCGAGACTGTGGTAGTAGCCCGCAGCCACGGCCACCACGTTCGTGGCGCTCGCGGGCACGTTGCACTGACCGTAATCGTTGTTGCCCCAGGCAACGATCGTGCCGTTGCTGCGCAGCGCCAAGTTGTGCCAGTAGTTGGCCGAGAGCGCGCTCACGTTGGTGGCGCTGCTGGGCACATTGCCGTTGCCCCAGTAGTTGCCGCCCCAGAACGTGATCGTGCCGTTGTTGCGCAGCGCGAGGCTGTGGAAGCCGCCTGCCGCGATGGCCACGGCGTTGGTCAGGTCCGCGGGCGGCATGCATTCGCCTTCGTTGTTGTAGCCCCAGCCCGCCACGGTGCCGTTCTCGCGCAAGGCCAGACTGTGGAAGTAGCCGGCGGACACCGCCACCACATTGGTCAGCGTGTTGGTGGGACTGGCTTGCCCATACTCATTGCTGCCCCAACCGAGCACCGTTCCGTTCTCGCGCACCGCCAGCGTGTGGCCACCACCGGCAGCGAGGCTGATCAAGTTGGTCTCCGCGCGGAAGAGATTCGTTCCGCCTGCGTAGCCGGCGCCCCACATGGTGCTTTCGCCCGCGAGCGTGATCCGCACTTGCCAGACGGCGCTGGTCACGCAGCCCGCTTCGTTGCACGCTACCACCCAATACCGGCCCTCGACGTTGGTGCTGGTGAAGAACAGTTGCTTCGACGAGGCGAGGCCGCCGGGCAGGACATCTCCGGCCAAAGGAACACTGTCCTTGTACCACGTGTAGCCCACGTGCTCACTGCCTTTGCTGTACACCCAAAGCGCCAACAGAACGGTAGGGCCTGGCGGGCTTCGGTAGTCCAACTCCGGCGTCTGGTTCGTGATAACCGGCACATGGATGGTTTCCACCGTCACTTCGCGACTCGTCACCGTGCGCGTTGGCGTGCTGACTTGCACGCGATAGAGGCCGTCGTCCGAATCTTGCAGACTGGCGAACGACAGCGTCGCGCTGGTCTTGCCCGCCAAGTTGTTCCACCCGCTGTTGGTGTAATACCGCTGCCACTGAAAACTGAGCGATGGTGTGCCGGTCGCGTCCACCGTCAGGTTCGTGAGGGCGCCCACGGGCGCGGCGGTGTTGTGCGGCTGACGGCGGATGACGGGGCTTTGGTCGTTCGTGCGGATCAAGAGTGTGTGCAGCGCGCCGACACTCAAGCTCACCACCGCGTCCATGCTCTGGGCGCTTTCGTCTTCCCCCCAACTCATCACCTGCGCGTCTGGATTCACGGCCACACCGTAATGCCAGCCCGCGCCGAGAGCGACCGCGTTCGTCATCGGCGGCGATTTCGTCACCACCGCCGCGTTCGTCCGGCCCCACACGAAGATCGAACCGTCGCGCCGCAAGGCTTGGTTGTGCTCCATGCCCGCCGAGATCGCGATCACGTTGGTCAAATTCGCCGGCACGTTCGTCGGCAAGAAATTGCCGAACACCGTCCGCCCCGCCGGCAAATTCGTCGGTGTCGCGCTGTAGGCGTCGAGCCACACCAACCCGTTCGTGCCCGTCGGCGGATTCGTGCCCATGAACAACGCGTACGGCTCGACGTTCGTCAGCCAGTAGTAGCCGCGGAAGACGATGTCGAAGCCCCACGCTGCGACCGTGTGATCGCTCTTGAGCGCCAGACAATGCCGCGGCCCGGCGGCGATGGCGATGACGTTGCTCAGCCCGCTCGGCACCGCATTTGAGCGATTGAACTGGTCGCCCCACGCCGCCACGGTCCCGTTGGCCTTCAGCGCGACGCTGTGCCACAGACCGGCCTTCACCTCCACCACGTTCGTCAGCCCTGCCGGCGCGTTGGTGACTTGCCCGAAGCTGTTGTCGCCCCACAGCGCCAGCGAACCGTCGCGCTTGAGCGCGATGCTGTGCCGTCCGCCCGCCGCAACCGCCACCACGTTCGTGGCGCTGCCAGGGACGTTGGTGTGGCCGTAGAAATTATTGCCCCACGCCACCACCGTTCCATTGCTCCGCAAGGCCAAACTTTGCGCGCCCGAATCGAACGGACTGGCCGCCACCGCCATGATGTTCGTCAGCCCGCTGGGCTTGCTCACCGCGCCCGGCCCCCAGCCATCCACGAAGCCCGTGACCGCCATGCGCGCCACGCGATAGAACTTGGCCGTGGGCGGAGCATTGGTGCCGCCCTCGCCCGGATCGCCCGGCGGTTCCGGCGGCGACGACATCGTCTCCAGGACCGTCCCGCCCGATTCTGTGAATTGCGTCAATTCCTTCGGTGCCAGCGTCCCGCCCGACTCCGCGGACACGCGCCCCGCTTGCAGGTCTGCCTGCCGCTGCAACCGGCGCTGTTGGGCTTCCGCCGCCTTGGCCTTGAGGACTTCCAACTGCCGTTCCAGAAACGCACGGCCCGCGGCCACGTTGGCGCGCATCGCTTCCTGCCGCGCTGTCATCTCCGCTGCCGTCAAGGCGGCCTTTGCCATCGACATGCGGCCGGGCACTTGGAGGCTCATCAGCCAATCCTCGCCGCCCTCCGACCACGTCGTGTTCGTGCCGCCGCTGGGCACGCCAACCGCAGCGACCCGCCAAAACGGATTCGCTTTCAACTCGTCCGTCCAATAGACCGTGTAGAACTCGCCTGGCCGGCTGGTCCACGTCAACGTCGTGAACTCGCCGTCCCGCGAGATCGATGTGATGAGGAGATCGTTTGTCACCGCCCACACCTCACATTGCATGAACACCAACATGGTTGCTGCTATCGTCTGCCAACGGCCCCGCCATTCTGAGATTTGCATTTGTTGTCCTTTGTCCCTGCGAACCCTTAACCCTGGAACCCAAGAGGCGCGAACTCGACGCGCCCCTACCGAGGCACCGCGAAGCGCCCACTGCAAGAGTGACGCCAAGCCGCGCCCTTTCGGGCGCGCGCTTGGTCAGCCTTGCAGTGGGAAAATTCGCGGTTTTCGGTAGGCCCGTAGCCAAAGCTACGCAGAATATGTGTTGTGATGTCTTACGTCATTCGTTTCGGATATTTCTCTGTCTTGAACGAGCACGGTTCTATCGCAGCCCCGTCCCGTTGCCAAGAGTTCATTTTCGGAAAACGGCTTCCTCCTCCCCCGTGTCAAGCGTTCGTTTGGTTCGGCTGCGCCATCACCCGCCATTCTCCGGTTGACTCCCGGAGGGCTTTTGGGATTTTAGCGCCGCAACTATGGCACGAATCCAACGCGCTCTGCTCTCCGTTTCCGACAAGACCGGGCTGGTCCCTTTCGCCCAGGCGCTGGTGGCGTCCGGGGTTGAACTCCTCTCCACCGGCGGCACCGCCAAGGTGCTCCGCGAGGCCGGCCTGCCCGTCAAGGACATCAGCGCCCACACCGGTTTTCCCGAAATGCTCGACGGGCGCGTGAAGACGCTGCATCCGAAAATCCACGGCGGCTTGCTCTACGTCCGCGGCAACCCGGCGCACGAGGAGGCCGCGCGCGCCCACGGGATCACGCCCATCGACCTCGTGGTGGTGAACCTCTATCCCTTCGAGCAGACCGTCGCCAAGCCGAACGTCTCCCTCCACGACGCCATTGAGAACATCGACATCGGCGGGCCGTCCATGTTGCGCAGCGCCGCCAAGAACCACGTCAGCGTCACGGTGGTGGTGGACTGGGCGGATTACGCGCAAGTGGCCGAGGAGATCAAGGCCGCGGGCGAAACGACGCTGGCCTTGCGCCAGGAGTTGGCTGCGAAGGTCTTCGCCCGCACCGCCGCGTACGATGCCGCCATCGCGTCGCACTTGAACAAGGTCTTCGCCGGACACGCGGAGGAGCAGTTGCCGCCGGCGCTCTGCCTGCAAGCGCCGCTGGTGCAATCGTTGCGCTACGGCGAAAACCCGCACCAGAAGGCCGCGCTCTACGGCAACTTCAAGGACTACTTCCAGCAGCTCCACGGCAAGGAACTTTCCTACAACAACATTCTTGACCTCACGGCGGCGCTGCATTTGATCACGGAGTTCGCGGACGATCCGCCCACGCTGGCCATCCTCAAGCACACGAACCCGTGCGGGGTGGGCCAGGGCGCGAGCCAGCGCGAGGCCTGGGACCGGGCCTTCGCCACGGATCGGCAGGCGCCGTTTGGAGGCATCATCGCGGTGAACCAGCCGCTCGATGGAGCCTGCGCCGAGGCGATCGCGGAGATCTTCAGCGAAGTGATCGTGGCACCGGACTTCACGGGCGAGGCGCTCGCGGTGCTGCAAAAGAAAAAGAACCTCCGTCTGATGAAGGCGCTCAAGTCTCCCGCCGGAGCGCCCGGACGCGACGTGCGCAGCGTGGGCGTGGAGTCGTTCCTCATGCAGGACCGCGACCTCCGCAAGACGCGCCCGGCCGATCTCAAGGTGGTGACGAAGCGAGCGCCCACCGAGTCAGAGATGAAGGCCATGCTCTTCGGCTGGCGGATCGTAAAACACGTCAAGTCCAACGCCATCGTCTATGTCGGCTCCGACCGCACGCTGGGTGTAGGCGCGGGCCAGATGAGTCGTGTCGATGCCAGCCGCATCGCGGTGTGGAAGGCGCAGGAAGCCGGACTCTCGCTCGAAGGCAGCGTGGTGTGCAGCGACGCTTACTTCCCGTTCGCGGACGGCTTGATCACCGCTGCGCAAGCTGGAGCCACTGCGGCGATCCAACCCGGCGGTTCGGTGCGCGACCCGGAAGTGATCGCGGCGGCGGACGAGCGCGGAGTGGCGATGGTCTTTACCGGCGCGCGGCATTTTCGGCATTGAGGGAGCTTCCTGCAAAACTGTAGCAGCCGACGTGAGGAGGCTCTGTTTTCATTGAAGTTCGAGCCTCCTCACGTCGGCTGCTACGGGGTTTTGCAATTGCCTCGAGGGTCGGGCGCTTCACTTCGTCGCCGGCGGTGGGGGCGGAGGCGGCGTCAGTTTTTGGATCATGGCCTGGCATTCCGTGACGAGGGCGGTGTCGCGGAGTTTCTCCGCCAATGGCAGGAGCCGTTGGTAAATGGACAGCATCCCCGGATAGCGAGGGCATTCTTTCAGGAACTGCTGGAGCGTCTGGACTGCGTCCTTGTCCCGGCCCGCGGACGTTTGCAGGTCGGCGATGGCGAGGAGCAGCCGCACCTTCTGCTGCGGCGACGGATACCGCTGGAGCGCCTGCTGATAGGCTTCGGTAGCTTGGGGCAATTCCTTTTTTAGACGCAACAGATCGCCGAGTTTCTCCGTCAGCACCGCGCTGTGGCGCATGAATTCGATGTTGCGAAGGTAGGCGAGGGTTTCATCCGCCGGCGCGTTCATCACGAGGTTGCGGTTGACGACCAGCAGATGCGACCACTCGACCAGTCGGCTGAAATGGGACTCCAGATAGAAATGCCGCCGGTCGAGCGGCACGTCGCACGGCCGGTAGAGCGGGTCGCCCACGACGGTAGTTTGCCAGGAGAAGCCGCGCTCCGCGGACCAGGCGGCTTCGCCAAAACTGGCGCCGTGAAGAAAGTTCCGCAGCAGCACCGCGATGTCGGAGGTCGCGGACAGATACGGTTCATCGGTGTAACCAACCGTGGCGGTTGCGCCCTTGGCCAGGAGCGGCCCGGCCCAGTGTTGAGTTGTCGAGCGGAGGGTGGCGGCGCTGAACGAGTGCAGGTGGTAGGCCAACGCGCCGGGCATCAACTCCACCTCCGGCAGCGCGAACGGGCCGCAGGCGTCGCCCTCGTACCAGCCCGCATACAGCGCGACGTCGCTCAGAGGAAAGGTGTCGGAGAAAACGGCGCCCGCGTCGTCGAGCACCGTCTCGAAGCCCATCTGCCGGGCCACTTTCGCGGCGCCGCGAATCCACTCGTCGCCGAGCAGGTAGCTGCCGTTGGTCAGGCCGCGCGCATCGAAGTAGGCGCGTCCCCAGAGGCCGTATTTCTCCGCCTCCATCGCCTTGTCCACCAAGCCGCGCGCGATGGCCGGCGTCGGGCCGTCCAAGCGCGCCACGAGCAGCACCCCGTTGGTCGCCTGGATGCGGGGGAGATTGGTGACGGCCGTGCCGTAAAACGGGTTCGGCACCAGCCCGGCGAGCATGATCTTGTCGCGGCCGAGCGGCAGCAAGACCAGTTCGCTGTCCACGGCCGCGCCGTTCTTGCGCAACTCCGGCTGCAGCTTCAGCGCCCCTTCCTCCGCCAGCGTGTCGTCGTGCGGTATCTTCAGCGGCACGCCGTAGCAGAGAACGAGATAACGGATGCTGGAGTGGAGCACGCGCCGCCGTTGGGAAGCGCCGTCCGGGCCTGCCTCCGGGGGGCCAAGCTTGAAGAAACCTTTGGCCACGAGTTCGTCGTAGAGCGGCGTCTGGAGCTGCTTCTTGAACTCCGCGCGGGTCATGGTTTCGGTGGTGGGAAGGTCCAATCCGAGGACTTGCTTGTCGGGAACCTGGCGGAGCTTGGCGTAATGCGCCGCCACTTCCTTGGACTCGGCCAGGCGGGAATTGAAGACGACCACCGCAGAAGCGCCCGGTTCTGCACTCCGGGCCGGAAAGCCGGGCAGCCCAAAGAGCAGCGTGGCAAGCAAGAAGCCGGAGCAACGACGAACGAAGGAAGCGCCCTGGCTCTGAAATCCGAAATCCGAAGAGCCACTTTCAAGACTGGAGCCGCCGACGTGAGGAGGCTCCACGGCTGCATCAAGCTCGGTTCGGGAGCACTCGTAGCGCAGACTTTCCAGTCTGCCGTAGCGCCGGTTTTCCAACCGGCGAGCGTTGGAAGAGGCCAGCCGGCTGGAAGGTTCACGGCCTTGCCGACTGCAAGTCGGCGCTACGTCAGGTTGAAAACCTGCGCTACCCGGTGTGCCGGGCGGCAGCTTGATGCAACCGTGAGGAGGCTCTGTTTCTGTTGGCGTTTGAGCCTCCTCACGTCGGCGGCTACGGGGTTTTGAAATCGCCTTTCGGATTTCGGCTTCACGTCCACGCCACGGCGTCCCGGCGCAGCGCCGCCACTTTCCCGTCTTCAGTTTGCTTGCAGATGTTGACATTCAGATTTCGGAGTCAGGTGTTTCCCCGCATCAAGGGCCACTGTCCACGCGCAAGCCATCGAAAGCAAACCAGACCCGCTCCGGCAACGCGGCTTGCGCCTGGTCGTGGTCGTAATCGTGAGTGAGGTGCGTGAAGTAGGTCCGCCCCGCCCCGATGCGGCCGGCGGCGACGAGCGCCTCGTCGAGGGACATGTGCGTGGGGTGGGGCTTGTAGCGCAGCGCATCAAGCACCGCGACTTCGACGCCGCGGACGAGTTCCAACGCCGCGGGCGGCACTTCCTTGCAGTCGCTCAAATAGGCGAGCCGCTTGCGTCCGCTCTGCTCGAAAAGGTAGCCGGTGGACGTGATGCGCCCGTGCGGCAAGGGCAGCGGCGTGATGTGCAGATCGCCCAAGTCGAACGGCCCCTCGACCAGATGCGGCTCCGGGATGAAGTAGCCCTTGGGGACCGGCCCGCCATGAAAGGCATAGACGAAGATCCGTTTCAACACCTCCATCGTTGGCGGGTCGGCATAGATCGGCAGGGCCTTGCCGCCACGCAGATCGCAAAAGCGCCGGCAGTCATCCAGGCCCAAGATATGGTCGGCGTGGCCGTGCGTGAACAGCACCGCGTCCAGCCAGCGAATGTTCTCCCGCAACACCTGCACGCGGAACTCCGGCGTCGTGTCGATGACGAACTTGATCTGGTCCGTGGCCACGTAGATCGATGGGCGGGTCCGGTGGTTCTTGGGATTGGCCAGGAACTCCGGCGGATAGTCCTGGCCGATGATGGGCACGCCTTGCGAAGTGCCAGAGCCGAGGAAGAGGAAAGAGAAGGACATGGCGGCAAGCACCTTCAGCTTGAAATCCGAAGCACGAAATCCGAAATCCGAAACAAACCCGAATTTTCGAAAGTGGAGCCTCTTTCAAAACCGTAGCAGCCGACGTGAGGAGGCTCTGTTTCCCTTGAAGTTTGAGCCTTCTCACGTCGGCTGCTACCGAGTTTTGAAATTGCCTCAGAGGAAAACTCAAAACGGCTGGCCCTCGGCCCTGGCTCGATGGTTTTGAACATTGGGGTTTTGAGCATTCGGATTTGTTTCGGACTTCGGATTTCGGGCTTCGGATTTCCGGCTCAGGGTTGGATCACCACTATTCTCCAGTGCCACAGCCTTGTCGCTACGGCTTCTTCCCGGTCACGCTGCGGATGTACTCCACTTCCTTCGCGATGTAGGGCGTGCCGTCGGCGCGGAAAATGTCGTGGAACCACACTGGCGGCTCGGCGGTGTAGGTCTTCTGCCACGAGTCCCACGGGTAGATCGTCTGGGTCTTGCCGGCCACGAAGCCCCAGTTGTAGGCCGCCACGCGCTGCGCTTTCATCCAGCCCAAGTGCGGATCGAACGTGCTGCCGTTGGGGCGGGCCATGTACTCGGTGCAAAGAATCGGGCGCTGGTAGCGCCGCAGGTTCTGCACGCACTGCTGGAGTTCGTCGGGCTTGGCGTAGCTGTGGAAGCTGATGACGTCGGAGTTTTCCAGTTGCACGCGCTCGGTGGGGCTGAGCTTGGCGGGGTCGGCCCAGGTGCCGATCCACACGCCGGAGGTCAGCGGCTGGGAGGGCTTGGCGTCGCGCGTCCACACGAAGGTCTTGCGGAGCAGCGGCAGGACGAGGTCGGGTTTGTTCTTCGGTTCCAAGTGGCCGTACGAAGAGCGGTTCGTGTTGTCCGGCTCGTTCCACACGTCCCAGACTTGCACGCGCGAGTCCTTCGCAAACCGGCCGACGACACCGACGACATAGGCGCGCAAGGCGTCGTGCTTCGACGGGTCTTTCAGCACATCTGCGCCCGGCGTTTGCATCCAGCCGGAGTTGTGGACGTGCGGCTTGGGTGCGCGCTGCTGGCCCAGCTTGGGAAAGGGATCCCAGCAGGAGTCGAACAGAACGAACATCACGCCGATGCGGTGCTTGTCGGCCACGGCGAGAAATCGGTCAAGCCGCTCCAGAAAACCTTTCGCGTCCTGTTCCCAGAGCAAGTGATGCAGGAACACGCGCACGGAATTGAAGCCGAGCGACTCCGCCCAGCCCAGTTCGCGGTCGATGGTGGCGAGGTCGAAGCTGTCCGCTTGAAACATCTCAAGTTGGTTGATGGCAGAGCTGGGGCCGAAGTTGCAGCCCACCAGCCAGCCGCGCTGATCAAGCCACTGGTTGGCTTTGTCAACAGACCAGGGCTTCTCCGGCGCGGGCGCGGCGTGGGCGCGGGGAGCCAGAGCGAGTGCGGAGGCCAGCAGCGCGGCCAGCGCGGTGACGGGGAGGAATGTGGGGATCATGTGGGGTTCGGGGCGGAGGGGTTGTCGTTCGTGGTTCGTTGAGCAGTAACGCCACGCGGCGGCAGCGGGCCGCAGGAGACCTTTGGCCGGCGCCGTTCCGCAGAAGTGGCAGACTGAATCAACATCGGGGCCACGCTGCCAGACAGGGAACAAGTTGTGAAGCCGGCAAAACGGCTGGGGCGACGCGGCCAAGGCTGCCTCAAGCTCCCGCCCGGCGCACCGGGTAGCGCAGGTTTTCAACCTGCCGTATCGCCAACTTGCAGTCGCCCAGGCCGTGAAATTTTCAGCCAGCTTGCCTCTTCCAACGCTCGCCAGTTGGAAAACCGGCGCTACGGCAGACTCGAAAGTCTGCGCCACGAGTGCTCCCGAACCGAGCTGGATGCAGCCTTGGCTCTCTGCCGGGCCGGAGAAAGGGAACTTGCTTCGATTGGGCGGGGCGGGCGGATATTCACGTTTGGTGCAAGATTTTTCTTCACCCCAACCAGAATTTTTTGAGACAAAGGCCGTCCAACTGACACGAAAATGATGAACTACAGACTGACACGACGGATCGGGGTGTTCGCGCTGAGCGCGGTCATCGCCACCAATGCCCTCACGCTCCTGGCCGCGGACACCGCGCCGCTGCCGCTGAAATTGCCCATGCCCTCCTTCAAGGGCACGCCGGACGATCTCCCCAAGGGCGAACACATCGAGCCGTTCACCGACAAGCCGCGCGCGCCCTTCATGGCCCCGGCGGGCGTGCAGAACGTCGCCTTGAACAAGAAAGTCACCTCCAGCGACAAAAGCCCCATCACCGGCAGCGTGTCGCAGATCACTGACGGCAACAAGGACGCCATCGACGACGCGGTGGTGGAAATGCACAAGGGCGTGCATTGGGTCCAGATCGATCTGGAGAAGGACTTCGACGTGGCCGCCCTTCTGATCTGGCACGATCACCGCTACGTGCAGGTCTTCCGTTGCGTGGTGGTGCAGGCCGCCGACGATCCGGACTTCACCAAGAACGTCCGCACGTTCTTCAACAACGACTACGAGAACACCGCCGGGCTGGGCATCGGCAGCGACAAACAGTATTTCGAGACGAACCAGGGCAAGCTCATCGACACCAAGAGCGCCAAGGCCCGCTACCTGCGCTTCTACAGCAAGGGCAGCAACGCCAGCGCGCTCAACTGCTACACCGAGATCGAGGTGTGGGCCTTGCCGTCGAAGTAGCCGCCGGTTCGCTCGAAGGCGGCGCGTTTTATGACCAAGCCTTCCCTCCGCTTCGCAATGGCCACGCTGAGTTCGCTCGGCTTGGCCATTGGTCTTTCCACTCTGACGGCGTCCCGGCTGGGCGCGGCAGAAGCCATGTCCCCGCTGCCGCTCAAGCTGCCGGCGCCGACGCTCAAAGGCACTCCGCCCGACGACCCGCCCAAGGGGCCGAACATCGAGCCGCTGGACCTGGAGAAGAAACGCCCGCCGTTCCTCGCGCCGGCGGGGGTCCAGAACGTGGCGCTGAAGAAGAAAGTGACGATCAGTGAAGCCAAGCCGTACAGCGGCGAGCCTGCTCTGGTCACCGACGGCAGCAAAGAGGCGACCGATGACGAAGTCCTGGAACTGCGCCGGGGGCTGAAGTACGTGCAACTCGATCTGGAAGCGCCGCAGCAAATTTACGCCGTCGTGGTCTGGCTCGACCATCGCTACTACCATGTCATCCACGATGTTGTCGTGCAGGTCGCGGACGACGACGCCTTCACGAAGAACGTCCGCACGCTCTTCAACAACGACTCGGACAACTCCGCCAAGCTGGGCGCGGGCACGGACAAGGAATACTTCGAGACGAGCCAGGGCAAACTCATCGACGCCAAGCGCGCCGTGGCCCGCCATCTCCGCTGTTACACCCAAGGCAGCAGCACCAGCAGCATGAACGGCTTCACCGAGATCGAGGTCTGGGGGCGGCCCGCGGCGCCATGAACCGCTGGCTGGGCTTCGCGTTGCTGGTGGTGACCGCGGGCGCGCTGGCGTTGCGGTTGCCGCAAATGGACGCGCGGCCCATGCACAACGACGAGGCCGTCAACGCCATCAAGCTGCAGAGTCTGTGGGAGAAGGGGGAGTACCGCTACGATCCCGATGAGTACCACGGCCCGGTGTTGCTCTATGCCGCGCTGCCGGCCCTCTGGCTGAGCGGGGCGAAGAGTTTTGCGCAGGTCAAGGAAGGCACCCTCCGCGTGGTGCCCGTGATCTTCTGTGCGGCGATGGTCCTCTTGCTCTGGTTGCTTAAGGACGGACTAGGGCGGGCGGCCACGTTGTTCGCGGGCGTGCTGACGGCCCTCTCGCCGGCGATGGTCTTCTACAGCCGCTACTTCATCCACGAGATGTTGCTGGTGAGTTTCACCGCGCTGTTGCTGGCGGCGGGCTGGCGCTATACGCAGACGAAACGGGCCGGCTGGGCCGCGCTGGCGGGCGGGGCGGCGGGGCTGATGTACGCGACCAAGGAAACCTTCGTGATCACGCTCGCCGCGATGGCCGGCGCCGCTCTGCTGACGCCGGCGTGGAATGCTTGGCGCCAGCGCCAGGCGGACGGGACTTCCGTGCTTCGGCGTCTCTGGAATTGGCGGCACGCGCTGTTGGCGCTGTTGACGGCGGCGGGGGTGGCGGCGGTCTTCTTCTCCTCGTTCTTCACGAACCTCAGTGGCCTGCCGGACGCCGTGCGGACGTACCTGCCGTGGCTGAATCGCGCCAGCGGGGCGTCGCCGCAAATCTACCCGTGGCATTTTTACCTGGAACGGCTGTTGTGGTTCCACCAAGGGCGGGGGCCGGTGTGGACCGAGGCGTTCATCCTCATTCTGGCGGCGATCGGTTTCGTGGCCGCGCTGCGCGGGAAAGGGTTGCCCGAGGCGCGTCGTTCGTTCGTCTGCTTCCTCGCGTTCTACACCGGGCTGCTGACGGCGGCTTACTGTGCGATCCCTTACAAGACGCCGTGGTGCGCGCTGAGTTTTTTGCACGGCTGGATTCTGCTGGCCGGCCTCGGCGCTTCGGTGTTGTTGCACTGGCGGACGTGGCGGTCGGCGCAGGCGCTGGTGGGGGCCGCGTTGGCGTTGCTGTCGGGGCATTTGGTCTGGGAGTCCATTCAGACCAGCTTCGTCAACCCGGCGGATCGGCGAAACCCGTACGTCTTTGCGCAGACCTCGCCCGACCTTCTGGAGCTGGTGGAGAAAGTCCAGGCCATCGCCAACGTGCATCCGGACGGCGACCAGATGCTGATCAAGGTCATGATGCCGGGCGGCGATTACTGGCCGCTGCCTTGGTATCTGCGGCAGTTCAAGCAAGTCGGCTGGTGGGACAAGCTGCCGGACGACCCGCGCGCCCCGGTGATGATCGTCGGGGCGAAGTTCCAGGCCGCCGTGGAGGAGAAAGTCGAGGAGTCCCACTGGATGGCCGGCATCTTCAGCCTGCGTCCACCGGTGGCCTTCAGCCAGCGCGCTCCACCGTTCCTGGAACTCTACGTGGAATCGGGCCTCTGGAAACGCTACGTGGACAGCCGGCAGAACAAAGAACTCAAGCGAGCGGTGGAAGGGCAGAAGTGATGCCGGGTGCCTCCGCCCGGCTTTGAAACTGGGTGGCGCGGGCGACCCGCCGAGTACGTGCAGAGCGTGCTACGGCAGACCTGTAGGGCAGGCTTTCCAGCCTGCCGTAGCGCCGACTTTCAGTCGGCAGGGCCGGATTTGGCTCGCGGCGTGGGCGAGGGCCTCGCGTCTGCGCCAGAACACGGCGAGCAGGTTGAAAACCTGCGATACAGCAGGCTGGAGAGCCTGCGCTACCGCCGGGCAGGACTTGAGGCGTGACGCGGAGGACTTCACTGCACCTTCGGCCCCGCGATGCGCTGCCCAAGCTGCTGCCGGGCCTGATCGTGCGGGTCAAACGTTCCGTAGAACAGCGCGTTGGCGTCCATCCAAGTCGCCAGCCGCTCGACATCTTCCGCGTCCAGCTTTACGTCGTAATGGCCGGCGAGCAGGTGCTTCATTAGCTTGCAGCCCCGCGCGCCAAAGAAGTCCGGCGGTGTCACCGGCTCGGCGTTCACCTGGCGGAAATCTCCAGGCTTCCCGCCCCAGGCCGACCACGGAACGAGCGGTGCGAGCACGTTGTAGGAAACGGTGTAGCGGCCTTGAGCTTCGCCGGTGAGCAGCACTTTGCCCTCCGGCTTCGCTGCGTTGTGGCAGCTCACGCACTTGCGGTCGAGCACCGGCTGGACGAGCAGCGGATAGCTCAACGGATTCGAGCCGTCGGGGCCGGGCGTGATGGGCGACGGCGGACGCCGTAGCGCCATCGCCGATCGCCCGGCGGACGGCGCGGAGTCGCGCGGCTCGTGGCAGCCGAGGCACGACGCCCGCTCGCCCGGCTGCAGACACGTGAGGCTGCGCATGATCTGCACCGCCTGCCCGCGCGCGTCGAGCGCCTGGAAGGCCAACGGAATCCCCGCCGGCGCGCGGAAGAACGCCGAGCCGTCGGCCTCGACCGGCACCGTGCCGAGGACTTGTTTGCCGGGCGAGGCGCTAGGCAAACCAACGGTCGGCTCGTTGGCGTGGGGCGTCGATTTGGGCAGCACTTGCACGATCCGCAAGCGGGTGATTGGCTCCCGCGGCAACGCCGGCCAACTCGCATTCACATTCTCCATGAAGAAAGTCCCCTCGCCCTTCAACTCCTCCTCTGCATCGGCCGCCAGCCGCACCGGTGGCGTCCGCGCCCGCAGCGGCACGGCCCAGAGACTGGAGAGGTTCAGGTCGCGGAAGAGCAGTTCCTTGTTCCCAAAGGCGTCGGCCAGATACAGGCCAAACATGTTCGCCCGGTTCCACGTCGGCTCGCCGATCAGCGCGTCGAAGCTGTAGGCGACCAGGAAGAACTTCTCCGAGAGCGGCCAGGGCGAGCGATAACAATGACCGGGCCAGCGCGCCGCTTCCGCGGGAACCGTCGGCGGCCGGCTCACCCCGGCGGGAGCGTGCCACGCGCCGTTGGGCTGGAGCACGACCGGCGCTTCGCTCTCCGGGAAGAGCGCGTCCGGCGTCAAGCGCGTGATCGGCTCCGGGCCATCCATGCCGCGCGTCGTGTCGAGCAGGATGATCGATCCCGCCGTCATGGCGTGATGGGCGCCGGCGGTGGCCATGACGCGGTCGGAGCCGGGCACGGCCTGGGCCTCCCAGATGCCGACGGGGTTGAACGTGTTGTTCCCGTAAAAGGCCCGCACGTCACTGCCGCCGGGCCGCACGGTCCAGAGTTGCTGGTAGTAAACGGCGTGGCGGTCCACGTAATCCCAACGCGTATAAATGAGGCGTCCGTCGTGCAGCACCGCCGGGTCCCACTCGTGCGTCTCGTGAAAAGAAATCGTCCGCGGATGCGCCCCGTCGGCGTCCGCTTCCGTCAGCGTATAAACCGCGCACGGCCCACGGCCACAGCGATGAAACCCGCCGCGCCGCGTGGAGACGAAGACGATTTTCCCGTTGGGCAGATGGCGTGGAGCGAAATCGTCCGCCGGTCCATCGGTCAACTGGCGCAGGCCCGTGCCGTCGGGTTTCACTTCGAACAAATGGTAAAAGCGATCGAGGCACTCTTCGCGGTTCCGCGGCGTCGTGGCGGCGCGGCAAGAGGCGAACAAGAGCCGGCTGCCGTCCCAGGCCGCGTCCAGGTGTTGGAAACTGCCCAGCGGCAACCCGCTTCCCGCCAGCTCACGGCAGGTCATGGAACGCCCCGGTTCCGTCAGCACAAACACGCCGCCGCCCGGTCGCGCGCAACTGCCGTAGTACTGGGTGAGTTGATGACTGAAGATGCCCGGCGCTTGTTTGATGAAGCCCAGCGGGCCGGTGCGCGCGAGCGGGTTGGCGAAGACGATCTCGCGCCGCAACCGATGCGCGGCCCTCCACAACTCTTCCCAGCGCGCCTCGTCCGCCGCGATCATTACGGAGTTTGAGGCTGGTTGGTGGGGCGAGCGTACTCGCGAGCCGTCTGCTTGCCTGGCCCCGCGGCTCGCGAGTACGCTCGCCCCACCAGACCGGCCTTCACCCGCTGGTGATGTCCTTGTGCTTATCGCCAAAGGTTGAGCTTCATCCGCGGCGGCGCCGACGAGTCGCTGCTGCTGTTGCTGCAGGCTGCGCCAGCGTGCGGGCAGGTCCGCCAGTTCCACGCCCGCGGCGGACAAGTCGTGGAGCAAAGCTTCGCCGCGCGGCAGCAACCGCTCCAGCGCCGCGGCGTAACTCCGCGGCTCCCGCTCCGTCCCGATCCCGTCCTGCATCCGCCAGTCCCATTCGATCAGGGCCTCCTGGATCGGCTTCCGCATCGGCGGCAACACGCGGGCGGGGCAAGCCTCCACGTCGCCACTTCCGGGCCAGAGGGACACGTCGATCTGTCGGTCCCCGCACGCGAGACGCACGTTCCGCCAGCGCACGGCCGCGCCCGCCTTCAACGCGGTGGCCGTCAAACGCAGCGCCAGGTTCGTGGAGCCCGCCGGCGCGGAGAGGTTGAGCGACGCCACGCCTTCCGACAGGACCGCGTGTTGGTCGCGCGCCCCACCGAGTGAGAGAGACACGGTGGCTTGGCCGGCGCCTTCAGCCACCGCTTGGGCTGACGCGACGAGGGTGTTGGAGAATCCTCGGAGCGGAATCACGATTTGAACCTCCTCGCCTGCTTCGAGGCTCAGAAGGCAACTCCCCGGGCGCTCTGTGAACACCGCCTGCGGTCCTGTGTCGTGGGCCAAGAACACGAATCCGCACACCGCCGAACTCGGAACCGGCGCCGGCCGGCCCGCGAGCAAGATCTCCGGTCGTCCTACGTCCGCTCCAGCGGCAAGCGAGGCAGCAAGGAGCGAGAACACCAAAGCCTCCTTCAAAACGGTAGCAGCCGACGTGAGGAGGCTCACTTCGATTGCGGATTGCAGATTGCAGATTGCAGATTGGAGTTGGAGCCTCCTCACGTCGGCTGCGACAGGGTTTTGAAATTGCCCCGCTACAAAGAGACGTTTCCACAGCGGCCGCGGAGGCCGTTGTCGTGAGGGCCGGTCAAAGGTGTTCATGGGACAATTCGCACGCGATAGAATCGTGTCGTCACGTTGGGGTCGGGTTCAGTCCACTCCAGCAGGCCCGTGTTCGTCGCCGACAACGTGGTCCGCACAGCGAACGGGTTTGTCGCCTCCTCCGAACTCAACACGTCGTAACTGTGCCCGGCTACGGAAGGCCACCGGAGCCGGATCGGGTTCAGGCCCAGTGACACCGCGAACCAAGGCACGGCGGGCGCGTCCGAAATCCGAATCCACTTCGTCTCCGTGCGATACCGGTGGCCGGACGAATCCGCGACCACGGCGCAGAACGGATGCAGGCCCGCGCCGAGGTGGGCGGCCGCCACCGCGAACTCCGTGTCCGCCTGGTTGCTCACAACTCCCAGCGAGCCGCCGGTACTGAGCAACTCCACTGTGGCGATGGCGTTCGTATTGGCGGCGACGCCAAACAGCAGCGTGTCGCTCAACGCCGCCACGCCGAGGCTGGCGGAGGTCGTGAGCGTGGCCGCCAGTGGCGTGTTGCCGATGAGCGCCGGCAACGTGGCCCGGGTCTGGGTGCGGACGTGGCTGCCTTCGTAAGCGACGGCGGTGAGTTCATGCCAGCCGTCGGCCAACGCGGTGGTGGCGAGCGGGAATCCCACGGTCAAGTGGATCGCCCCTGCTGTGAGGAAGAGGTGATTGCGCGGGCGCAGGTCGGAGAGGTTTTCATCCAGTCGGTTGGTCGCGCTCTGGGGAAAGGAGAACCAGAGCGAGCCCTTGAACACCGAGAGGATTTGCGCCTCGTTCCAGCCGGGGCTGCGGGCGCGCAGAATGAATTCGCACTCGCTGACGCCCGAGGATTCGGAACTGGCGAAATCCTCGGCCACCACGCCGTCAGACCCCTGGAGGTCCGCGTGCCCGTTCACCATGGCGAGCAAGGTCCCGGTCAGTTGGGAGAGAGTGCCGTTGGTGTCCAGGTTGGTGACGGCCAGGGAAATCGTTGCGCCGTTCGTCTTGGTGAGTTCCAGGCGCAGCCAGTCGCCGACGCGCGGCGTTTTTCGAACGGTGAGCAAGCGCACCCCGTGCGCCACGGAGTCGAGGAAGTTGCTGCGCGCGGCGCGGACCGAGGCAGTGAGCGCGCCGGCGCTCCCCACCGCGTTGCTGACGCTGACCGACACCGCGCTGCCTGGTTGGGTGAGATCGAGCGACTGAAGTTCGATCCGGTCCCCGACCGCGGCGGCGGTCACCTTTGTCGTGTTGGAGACGAGGTTCAACCTGTCCGCCAGGGCCACGGCCAGCGACTGCAGCGTGGCGTTGGCCGGCACGGTGAAGCTCACCCGATGGTCGTTGAGTCGCACGCTGAGCACATTGCCGGCTTCGGGAAGGATGTTCGTCACGGTGAACGCCAGCGTGCCGTCGAGGAAGAGGTCCACCTGCTGCAGCGGATGCGCCGTGTCGCTGGCCGTGAAGACGACGGCGAGGTTCGTCGTGCCGGTGAAGCGCGCGCCGGGCGGGAGCTTGACCCACGCGGCCTCGCCTCGTTGCGCGAAGGCGGCGGAGAGCGGCTCGCCCACGATCACGCCCATGTAGGGCGACACCAAGCTCTGGTAGTAGCACTCGGCCAGACTGAAACCGCGCGCCTGAACGAAGTAGAGTTGAGGATCGGGAAACTTCGCCAGGTAGTTGCACGGTTCAACCACCGTGCCGTAACTGCCGCTGGCGCCGGCACGGATGAACTCCAGACACGGCGTCTGGGAATTCGGTCCAAACAGCACGCCAGCGTAAGAGGTGAGCGTGTCGGCGATGGCGCCCGGGAGAAACGTGTTGGTCCTGAAGTCGTAATTGGCGAGTCCCGTCTGCATTCCGAAGAGATCGCTCAACCCGTCGGTTTGATTCGAGTTGGTGCGGACCAGCAGCGGGCGCCCGGCCAGGCGGGTGTTGAAGACCGCGTTGTCAAACTCCCAGTAGCGCACGGTGCGGGCGGGGTCGGTGGTTTTCGCCAGCAACACCGTCTGGGTGGGGAAAGAACTGTCGCCGTCCACGCCCTGCTGCACGAGGCGCGTGGCCTGGGCGAAATCGTACGCGGTGAGCAGGGTGGCCAGGAACGTGTTCGAGCCGGCGCCGGGGCCGACCAGGCGGAAGGGCGACTCAGTGTTCGCGTAGAAATTGGTGGTCCACCGGGGCAACGAACAGACGCCGGTCACGTTCGGATCGTTCGTCTTGAAACCGTAGAAGAGCGCGGAGGTGGTGCTGTTCGCGCCGGTGTTGTCCTTGACCAGAAACGGGATGTCCAGGCTCAGCGCGACGAAGTCAACCTGCCCGGCCAGGCCGCGCTCGGCGACCGCCGCTCGCAGCGGCGCGGCCAGGATGGTTTCGAACTGAGCGCGCGTCCACTCGGTGTTGGCGCCCGGCCAGTCGATGCGCAGGACGTTTTGCGGCGGCACTTGGCGGCGCTCGCAGTAGAGGTTGCCCAGCGCCACGGAATTGCTGCTGGCTTGGTTGACCACGACCAAGACATTGAGGCCGCTGCCGGCGGCGAGAAGGGGGGCTGACGGGAAGAGCAGCACCAACATCGCGGCCAGCCACGGGAAGCTCCGAGAGGCGGTCGGATTCACTCGGCGGCGACCGGCGTGAGGCCGCGCCGCCGTCGGAACTTCGTGCCATTTGACGCGCATGGGCTGCGGCGGACTCTGCCTCAGAAGGCCGCGCCCGGCAATTCCATTGTCCGGCTGCTTCCTCTGCGCTGCTCCGTCCCGCCAACAACTTTTCCTTTGAGCTTTTTTCCCTGCCGGTGCTTAATCTCCGGCCATGACCATTTGGATACTTGCGTTGTTGCTGCTGGGGGCGCTGGCTTCGGCCGGCTACTCGCAGGGCGCGATCAGAGTGGCGTTTTCGCTCGTGGGCATCTTTGCCGGCGTCCTGTTCGCCGCCCCGCTGGCCCCGCTGGTGATGCTGGTGTTGCCGTTCATCGGCATCGAACGCGATTGGACCAAGCAGATCGTCGGCACCATCGTCGCTTTCTACCTGGTGGGCGTGGTCTTCAAGCTGGCGGCGGCCTTCGTGCATCGCAAAGTGGAATACCATTACAAGTATCGCGTGCCCGACGCGATCCGCGCCCTCTGGGAACGGATGAACCGGCGCACCGGGATGTGCCTCGGCTTGATCAACGGCTGGGTTTACTTCCTGCTCACCTGCCTGGTCATCTCCACCCTCGGCTACTTCACCACGCAGATCGGCGGCAGCGAGAGCAGTTCCTACCTGATGAAAGCCGTCACCAAAATGGCGGAGGACCTCCGCAGCACGGGCATGGACAAAGCCGTCGGCGGCCTCAATCCGGCCCCCGAACGGTACTACGAGATCGCGGATGCCCTCGGTTTCGTGGCCAACAACCGCGCCGTGGTCCGGCGCATCGGGAGCTATCCGCCCTTCGCCGTCCTGGCGAAGACGCCGGTGTTCCAAGGCATGGGCACGGATCGGGAGTATTTGCGACTGGTGGAAAGCGAACGCGATCCGTCGGCCATCCTCAGCCACGCCCGCACCCAGGAAGTCATCACCAACTCCGCGGTCATGACCGAACTGCTGGCGGTGGACCTCAAGGACCTGACCAACTACCTCGCCACCGGCAAGTCCGCCAAGTACGACCTCGACCGTATCCTGGGCACGTGGGTCTATGACTTTCCCGCCAGCCTTAAGCTGGCCAAGGCCCAAGAGCCGGACCTGCGGACGACCCGCATGATGCAGCTCAGGAAGGAACTCACCGACCGTTACGAGCGAGCCGTCTTCACCGCCACGCTCGACAACCGTGCCGCCGTGACGCTGCCTGCCAACATTGAGGGCACCGCCGGGCCAAACCTCACGAACGAACACCGCCTGTCGTTCAGTGGAACGTGGCGGAAGAGTGGCAACAACTATCAACTGTCGATGACCCCGGCCAACCGGAACAACCGGCCGGTCGGGTCGGAGAACATCACCGTGAACACCGAAGCCACCATCGAGAAACAAAAGTTCGCCCGCGCCGGCCGGCCGAGCGTCGATGTGGAAACCATCCGCTTCAAGATTCGGGAGAACCCGGTGGTGTTTAACAAGATTCCAGAGTAGCGCGGTCAAGCCCAATCTTTGCCGCGATCCCCCTGCTGCGTCTGGGGCACAACTTGGCCCTGCCGCCGGAACACCGACATTCTTGTCTGCCGTAGCGCCGGTTTTCCAACCGGCGGACGCGGGAGAAGGCAAGCGGGCCGGTCTTCTTCGCGGTTTGCCGACTGAAAGTCGGCGAGATGGCAGGCTGGAAAGCCTGCGCTACGGCGGTGGTGTCCGAATGCGCTCCAGTTTCCTCTCGACTCCCCCTCGGCAGGCCGCACTCTTTCGCCGTGCGCGTTTCCATCCGGAACCTGACGAAGCGGTTCGGCCCGGCCTGGGCGCTGGAACGGATTTCGCTGGAGATCGAGTCGCAGGAGTTGTTCTTCCTGCTCGGTCCGTCCGGCTGCGGCAAGACGACGCTGCTCCGCACCCTCGCCGGCTTCTACCAGCCGGATAGTGGCGAACTATTCTTCGGCGACAAGCCCGTGAACGGTGTGCCGCCGCACCAGCGCAACACCGGCATGGTCTTCCAAAATTACGCCCTCTGGCCGCACCTGACCGTGGCCGACAACGTCGCCTACGGCTTGGAGGTGCGGAAGGTTTCCACGGCGGAACGGATGCGGCGCGTGGCCGAGGCGCTGGCCATCGTGCAGATGGAGCCGTTCGCCGACCGCACACCGAACCAGCTTTCCGGCGGACAGCAGCAGCGGGTGGCGCTGGCGCGCGCGCTCGTCATCCAGCCCGACGTACTCCTGCTCGACGAGCCGCTCTCCAACCTCGACGCCAAGCTCCGCCTCGAAATGCGCGAAGAAATCCGCCGCATCCACGCGCAAACGAAGATCACCACGATCTACGTGACCCACGACCAGAAAGAGGCGCTCTCGTTGGCGCACCGGATGGCGGTGTTGCGCGACGGACACATCGAGCAACTGGGCACCCCGCGCGCGGTGTATCGCCACCCGGTGAACCGGTTCGTCGCGGACTTCATCGGCGAGACGAACTGGTTGTCCGCGACCGTCAGGGGTTGCGACGGCGGCGAGATGACGGTGGAAACGGACGGCGGCGTTTTCGTGGCCGCGACGGAGTTGAGCAAGTCTCCCGGAGAAAAAGTCTGGCTCGGTTTTCGGCCGGAAGCGGTGGAGATCGGCACAGACAGCGTCAACGCGCTCGACACGCGCATCGCGCACGTCAGCTACCTCGGCGAGATCGAGCAGTACCGCCTGGCAATGCCTTCAGGCGCACTCGTCAAGGCCTTCGAGCAGAATCCCCGTGAACTCCGCCAAGTCGGCGCGCCGCTCCGGGTCCACGTGCGTCCGCAGAATTGCCTCGTGTTGCCGGAGTGAGGGAGCATTCAATCAAACCACTCGTCCGCCGGGTCAAACGCCGGCACAGGGAGGTTCACGATCTTCAACTTGCCGACCGCACGATGCCGGCAGCCAGGGCGGATGTAGATCGCCGTCATCGGTTTCACCGGAAACAACTGTCCGTCGAGTTCCACTTGGCCCTCGCCTTCCAGCACCAGGTAGATTTCCGTCATCCGCTTGTGGTAGTGGGCGCGGGAGTCCTTCTCGATCTCCACAAGGTGGAGGCTGGCAGCGTTCTCCCGCGACTCCGCAAAGGCCCGCTTCGCCCAGCCGCAGGGACAGCGCGTGGGCGGGATATCGTTCAGTTGGGCGATTTGGTAGTTGGCCATAGGGAGAATCACTTCGGTGGAGCGGCGCCGCCGTGGCGCCACAACCCGTCGAAGGCGGCGAACACGTCTTCCAGTTCGCGCGGCTTGATCACCCCGACCACGTAATGCGACACGGTCGAGCGGGCGATCTGGGCCTGCACGGGCGGCAGGGATTGGAGCATGTCCTCGACGAAGGTCTTGGCGACCGCCGCGACGGTGTTGCCGTTGAAGAATTGGAAGGGCGCGAGCTTGTGGATTTCCCGGCACATCTCCAGCACTTGGCGGAGCCGGAGGTCCCGTGGCGCGGCTTCCTCCCACAATTTCCTGGCCGCGTCGTAACCTTTGGCGCTCGGTGCGTGCGGCTGGGAATCTTTCTCGCACAGCCCTTGGTTGGTGTTGACCACGGTCTGCCAGGGCACCGCTTCCAGCCATTTCCGTTCAATGTTCAGCACAATCTCAACTCCATCGCTTGCTCGCTCGTCGAGCGCAATTCGTCGATTTCCAAAACCCCCAATCGCCACCGGGCGGAAACCGCTCCGGCGTCGGCGCATTGGTTTGACGTGCCGCCAAAGTACTCACAGAAGCGGAGCAAGGTCAATCGCGCGCTCGCTGCGCCGACCACGTCGGGCGCAACCGGACACCCCCCTGCCGTAGCGCAGGCTTTCCAGCCTGCCGTGGCGCCGACATTCTTGTCGGCCGTCCGGCCGCCACGATGCGGACGACCGAATCGCTCACCCGCCCCGCAGGCTGGAAAGCCGGCGCCACGGCGGATAAGGCCCGGCCCGCGCCGAGTCCAGCCTCCTCTTGCGGGCGCGGGCGTGAACGGAGTCCGGACTTTCACGCGTGGGCACAAAGCCAAATGACCAAGCGTGGAAGGACCTTTCCGGCGCGGCGTTCGCGTCGCTTGACACCGCAAAAGCGGCTTTGGCACTGTGCGCTCCGTCAGCCCCGGTCGCGATCATCGCGGGCGGGGAAGGCGTGCAACAACTCGGAATTCGATATGAAAAAGACTCTGTTTGCCCTATTGGGCCTGGCCTTGGCCGGCGCCCCTTGTATTGTCCAAGACGCGTTCGCGGCCGCCGGCGGGAAGCCGGTCCGGATCGGCGCGATCTTCTCCGTCACCGGCCCGGCGTCCTTCCTGGGCGCGCCGGAAGCCAAGACTGCCCAGATGTTCATCGACAAGCTTAACGCTGCCGGCGGCATCAACGGCCAGAAGCTGGAACTCGTCCTCAAGGACAGCGGCGGCAGCCCGGAGAAGGCCGTCTCGTTCGCCAAGCAGTTGATCGAAGAGGAGAAAGTCCTCGCCATCATCGGCCCATCCACCAGCGGCGAGACGATGCAGATCAAGAAGCTCTGCGAGGAGAACCAGATGATCCTCGTTTCCTGCGCAGCGGCGGAGGTCATCGTGAACCCCGTCGCCAAGTACGTCTTCAAGACACCGCAGAAGGACAGCCAGGCCGTCACCTGGATTTTTCGGACCATGAAGGACAAAGGCATCTCCAAGATCGCCGTGCTCACGGGCAACGACGGCTTCGGCGCCGCCGGCAAGAAGCAACTAGAAGAGATCGCCAAGACCGACGGCATGGAAATCCTCGTCAACGAAGTCTATGACAAAGCCGCCACCGACCTGACCGACATTCTCACCAAGGTCAAAGGCACGCCCGGCGTCCAGGCCGTGGTCAACTGGTCCATCGTTCCCGCCCAATCCATCGTGGCCAAGAACATGAAGCAGATCGGCCTGGACGTGCCGCTCTTCCAGAGCCACGGCTTCGGCAACCGCAAGTACGTCGAGCAGGCGGGCGTGGCGGCGGAAGGCATCCTCTTCCCGGCGGGCCGCTTGCTCGTGGTGGATGATTTGCCCCGCTCGCACCCGCAGAAGAAACTGCTGGCGAGCTACAAGAAGGATTACGAAGCGGCCTACAAGGAAGACGTGAGCACCTTCGGCGGCCATGCCTACGACGCGATTCTGATCGTGACCGAGGCGCTCAAGAAGGCAGGCAAGCCGGAAAGCGGCGCGGTGCGCGACGCGATTGAAAGCCTGCAAGGTTTGGTGGGCACGGCGGGTATCTACAACATGTCGCCCACGGACCACACCGGCCTCGACCTGAGCGCGTTCGAGATGCTCACGGTCAAGAAAGGCAAGTTCACGATCTACAAGAAATAGCCCCGGCGGCCGGCCTCGACGCTGGTTTTCCGAAGCCCCGGCAATTGACTCGCCGGGGCTTCTTTGTTGGAATGCCGCGCTGTTGATGAACCCGATCCGACGCAACACGAGACACGCGCGGCCTTGCCGCCTTGATGGCCGAGGCCGCCGTCTCGCGCTTCGCCTTCTGCACCTCCCCAGCCTCAGAGTTCCTGACCTGTCCGCACGGTTCTATGGAAGAGCAGGAAACGAGTTGAGTCGAAGCTCGCCGGGTCAGGGGACCCGGCCTACCGAGAAGGCGTGCCTTGTAGGCCCGGTGCCCTCACCGGGCGGCCCAGGCCAATTCCACGGCTCAGGAGTTCTGAGCCTGGAGCCCGAAATCCGAGAGGCGATTTCTGCGCCCCGTAGCAGCGCTTTGGCGAGCGCCGCTGAGTTCCGGTTTTGCCCGGGAAGAATGGCGGCGGTCGCCAGACCGCCGCTACGCCCGCCAGGCTCCGAAGTTGGCTCCCGAATCCGCGTTTCCTCCTAGTTCATGGACGCCGGCAACCTCACGCTCCAGTACCTGCTCTCGGGCATCACCAAGGGCAGCATCTACGCCGTGGTGGCCATCGGGTTCAACCTCATCTACAGCGCCACCGGCGTGCTGAACTTCGCCCAGGGCGAATTCGTGATGCTCGGTGGGATGGTAGCGGTGACGCTGGCGCATTTCGTGCCGCTGCCTGTGGCGGTGGCGGGAGCAGTCGTCATCGTGGCGCTGGTGGGTTGCCTGTTGGAGGTTCTTTTCTTTCGCAAGCTGCGCCATCACTCGGTCCTGCATCTCATCATCATCACGATCGGCCTCTCCATCGTGATCCAGGAGGCCGCGCTCCACATCTGGGACGAGAAGGTCCGCTCGCTGCCGTACTTCACGGGCAACGAAATCTCCTCGATCAAGCTGTTTGGCGCCGCGATCTCGCCGCAAGTGATCTGGGTGCTGGCGACCGTGGCCGTGACGGTCGCCGCGCTGCACGTCTTCCTGAAGTTCACCCTGCCCGGCCGGGCCATGCGGGCCTGCTCCTCCAATCCCGAAGCCGCGATGCTGGCCGGCATCAACATCCCGAACATGCGCACACTCTCGTTCGGCTTGAGCGCGGCCCTCGGCGCCCTGGCCGGTTGCGTGATCTCGCCCATCACCATGACGCACTACGAAAGCGGCGCGCCGCTCGCGATCAAGGGCTTCGCCGCGGCCATTGTCGGCGGCCTCGGCAACCCGATGGCAGCGGTGCTGGGCGGCTTGCTGGTGGGGGTGCTGGAGGCGTTCAGCGTGAGCCGGCTGCCCGCCGCCTACAACGACGTGTCCGCGTTTGCGATTCTACTGCTGGTGTTGTTCGTCCGCCCACACGGGCTGTTCGGCCGGCCCGGCGGCGAAGCGGTGAGGGAACACTAGGGGAAATCCGAAGTCCGAAATCCGAATGTCGAAATCCGAATCCAATCCGAACTCTGAAATCCAAGACGCACTGAGTCTGGATGCGGGGTGCGTAACGCGGACTTTCAGTCGGTGCGGCTTTGCCCCGGCAGGATGCGGCTTTCAAACTTCGAGCTTCGGATTGGTTTCGGATTTCGGATTTCGGACTTCGGATTTGTTTTCGTGACCAAGCCAATGACGCGCCTCCGCCAACTTCTTCCCTTCGCCCTCTTCGCCCTCGCGATGGTGGCGACGCAGGGCTTGTTGCGCGCGCTGGAGATGGAGTACTGCCTGACCCAGCTCACGATGGCGCTCTACTATGCCATCGTGGTGATCGGGCTGTGCCTGGTGATGGGCTACGCGGGGCAGGTGTCGCTAGGGCACGGCGCGTTCTTCGCCATCGGCGGCTACACCTCGGCGGTGTTGACGACCCACGATTTCTCGCGGTTCAAGGCGGCAGGCTGGGCCGGCGGGCTGAAGCAGCTTCACGTGTTCGTCGGCCAGCAAGACCTCTTCGGCAACCAGATCATGACCGTGTCGCCGTGGGCCGCGTTCTTCGCCGCGATGCTCCTCACGCTCGTGGTCGCGACGCTGATTGGCTATCCGGCGCTGCGGCTCAAGGGCCACTACCTGGCCATGGCCACGCTCGGCTTCGGGTTGATCGTGAACAAAACCGTCCTCGGCACCGCGGCCTTCGGTGCGGCGGACGGCATCAACGGCGTGCCGGAGTGGACCCTCGCGCCCGGCCTGACGATCTGTGGCAAGAGCGCGGCGCGGGTGTCGAATTATTACATCGCCGCGACGCTGGTGCTGGCGCTGCTGCTGCTCCTGCGCAACCTCCTCCACTCCCGCGTGGGCCGCGCGTTGCAGGCCATCCATGACCGCGAAACCGCCGCTAACGCGATGGGCATCGACACCGCCGCCTACAAGCTGCGGGCGTTCGTCCTGAGCGCGCTGCTGGCGGCGCTGGCCGGCGTGTTCTTCACGCACTACACGGCGGGCATCGGGCCGTCGGAGGCGGGCGCGCTCAAGTCCGTCCGCTACGTCGCGCTCGCCGCAGCGGGCGGCATGGCGAACCTCTGGGGTGTGACCGTGATGAGCACCGGTTTGAATTACCTTTCGCTGCGCGGGCTGTTTGGAAGTTATGACCACGCGGTGTTCGGCGTCATACTGATCCTCATCATCTCCATCGCGCCGGACGGGCCATTGAAGCCGCTGGGAAAATGGATGGGTGGACTGGCGTCCCGCTTGCGCCCCGAAGGGAGGCGTGAACATGGCGCTGCTTGAAGTCGAGAATGTCCGCCGCAGCTTCGGCGGCTTGGTGGCCGTGGACAAAACAACGTTCCAGGTCGCGCCCGGCCAGATCAAGGCCATCATCGGCCCGAACGGCGCGGGCAAGACCACGTTGTTCAACATCATCTCCGGTCTTCTCCGGCCCGACAGCGGCCGTGTCACTTTCCACAGCCGGCCAGTCACCGGCCTCAAGCCCTACCAGATCGCCCGGCTGGGCTTGTCGCGGACGTTCCAGAATCCGAGTCTGTTCCTCCGCATGAACGTGCTCGAGAACGTCATGGTCGGACGGCACAGCCGCTCGCGCTGGGGGTTCGCCGGCTGCTGCTTGCGCTGGCCTGGCCAGCCGCGAGAGGAGCGGAACATCCGCGACACCGCGATGGCGCAGCTCGACTACGTGGGCCTCGCGCCGCTCGCGCACTGCCCGGCGGGCGCGCTCGCTTTTGGCCAGCGCCGCATGGTGGAACTGGCCCGCGCGCTGGCAACCGAGCCAACGCTGCTCCTCCTCGATGAGCCGGCCAGCGGCTTGAACACGAAGGAGAAGGAGGACCTTGGCCAACTCATCCGCAAGATTCGCGACCGTGGCGTGACCGTGTTGCTCGTCGAGCACGACATGAAGCTGGTCATGGACTTGGCGGACGACATCGTCGTGTTGCACTATGGCATTCCGATCGCCGAAGGGCCGCCGTCTGTGATCCAGAGCGACCCGAAGGTCATCAGCGTCTATCTCGGTGGAGAGGTGCAGGCGGACTCCGCCGGCGGCGAACTCAGCGCCAAGTGGAGCCAGAGCCCATGAGCATGCTGCTCCAAGTGCAAAACCTCCGGTGCGGCTACGGGAGCCTGGAAGTGGTCCACGGGGCGAGCCTGCACGTTTGCGCCGGCGAGATCGTCGGCCTGCTGGGCGCGAACGGCGCGGGCAAGTCGTCACTTCTCAAGTCCCTCGTCGGCCTGCTCCATCCGTGGCAGGGCGATATTTTCGTGGACGGCCGCCCGACGCGCGGCCAGCCGGCTTGGCGCAGCCTCAGCAACTCGATGGTCCTCGTGCCGGAGGGCAAGATGATTTTCGCCGACCTGACCGTGCGCGAAAACCTGCTCATCGGCGGCTACCACAACCCCGACCGCCTGCTGCAACTGGAGATCGTGCTCGACCGCTTCCCGCGTCTGCGCGAGCGGACCAGCCAGTTGGGCGGCACGCTCTCCGGTGGTGAACAGCAGATGCTGGCCCTGGGCCGCGCGCTTATGGCCCGGCCCCGGCTGCTCCTGCTGGACGAGCCGTCGCTGGGCCTCGCGCCGCTCATGGTCCAAGAGGTCTTCCGCGAAATCCGCAAAATGAAAGACTTGGGCGTGACCGTGCTCCTCGTCGAACAGAACGTCGTCGGCACGCTGCAAATCGCCGACCGCGCTTACGTGATGGAAACCGGCGAGATCATCCTGGAGGGCCTGGCCGCCGATCTCCTGCACCACCCCGAAGTCAAACGCGCCTACCTGGGCCAAGGTGGAAAGAAATCTTGGGAATGAACATCTTCGACCGCCGCTACGAAACGATGCCGCGCGCCGAACTGGAGCAACTCCAGTTGGAACGCCTGCAAGCCCTGCTCGCGCGCCTCAAACGCAACGTCCGCCGCTACCGCGAGAAGATCGGCGACCTCCGCGTCGAGGCGCTGGCCGATCTGCCGCGCCTGCCGTTCACCACGCCGGAAGACATGGCGGCGGGTTTCCCGTACGGCATGTTCGCCTTTCCGATGCGCGAGATCATCCGGCTGCACACGACCGTGGGGCCGGAGGGCAAGCCGCTGGTCATCGGCCACACCCGCAACGATCTCACGCAATGGGGCCGGCTTGTGGCCCGCCAACTGGTCGCCAGCGGCCTGACGGCGAACGACGTGATCCAGATGTCGCTGGGCGGCGGCGTCTATGAAGGCTCCGCGGGCTACCTCTTTGGCGCCCAGGTCATCGAAGCCTCCGTCATCGCCGAAGACCCCGCGCACATCGACTCGCAACTGGCGATGCTGCAGAACTACCGGCCCACCGTCCTCGTCACCACGCCCCTCAACGCCCTCGAACTGATGCGCGTGATGGAGCACCGCCGGCTGGACCCGCAGTCGCTCCATTTGCGCACGGTGTTGCTCTCGCGTCCGGTGGGCAGCGCCACGCGGGAGCAGCTTTCCGCCGGCCTCTTCGCCAAAGTGCAGAGCAACTTCGGCCTCGGCGAAATCCTCGACCCCGGCCTCTGCGTCGAATGCGGGGCCGGCCAATTCCACATCCACGAAGACCATTTCCTCCCGGAAGTCCAAGACGGCGAACTCATCGTGACCACGCTCTGTCGCGAAGCGATGCCGCTGCTTCGCTATCGGACCCGCATCGCCTGCGAACTCAGCCGCGAGAAATGCTCCTGCGGCCGGACCGGTGCGATCCTCAAACCCGGCGCGCGTCTCGACCGCCGGCTGTGCGTGAACGAGACGCCGCTCTACGAAACCCAGATCGCGGAAGTCCTGGCCCAAACGCCGGTGTCCGGACGGCCCTTTCAGGTCCAGGTTTCCGACCGCCGTATCGCCATCACCCTCCCGATGTCGGAGGACATGTTCTCCGACACGATCTGGGTCCTGGAGAAGCTCCGCCACGAAATCGAATCGGAGTTCCTCACCCGCCTCGGCATCGAAGCGGAGGTGCGGTTTCAGGGACCGCCTCAGCCCGCCTGAAGGTCTCCCCCGTAGGACAGGCGTCTCGCCTGTCTCCATTGTCGAGAGTCGCATTCACTGCTCGGTGATCGCTTCAACCCGAACTCCGAAGTTGAACTCGCGCTAAGACGCCAAGACGCCAAGGCAGAAGGATTTGGGGACGAGGTGCGCGCACCGTTTATCGCGCACGCTTTTTTTGATCGAAGGCTTTGCGTCTTTGCGCCTTTGCGCGAGGATCTGAACGCAACTTCGGTTTTCGGCTTCAAGTCAAACGTCCTGCCGACACCGGGTCCGCTGCATTGGTCCCGGAGACAGGCGCGACGCCTGTCCTACGGGGCGTTCGGCTCACTGCGGCTTGTTTCCCTGCCCGGCGTTGAGCTTCTTGACCCGCACGTTCCGATACCGCACGAACTGCTTCGTGCCGTCGCCGCCGCCGTGGACCTGCAGGGCGATGCCGCCGGTGTCCGGCAGCCGCTTCTGCGTGTCGGTCCACTCCATGAACTTCACGCCGTTGATCCAGGTGGTGACGGTCGGAGGGTTGCCCACGATGCGGGCGCGGAATTCGTTCCACTGGCCGTGCCGCCAGAAAGACTTCCAGGATTCCGGCAGCACCGGGAAGTTCGTCACGCCCGGCTTCACGCGGATGCGATCCGGGCTGCCGTCGAAGTTGTAGGTGCTGGCGCCAAAGCCGCCGAGGCCCTCGCCGTAAATGCCCATGACGTTGCCCCGGCCGTGGTAATCGATCATGGCCTGATAGGCTTTGCCGTCTTCGGTGCTGCGCAGAAACAAGCCGCTGTCCGGGCCAAAGTCGTTGTTCATTTCCAGGGCCACCTCGAAGTCGCCGAACGGCTCGTCGGTGATGACGATGCCGCCGTTGCCGGGAATGTCCTGGCTGCCGATGATGGCGCCGTCTTCGACGATCCACTTGCCGCCCGTTTGGTTCTTGCTGGCGCGGCTGTGGCCGGTCTTGGCGCTGACGTGCCAGCCGGCAAGCGTCTTGCCGTCGAAGATGGGGACGAAGCCGTCGTCCGCGGCCACGGCCTGAAAGCTGAGGCAGCCCAGCAGGAGTGGAGTGAGGAGTGTGAGGGAGGTGGTGTTCATCGCAGGCTCTCAGGATTCTCTTTCGTAGTTTCACGGCGCCAAAGGCTCCGGAAAATTTTCAGCCAAGGCACTTCTTCATCAACTCCAGGTAGCGCGCACAGACGGCCTTCATGTCCATGCCTTGATGCCGGTCTTGCTCCAGGGAAAGGCAGCCGTGGAAACCGATGGCTTTGAGCGCATCAGCAATGGCCTGGAAGTCCATCACGCCCTCACCCGCCGGCACGAAGCTCCGCATCATGCCGTCGATGTCGCGCATGTGGAGGTTCACGAGACGTTTGCCGACCTTGTAGATGGCCACGGGCGGATACTCGCGCTGGAGGAGGGTCCAGCCGGCATCCAGGTTGTAGCCCAGGTCGGGGTCGCGCACGGCGTCGCACAGGCGGAGGAACGCGTTGGCGTCCTCGATCAGACAATGCGTGTGGTGCTCAATGCTCAGCTTGAGGCCGTGGGCTTTTACGCGCTCCAGCAGCGCCTTCACGGTCGTGATCCATTGTTCCCAGACGCGATCATAGTCGAGCGTCGCTGCGATGTTGATGTGGTACTTCTGGCCTTCGCGCGGCTTGGAGATCTCGTAGAAGCGCGGGATGTAGCCCTGGCCTTTGCCCAACTCGCGCGCCCAAGGCGCCACGATGTTCACCAGCGGCGCGCCGAATTTCTTCCCCAAGCGGCAGCCGATGTCGAAGTAGTCGAGGCTCTGGCGGCGCTCGGCGGCGTCGAGGCTGGAGAGTCCTTCCACGACCGGCTGAAAGAGGACGAACTGCGACACTTCGAGCTTGTTCTTCTCCAGTTGCTTCTTGAGCTGATCGACCTTGGCGTCGGTCCAGTAATTCTGGATGTCATCGCGGGCGCAGACGATCAACTCGATGGCTTCGAAGCCCAGCCCGCCGATAATGTCGATGGCTGGTTCAGGATTCTCTCCGGCGCGCAATGAATGGAAATTCCAGCTCAAGCAGCCAATGCGCGGGCGAGTGGGTTTGGTGGAAGCCGGTTCAGCCGCGTGCGCCAGCGGACTCAGAGCGCCGCTGGCGACCAGCGCGGAGGCCGCCGCGGCTTGAGTTAGAAACTGGCGGCGGGAGTGGGTGGAGCGGGCCGCTTCCGAGGAAGCCGGGCCATCGGGATGGAATGTTGTCATGCGGGGCACACTGCCCGGCAGGGCGGATTTGTCAACGGTGGAGGGGCAGAGAGCGTTTTTTCTCCTGGCTATCCCGCACCGGGGCCGTCATTGTCCGCCTGTTTTCCGGGATGCTTTGCCGACGATGATGAATCGCGTTCAGTGTGGCAGTGGAACGGACGGCGGAGGCAATTCAGACATTCCGGGTGTGTGGAAGGACAAACATGGGCAACCACATCTTCGTCTCGCACACCACCGCCGATGACGCGGTGGTCAAGAAACTGCGCGAAGCCTTGGAAGCGCGCGGCTTCTCCGTCTGGGCTGACTCGCGCCAACTCCTCGCCGGTGACGCCCTCGAACCGGAAATCCAAAAGGCGATTGAAGGAGCCTCCCGCTTCCTGCTCGTGCTCAGCCCGCGCACGCTCAACTCTCGCTGGGTCCGCAAAGAGCTTCAGCACGCGCTCAAAGTCCGGGTGCAACGCGGCGACGCCTACCGGATCGTTCCTGTTCTGTTGCCGGGCATCGGGCCGGACGCGCTCGCACATTGGTTTGGCTCGGAGCCGGAGCCGGTCGCGGTCTCGCTCGATCCCAAACCGGGTGGAGTGCAAAACGCGCTGCCCAGCCTGCTCGCCGCCCTGGGCGTGGCACAGCCGGCTGACCTGGAACCCGCGCCGGACGTGGACCTCACGCCCATCGCTGACCTGATCCTCGACCTCCGCGAGCCAGCCATCGTCCAGACCGACGGCAAACGCCGCGCCACCGCCCGCGCTGTTCTGATCTACGACCCGCCCGGTGCCAACACGCCGGCCGTGAACAGCCTGCCGTTTCATTTCACCTCGCCGCTCGGCGCCATCGAGGCTGGTGAAATCGCTTGGTATCTCGAAAGCTATCCCCGCTGGCCGGCCACGGAAGGCGTGTTCGCCGAACGCGCCCGCGCCGTCGAAGCCGCGCTCACCGCGTGGGGCCAAGCTCTGTTCGCTGCGGCACTCCGCGAGGAGACGGCGCGTGAACTACTCAAATCGTGGCAGGCAGCCGCGGTCGAGCATCGCTTCTCGGTTTTGGTGGACGAGAACTTCCTCGCGGAAGCGGCGCTGGACGACCAGGCCAGAGCCGCGAAACAGGCCGAAGCCCGCGAAGCCGCCACCCTTCTTCTGTCCCTGCCGTGGGAACTCATTCACGACGAAGAGGGCTATCTCTTCCACGGCAAGCGCGGCGTGCGCGTCCGCCGCCGGCTCCCGAACCGGACCGTCAAGACTTCCATTGCGACCGAGCCGCCCATCCGCATCCTGCTGGTCAGCCCGCGACCGGAAGACAAGCACGCCGGTTACATTGACCACCGCGTCAGCGCCCGCCCGTTGGTCGAGGCCCTGGCGCCGCTGGGCGAGTTGGCCGAATTCACCGTGCTGAACCCGCCCACGTTCCCGGCCCTGCAAGCCGAGCTTCAGCGCGCCGTGAAGGCCGGCGTGCCTTACCACGTCATTCACTTCGACGGCCACGGCGTGTTCGATCACCACCAGCGCGAGGGCGCGGGCGGACGATTGGGCCTGGGCGCCCTTGTCTTCGAGCATCCGGACGATACGGCGAAGCTGGAAAAGCGACGCAGCGACATCGTCGATGCCCAGCGCCTGGGCGAGATCATCCGCGACCACCGCGTGCCGCTCTTCTTCCTCGAAGCCTGCCAATCCGCCCAGGCCGAGCAGGACCCCACGTCGTCCGTGGCGGGCCGGCTGTTGCAAGGCGGCGTGGCCTGCGTGGCGGCCATGAGCCACAGCGTGCTGGTCGAGACGGCGCGCCGGTTCATCAGCGTCTTTTACCAGCAACTCCTCAGCGGCGAACGCGTCGGCCAGGCCATGCTCGCCGGGCAGCAGGCGCTCAAGGCCGACCCGCGCCGCGGCAAGGCCTTCACCGGCGAGTTGAAGATGGAAGACTGGTTCGTGCCCGTGCTCTTCCAGGAAGAAACCGACCCTCAACTCATCCGCGAAACGCCGTCGGCGCGCGTGCGGGAGGAAATCAAGAAAGCCCGCCAGCTCGCGCTGGGCCGGCTGCCGGAACCGCCGCCGCACAGCTTCGTGGGCCGCAGCCGCGAATTGCTCAAGGCCGAACGCCTCCTTTGTCGCGACGGCAAAGGCGAGGGCGCGGCGCGTTACGTCGTGCTCCGCGGCGAAGGCGGCGAAGGCAAGACAGCGCTGGGTTGCGAACTGGCGCGATGGCTCGTCTCCAGCCAGCGGTTCCAACGCGCGGCGTTTGTGAGCCTGGAACAAAGCGGCGACGCCCGCACGGTGCTCTGGGCCATCGGCGAACAACTCGTGCCCGATTTCCTGAGCCGCGCCGGACAGGAACCCGCCAAGGCCGAGCAATACGTCGAGCGCGCCTTGCGAGACCACCCCACGCTCATCGTCCTCGACAACTGCGAGTCCGTCCTGCCGCCGGTGGGATGGGGGAGCGCACGCGGCCCGCGTGCTGTATCCGGCGGCCCGCCGGATGCATCGTCAGATAAGCCAGAGGAGGGTTTTCGGCGGGCCGCCGAAAACGACACGCCGGCGGCGTGTGCTCCCCAAAACATCTTCGACCCCGCGCTCCTCTCCGACTTGCTCGCGCTTTGCCAGCGGCTCTCCGTCGTGCGCGGCACGCGGTTCATTTTCACCACGCGCACGCCGTTGCCGGAGCCGTTCAACGACCACCACCTTACCATTGACCGGGTGGACCGGAGCGAGGCCATCGAACTGGTGGGCCGGGTGCTGGGCGAGGGTGAGCGGATGCCGCGCGCGGCGAACGACGTGGAAAACGAGCAGCAAATCGAGGCGCTGGTCGAGGCGGTGAACTGCCACGCCCGCAGCTTGGTGCTGGTGGCCCGCGAACTCATGGAACAGCGGCTGGCTCCGACCACCGAGGCCATCCGGCAGATCATGCGGGTGCTGCACGAGAAGCACGGCGACAAGCTCAACGCCCGCGAACTGTCCCTCTTCGCCAGCGTCGAACTCTCCCTGCGCCGCTTGCCGAAGGAACTGCGGCAACTGCTGCCGCCGCTGGCAGTGCTGCAAGGCGGCGGCGACCTTGTCACAATCGGCCATCTGCTATCTGCCATCGGCTATTGCGAGTCCGGCGACAAGGCGCTGCAACTCGCCGTGCAACTGGCCGGAGCCTTGGTCCAAGTCGGCCTGGCGGAGTCGCTCGTCAACAAATTTCCCGGCTACCTGCGGCTGGATCCGGCGCTGGGGCCGGCGCTGGAGCGCGAGTTGAGCGTGCCGCAATGCCAGGCCGCCGAAGCCGCCTGGGCCGACGCCATGGCCCAACTGACCGGCTTCCTCTACGAGCAGAAGGTCAAAGACGCGCACCTCGCCGCGACGCTCACCCTGCTCGAACTCCCGAACCTCCTCGCCGCCCTCGAATGGCGTTTCCGCGCCGCGCAATCTGAAATCACAAATCAAGAATCTCAAATCACCTGGGACTCCGTGGTTGCCATGTCCACCTCCCTCGAAGGCCTCCTGCAACCCTTGGGCCGCCCGAAAGCCCTGGCCCGCGCCGCCGCCCTCCGCGAGCAAGCCGCCGCCCACCTCGGCGAATGGAGCCATGCCCGCTACCTGGCCGAGTCCGCTGCCGTCGAGCGCTTGCTCGACGCCGGACGAGCCACCGAAGCTGTTCCCACCGCCCGCAGCCTGCTCGCCCGCGCCCAAACCGCCGGCGACTCCGCCTACACTGGCGCGGCCTACGATTTGGCGATGGCCCACTTCAGCTTGGGCCGCGCCTTGCGCATGAGCGGCGATCCGCAATCCGCGCTGCCGCCGTTGGCCGGGGCCAGTGCGCGCTTCCAGAAACTCGCTGACGCCGGAAACCAGAGCGCCGCCGGCATGGCGTCCGTCAGCTTGGCCGAGCGCGCCGACTGCTTGACCGCCCTCGGCCAACTGGACCAAGCTGCTGCCGCCTATGAGGAGAAAATCAAGCTGGCTGAAGGTCTCGGCGACGCGCGGCAGGTTGCCACCGGCAAAGGCCAACTCGGCACCGTCCGGATGCTTCAGCGGCGTTACGCGGACGCGCTGGCGGCCTACACCGAGGCGCGGGCGACGTTCGAGCGACTGGGCGAACCGACCAGCGTGGCGACGGCTTGGCACCAAATCGGCATGGTCTGCGAACAGGCCGGCCAATACGAAGCCGCGGAGCACGCCTACCAGGAGTCGCTGCGGATCGAGGTGCACCGCGGCAACCGCAAAGGCGAGTGCGACACTCTTACCCAACTCGGCAATCTCTATTCCGAAATGGGCCGGACGGAAGACGCGGTGCGTTTCTATCGTCAGGCAGTTAACATCGATCTTGAACTCGGCGACCTGCGAGCTGAAGGCATTGATCGCAACAACATCGCGGACGAACTGGTCAAACTGGGCCGCCACGACGAAGCCCGTCGCGAAATCCAGCGCGCCATCGAGTGCCGGAAGCCGATGGGCCACGCCGCCGAGCTGTGGAAGACCTTCGCCATCCTCAGCGACATCGAGCGCGCCGTGGGCAACGCGCCTGCCGCCGCCCAAGCCCGCGAGCAGGCCATCGCCGCCTACCTCGCCTACCGCCGCGATGAGGGCGAATCCATTGGCAGAGGCATCGGCGCTCAGCTTTGCGCCGCCGTCGCCCAAGCCATTGCGGACGGCCATCCCGCCCAAGCCGCCGCCGAACTGGCCCAACTCGCAAAGCAACCTGACCTGCCGGACTACGCGCGCCGCTTGCTGCCCGCCCTCCAATCCATCCTCTCCGGTTCGCGCGACCGCGCCCTGGCCGCCGACCCAAATCTCGACTACGACGATGCCGCCGAGTTGCACCTGCTCCTTGACCGGCTTGGCGTCCCCGGTTCGTAGCGGCAGGCTTTCCAGCCTCAGACATCCTGAACTGTCCACACGGTTTTGTGGAGGCCAGGAATCGAGATGAAGCGGCGTTCACCTGGTCAGGGGACCCGGCCTACAGGAAAGGCGTGCCTTGTAGGCCCGGTGCCCTCACCGGGCGGCCCAGGCGCGTTCCACGGCTCTGGATGTCTGAGCCTGCCGGTTCGCCGGACTTCCAGTCCGGTGTCCATGGAGCCTCTT
>JACRJZ010000120.1 GCA_016219875.1 Verrucomicrobiota bacterium | reverse complement strand
GGCGGGGCGGACGTATCGCGTGGACTTTGCGCCCGCGGTGGGGTTGATGGCGCCGCCCAGCTACTGGCTCACGGTGACGGGCGCCTACGACGTGCGGATCACGGCCACCTACCAGGCGCCGCCCCGGCTGGAAGCGAGCCGGGCAGGCGGGATCGACCTGACGGGGCCGACGGGGCGGCTCTATCAAGTGCAACGGAGCGGGCGGCCGGAGAGCGGGTGGAGCAACTGGTTCGAGGTCCAGCCGGCGACGGCCCGGACGAACCTGGCGCCGCCGACGGTCTTCACCAATTTTCCCCGCCAGTTCTACCGCGTCTGGGTCGTGCCATGAGTGGAGGGAGATCATACCGGAATCGCGCGACGGCGTTTGAAGAACGTGTCTCCGTGATTTTCTTTTGCCAAAACTTGCCGGGCACGCGATAAATGCGTCGCCCTCGCGAGGCGTTGGCGGCCCTGAAGCCGGCGCGCCTTCGGAGGCCATGGACAGCGTGCAGAACGATCCAGTTCAACCGTCATGTTTGGCGCCAGAAAGAAACAGCGTGGCCTGTACTACCTGTTACCGGGAATGAATCGGGCCAACCGCGAGAAGCAGAAACGCATTCTGCGATGGTCCATCATCGTGGGCCTCGTGGTCGCCCTCTTGTTTGGCTTGTTCATTTACTGGTTGAACACGCCCCACATTCGCTACACGGATCGCTGAGAGGCGGAGGCCGCGCGATGGTGGCCGGAGCGGGGCGGGGCACGGCGTCATCGGCGCCGTGCTTGTGGATTCCCAAACGGTTTGACTTGGTCCGCAGCGCCCCTTAGTTTTCGCCGACAATGTTGGCCGCTGAATCCAAAGTGTTGCCCCTCGCCCAACCGGTGGCCGTGCTGCCGGACACGCCCTGCGATTGGAAGCACCTGGTGCAACCGCTGGAACCCTTCCTGCAAGCGGTCGCCCAACGGCTGGCCGATCAGGTGCAGACCTTCGACGCCGACTTGGCCTGCTACGCCGAATACGCGCTGACGAACCAAGGCAAGCAACTCCGCCCCGCCCTGGTGGGCCTCAGTGCCGGCGCCACGGGCCAGATCAACGACGACCACGTCACCGTCGCGGTCATCATCGAGATGGTGCATCTGGCCACGCTCGTCCACGACGACGTGATGGACGAGGCGACCAAGCGCCGCGGCCGCCCCACTCTGGCGGCGAACTGGGGCAACGAGATTTCCGTGCTGCTCGGGGATTGCCTCTTTGCCCACGCGCTGGAATTGGCCGCGAGTTTCCCCACGCCGGACATTTGCCGCGCCGTGGCGTCGGCCACCAACACCGTGTGCTCTGGCGAAATCCTCCAGACGCAGCAGCGGTGCAACTTCCAGATCGCGCGCAGCGACTACTTCAAGGTGCTGGCGATGAAGACCGGCGAGTTGTTCGCATTGTCGTGCGACATGGGCGCGTACCTCAGCCACGCTTCGGAGGCGCACCGGACGGCCTTGCGGAAATTCGGCCTCGCGCTGGGCACCGCGTATCAAGTCTATGACGACTGCCTGGATTTGTTTGGCCGGGAGGAAACGGCCGGCAAGTCCCTGGGCACGGACTTGGCCAAAGGCAAACTGACCCTGCCGTTGCTCGTCGTCTTGGAGTCGGCGCCCAGCGCCGTGCAGGAGAAACTGAAGGCGTTCATCCGCGAGTGGCGTCCGCTCTATTTCCCGCAGGTGCTGTCCATGCTGAAGCGGTTTTCGGCGCTGGGGGTGTCGCAGGAGGTCATCCGCGGCTGCCTGCGGGATGCGCGGCTGTTGCTGGCGTGCTTGCCGGAATCGCCCAGCCGCACGGCCCTGCTCGGACTCAGCGAGTTCCTCGGGCGCCAGACCGAATCACTGGGCGACGCATAGGCCATCAAGTTATGAGCAATCCGGCTCGGGGCAAACCAGCGGGGGGTCCGCCAGGCAAAGAGCCGGGCAAGGGGCGGGATGCTGCCGAAGGTCCCGACGATCTGTCCCTCGTGCGAAGATCGCAACAGGGCGACTTGCGGGCCTATGACGACTTGGTGCGGCGCTACCACGAGCGGATTTACGCCACCGTGTACCACATGACGGCCAACCACGAGGACGCCAACGATCTCGCGCAGGAGACGTTCATCAAGGCCTACCAGGCGCTGCGCACCTTCAAGGGCGACGCCAGCTTCTACACCTGGCTCTACCGCATCGCCGTCAACAAGACGATCAACTTTCTCAAGCAGCGCCGGAACAAGGCGGCCATGAGCCTGAACGATCTGGATTTCAACGCGGAGCACGACCCCGACCTGGTGGCCTTCGTGTCCGACAAGACGCCCCGCCGGGACGCCGCGCTGAGCGAGCTGCAGGAGAAATTGAACAGCGCTATGTTGAAGCTGTCTGAAACACACAGACTGGTCGTGGCTCTGCATGACGTCCAGGGCCTCTCGCACGAGCAGATCGGCGAGATCATGGACTGCAACGTGGGTACGGTCCGGTCGCGGCTCTTTTACGCCCGACAACAGTTGCAGGGGTTGTTGGCCGATTATCTGAAGTGACGAAATTATGGGTTCCTCATCCGATGATTTCACAGCGTTGCGTGCGCTGCTGAAAGTGAAACGCTATGAACAGCCGCCGCCGCGGTACTGGGACGACTTGGCGGACGGCATTCATTCCCGCCTCCGCGGCCCGGATGGTCTGCGCCGGAAATCCCTCTTCAGCTTGCTGGGCTTCGACTTCGCTTTTCGGCCCGCCCTGTTCTACGGGCTGGGCGTGGCCTGCTGCTGCGTGGCGCTCTATGCGGGGATGGCGATGCTCGTGCGGCAGCCCGCGCCGGCGGCGCCTCCCATGACCGCCAGTTCCACCGTGAACGCGTTCGACCCGGCGTTGCCGGCCGAGTCTTCGGCCCACCTGCTCATTTCCGACGCCGAGGCGACCCCGGTTTCTTCCAGCACGAACCCGCTGATGAGCACGGACGGTTCCAGCCTGCCCATGAACCCGTACAAGGTGCGCGCCGTGCCGGTGAACTACCAGCCCAAGCCCTGACGGTTCAATCGAAGCGCGAAGCTGCTCCGCGCACGAAGCACGGACCACGGACACAAGGCGGCGCGATCCCGGACTCAGAGGAGCTTCTTTCAGAACGGTAGCAGCCGACGTGAGGAGGCTCTGTTTCCATTGGAGTTTGAGCCTCTTCACGTCGGCTGCTACGGGGTTTTGAAATCGCCTCAGAGTTCCTGAGTTGGGCGCGCCCTGGCCAAAGGGTTTCTGGCCCACCGGGAAAACTTCACAATTCGTCTCGCCGCATCTCGGTCCAGGCCCTACGTTCAGGCTGTCGCCGGTACGGCGGCATCCGATCATGAACATTCTCTTGGTCAGTCCGAAGACGCCCGACACATTTTGGAGTTTCAAGCACGCGCTGCGCTTTGTCTCCAAGAAGGCCTCCATCCCGCCGCTGGGGCTGGTCACCATCGCGGCGATGCTCCCGCGCGACTGGCAACTCAAGCTGGTCGATCTGAACGTGGAGCGGCTGCGCGACCAGGAGGTGCGCCAAGCGGACTACGTGTTCCTCAGCGCGATGATCGTGCATCAGGAGTCCGTGCGCGAAATCCTGGCGCGTTGCGCCGCGCTCGGCAAACCCGTCATCGCCGGCGGCCCGCTCTTCACCACGGGGCATGAGGCGTTCCCGGACATCCAGCACTTTGTCCTGGGCGAGGCGGAGGAAGTCATGCCGCAACTCGTCGCGGACCTGCGGAGCGGGCGCTTGCAGCGCGTCTATCGCGCGGACGGATGGCCGGACTTGACGCAGGCGCCTGTGCCGCGCTGGGACCTGCTCAAGCTGCGGCATTACGTGACGATGGCCGTGCAGTTTTCGCGCGGGTGCCCGTTTGACTGCGAGTTCTGCGACATCATCGTGATGAACGGCCGCGTGCCACGCACCAAGACGCCCGCGCAACTGGTCGCGGAGTTGGAGGCGCTGCGCCAGCGCGGCTGGAAGGACACGGTGTTCATCGTCGATGACAACTTCATCGGCGACAAACGCCGCACGCGCGAGTTGCTGCACGCGCTGGTCGAGTGGCGGCAGCGGACGGGGACGGAGATCGGCTTCCTGACGGAAGCGTCCGTGAACCTGGCCGACGACCTGGAGTTGTGCGCGCTCATGGTGCAGGCCGGGTTCAAGAAAGTCTTTGTCGGCATCGAAACGCCCTCCGCCGAGGCGCTGGAAGAATGCCGCAAGCGCCAGAACCGGAACCGCGATCTCGTGGGCGCCGTGCAAACGCTCCAGCGCGCCGGTCTGGAGGTCATGGGCGGTTTCATCGTCGGCTTCGACAGCGATAAGCACGACATTTTCAAGCGGCAGTTCGAGTTCATCCAACGCTCCGGCGTGGCGACGGCGATGGTCGGGCTGCTCACCGCGTTGCCGCAAACGCGCCTCTGGCAGCGGCTCAAGCGCGAAGGCCGCCTCGAAACCGCGAGCACCGGCAACAACACTGATGCTGCGCTGAACTTCAAGCCCAAGCTCAGCAAGGAATTCCTGGTCTCGGGCTATCGCGACCTGATGAAGAAGCTTTACGAGCCGCGCCACTACTACCAGCGCATCCGCACTTTCCTCAAGAGCCATCGCCCGTCCGGCCCGCGCCTGCGTTTTTCGTGGGCGGACGGCGCGGCCTTCCTGAAATCCTTCTGGGTGCTGGGCGTGCGGGACCGCGGGCGCGTGGCGTATTGGCGGCTCTTCTGGAGCACGCTCCTGCGGCGGCCGCGCCAGTTCCATCAGGCCATCGAACTGGCCATCATGGGCTACCACTTCCGCCGCGTGGCCAAGGCGCTCTAAACGGCGCCCCGCCGGACACTCTGGCCCGACTTCATCCCATGAAATTGATCTCGTGGAACGTCAACGGACTGCGCGCCATCCTGGGAAAGAACTTCCTCGACTACCTCGCCCAGGAAGATCCCGACGTGCTCTGCCTCCAGGAAACCCGCTGCCAGCCGGACGAAGTCGAGCCACTCTGGCCGGACGCCTACACCACCTACTGGAACACGGCCGAGCAGGCGGGCTATGCCGGCACCGCCATCTTCACCAAGGCGCGCCCCCTGGAGATCAGCACGGGCCTCGACGTAGCCGAGCACGACCGCGAAGGGCGCGTCCTGACCGCTGAATTCACGGACTTTTTTCTGGTGAACGTCTATGTGCCCAACTCGCGGCGCGACTTGCGCCGGCTGCCCTACCGCCAGCGATGGGACCGGTCTTTCTTGCGCCACCTCAAAAAGCTCCAACGCCGCAAGCCAGTGATCTTCTGCGGCGACCTGAACGTGGCGCACACGGAATTCGACCTCGCCAATCCCAAGGCCAACGTCGGCCAACACGGCTTCACGCACGAAGAGCGGACCGGCTTCAGCGCCTTCGTGCGCGCGGGCTTTCTCGACACGTTCCGTGAATTCGAGAAAGGCGGCGGGCACTACACCTGGTGGAGTCAAATGCCCGGCGTGCGGGAGCGGAACGTCGGCTGGCGCATTGACTACTTCCTCCTCTCGCCCGCGTTGCGCCCGCGCCTCAAACGCGCCTTCATCCGTGCGGATGTGCTCGGCTCGGACCATTGCCCAGTGGGGATCGAGTTGGAGTGAAGCGGTGGAAGGGATGAAGCGTTGAAGCGGCCCGGCCCCGCCCCAGGAGCTTTGCCGTAACGATGCCGTCGAAAATCTTCACGGAAACGCCGCCGGGCACGTAGGACAGGCGTCGCGCCTGTCTCCATCTTCCCACTTCTCGCTCACCCAAGAGTGACTTCCCCGACCGGGGGGGATTCCCGTCGAGACTCCTCTTCTCCATAAAGTCAGAGACAGGCGCGACGCCTGTCCTACGGCATGGATGCGGCTTAGTCGGTAGGCTTCCCGCTTGAAGCGGACGGGGAATCACCGCCCCGCGTCCGAGGACGATTCCGCCGAAGGTGCTCCGGGAGGTTGGCTTCGGCCCAAGTGATCGTCTGCTGGAGATGCAACCAGCGCTGGACCGGGTCGTAGGCGGCGTCGCGCTTGCGTTCTTCCTCTTGTTTCAACGAGTCCCCGTCCATCGCCTATCGCAGCGGCTTGAAATGCGTGTGCGGCTCGTAGTCGGGGAGTTGGTCCCACGCCAGTTTCTCGTCGGCCACCGGGACGTAACGCTCCGGCAGGCCGAGTTCCTTCAAGATGAGGTTTCGCGCCATCGGAATGCCCACCGTCTTGTAGAACGCGAGATGGCGGTTGAAACCCTGCCGCCCGAAGCCGCAGTCGGTCGAGAGCACCAGCTTGTCGGCAGGAATGTGCCGGAGGCAGCGGCGAATCCGCTCGGCGATCACGTCGGGAAAGTCGGCCTGCAACGTGCGATGACTGATGACCCCGACGGCGACTTTCTTCTTGAGCGAGTTCTTGAAGCGGTCGAAGAGCGGCAATTCCTTGAAGTTGTTTTCCGTGGCTTCGATGGTCCAGACATCGCCCTTGAGCCGTTCGAGGTAAATCTCCATGGAGTTGGCGTAGGACTCGTCGCTGAAAACTTTCTGCATGTTCGGATTGCCCCAGCAGGTGTGAATCCAGACTTCCACTCCGTCCAGGCCCTCGACCTCGCGGTTGAAGGCATTGACGAGGAAGTCGAGCAGGTCCTTTTTCTCCGGGCTGTAGCGGGCCATGAAGTGGAGCGTCGGTTCCTCGACTTGGATGACTTTGCAGCCGGAAGCGGCGAGTTGGCGCAACTCGCGGTTCATGGCCTCAGCCATGTCCCAGATGAGTTGCTTCTTGTCGTCGAGGCTGTAGTCCGGCGTGTGACTGTCGAGGAAGAAGGCCAGCACTTGGGCGGAGCAAGTACCGAACTTCACCGGTTTGCCCGAGGCAGCGGCGGCCTGCTGCGTGATGCGCCAGATTTTGGCGTACTCGAGCGGGTTTTTCGGATCGTGCTCGACTTTCCCCACCACGCGCGGCCAGCGCCAGGTTTTGTAGATCGAGTCGAGCATGGTCCCGACCGGGTAGGAGAGCAGAGGCGAGCGCGTCTTCTCCGTTTGGAGTTCCTCGTGTTCGAGTCCCTTCCAGCGCTGGAGCGGGTAATGGTGCCAGGAGCGGCCCGCCACATCTTCGTCGAGGTGGTAATCGCCGGTCGTGAGGATGTCGAGTCCGGCGCGGGTCTGGTCGGCGACGACGATGGCGTGGGCGTCGGAGAACTGTTCGCGGAACCACGGGTCCATCATCGCCGTGTCGAGGGGGCGCCCCCAGAGGTTCACGTTGTACCAGCGCGGACGCGGCCAGGAGCCGGTCACGGTGGCGGGGAGCATCAGGTCTTGGGTGGCGGTGAAGGCCATGGGTGGGGTCCTTTCTCGTGTGAGGTTGGAGTGACGGCGGCGGGAGGAAACCATCTGCCGCCGTCATCGGCTGCTGGGGATGCGCCAGAGAGCCTTTGCCGAATCATGCCTGAACCCATGCCACAGTAGGCCTCTGTCCACAAGTGGCAGCTTCTGCGGGTTTCACAAACCGTAGCAGCCGACGTTCGGAGGTGTTCAAATCAGACTATCCCACACCTAGCCGACTCAGTTCCCGCATCGTCCTGGGCTGCGCGGCAGGTCAAACGACTTCCACGTCATAGCCCAGCGAGATAAGATACTGTTTCACCCTTTCCTTCATCAAAGCCACGCGTTCTCGATCTCTTTGTGTCTGGGATTCGAGCACGGCGTAATACTCCTCCAAGCTGCAACCGGCCTTCAAGCCGGGACCAGGATCCAAGAAGAGTTTTTTTGATGTGCCCTTCGCCTTAAACTCCTCAACATCGAGGTCGAAAGTGAAGATGTACTTGCCCTGTGCATCTTCATATACAACCGTCCTGGCTTCGCGCCCGAAACCAACTTTGAATTGTGGAACGTTGCTCATTGTCAGAAATGGACTGTTATGTTGGGTACCCGATTATTGTTCATGTTCTGTAGCAATTGCGGGAGTTCTACGTTCCAAAACGTCTGGCCTGCGCCAGTGCCGATAAACGCGTTTTGAGGACCGGTAGCCGCTCTGGCCGCTGCCGCTGATTGTTCAGCAAAAGTTCCAGCGCCAGACACTGTTAAAGTAGTTCCACCTGACGCCTGCGCGGCTGCATACCCATCCTGCCCCACCCACCAGGTATTCACACCCTGTCCGCTGCCAGAGCCGCTGGTCAACCCGGCCCCCATCATCACCCATCCCAGCATCGAAGCGCCTCCGCTTACCAGGCGCTCCGCCGATTGCAGGGTGGACAAGTCCACTCCATATCCGATGTCGGTGCCGTGCCAGCCTTCGGCAAAGGGCGTCGTGCCGGCATATTCGCCCAGCAGCATCACGGTGGCGTTCCAGGCCCCGTTCTGCGCCGCATAGCCGCTGGCCCCGTACTTGTTGTACTGGCCCCAAGCGGCTTGCACCTGCGACAAGACACTGCCAAAGAGGGTCGTCTGCCGGAACATGTTGTTGAACGTAGTCAACCCGATCTGCGCCAGCCAGGAGCCGCCGCCGGCGTCTTCCGTCCCCAATCCAAACGGGTCGAGCAGGTTGACCGGGTTGCCGTCGGCGAAGGCGTAGAGGTTCATCCCGCCGGCAAAGCCCACGGGATCGGAATTGACAAAACGGCAGAGGTACGGGTTGTAGTAGCGCGCCCGCATGTGGAGCAGGCCGTTGGCGTCCGTCTGCACGCCGTAGCGGCCGTTGAAGAGGAAGGGCGTGTCGTTGGTGCCCCAGCGATAGGTGAGCGAGCCGTAGGGCGAGTACTCCACCCGGTCGCGCACGTTGCCGCCGGCATCCGTGAGCGCCACGGTGCTGCCGCGGTAGTCGAAGTGGTAGGTCAGGGTGTTGGTGCTGGTGGCCGTCTCCGTCACTTCGTAAAGCAGGCCCGCTCCATAGACGTAGTAGTTGGTCACGCCGTTCTGAATCCGCAGCAGTACTTGCGAGAGCGCGGCGTTGGGATTGACGACGAAGCGCGTGACCGTCCCGCCGTTGGTCACGCTCGTACGGTTGCCGCCCGGATCGTAGCCGTAGCTCAAGCCGCCCACGCTCCGCAGGCGGTTGCGCGCGTCATAGCCGTAACTCAGGAAGGTGGCGTTCGTCCCTGGGCCACTGGTCATGTTCCCGTCCACATCGTGACTGACGGTTTGTCCGCCGAACGTGGCGATCCGATTGTCCACGTCCAAGGTCATCGTGCGCGTTGGCGGCGTCCAGGCGTGCGGCAACGGCGCGGTGAACTCGTTGGTGATGCGGCCCGCGGCATCCCACCGCAGTTTGAAGAGCGCCATGATGGAGTTGCCTTTGTACTCCACGATGTTCGTCGCTTGGCCACCGGCGTCATAGCTGGTTTCCCGCACCGTGCCGTTGGGCCGGGTGATCTTCTTCAACTGCCCGGCCAGATCGTATTCGAGGGAGGTTTGGCGGTTGGCCCAGTCCACCACGTTGGTCAGCCGGTTGTGGCTGTCGTAGGCGTAGCGCACGGCGCGGCTGCCGGGATAGACCAAGTTGGTCAGGTTGCCGTTCTGGTCGTGAGCATACTGGAGCACGAAGCCCTCCGCGTTGGTGAAGGCGCTCACCCGGTCGCGCGTGTCGTAGCCCCAAGAGAGCGTCTGGCTGTTCTCGGTTACGCTCAGGAGGTTGTTGTTGGGGTCGTAGCGGTAGAGCGCGCTGCCCGCGCCATCGACGCGGTTCGTCAGGCGGTTGCGTGCATCGTAATAGAGCGTGGCTGTGTCCTGGCTCGGCTCATGGACCGTTTCCAGCAGGCCGCGGCTGTTGTAGGTGCGCCAAATGATGCGATTGGTGGGCGTGCTGTTGGTCACGAGCCGGTTGGCCGCGTCATAGACGAAACGCCACGCACCGCCGCGCCGATTGGTGATCACGAGCAGGTTCCCGTTGGCGTCGTAATCGTAGCGGAGCGCCTTGTGGAGCGCGTTGGTCAGAGCGACGGTTTCGCCGCGCGCGTTGTAAGCCCAGCGGGTGGCTTCGGCGGCAGCGTTGGTGGCACCAATCTTTCTCCCATCAGCATCGTGGCCAAAGCGGTTCGTGCGCAGGAGCGGGTCGATGACGGTCGTGGGCCGGCCCGCGAGGTTCTGTCCGAACTGCGTCACGCGGGCCAGGGCGTTGGTCGCTCGCAGCAGCCAGTCGCGGCTGTCGTAAGCATAGCCGAGAGTCGGTGTGCCCGCGGGCGTCGTGGGCAAGGTGGTGGCCAGGAGCTTGCGGGTCGCGCTCCAGGCGTTCGAGACGCTGAAGCCCCGGCCGTCGGTGCGCGTTTGCACGTTGGCCGCCGCGTCGTAGCTGACGCGGTTGGTTACGTTGCCCGGGGCGATGAGGTGAGTCAGTTCACGCCGTCCGTTGTATTGGTAACCCGTCACCTGCGCGCGCGCGTTGGTGTGGCTGAGCATGTCGCCGAGCGCGCTGTTGAGGAAGCCTTCGCTGCCCAGGCCGTTCGGGTGCGTGATGCCGTTCAAGTAGCCTTGGGTGTCGTAGCCGAAAGTGGTCGTGCCAGCGGCATCGGCTCGCGTGCTCAGGAGACCAGTGGTGGCATCATACGTGAACGTGGTCCAGACCCCTGCGCCATTGGTGATCCCCGTGACTTGGAACTTGGCATTGTAGCCGAAGCGGCTGGAGTGGCCCCGCGCATCGACCGCGGTGGTCAGCCGATGGAGGCTGTCGAAATAATTCGTGCGGCCTTTCCCCAGCGCGTCGAAGTGCCGCACCAAGTTGTGCCGGCCGTCGTACTCGAAGCGGTTGGTTTCCCCCAGCAGCGAGATCGTCATCACCACGTGGTCTTGCCCGTCATAGACCATCCGGTTGGTCTGGCCCAGCGCATCGCGCACGCCGACCAGACGCGACTGGTCATCATGGAGGAACCAGCGTTGGCTGCCCGCCGGGTCCTGCTCCACGTTGGCGAATCCAGACCAGTAGAAGCGCCAGAGTTTGTTCGTGTCGCCTTCGCTGGCCTGTTCCGTCACCCGCCCCAAGTGGTCATAGAGGTTCGTGGTCACGACCTGGCTCAGGGCGTTCCGCACGAGCACGACGTGGTGATTGGTGTCATAACTGTAGCTGCGGGTTTTTTGTTCCGGGTCGGTCACGGAGACGAGGTCGCCCCGGCTGCTGAAGTCCGTACTGTAGCCGTAAGCCACGGTGCGCGTGCCGTCGCTGACCGACGTGAGGCGTTGCGGCGTGCCGCTGTAATTGAATTGCAGGTAGCGCCCTTTCCAATCACTCACCCGGTCCACCCAATTGCTGGCGTTGTGGGTCACGGACAAGGTTTGGTTGTACTGGTCGAGGATGTTGGTCAACCGCCGGGCGGCGTTGAACTGAAAGATATTCCCGTGGCGTTCCTGGAGAGCGTAACCGGTGCTGTTGGTGGCGAGGGTCATCGTGCTGCCCGCTGGCGGCGTGAACTGGCCGTCCGGTTGCCGGATGAATTGCACCGTGTCGGCGCCCAGCGTGACAGACACCGCGTTCTTGATGAGTTGGTCCACGCCCCACTTGCTGAGGAGCGCCGCGAGCAGCGCGCTCTTGGGCGTGGGCGGGCCGCTGTAGAGTTCCGCCGCGGCGCGCAGGGCCACCAGCATCGGCGCCATCTGCGCGGGCGTGGTCGCACCCAAGCTGGCGAGCGGCGCGCTCACCTCGGCGGCCCGGAGGTCGTAGTTGTGCGTCCAGCCGTAAGCCAGGCCGGCGGGGTTGGCCTGGCGGCGGCTGGAACTGTAGTGGCGGGCGAAATGCAGCCCGCGTGGTTCGGCCTGACCCACGGCGAGGTCGGTCGTCTCAAGGCGAAACGCACCATCCGCCATGTTGACGGGGTCGCCGCCCATGCCCGACGGCGTGAAGGGCGACTGGGGATCGTAGTAGCCGGGTTGGGCGCTGCCGGAACCGGCCACGCCAGAGGGCTTGGGCTTGGCATTCCGATCCGAGACATGGCCGCCCTGGTAGCCGCCGGAGATGAGCATTTGCGCAGACCAACTCGTGGCCGTTTCTCGCCGGGCGATGATGCCATAGCCGCCCCAACTGTTCGTGTCCGCGAGCCGGATCAGCCCATTTTGGGGTAGGAGCAGGGTGTAGTTGTTGGCGATGAACCCGTCGAGCGTCGTGAGATCGCCCGTGCTGTAGTTGGTCAACTGGTTGCGGATGTTGACTCCGGTGGTCCAGTTGCCATTGGTGGCCAGGAAGATTTTCTGGCCGTTGGTGTTGGCCAGTTGCAGCAGTTTGATCGTGGAGGCCGCCACTAAGTTCGTGTCCTGGAACTGCTCGATGATCCCATGCTCCAGCGCGCTGCTGAAGTCGTTGGCGAGGTCAAACGTGTCCAGGCTCCGGCGCCGGAACGTGGCGTTGGTGCCTCCGGCCGCCACCAGCGCGCTCAATTGCAGATACACGTCGATGTAGTAGCCGTTGCCTGCTTCCTGGCCCAGGCGCCCCAGACGGTGATGAAACTGGGACAGGACATCCTTTTGAAAGGCGATGGAACTGTGTGCTAATTCGCTCTGCACCAGCCAACTCAATCCCATCACGTTCAACGTTTCCGTCTGGATCGCGGGGGAAGTCTCGTCCAGCCCTTGCTGGCGGTAGGCGTCCAGCCGTTCCTGCCGCCCGCGCAGCCGCGGTTCGCTGGACTCGAAGGCGTAGAGCAGCGCGTAGGCCGCGTTCGTCCGTTGATAGCCCCGCGTCAGGGACTCGTCCGCGCCTCCCGTGTCCATCAGGACATTGTTGGTTTTGTCCCAACTGCCAAACGGATGGTTCACCGCCAGGGTGACGTTGGTGGTGCGCGCGGAACCACTGGTGCTCTTCTCCAAGACGACACTGTCCTCCAACCAGAGCCGCGCCAGCCCGTTCCCATCGAAGGTGAGGGACAAACGTTGTCCCCGCAACGCCGGCAGAAGAAATTGCTGGTTGGTGTCTCCCAGCGTCACCGTCAGCCGGCTCATCAAGTTGGTCGGGATGGCAGTCCAGTTTTCCACCGGCACTTCGTTCGTATAGACCGGAAACGGATTGGTCAGACTGAGTCCCTGGACGACGGAGGGAACGATCCTGGCCCCGCCGACGATCTGTTCCACGGAGGCATTGGGCGCATTGCTTTGCAGCCAAGCCAGGAGGTTCGTCGTGTAGTCGCGCAGTTTCCCACGCAGCGCGCTTTCATTCAGGTTGGTCACGTAATCCGCCGTCGCAGTGCCGCCAACGACCGCGAGGAGGTCGTTCGTGTTCAGCCCCATCGCCGCGATCAAGTTGGTGCCGCTGGCCGGTTCGCTGATCTTGAACGCTGGGTCCAGGAAGTAGTTCGTGCCGCCCAACGAGAGCTTCACCCAAACGCGCTGGAGGGTCACGAAATTCGGAGGGTCAAGCTCAGCATAGTACATGGGATAGCCCCGCGTCGGCATGAGCGTGCGCAGCAATCCCCGGGCGCTGAGCCAGTCGTTGGTAATGCTCAGGCCCACCCAATGCCGGAAATCCCAGTGATCGGCGCGCTCGTAAGGCACGTCCATGAAGCCAAACCGATAACTGGCGCTGTGACCCGCCGCACGCAGCAGCGCCACCAGCAGCGCACTCTGGTCGAAGTCATTCCCGCTCCGCTCCAAGAGCGTCAATTGCGCGCCTTTCTTGGAGCCGAAATAAAAGACGTGGCGAATGTGGTCCCGCACATAGGCATAAATCCGTTGTGGATCGTGGCCCAGTCCTCGTGCCAGGGCCGCGATGTCCTCCGTGATCGTGGCGGCCACGTCGTTGGTGGTCTGGCCGTCCGGGTAACCCAGCCACTCGCCTTCTCCCCCGCCAAAGCCCTGCCCCGGCCGCGCCTCGGGATCCTGTTCCAGGCTCAAGTTGTTCCAGCCCGGCTCGCCTTCGCTTTGAGCGTGAATGCTGAGGGCGCACAGGCAGAAACCCGCCACCGCTAGAATCGTTCGCAGTGTCTTCATAACCTCCTCCTTACAGGGTCGAGTTCGTCACGTTGCCTTCGTCATCGTAATCCGCTCCGCCCGTGGCCGAGCCGCTGGCGGTCGTCAACCGGCCGGTGGCGTCGTAGGCATACCTTCGGATCGTGCCGCTCTGGGCCGGAGCGGATTCGTCGAGCAACGGGTTCATCCCGTTGTTCCACTCCCAGCCGTCGGGCAAACCGTCCCCATCGGAATCCCAGGCGTTGGGGTTGGTCCGTGAAACCAGCGTCTCGAACGCATCGGTCAGGCCGTCGCTGTCAGTGTCCTGCGGCGTGCCCAAGACATACGCCACAAACGGACCGGGCTGGTTCGTCAATTGATAAGTGGTGACCGTTTGCACCTGCCGCAGGAAATACCACGTGATGTTGGTGTCGGCCAAGGAGTTGCCATACAGCGCCACCGTGCCGAACAAGTCATAGGTGGAGTTGGTGCTGCCTCCGCCCACGCTCAAGCAGACGTTGCTGCCGCCCCACAAGAGATTGGTCAGATACACCGTTCCTCCCGGACTGAGCGAGATGGAAGTGCAATTCGTAATCACGGGCGGTGTCCACGAATTCGTGCCCCCGCCCCCTCCTCCGGGCGGCGGGGGTGGATTGGACAGCAGCAGCATCGTTGGGGAGCCGCCGTCTTGCGTCGCCAGCGCCGGCTCGCGCACGGTGACGTAGTCCGAAGAGTTGTCCACGAGGAACCGCGCCCCCTGCCCCGCGCCGAACCAGTAAATCGGCACGTCCGGGAAAGCCCAAAACGGATTGAACGGGTAGGGAGGCAGGTTTCCTTGCATCAAGTAGAACGTACCAAAGCGCGGGACGGCTTCGGGGGAAACCAATTGCACCCCGGCTCCTTTTGCTGCCGCCTCCGGCCCGTCGGCGACTTGCGCGCCAACTCGCCCGCTCAAACCGATCCCCGCGGCCCCCAAGATTGTGACCGTTACCATGACTCCGAGTAGTCTTTTCTTCATAGCGCCACTGTTTACTTCTGAGCGTCCGACCTCGCTCCCAGGAAAGCGCAAATACCTTCCGGTTCAGCTGTCGCACCGGAACGCTGCTTGTGGTTTTGCTCTCCGAACGACTCCACTGCTCCACCACATCCCGCGCTCCGACGAGTCGAACTGCGTGCCTTTCTGATCGAAGTCCACGAGAGAAGCAAGCAAAAACACATTATACTGTGTGGAAGCAATGAGGCTTCCTGTTTCCATAAGAGGCTGTGTCACCGAAGCCCGTGCATCGCCGACTTGTGGGGGAGCAGATTCGCTCCTGCCGCAAGAGGGTCGGGCTGACTCAGGAGAAGCTAGCGGAGAACGCGGAACTTCATCACAACTTCATTGGACAGGTCGAGCGTGGGAATCTCAATGTTTCTCTGGACTCACTCGTGAGAATCGCCAGAGCGTTGCATGTCCGCGTCCGTGATTTGGTGCAGGACGTATGAGCTACTTTTCAGGTCGCTCACTTTTTCGAAGAGGCTGGCCTCGTCGGTGTTGACTTCGCGGCCTCCGGGCCTTGGCCGCCGGCCGATCCAGAGATTTCGTTCAGGAGCTTGAAGAACGCGCGTTTGCGCTCCGTGTTCAATCCCCAGTTCACTGGCGGGCTTTGGTAGCCGTCCTGGTAGTTGTTCTTGCCTGGATCGAAGAAACCCCAGGACGCGTGCTCGCTCAATGCGGCGACGAAGTTGTTCATCGGCTTCTCGAAGTCAAAGTGGTCGTCCTCGTTGAACAGAATCGGCTTGGGGGTGTAGCCAGGAACCGCGCGCGTCTGGCGGACCATCTCGGCAATGCGCTTGGGATCCGAAACGCCGTTGCCGTGAATGAGGAGGAAGTCCGAGGCGCGCACCACGTTCTCTTTCGGAATCGTGCCGCCGCCGTAGGACGTGCCGACGAGGAAGCGCCGCCCGTCGCGCGTGGTCTGCTTCACGCGCTCGATGAGTTCGTGGACGCGGTCCGGGCGCAAGATGGCGTGGTCGTAGCGCACGTTGCACTCGTTGTTGACCTCAATGATGACGTGGCGCCAACCGTGGTCGAAGAGCCACGCGGTGGCGTGGTCCACGGCACGGAGCACGGCGGCCTCGTCCTTCAGGCGCTCATCTTGACCGAAGTAGAAGTAGCCGAGGATCACCACCATCCCGAGTTCGTCCGCGCGGTTGAGGATGCGCTCCAGCCGCGACAGATAGTCGGCGCGCAGCGAGCCGTCCGCCTCGAACGCGGAGTTGTGCCAGGGCTGCCTTCCAGAATAACCCTCCGGCGAGCCGCCCTGGAAGTTGAGCGTGATGGCCAGCAGCCCGTGCCGCCGCCACTCCGGCATCGCGGCGAGAAACTCGCGTGTGTTGCGTTCCGCATCCCACTGGCCGCTGTCGGGGTAGGCCCAGCGGGAGACGGTGTTCGTGTTGCGGTCATCGAAAGTGCCTTGGACCATCCGCGAGTTGAGGAGCAGGCCTTGGATCTTGTGCCCGTTCCACGAACGGCCGGCGTAGGTGGGCTGGCCGTTGAGGTGGAATTCGTCGCCGACGATGGAGACGGTGGTCGTGCTGACAGCGGCGGAGGCGGAGGCGACGGTCAGCCAGAGGCACAGGGCCGCGCCTGAAATCCGAAGCGAAATCCGAAACAAATCCGAAATCCGAAAGGGAAAACTCGAAACCCTGTCGGTCAGGGATCGTTTTAGATTTCGGCTTTCAGATTTCGGACTTCGCTCCGTCCATCGGATTCTCTCCGCAACGTGGAGGCGGTGGCCGGAGCGCGGCTGTCCCAGCCGCAGCCGCGTTCCCGGCCACAAAGCGGTCAGCACTGTCCAAGGCGCCTTCCAGGTTTGGGTTGCTGCGGCTGAGACAGCCGCGCTTCGTTGATTCGAGTTCATGGTGGCGGTGAAGTTACGGTTTGGGTGCCGCGTTCATCCGCGCTTCCAGTCGGCTGAGGTCCATGGGCTGCATTTTCGGCACCAGCAGATGAATGATCAGCAGCGCGAAGAGGTAGGCGGTGGAAGCGATGGCGAACAGGATGAAATAGCTGCCGGTCTGGTCCAGGATGTAGCCCGCCAGCTTGGCGATGAACATGCCGCCAATCGCGCCCGCCATCCCGCCGAGGCCAACGACAGAGCTGACCGCCTTGCGCGGCACGGTGTCGGACACCAGCGTGTAAAGGTTCGCGGAAAATCCTTGGTGCGCCGAAGCCGCCAGCCCAATCAGGAACACTGCCACCCACATGCCGGTGACCTGAGACGCCATGAAAATCGGCACTACGCACAGCGCGCAGACCAAGAAGGCCGTCTTGCGCGCGGCGTTGATGCTCCAGCCGCGCTTGATGAGCCAGGACGAAAGCCACCCGCCGCCGACGCTGCCCACGTCCGTCATCAGGTAAATCACCACCAGCGGCGGGCCGAGGTCGAGCAGCTTGAGGCCGTGCTTTTCGTTCAGGAACCCGGGAATCCAGTAGAGGTAAAACCACCAGATCGGCGACGTCATGAACGTGCCGACCATGTAGGCCCACGTCTGCCGGTGCCGCAGCAGTTCGAGCCACGGAATCTTCACCGGCGGATCGGCGGGATCGCTGCGGATGAAAGCGAGTTCGGACGGTGAAACACTCCGGTGCTCGTGCGGATGGCGATACACCGCCAGCCACGCGACGACAAAAAAAAGACCCAGGCTGCCCGTCACGAAGAACGCCGTCGGCCAGCCGAAATGCACCGTGATCCAGGGCACCATCAGCGGCGTGAGGAGCGCGCCGACGTTGCTGCCGGCGTTGAAGATGCCCGTGGCCAGAGCGCGTTCCTTTTTGGGAAACCATTCGCTCACCGTCTTGATCGCCGCCGGGAAATTGCCGCCTTCCGTCAAGCCCAGGAAGAAGCGCGCGATCCCGAATCCCGTGACCGTACGGGCCACGGCGTGCCCCATCGCGGCGAGACTCCACAAGCACACCGCCACCGAGTACCCCAGCCGCACGCCCACCCAATCCATGAAGCGTCCCCCCACCGCGTAGCCGATGGCGTAGGCGGCCGAGAACGCGAACACGATGTTGCCGAAGTCCGTCTCGCTCCAGCCGAGGTCGGTCTTCAACGTCGTCTTGAGCACGCCGATGACCTGGCGGTCGATGTAGTTGATGGTGGTCCCGAAGAACAGCAAGGCGCAGATGTACCAGCGGAAATGGCTCGCGGGACGCGCCTGGGTTCCGGCGGCGGTGGTGTCGCTCATAGTTCGGACTGTAGCCTGGCCTGTTGCGGCATATCGGTGTCGCGCGGTTCCTAGCAGGTCCGGGCGGCGTTGGCACCAAAGAAATGGGCGGAAGTGCGGCAAGGCTGATTCAGGAAGAAGCACCGACAGCTTGTCCGCAGGAAGTTCTCCCCAAATCCGACGCCAGCCCATGGACAAGCCGTCCGCCCTCGTGGGGTGTGTTTCTTGAATCCGGCCGTGCCAGGGCTGATTCAAGAAACATGCGGAGAGGAGCGCGGGCAGCCTGCCCGCGCGTTCCGTCGAAAATGGGAGCGCAAAACACGCGGGCAGGCTGCCCGCGCTCCTTCTTGAATCAGCCCTGCAGGCCGCGCCGCGCCGGCACTTTGAGTCTTGCGCTTTGCCCCTTGACCGCTAGGTTCCACCGCGATGCTCTTGGACTTCGTCAAAATGAACGGCGCGGGGAACGATTTCGCGCTGATTGACAACCGCGCGCGGAACATCCGGCTCACGCGCGAGCAGGTGGCCCAGTTGTGCCACCGGCAGAAAGGCATCGGGGCGGACGGCCTCATCTTCCTCATCCCGTGCGCCAGCGGCCAAGCGGACTGGGCCTGGGAGTTCTACAACCGCGACGGCAGCGTGGCAGAGATGTGCGGCAACGGCGCGCGGTGTTTCGCGCGGTTCATCCAGCGCCTCACCGCCACGGGCGGGCCGATCACGTTTGAAACCATCGCCGGCGTGATCCGCGCGCACCTGGCCGGCGAGCGCGTGACAATTGAACTGACGGAGCCGACGGGCTTGCGCCTCGACCAGCAGGTGAACGTCTCCACCGGCACGCTCTCGGTCCACTGCTTGAACACCGGCGTGCCCCACGCCGTCATCTTCGTGCCGGACGCCGACACGGCGATGGTGCAACGGCTCGGCGCCGAGGTCCGGCATCACCAGCAGTTCTCACCCAAGGGCACGAACGTGAACTTCGTCCAGGCGCTGGGTCCGAACTCCATCCGCGTGCGCACCTACGAGCGCGGCGTGGAAGGCGAGACGCTCGCCTGCGGCACCGGCGTGACGGCGTCCGCGCTGGTATCGTCGCAGGTGCATCACTTCAATTCGCCGGTGAAGGTCCAGGTGCAGAGCGGCGACGTGTTGGAAGTCAGCTTCCGGGAATCCAACGGCGTCTTCCGCGACGTGAAGTTGAACGGCCCGGCGGACTTCGTGTTCGAGGGACGCATCGCTGTCTGAGGGACACGCCGGAGTTCGGCAGCCGCCGCTTCTACGGCGCGCTCCGAAAGAGACTTTCTTGCTGAGTCGGCACAGGGGCCTTTTCGTGGAGTCGCGACCGGTGGCAAATTCGTTCTGGCCAAGCCGCCGCTTTTCCGTGAGCTTACCCGCGAACTGAGATCGAATGACCATGTTGAGTTTCACTGGAACCTATACCGCCATCGTCACTCCGTTCCGAAACGGAAAGGTGGACGAGGCCGCGCTCGAACGTCTGATCCGCCGGCAAATCAAGGGCGGCGTGGATGGCCTCGTGCCCGTGGGCACCACGGGTGAATCCCCGACCGTCGATTACGACGAGCACATCCGGGTGATCGAGCTTTCGGTGAAACTGGCGGCGGGCAAGATCAAGGTCCTCGCCGGCACCGGCGGCAATTCCACCAAGGAAGCCATCTTCCTCACCCAGCGCGCCGAAGCCGTGGGCGCGGACGGCTCGCTCCAGGTGGCGCCTTACTACAACAAGCCCACGCAGGAAGGGCTGTTCCAGCATTTCCGCGCCCTCGCCCGCGCCACGGGGCTGCCGATCGTGCTCTACAGCATTCCCGGCCGCTGCGGGATCGAGATCGGCGTCGAAACCACCCGCCGTCTCGCGCGGGAGTGCGGCAACATCATCGGCATGAAGGAAGCCGGCGGCAATGCGGACCGCGTCAGCCAACTGCGCGCCGCGCTGGGGCCGAAGTTCACCCTCCTGAGCGGGGACGATTCGCTCACGCTGCCGTTCATGGCGGTGGGCGCGCAAGGCGTCATCAGCGTGGCCTCGAACGTCATCCCGCGTGAGGTGGCGAACATGGTGAAGGCGTTCACGAGCGGCAACCTCGCGCTCGCGCGGAAGCTGCACGCGAAGTTCTATCCGCTGTTCAAAGACCTCTTCATCGAGACGAACCCGGTGCCGGTCAAGGCCGCGCTGGCGATGAGGGGCTTCATCGAAGAAGAATACCGCCTGCCCCTGGTGCCGATGAGCGCGAAGAACCGCGAGACGCTGGCGAAGACACTGAAGGCGTGCGGGGTGCTGAGATGAGAAACGAACCTTGCGACCCCTGGCTCCGGCGCATAAGGTCGTTACCGTTATGAAAGCGTGTTTGGGTTTCGATGAACTCCTCGGCGCCGGCCAGCCGCAGATTGGCGAAATGGAACGGCTCGGCGCCTTGGAGACCAAGCCGGACCAACCTGACGCCGCCGCGGCGTTTTCCCGCCAGGTCAGAATCTTGGAGGGCATCCTGGTGCAGAACTACGGCGTCGCCGCCACGCTGGCCCGCAAGGCGGACGATCTGCAGGAAGTGGCTGAAATCTGGAGCCGCATGGGCCTGTTCTGCCAGGCCGCGCTGCAAAGCCTGGCACGCTTGAAAGAGAAGCACCCTCACGGGGCGGCGCCGGAGTTGTACGACTTGGCACTGGACTACAAGCTCGCCTGCGACAAGCGGCACCGGGGCGTGCTGGAGGAGATCGCATGTCAGAAGACGGAACTCCCGAAGGGCTTGTTTCCCGAGATGAAATAGCTCAACTGGCGGCGCTGTTCGACCGGTTCGAGTTTGCCTTCGATCCGCGTGCCACCGCCACCAAGGAAGCGGAATCAGACTTCGACAACTTGGTGACGAAGCTCTTTGAGGAACGCGTTCGGGCAGAGCATCCGGAGGTTTCGTTCACCACGTTCTATTGCCGAATCAAGACCCACTGCAGAATTTATCTGAGAAAGAATGCTCCTTGAGCCAGCCATGACCAAACTCATCATCACCGGTTCCAAAGGCCGCATGGGCCAGATGCTCCTGGCCTGCGCGGCGCGCATCCCTGAAATCCAAGTCGTCGGCGCGGTCGATCAGGGCGATGACATCAGCCGGTTCATCGCCGACTGCGACGCCGTCGTGGACTTCAGCCTGCACCACGCCACGCTGGGCTTTGCCGAGCTGTGCGCGCAGCACCAGAAGGCACTCGTCATCGGCACCACCGGCCACACCGAGCCGGAGAAATCTCAAATCTCAAATTTCAAATCTCAAATCCCAATGGTCTGGGCCTCCAATTACTCCACCGGCGTGAACACGCTCTTTTGGCTCACGCGCAAGGCCGCGGAGATTCTGGGGCCGGGCTTCGATCTCGAAATCGTCGAGATGCATCACCGCCGCAAACAAGACGCGCCCAGCGGCACCGCGGTTTCACTCGCGGAAATCCTGGCCGGCGTCCGCCAAGTCCAGCTTAAGGAAGTCGCGCGGCATGGCCGCCAGGGCCTCGTGGGCGCGCGCACGCCGACCGAGATCGGCCTTCACGCTCTGCGCGGCGGCGACGTGGTGGGCGATCACACCGTCATCTTCGCCACGGACGGCGAGCGCGTGGAACTGACGCACCGGGCCTCCAGCCGCGAGACGTTCGCCAACGGCGCCCTGCGCGCGGCGCGGTGGGTGGTGCGCCAAAAGCCCGGCCGGTACGACATGCAGGACGTGCTGGGGCTGAAGTGAAATGCGGAAAGCGGATCGCGGAGTGCGGAATGAAAGAAGCAAGACGCGCCAAGCCGGATTCCGCATTCCCCATTCCCCATTCCGCATTGGTGCTCATCGCCCTCGGCTCGAACCTGGGTGACTCTCCGTCGATCATCCGACGGGCCATCACGCGCCTGAGGGCCTTGACGGATTCTCCGCTGCTGGAGTCCGCCCTCTGGCGAAGCACCCCGGTTGGTTGTCCTCCTGGCTCACCGCCGTTTGTGAACGCGGTCGTGGGCTTGGCGCCACGCGCCGAGGAAACACCCGAAACCTTGCTGCTGAAACTCCAGGCGCTGGAAAAGGAATTCGGCCGCCGGCCCAAACGGGTCGCGAATGAACCGCGTCCTTTGGACTTGGACCTGATCGCTTTCGGCCCGGTCGTCCGGGCGTCCGCCGAACTGACCTTGCCGCATCCGCGCGCGCACCGGCGGCGTTTTGTGCTGCAGCCGCTGGGCGAAATCGCGCCGGACTTGGTCCTGCCCGGCCAGCACCAAAGCGTCGCAGGCCTCCTGAAGGCGCTGGCCTCTGACGAAAAGCTGACCAGGCTTTCCTCCGACTGATCCGCGATCAGAAAGGCCGATGCCGGTTCGAGGAAAAAAGGAAGGGGGCCTCCCGGCCCCCTGTTCGGCTTCGCGGGAATCTTCGGCCCAGGCCGAAGGGAAGCCAACGAACGCGGAGTTTTTTGCATCGACTCGCTCGCCTGTCAAGCGACTGGAAGACTGGGCACGGCGGGCTGGGGCTTCGCGATTTCCTGTTTGAAATTCGCCCTCGTCTCCCGAACCATCGCCCTGCCCCGCAGCGGGGAACGGCAGAAGTTTTATGACAACGCATCGCATCGGCATCATCGGCGGCACCGGCCTTTACCAGATCGACGGCTTCACCCAACAGAAATGGGTCACGGTGAAGACGCCGTTCGGCCCGCCCTCGGACCAGTTGCTCACCGGCGAATTGGCCGGGCGCGCAGTCGTCTTCCTGCCCCGGCACGGGCGCGGCCACCGCCTCCTGCCCAGCGAACTGAACCATCGGGCCAACCTCTGGGCCATGAAGAAGCTCGGCGTCGCCTGGATCATCAGCGCCAGCGCCGTCGGCTCGCTCCAGGCGCGCTACCGGCCCTGCGACGTCGTGCTGGTGGACCAGTTCGTGGACCGCACCAAGAAGTCGCTTGAGCACACGTTTTTTGGCCGCGGCATCGTGGCACACGTCGCCTTCGCGCAACCCATCTGCGAGGAGCTTCGGCGGCTGCTATTGGCTGGCGCCCGGCGAGCCGGCGCGCGCGCCCACGACGGCGGCGCTTACGTGAACATGGAAGGCCCCGCCTTCAGCACCCGCGCCGAATCCCTCACCAACCACCGCGCCGGCTACGACGTCATCGGCATGACCAATCTCGGCGAAGCCAAGTGCGCCCGCGAAGCCGAGATCGCCTACGCCACGTTGGCCCTGGTCACAGACTACGATTGCTGGAAGGAAGACGAAGATCACGTCACGGTCGAACGGGTCATCGAGTGTCTGCACCGCAACGCGGACATGGCCAAGCGCATCGTGTCGATGACGGTCCCGCAAATCCCCGCTGAACCGGACTGGCCTTGTCATGCCGCGCTCCAGACCGCCTTCCTCACCGACAAGAAACTCTGGCCGGCGAAGACGAAACGCGACCTTGCGCCGTTGCTGAAGAAGTATCTCGCCGCCTGAACCGCCATGAACGTCTCCGTCATTCTCGCCCACCCCGACGAGCGCAGTCTGAACCACGCCCTGGCTCAATCGGCGGCGACGACCTTGCGGGACTGCGGACACCAAGTGGCCTTTCACGATCTGTATGCCGAGCGGTTCGATCCGCTGTTGCCGGCGGGAGAAGGCCGCAGAGGCGCGCCGCTCCCGCCGCTGGTCGAACAGCATTGCCGCGAAATCGCGGCGGCGGACGGCATCGTTATTGTGCATCCGAACTGGTGGGGCCAGCCACCGGCCATCCTGAAAGGCTGGGTGGACCGCGTGGTGCGGGCGGGCGTGGCCTACGAGTTCCGCGACGGCGACGGCGGCGAAGGCGTCCCCATTGGCCTGCTCAGAGCCAGGGCGGCGCTGGTGTTCAACACCTCGGACACGTCGGCCGAACGGGAGAACCATGTCTTTGGCGATCCGCTGGAATTGCTCTGGCGGAACTGCATCTTCGGATTGTGCGGCGTGCCGGTGTTTCATCGCGTCATGTTCCGCATCGTCGTCACGAGCACGCTCGAGCAACGGCGGAGTTGGCTGGCCGAAACTCAGGCGATCGTGGGCCGCCACTTCCCGGCGAACGGACGGTAAGACCGATTCGCGGGGGCGAAGGAGAACCAGGGGCCAGTCCTGTTCCAAGCCGCTCATCGGGGAGCGCGGCTTGATTGCTTCATATCGTCGAATCAAGATGCCTTGATTTTGAACTGGCTTCCGGCATCTTACTGCCGTCTTGAATCTAAAGATGAAGACGACTGTTCAAACGGAACGCGCCGCCACGCTGGAGCAATTGCTCCAGGACCGCATCGTCATCCTGGACGGGGCGATGGGCACGATGATCCAGGCCCGCAAGCTGGACGAAGCCGCCTACCGCGGCGCGCGCTTCCGCGACTGGCCGGGCGACTTGCGCGGCAACAACGACCTGCTCAGCCTCACGCAACCTGAGATCATCCAGGACATCCACCGTCTCTACCTCGAAGCCGGCGCGGACATCATCGAGACCAACACCTTCAATTCCACGTCCATCTCGCTGGCGGACTATCGACTGGAGTCGCTGGCGTACGAACTCAACGTGGCCGGCGCCAGGAACGCGCGGCTTGCCGCGGACGCCTTCCTGGCCAGGAATCCCGGGAGGCCGTGCTTCGTGGCGGGCGCCATCGGTCCCACCAGCAAGACGGCCTCGCTCTCTCCCGAAGTGCAGAACCCGGCGTTCCGGGCCGTGAGCTTTGACCAGTTGGTGGCGGCCTACCGTGAGCAAGTGCGCGGGCTGCTCGAGGGCGGCGCGGACTTGCTGCTGGTCGAAACGGTCTTCGACACGCTGAACTGCAAAGCCGTCTTGTTCGCCGTGGAAGACCACTTCGAGCGCGTCGGGCAGCGCGTGCCGCTGATGGTGTCGTTCACCATCACAGACAAGAGCGGACGCACCCTGTCTGGTCAGACCGTGGAGGCGTTCTGGAACTCCATCTCGCACGCCCGGCTCCTCAGCGTAGGCATCAACTGCGCGCTCGGCGCGAAGCAGATGCGGCCTTTCATCGAGGAGCTTTCCGCGATCGCGCCCGTGCGCGTCAGTTGCTATCCGAACGCCGGTCTGCCCAATGCTTTTGGCGGCTTCGACGAAGCGCCGGAGCACATGGCGGCGGACCTGAAAGACTTTGCGGCCAACGGCTGGGTGAACCTCGTGGGCGGCTGCTGCGGCTCCACGCCGGAGCACATTCACGCCATCGCCGAGGCCGTGCGCCCGTTCCCGCCACGCACCCGGCCGCAAGTCGAGCCGTTCCTGCGCCTCAGCGGGCTGGAGCCGCTCACGGTGCGGCCGGACACGAACTTCGTGAACATCGGGGAGCGCACCAACGTGGCCGGCTCGCCCAAGTTCGCGAAGCACATTCTCGCCGGCGAGTACGAACAGGCCCTCATCATCGCCCGACAGCAGGTCGAGAACGGCGCCCAAGTCATCGACGTGAACATGGACGAGGGGATGCTCGACGGCGTGAAGGCCATGACGCATTTCCTCAACCTCGTCGCCGCCGAGCCGGACATCGCGCGCGTGCCGGTGATGATCGATTCCTCCAAGTGGGCCGTGATCGAGGCGGGGCTGAAAAACGTGCAAGGGAAAGGCATCGTCAACTCCATCTCGCTCAAGGAAGGCCCGGCGAAATTCCTGGAGCAGGCCCGGTTGGTGCGCCGCTACGGCGCGGCGGTGGTGGTGATGGCGTTCGACGAACGCGGTCAGGCCGACACGCTCGAGCGCAAGATCGAGATTTGCCGGCGCGCCTACGATCTCCTGACCAGGGAAGTCGGCTTTCCGCCACAGGACATCATCTTCGATCCGAACGTCCTGACCGTCGCCACCGGCATCGAGGAACACAACAATTACGGCGCGGCCTTCATCGAAGCCACACGCTGGATCAAGCAGAACCTGCCGCTCGCCAAAGTCAGCGGCGGCATCAGCAACGTCTCCTTCAGCTTTCGCGGCAACAACGTCGTCCGCGAAGCCATGCACAGCGCGTTTTTGTTCCACGCCATCAAGGCCGGGCTGGACATGGGCATCGTCAACGCCGGCATGTTGGCGGTGTACGAGGAAGTGCCGAAGGAACTTCTCCAACACGTCGAGGACGTTTTGCTCAACCGCCGCCCAGACGCCACCGAGCGATTACTCAAGCTGGCGGCGAAGGTGAAGGGTGAAGGCAAAGCCGAGGTCGTGGACACCGCCTGGCGCGAGGCGCCCGTCGAAAGGCGCCTCGAACACGCCCTCGTCAAAGGCATCGTGGATTTCGTGGACCAGGACACCGAGGAAGCCTTGAAGAAATACGGCAAGCCTCTCCTGGTCATCGAAGGCCCGCTCATGGCCGGGATGAACATCGTCGGCGACCTCTTTGGCTCCGGAAAGATGTTCCTGCCACAAGTCGTCAAGTCGGCGCGCGTGATGAAGAAATCCGTCGCCTGGCTCACGCCGTTTCTCGAAGCGGAGAAGCAGGCCGGCGGTCGCGCCCAGGGCAAAGTCCTGCTCGCCACCGTGAAGGGCGACGTGCATGACATCGGCAAGAACATCGTGGGCGTGGTGCTGGCCTGCAATAACTACGAGGTGATCGACCTCGGCGTGATGGTGCCGTGCGAAAGAATCCTGGAAGCGGCCCGTGAACACAACGCCGACATCATCGGCCTCAGCGGACTCATCACGCCGTCGCTCGACGAGATGGTCCACGTCGCGCGCCAGATGGAGCGGGAAGGATTCCGAGTTCCGCTCCTCATTGGCGGAGCCACGACCAGCAAGGCCCACACCGCGGTGAAGATTGCGCCCGGCTACAGCGGTCCGACGGTCCATGTTCTCGACGCCAGCCGCGCTGTGCCGGTGGTCAGCAGTCTGCTCAGCCGCGAGCAGAAGCCGCCCTTCGTCAAGTCTCTCCGCGAGGAACAGGAGCGCCTCCGTGCCCAGCACGCCGGTCCAGCGCAAAAGCTCCTCAGCTTGGAAGACGCCCGCCGCCGCGCGCCGAAGCTCAGCTACGACGATTTGCCTCAACCGGAGTTTACCGGCGTGAGCGTGCTTTCTTCCGATGTAGCAGCCGACGTAAGGAGGCTCAGTTCCCTTTCTTCGGCTGCCGATTCAGATGGAGCCTCCACGCGTCGGCTGCTACCGGTATCGCTCCTCGATCTCGTTCCCTTCATTGACTGGTCGCCCTTCTTCCACACTTGGGAACTGCGCGGGCGGTATCCGTCGATTCTCCAGCACGAGAAGCACGGCGAAGAAGCCCGCCAGCTTTTCGCCGACGCGCAGAAGCTGCTGAACACAATCGTCAGCGAAAAGCTTCTCACCGCCCGCGGCGTGTATGGCTTCTTTCCGGCGAACTCCGTCGGCGACGACGTGGAACTCTACACGGATGAAAGCCGAAGTCAGGTTCTCACCAAGTTCCATTTCCTCCGCCAGCAGATCGACAAGCCCGAAGGCCAAGCCAACCTCTGCCTCGCGGACTTCATCGCGCCACGCCAAGCTCAAATCTCAAATCTCAAATCTCAAATTGCCGACCACCTCGGCGCCTTCGCCGTCACGGCGGGCCACGGCCTGGCGGAACTGGTGGAGAAGTTCAAAGCCGACCACGACGACTACAGCGCCATCATGGCGGAAGCCTTGGCCGACCGGCTTGCGGAAGCTTTCGCCGAGTTCCTCCACCAGCGCGCCCGTCGCGAATGGGGCTACGGCAAAACCGAAAGCCTCACCCACGACCAACTCATCGCCGAGGACTACCGTGGCATCCGCCCGGCGGCTGGGTATCCGGCCTGCCCCGATCACACCGAGAAGCGCCAGCTCTGGCAACTCCTCGACGTGGAGAAGAGCACCGGCATGAAGCTGACGGAGAGCGGTGCCATGTGGCCCGGCAGCAGCGTGAGCGGACTCTACTTCGCCCACGCGCAATCCAAGTACTTCGCCGTCGGCAAACTCGCCCGCGATCAGATCGAAGACTTCGCGCGCCGCAAGGGCCTGTCAGTTTCGGAAGTCGAGAAGTGGCTGGGGCCGTACCTGAACTACTGAGCCGCCGCGCGTCCGGTTTCGCGGCCGAGTTTTGGCTTGAGCCGCCGCGCGAAACCGCCTAAAGCCGCGGCAGTCGCAAATCGCAAACGCACCTCGCATGACCCAGACGCAACTTCAGGCCATCGCCCGGCGCCACGGCACCCCCGTGGTGGTGATCGACCACGACATCCTCCGCCAGAACTACGCCGGGTTCCGCCGGCATCTCCCGAAGGTCCAGGCCTACTACGCCGTGAAGGCCAACCCCGCGCCGGAGATCGTGCGCACGCTCTACCAGGCGGGTGCGAGCTTCGACGTGGCGTCGTTGCCGGAGTTCATGCTGGTCTATGAGAACATCCGGCACCTTCCGCCCAAGGAGCAGCAGGACTTCATCTGGGACAAAATCATCTACGCCAACCCGACCAAACCCAAGGAGACGCTCCAGGCGCTCGACCAATACAAGCCGCTCGTCACCTACGACAACCTGGCCGAGTTGAAGAAGATCAAGCAGTTCGCGCCCCATGCCGGCGTGGTGCTGCGCTTGCGCGTGGCCAACACCGGCTCGCAGTGCGAGTTGTCCTCGAAGTTTGGCTGCGACCCCGGCGAGGCGGTGGACCTCGTGCTGGCGGCGTTCAAGATCGGGCTGGTCGTCGAGGGCCTCAGTTTCCACGTCGGCAGTCAATGCACGAACTTCATGAACTTTGTGCAGGCGCTCAACGTGGCGGCGGCGGTGATGAAGGAGTCCAAGGAGCGCGGCCACGAAATCAAGATTCTCGACATCGGCGGCGGTTTCCCGGCGGCCTACGACAAGCACGTCCCGCCGTTCCCTGAACTGGCCCGCCGGATCAATGCGGAGATCGACCGGCTGTTCCCGCGCGACATCCAAATCCTGGCGGAGCCGGGGCGGTTCCTGGTGGCCACCGCCGCGACCGCGCTGGCCAAGATCATCGGCAAGGCGGTGCGCGACGGGAAGACCTGTTACTACATCGACGACAGCGTCTATCACACGTTCTCCGGCATCATCTTCGACCATTGCCAATACCACCTGAAGGCGTTCAAGAAGGGTAAAACCGAAATCTGCGCCGTGTTCGGCCAGACCTGCGACGGCCTGGACACGATCTCGCAATCCGAGGAACTCCCCGATCTGGAAATCGACGATGTGGTCTATTCGCCGAACATCGGCGCCTACAGCAACGCTTCCTCCACTTACTTCAACGGCTTTCCGCCGGCGAAGGTGATGCACGTGAACGAATGAACGGGGCCGGCCTTTCTCCCTTTCCGCGCTGGCATGGCCCAACGACCAGGAGTGACGAACCTGGAATCCGAAGCAAATCTGAGCCTCTTTCAAAACCGTAGCAGCCGACGTGAGGAGGCTCACTCTTTGAATCCGAAATCTGAAATCTGAAATCTGAAATCAAGAAAGAGCCTCCTCACGTTGGCTGCTACCGAGTTTTGAAAATGCCTCATCCGAAGGTCCAGAAGAGCCATGACCGAAACCGCGGCCGCGTGTGGTGTGCCGTCTGGTTCGGCGGCCTCGCCCTCGCGGTGCTTCTGACTTCCTGCGCGCCCAAGCCGCCCCATGAATTCGCGGAGATCGCACCGGGGTTGGGCTACACCAACTCGCGCCTGACGGGCCAGCCGCTGTTCATCCAAGTCGTCCGCCTGGACCGCCAGCGGAGTGATCTGGAATTCCACAGCACGCACGCCAACGGCACCACACTTGGCCTGACGCGGATCAGCGAGCAGATCGAAGCCCTGCGGCCGGACCTCGGCACGCCACTCGTGGCGGTGAACGGCGATTACTATCAGTACAAAGGCAAGCCCTACCCCGGCGACCCGCGCGGCGTGCAGATTGTCGATGGCGAGTTGATCAGCGCCCCGTCCGGCGGGGTGGCGCTGTGGTTCGATGCCTCTGGGCAGCCTCGTGTCACCAATGTCGCGTCGGCCTTCTGCGTGACTTGGCCGGACGGGTCGAAGACGAAGATCGGATTGAACGAGGCGCGGCCTCCCACCAACGCGGTGCTCTACACGCCGGGCCTGGGCGCGGCTTCCACGGGCACAAGCAACGGCCTGGAGCTGGTGTTGGAGCGGGAAGGCGACAGCCCGTGGTTCCCCCTGCACGTGGGCGACGTGGTGACGGCGCGAGTGCGCGAGGTCTGCCCGTTCGGCGACACGCTGATCACGCCGGACATCATGGTGCTGTCCGTCGGCGGGAAACTGGCGGCCAAGTTGCCGGCCGTGGAGAGCGGTTCCGTGGTGACGCTGTCCTTGAACACCGTGCCGGACTTGACCGGCGTTCGGACAGCCATCGGCGGCGGGCCGATCCTGGCCAGCCACGGCAAGAAAGTGAAACTGCCGGACGCGCCGCTCGGCACGCTCGGCACCAACAGCACGGCCCCCTACGAATTCAGTTCCATGACGGAGCGGCATCCGCGCACCGCCGTGGGCTGGAACCGCGACTACTTCTACTTCGTGCTCGTGGATGGACGCCAGAAAGGCTTGTCCCGCGGTATGACCCTCGACGAATTGAGCGCCTACATGCGGAGGCTGGGCTGCCAGGACGTGATGAACCTTGACGGCGGCGGTTCCGCCACGCTGTGGTGCAAAGGGGAAATCCGCAATAGTCCGAGCGAGGGAGAAGAGCGGGTCATTGCCAACGCGCTGGTGGCGGTGAGGAAGCCCCGGTAGCGGACGCGGCTTCCCCTCCCTTCCGCGAGACTCGTCCTCGCGTTCGGCACTGAGCTGTCACCCGGCGTGGCCGCTACCGCATCGGCACTTCCTCCGCCTCGAGGGTGGCGACGAGGTCCTTCTCGGCCAGGACCCAATCCTCGAGCGTCAGCCCGCGGTTGAGCTTGTCGTGATAGAGGCTGAACGCGTGCTGGCGGACCATGCCTTTGGTGACCCCCGGCGTGAAAGTCTCAGGCTGGGGAACGACTTTTTTCTCGGTGGTTTTCATTGCTGTGCCTTTCAGGTTTGCGCCCCAAGATAGTCCAGCGTTCGAGGGATTCAAATGCCGCTACGGCTTCTTGGGCGTTTCCTTCGGCTGAATCTCGCGGTGGCCGGGCGTGGCGGTTTCGAGGTTCGGCGTCACGTCGGCTTCCACGTTGCCCCCCGCCCAGCCGAGGCCGCCCAAGAGGACCGCCTGGAACCGTGGGTGCGTCCACACGTCTTCGCGATGCCCCATCGAGGTGTAGAACACGCGCCCCTGCCCGTGCTGCCGCGCCCAGGTCGCCGGAAACGGTGCGCGTTGGTAATCGACACCCTTCATGCCTTTGGTTTCCTGCACCAGGATCACGTGCAAGTCCTTGGCGAAGTCTTTGAACGTGTACCATTCGTCCATCGCTGCGAAGCTGTCCTTCAAGCCTTCACAGCCGGGGAACTTCCCGTCCACGACGCGGTTGGTGGCGACTTGTTGCGGGCCGTGCTTGATGAACTCGCCGCCCAGCATGGCGATGTAAGGATCGACCTTGTCCCCGTAAGCGACGTAGCGCGCGGACTTGTCTGCCGGATCAGGCTGGACGTGGAAACTGTCGTTGGCGGCGTGGACGCCGACGAAGCCCTTGCCCCGCTTGATGGCGTCGAGCAGGGCCGCTTTCCCTGCGGCGGTCATCGGCGGTGTCTTGTCCGTGCCCGGCTCTGTCAGGATGCCGCTGGTGTAGAACACGAATACGTCGTACTTCGCGAGGTTCTCCGGCGTGAACACGCTGCCGTCTTTGGTGCAGGTGACCTCGAAGCCGTGCTTGCGGCCCAGTTCTGTGAGAATGGTCTCGGAGTGGCTCAACTGGTCCTTGGCCGGGCGCTTGACCACGCTGTGCTCGAAGCCGGAGGACTTGGTGAAATACAGGAGGCGCTTGCCCTTGGCCGAGTCCCATCCACCGGGAGTGGCGGACGCCGCGTCAGCCGACCGGCCCGCGGGGGTGAAGAGAGACAGTGCCAACGCCGCAACGAGCAGCGTTCGGAACAGGTGCGGAGTTGAGTTCATGTTGATGAAGGGGGTCTCGTTAGTGTTGGTGAACGCGCACGCCGCCCTGGATTCGGGCGCGGGACTTGGTCAGTCGATCTCGATCCGGCATTGGGGCCGGGGAAGTCGATTTCAATTGTCGCAGAGTGCGGTTCAAGTTTGGTGCGTGCAAGGTTCCGACGCTGGGAGCGTAGCAGGGATTCAACCGGCGAACCGCGGCGGGCGGATGCGCGAGCCACAGGGTTTCTCCCTACGGCTTGACGGCCCGGAGGTGCTGCGCAACTGTTCCTCCCATGAAACCAGTCGCGTCCGCTTCCGCTGCGATCCAAGGCCTCGCCATTGCCTGCTTCTCCATGTCTCTTTCAGTGTGGGCCGACACCGTCACGGTCCCGTGCAGTGCGGACGCCGCGATTCGAGAGGACCTGCCCACTTCAAGCATTGGCGACAGCGTGGATCTCTTCGCCGGCAAGCTCGGTGATAACGCCGATCAGCAGCGCCGGCGATCGCTGCTCCTGTTCGATCTCACTGGGCGAATCCCCGCGGGCGCGATCGTGACTTCCGCCGTCGTCCAAGTGACGGTCAACAAAATCCCACCGGGTCAAAGCACGTCCGGCTTCGAGTTGCGGCGCGTGTTGCGAAGCTGGACGGAGTCTGGCGCCACCTGGACATGGCGTTCCACCATCGCCGCGCCGTGGTCGCAAGCCGGTGCCAGCGGGACGGCGGATGCCGCGCTCGCCGCCAGCGCCAGCATCGCCACCAGCGGCACGGGCACGTTCACTTCCGCCTCCACGCCGCAACTGGTCAGCGACGTGCAGGACTGGCTTTCCGCTCCCGCGTCGAACTTCGGCTGGTTGCTGGTCTGTGCGGACGAGGTCAACCCGCAAACCGTCCGTAAGTTCGCCAGCCGCGAAAGCGGTGATCCCGCGACCAGGCCGAAGTTGATCGTGGGTTACGCCGCCGCCTCGCCGCCGCCCCGCCCGGTGATCCGCGACGTGGCGGTTGCAGGAGGCCAGTTCCGTTTCAGTTTCGAGGCCCAGGCGGGACGGGTCTATGCCGTCGAGTTCACAACCTCGGTCATCGCGACCAATTGGTCCGCGCTGGCAACGCTCCCGGCGCAGCCTGCGGACACGACACTGAGCTTCACGAATGCGGTCACCGGCTCTCCGGGCTTCTACCGGTTGCGCACGCCGTAAATGGAGTCAGTTCAACAGGTCGTCTCCAGAATCGAACTGTCCGCCGCCACCTTCGCCCGCTTCTTGCCCCCAGCCGCCGGGATGGTGCCGCGAAATACGAATTCTTCTGAGTTTCTTTCAGAACCGTAGCAGCCGACGTGAGGAGGCCCTGTTTCCATTGAAGTTTGAGCCTCATCACGTCGGCGGCTACGGGGTTTTGGAATCGCCTCTTCTTCCGTCCTGATTGATCGCCCGAGTCGAGAAAGCCGGGTTACGGCTCACGCCATCGTTTGGCCTTCGTCTGCCAACGCAGCCGTCTGCAACGAATCCACCAACACCAACCCCACCGCCACGGAGCAGATGTGGTCACAATCCGTGGCCCCAGGACACCGGTAAGGGATCTCGCGCCAGCGGACTGTAACCGGTTGATGGTTAGGACACAGGATGCTGACGGCCGTTTCATGCGCCTGCATGATACGCATGGATTTCTCGATGGCCATCTGGAGGCACGGCTGGTCCTCGATTCGGCAGTGTTGTTGCACCAGATCGTCGTGGTCCATGAGCTCTGGCTGGCCGAGCAGCCGCATCAGGTCAGGGGACAGTGCCACCTGATTGTCCACCAAGGAACGCACAAACCAGAAGCCTGACTTGTGCGCGAGCCAGTCCCGCCAAGCCAGAAAATATTCCTCGCAGGACCGCGTGCCCAACACCTGGTTCAAACATGTCTCCATTTGGCGTCTCCTTTGGGTGTCATGGTGCAGCATGGTTTCGACTCAAGGCAGGAGTCGTTTGGGTGAATTCCCAACCAGCCTTCTCCGCGTTCGCCTCCCCCTGCTGGCCTCGACCCACCGCCGCGGAACTCGTCCCTCTGCCCCGCGCCGCTCCCGTCGGCAAGGGCGAGCCAAACGGACGGCGCGAGGCCGGAACGCGAGGCCACGGGAAGCTCCTCCACACCCCGGCGCAGCAAGAAAACTTCGCCAATTCTCTTCTGAAACAAGCAAACCTAGCTTTCATAACCTGATGTGGGCAAACACTTACAGGTCATTCTGGGGGTGGCAAGAGATATGTCTTGCAATCTTTTAATAGCTTTTGCAATCTATCGCCGATGTCAACACGGTCCAGGAAAAATGCAGCGGGCTTTGTGGCGGACGCGGCGGATGCGGCGCGAGTGGGAAAGTACTTCCGGCTCAAGCAGAAGATGGCCGTCAAGCTGGCCGAAGAATCCGAACGTACCGGCCGCAACGAAATCAGAATCCTGGAGCGGGCTTTGGAAATGTTCTTTGCTTTGAAACCGAGCGAGCGTGAAGTATGGAACCAAGAACATGCCGGTTCCGCTTCCGGGACGCGATCCCATGAACAGGACCAGTGATCCCAATGCCGCCCGGTTTGGGTTCCGCCGCGCGGTCCAGGTGGCGCCAGCGGCGGCCACCGTGCGCCGGCTCAAGTCTTGGCGCGCCGTGTCGATAACAGCAGGAATCTCGGAACCTTTAGAACAGAACTGACTCAGATTGAAGACCAGTGGGAACATTTGCGGATGCTGGGAACAAGCACCGCCCGCCGGGTTGGGGGGCGCGGAGGCTCGTGTCTCTGTACTGGGTTTAAGGAGTGGTTCCTCGCGCCTGACGGAGCAGAGTTCCATTTTGCTTTTTCCCGGGAATGTTTTCCGCCGCCACGTCTCCAACCCACTAGGCAACGCTCAATACACCGCAGAAGCAACCGCACCGATTTAGTAAACGAAGGCATACCATGAAGACCCCGCCCTCAACCTCAGAGAACAATAGAAAAACATCCATCGTGACCGACCGAACGGAGGATCGCATGAACACAACAAACCCCTGGTTCCAAATCATCCGGCGTGCTGCCCCGCTACTCATGGCGGTCTGGACCCTCGCCAGCGTCGCGCAGGTGGGGGCGGCTATTCCCAGCACCACGACCCTGGCCTCATCCGATGCCGACAACATTACGACCTACGGTGATGTCGTGACCTTCACCGCTACCGTCACCGGCGGCGGCGGCCTGCCCGTGGGCACCGTCCAGTTCAAGGTCGATGGCGCCAATGTTGGCGCTCCCGTGGCCTTGACCGGGCTTGGCCAAGCGTCGTACACGCCGACGCGCCAGGAAATGCCCGCCGGCACCCGCTCGGTCACGGCCGTGTACCATGATACCCGCAGCACCCCGATTTATTCCGACAGCACCGGCGGGCCGATTTCGCACGTAGTGAATCAGCTCACCATGACCGTGACCGCCACCGGCATCGACCGGCAGTACGACGCCACGGTCAATGTCGCTGTCCAACTGCACGAAGGGGGCGTCCTCGCAGGCGATGACGCGCTGGCAAACTACAGCGCCGCCACGTTGGATCTCGGACCAGGTCGGGGCGATGGCAAAGCGGTAACGGTGACTCTCTCGGCGATTTCCGGCGCGCAGGCCGCCAATTACACCTACGGCGGCGTGACGACCGTACCCACGACCGTCAACATCCTCCTGCGCGAAGTCACACTGGCTGCCGGGGGCGCTGCGCTCACGAAGACCTACGATGGCAACAACCTTCTCCTGCAGACAAACACCCTCACGCTCACGGTGAACAACCGGGCGCCGGGCGAAACGGCCACCCACTTCAACGTCGCCTTCAACCTCACAGCCAATCCGACCTACAACAATGCGAGTGCGGGCAGCAGCAAGCCAGTGAACTTCGTCCTTAACGCTCCGACGGGAACCCAAGTGACGAACTACGTCATCACTACCGTGGCGGCACCGGGACCGTGGGTGCCGAGCGTGGGCGTCATCAACAAGAAATCGGTGAACATTGCGCTGGCCAGCCCCGCGGTGGCGGACAAGGCCTACGACGGCGGATCGAACGTTCTGACGCAACCTTTCGCCGTGAGCTATTGGAGAGGCGAGAACAATGCTAACGACTCTCAGGATGGAAACCACCTGGGCTGGACGGGTGCGACGGCCTACGTGCCCCCCGGCGCGGGCGGCGCCCCTGGATCGAGCCAAGCTTTCAACTTGGACGGTACAAAGTTCCTCAGCACGGTGAACGTGGCCGTGAACGTCAATGGCATGAACTTCGGGACCGCTGACTTCACCGTGGTCGGCTGGCTCAAATCGACGGCCGCCGACCAGCAACGGACGGTGATCAGCTTTGGCACCGCCGCCACCGCCCTCTACCTAAACGCCAACGGCAAGCTCCAATTCGGTGCCTTGGCCGAATCCACCGTTGCCGGTTTCAATGACGGCGCGTGGCATCAGTTCGCGATCGTGCGACAGGCTGGCGTGATCACTTACTACAAAGACCAGGCCGCGGCCGGCACCGCTGCATTCGCCACCGCGGTCGTCCCCACCGTCGTCCGGATCGGCAGCGACATCGGGGCTGGCGGCAAGATGTTCCTCGGACAACTCGACGAGATTGCCGTCTATGCTCGCGCCTTGAGAAGCTTCGACCTGCGGTTCCTCAAGGACAACATCAACTACGCCTACCTTTTTGCGATTCCGACTGAGAGGGTCGGCAACGACGACATCTATTTCCGCGCAGAGCACTCCGTGTGGTTCATGAATTCGGCTGGCAATGGGTTTGTGAAGGACCAAGGCACCGGCTACCGACTGGCCTTCTATCGAACCTCCACTACCAGGGAGTTGACCCTGAGCGGCGCCCAATCGGGGAACTACTCCTTCACCCAACCCTCCGAACCCACGACCATGACGGGCAGTATCCTGAGGAAGGCCCTCGTGGTGACCGCCGCGCCAGGCTACACCAGAGTTTACAATGGCAGCTCAGCGGCCAGCCCAACGGTCACCATCAACAGCGGTCAGGTCGTGTCCGGGGAGACGGTCACCGTCGGCACCATCACCGCGGCGTTTACGAGTCCATCTGCTGGCACAGGGAAGACCGTGAATATTACGGCCGTTCCGCTTAGCGGATCCGGGGCGGGCAACTACATCGTCAGCACCATGCCTGGCCCGCTGACCGACGGCACGATCAGCAAGCGGAACCTCCTCCCAGAGGCCACGGTTGCAGCCTCCAAGGTGTATGACGGGAGCGCTCTGATTGACATCACGGGACGGTCTTTTGCGCCGCGCAACGACACGACCACATCGCCTCACCCCAGCGGTGTGATTCCAGGCGACGATGTTAATTTGGGCACCAGTGGCACCGCCACCTTCCCGAATGAGAATGCGGGCCAAACGGCTGTCGCGATCAGCGGCTTCCAGATCTTTGGCAGTTCCGTGAACAACTACCAGCTCTGGGTCACGACCTACAACACGACGAGCCTCATTACCCCACGGCCCCTGACGGTGAGCGTCGTGGCGGGCAGTGCGACCAAAGTCTATGACGGAACCACGGCGGCCACTCCGACCCTTGCGGATGACCGCATCCCGGGAGACGACGTGACGTACGCCGCGGCCGGCCCCGCCACCTTCAACAACAAGAACGTGGGCGTGAACAAACCCGTGTCCGACCCCGGAGTCGCCATCACGGGCGGGGCGGATGCGGGCAACTACACCTTGGCCAGCACGACCGCGACCGGGGTGTCGGACATCACGGCGAAACCCATCACCGTGACCGCCACGGGCATCAACAAGGAATACGACGGCAACACCACCGCCCAAGTGACTTTGAATACCCCGGGAGTTTATCCAGGCGACATCACGGGGAGCACCTACACGGCCAATTTCGACAACGCCAACCTCGGCACGGGCAAGACGGTGACGGTGAGCGCGTTCAGCTTCACCGGCCCCGGTGTGGGCAACTACAGCTTCAACTTGCCGCCTATCACGACCACTGCGGACATCATCAAACACCATGTCGTCGTAAAGGCGGACGACAAGGGCAAGTGCTACACGCAGCCGCCGCAGGCCGATCCCACGCCCACTTACAGCATTGTCAGCGGCACGCTGATGCCGGGCGACTCCATCACCGGCGCGCCGACCATTCCGGCGCACAGCGAAAACACTGGCACCTATCCAATCACCCAGGGCACGCTGGCCTTGAACATCGCCCCGGCCAACCAGCCGTACTATGACGCGCTGACTTTCCAGCCTGGCACCCTCACGATTTCCGAAGCGCCGGCTTGCACGATCACTGGACCCTCGCCCGTCAGTCAAAACCTGAACGTCACCTATACGGCCGCAGCCGGCATGAGCACCTACACGTGGACGGCGACCGGGAACGCCGAGATCATCGGCAGCCGGACATCCCAAAGCGTGACCGTCAAGCCGGGCAGCGGCTGTGGTCCGTTCCTCTTGATCTCCACCATCAGCAGCGGCGGCTGCTTTGCCACCTGCTCGAACCTGATTAATGTCTTGGACATCACGCCGCCGGCCTTCGCGGCCGTGAACGATGTGATGGTGGAATGCACCAACACCTACAATCTGCCGACGCCCACCGTCACGGATGATTGCACCGCCAGCACGAATATTGTCGTGACCAGTGCCGATTCCCCCATGGTGACCGTCACGGAAGCCGTGCCCCAAGGCTGGAAGTTGAATACCTACACCAACGCCATCGCCGCCTTGGTGGACTGGCCGACCGGCTCCTCCATCCCGGCCCCGGCCGGCACCGCCTTCTTCTCCACCGAGCAGGGTTACGCCGTGGCGCAAATGGATACCACGAACTTCGACGGCGCGCTGTTGAGTTCGTTGACCGAGTTGAACTATCGGGCCTTGCGGGTGAGCGGTTCCCATTCCAACGACATCTACATCATTCTCACGGTCACCAACGGCGTGGACACGGTGCTGGATTCCCTGGTCTTTGAGCCAAAATTCCAGAACGGCGCCAATTCGAGCCTGCCCTTGCAGGGCGCGGTCCTGAACGGTGTCTGGCAGCAATGGTCGGCCTTCTCCGGCGGCTGGTACTCGGCCCGGCACCCGGAAGTCGCCTCGCAAGGTTCGGCTGGCAGCGGCAATGCCGGCGTGCAGCCGCTGGCGGCCTATCTCGCGGCTTACCCCAATACCAAGCTTGTCAGCGCGAGCAACAATGTCGGCGGCCTGCAATTGCTGGCGGGCAACTACGTGGCCACCTGGGAGTTGTTCAGCGGTCACGCGGACGCCCTGATCGTCGGCACCAACGGTGTCTCCACGGGCTACAACTTCGAAGGGCCCACCGGGAACAACTGCACCGTCACCAAGCAAAAGGAGATTCTCATTCGCACCTGGACCGCGACCGACGAACAGAACAACCGGCGCTCCAAGTCCCAGTTGGTCATCGTCCGGGACACGATGCCGCCCACGTTTGTCGGCGTGCCCGCCAACATCACCATCTCCTGCGACGCGACTCTTCCAGGCGTGCCGGAGAACGTCGCGGCGGTCGATGTTTGCTGGCAGACCCCGATTGAATCGATCCTGTTCACGCAAACGAGCACTCAGGATCCATCCCCCACCAGTCCGGCCCACTACAACTACACCGTCACTCGCACTTGGTCGGCCACGGACGACTGCGGCAACACGGGCTCCAGCAGCCAAGTCATCACCGTGCGCGATACCACTGCCCCGACCTTGGCCAATCAGGGCGGGCCGGTGACGGTTTCCTGCGGTCAGCCGCTGGTCTTCACTCCTCCGACCGTCACCGACAATTGCACCCCGAGCCAGGCTTGCGTGCTTCTCGACTGGGACACCACGACCCCGGGCGCCTGCGCGGGCAACCGGGCGGTGACAAAAACTTGGGTCGGCGTGGACGTGAGCGGCAACATCTCGGCACCGGTCACCCAGACCATCACCGTCGTGGATACCACGCCGCCCACGCTGCAGGGTGGCGGCAACGTCACGAGCCAGTGCGACGCCGTCCAACCGGCTTCGGGCGTCACGGTCGTGGATGAGTGCGATCCCAACCCGGTGAAGGCGTTGCTCAGTGAAGTCAGCACCAAGGACCAGTACTCGACCAATATCGGCTCCTACAACTACACGATCACCCGCACCTGGGGTCTGATGGACGCCTGCGGCAACAGCAACTACGTCACCCAAGTGGTCACGGTTCTGGACACGACGCCGCCGACCCTCAGTGGCCAGGGTGGACCGCGGACGACGAACTGCCCGGTCACGCCCAGCAGCCTGGTCTTCGATCCTCCGACCGTGCTGAGCGACAACTGCACGCCGACCGCGTTGCTCACCCTCACGAATTGGGACTTGGTGCAATCCGGCCAAAGCCCGGGCCAGTACACGGTCACGCGGTTCTGGCAGACGAGGGACGTGGTCGGGAACACCTCGGCGCCTGTCAGCCAGACCTACACCGTCTCGGACACGACGCCGCCGAACTTCCCGCAACCGGCGGACATCACGACGGCCTGCGGCCTGACGGGCACGACGGTGAATTACGATCAACTGACCGGCACGGATTCGTGTGATCAGACTACGCCGATCTTCATCTGCACGCCGCCGTCCGGCTCCACGTTCTCGGCCCCCAGCACGGTGGTGACCTGCGTGGCCCGCGATCTGGCCGGCAACGAGAGTGCTGCCCGCAGCTTCACCGTCTGGTTGGTGGACCGCACCGGTCCGCTCATCAGCGTTGCGGACACCAATGTTGCCTGCACGGACGCGACCACCACTAACATCACGGGTGCCGCGAGCGCGGTGGACGTCTGCGGTGGCCAGGCCTCCGTCCCGACCAACCTGATGGGGACGTTCATCGAAATCTCGCCGGCCAACATGGATGGCTGGTCCTTCCTGGTCAGCAGCAACAGTGACGCCGGGCTCGTCTCCGGGCCCAACGTGACGCCTCTCCCCGGCGGAAGTGCCGAGTTGCGGGTGACGAATAACGGCTTTGCTTCAATCCAATCGGGCAACTGGCACGGCCAGTACCTCTCGAACCTCACGGAAATCCGGTACTACGCTTACCGCGAGGCGCGCCTGGGTGACGAAGCGGTGTCTCTCATCCTGTTCGTGGACACGGACGGCAACGACGTGTTCGACGACATTCTCTACTTCGAGCCGCGCTACCAACTGAACGGCTACAATGGCACTCCCATTCAAAACGGCGGCTCCATCGCCAATGGCACGTGGCAGGAGTGGAGCGCCCTCAAAGGCGCATGGTGGTCGCAGTTCCACCCCACGGAAGCCTCGCCGGGTCCGGGGGCGAAGTCCCTCGCCAACTACCTCATCGCGCATCCGTCCGCCCGGATTGTCAACCCCGCGTCCGGCCAAGGTGGCGTGCGCTTGCAGGCCGGCGATATCACCGGCAACTGGGTGGACTTCACCGGCAACGTCGATGCCTTCATGATCACCCTCAAATCGCCGGCCATCAGCGCCACGGCTTACGACTTCGAGTCGGTGCCGGGCCTGTGCGGAGATGCCAACGACTTTGTCAAGAGCCGCCTCCTCCGCACGTGGGTGAGTTGGGACAGCGCGGTGCCGTCCAACGTGAGTACGCATTCGCAGATCATCCTGGTCCGGGACGAAATTGCGCCGACGGTGGTGAATTCGCCGGATCGCAGCTTCGCCCTGGAAGGATGCAGCACGGCAGCCATCGGCAGCCCGCACCAGCCCTACAGCGCGGCTGGCGGCACCATGACCCTGGCGCAACTGCAGGCGGCCGTGCCTGGCTCTGACGCCAGCGACTCCTGCGGCGGCGTGAGCATCCTTTACCAAGACAGCGCGAGCGGCAGTTGCCCGGTTACGGTGATCCGTCATCTGTGGGCGCTGGATGACTGTGGAAACAGCACGGCCATGTCGGACGTGACGTTCACGATCAACGACACGACGGCGCCGGATGTCCGGCTGGCGCAGGCCGTCATCACGGCCGAAGGCTGTTCGACCGCAAGCGTGCCCAGCCCGCACCCGGCCTACAGCCCGAGTTCCACCCGGATTGACAACCTGGACTACGTCAACGCGTGGATCATCAACAACACGCCGGGATGTCCCCTGGATACCAACGTCACGGGCGTCTGGTACAGCGACACGCTGGGCGCGCCTGTGTGCCCGAACGTGGTGGAGATTACCCGCACGTTTGTGGTGCGTGACCCGTGTGGCAACTCAACCCCCCTCACCCAGACGATCAACATCATCGACACGACCGCCCCGGTGGCGTCCATCATCACCACGACCAACTACGTGGCGTGCGGGGTGGCCGAGTTGGGCACCCCCAACAAGTCCCTCCTGCCCTATCAGGCGGCGCCGACCCAGATCTCCGTGGCGACCTTCCGGGCCGAAGGCGGCCAAGTCAGCGATGCCTGTGGCGACGCCGGTATCTCGGTTTACTATCAGGACAGCGCCCAAGGCACTTGCCCCGTCGTCGTTACCCGCACCTACACGATTTGGGATAGCTGCTTCAACACGATCTTCTTCAGCCAGACCATCAACCTGCAGGAGACCGTGCCGCCGACCGTCAGCACGGGCAGCCTCAGTTCCATGTTCTACGTCTCGGTGACGGAGGCGGAAGCTGCATGCTTCGCCGCGACCACGGCGAGCGACAATTGCACGGCTCCGACAAACCTCACGAAGCGCGCCATCAGCGCCCAAGTCGGCCAAACCTGCGACTGGATCATCAAGGTCGTGGCGAAGGACGCCTGCAACAACGAAACGCCGGTCGAGTTGGCCGCCACCTACTCGGTGAAGATCGACAACGCTGCGCCCAGCGTGGTGTGCCCGGCTGCGATCACGACCAACGTGCCGGCGGGCCAATGCTCCGTTGCTGTCGATCCGGGCATCGCGACCGCCACGGATAATTGCGACTCGGCTCCGACCGTAGTGCGCATCCGCAGTGACGGCCTGGCCATCACCGCCCCCTATCCGGTGGGCACCACCACCATCACCAACATCGCTACCGACGACTGGACCAACAGTGCGGTCTGCCTCCAGAGCGTTATCGTGCATGACGTCGAACCGCCGACCTTCGTCAAGGTCTCAGACTCCGCTGTGAGTTGGTGGAAAGCCGACGGTAATCCGAACGACTCCCGCGATGGCAACAGCGCCACCTGGACCGGCACGGCGGCCTACGCGGCGGGCCAGTTTGGCCAAGCCTTCAGCTTGGACGGCACCAGCCAGTCCCTGAGCGCGGGGGCCAGCGGCATGGCCTTCAGCACCGGCGACTTCTCGGTGACCGGCTGGCTCAAGACGAGTGATACGAACCAGCAACGGACGGTGTTCAGCTTTGACAGCACTGGCCCGGCACTCTTTGTCAATGCCGTCAGTGGCAAGCTCCAGTTCGGCGCTCTGGCCGAATCGACGGCCGGCGGATTCAGCGACGGCGCTTGGCACCACTTTGCCGTGGTGCGTGCGGCCGGCGTGCTGGGCTACTACAAGGACGGCGTGGCGGTGGGTTCCGCCGCCCTCGGCACGGCCATCAGCCCCGCGGCGTTCTTGATTGGCACCGACGGCACCACGGCCAGACTCTTCAAGGGCCAGCTTGACGAAATCATGGTCTTTAACAGCGCGTTGACGCAGGACCAAGTGAAGCGCCTCCGCGACAACGACGGCTGTCCGCCTGACATCACCGTCAGCAGCGATCCTGACAAGTGCGGCACGATCGTGACCTTCGCCGCGCCCATCGGCATCGACACTTGCCCTGGCGCGAGCACGGCGCAAATCGCCGGCTTGACGAACGGCGCGCTCTTCCCGGTTGGCACCACCGTCAACACCTTCCGGGTGACGGATGCCTCGGGCAACTCCGCCGATTGCAGCTTCAGCGTGACCGTCCTTGATACCACGCCGCCGTGGTTCACGAACTGCACGCAGAACATCGCCGTGGACACCGACGCCAACGACACGACCTGCGGCAAGGTCGTCACTTACACGGTCCCCGGCGGTACGGACAATTGCCCCGGAGCGGTCACGGTCCTGAAGTCCGGCCTGGCCAGCGGCTCCCGCTTCCCGGTCGGCATCAACACGGTGGTCTATGAAGTGACCGACGCCGTCGGCCTCACGGCCCAATGCACCTTCACCGTGACGGTGACGGATCGGACGGCGCCGCTCATCAGTGGTTGCCCGGCCAACATTGCGGCCTCGACCGGCCCTGGCCGCGCGAACTGCACGGCCATCGTGACGTGGACGCCGCCCACGGCGACGGACAACTGCACGGCCCCGCAGAATATCTCGCGCACCTCCATCTGGAATCCGGGCGACGCCTTCCCGGTTGGCAATACCCTCGTGGTCTATGTCTTCCGCGACGCGGCGGGCAACCCGGCCACTTGCACCTTCACGGTCACCGTGACGGACACGACGCCGCCGGTCTTCACGGGTTGTCCCACCAACATGGTTGTGTCCGCCAATGCCAGTGGCTGCACGGCCGTGGTCAGTTGGACGCCGCCGACCCCGAGCGACAATTGCTCTCTCACCGGCTTCACGGCCAGCCACAATCCGGGTACTTCGTTTAACCTGGGCACCACCACGGTCACCTATGCGGCCACCGATAGCGTGGGCCTGACAACGGTGTGCACCTTCACGGTGACGGTCGTGGACAACGTCCCGCCGTCGATGTCGGGTTGCCCGACGGACATCATCGTGATGACCGGCGAAGGGACCAATGCTTGTGACACGATCGTGACGTGGACGGAGCCGACGGCGGCGGACACGTGCACCCAGGTGACGCTCGCCCGCACGGCGGCCCCGGGCGATCGGTTCCACGTCGGAACAAACCTGGTCACCTACACCGCCACAGATGCCAACAACAACGCCACCAATTGCACCTTCAAGGTGATCGTGCTGGACAGCACGCCGCCCACCTTCACGGTCTTCCCCAGCAACGTCACCGTGGCTGCCGAGAGCCAGGTGCCACCGGTGGAACCGGTCGGCAATTTGGCGGCGACTGACAACTGCGGCACGCCGGTGATCACCTACCTGGGCGCTACGACCAACACGTCGCCTTGCTATACCTTGATCGACCGGACCTATCAAGCGACGGACCAGGCTGGAAACTTCACCCAGCAGACCCAGACCATCACCATCCAGGGTCCAACCCAGGACACCCAAGCGCCGACTGTGGTCGCCGGCACCATCAACGCCTGCTATGCGACGCAGGAGGCCGCAGAAGAAGCAGCCAAGGCGGCCACCATCGCGAGCGATAACTGCACGCCAGCGGCGAATCTGGTCAAAATCGTGACCAGCACTCTGGTGGGTTGCACGCGCACAATCTCTGTCACGGCTCGAGATATGGCCGGCAACGTGACGCCGCTCGCCTCGGCGGCGGTGTACACCACGACCGATGCCAACGCGCCGGTCATCGGCACCATCACCGCCCAGCAAGGCACGGTGAACGTGATGAACGGCATCTGCGGCACCCAATCGGTGGTCGTGGGCGATGTCACCATCACCGTCCAAGCCAGCGACGACTGCGGGCTGACGGGCGGTGCACCGAGCGTCACCCTCACCAACCTGACGGGCACGAACACCGCTGTGTTGGTGAATGAAAGCCCGACCGGGACCTTTAACTATCGCTGGACGGTCACCGCGGCTACGACCCGGGGCACATGGACCGCCACCGTGCTTGCGGCCGACAGTTGCCACAGCACGGCCCGGACGTTCACGCTCTGTGTGGACAACTCTGAAGTCACCGGCTTGGTCCAACTCCAGGGCTTCACCGGCACCGGGACGAGCGTCAACCACTCGCGCCTCGTTACGTTCGTGGCCACGACCAACCATCCGACCTTCGGCACCAATGTGCTGGCGACTTGGACGGTGACTCTGACCAATGTCTCGGGCGACACGTTCAGCTACTCGCTGGTCGGCATTCCGGCCACCGCCAACGCCCTCAGTGCGAAGACCGCGTGGAACTTGCGCTCCAAAGTGGCCCTGCCGCTCAACGCCAACGGCCAAGCGGCGAACGTGAACTTCACCACCACCAAGCAGTTGCGCGGCGGTGACTATAACAACGACAACCGGGTCCAGAACGACGACTACGTCATCATGGGCACCAACTGGCTCACGACCAACCCGGTCGCAGACGTGAACGGCGACGGACAAGTGGCCTTCTACGACTACTTCGTCCTCTACCTGAACTGGTTCACCGACGGCGATCCTCAATAAGCGTCGCCCTGAAACCGTAACCTCCATGCAAAGAACGGAGACACTTATGAAGAACGCAATGAATCGAACAACGGCGCTTCTCGCAGTGGCGGCCTTCGCTATCGGTGCCGGCGCCGCGCAGGCCCAGACCGTGGCCCAGCAATGGGACTTCCGCACTGGTGACAACCTGGTCGTCGCCGACGGTGCCGCGGCGAGCGCCGGCGCTCAGGCCCGCATTGCTCCTGGCCGCTTCGCCTCCCCTTGGCGCGCCAACTCGACCGCCTTGGGCGCGGCAGAAGGCGTCTGGGACTTGGGTCAGCGCGGTGTCATCACCCTGCGGACTCCTGCTCGTGCGGGCGCCGCTTCAGGCACGGCCCGCCGCCTCACCGTCCGGGTGGTGCAATACCAGGACGGCGGCATCTACGACCGGCTCGCCACGGTGTCTGTGTCGGGCGCCACCCGGCTGAGCACGAGGACTTCGCAAGCCTCCACCACCACTCTGGGTGAATGGATCGTGTCGGAAACCGAATGGCAGGTGGCGGCCGGGGCGACCGCCGACGCCGTTGAGATCACCGGGGCCGAAGACGGCTCTTTGGTGGACCAAGTGTCGATCGAGATGAGCGGGTCCGCCGTGGTGACGGGTCCACAATTGGCCATCCGTGCAGCGAGTGCGGACGGTTCTCGCGTGGAAATCTCTTGGCCGGCCAGTGCCGGCGATGTCGTGTTGGAGTCCAGTCCGAGCCTGTCCGGCGATTCGGTCGAGTGGAGTCCCGTGACGGAGCCGGTTCAAGTCCAGGGTGAGACGCAGTCCGTGACCGTGGATGCTTCAGGCGGTTCCCGGTTCTATCGACTCAAGCTGCCGTAAGGTCGCCAGGCGACGCAGGTTCCATGAGCCTTCGTCCCTCCTTGGCTCCCTCTTTCCTTCAAAATAGGGAGAGGGCCGGGACCTGAAGGCGGCCGTGGCCGAAGGATGGTTGACCCGAGTGGGTCGTGGAGTTGGTCTGGGTTCGGCAAGGCACCTTGGCCCGGATGGGCCATGAGCCGGAGCGCCGGTGGTGGTGGCGTCGCGAGTGATGGCAGAAAGTTCTGTGCAGTGTGATGAAAAACTAAAGATGGTCATGACGATTATGAAGAAGCCAACCTGGAAACTGACCGCGGCAGCGCTGGCCGCATCGATCCTGCTTCCCCTCTCGAGCAGCCGTGCGGAGGACTCGTTTCCGCCCTGCTGGCGGGGTCAGCCCAGCACTACCTACCAAAACTGGTCTTTCACCAACGCCAACAACCCGGTCACGCCCGAGCAGTACACCAATCCCAACGGCCTGCCCCAAGCGGCGATCACTGTCGGCTCGTTTGGCCAAGGCTGGGTCAGCGATTCGTTTGGCCCGCGGACGGGCGTGTGGGACATCGGCCAATCCGGCCAGATCAGTTTGACCATTCCGAACACGGCCGGCCCGTGGAAGTACGTGCAGGTGCAGGTGACGTTCTTTGAGCAGGCGCAACTCAACTTTGTTGCGCCTTCCATCTCTGTCCCGGGGGGCACGCTGATCAGTTCGGCGGTGATCAATAACCAATCCGTTTTTGGAGGAACGTGGAAGACCACGAACACGGTCTGGCTGGTTCAACCTTCTCCGACCGCCGAAACCATTACCATCAGCAGCGATGCGAGCCACTTGGCGCACATCGACCAAGTTGTCGTGGACACGCGGGGATCAGCCGGTGGCGATGGGGACATTGTCGCGTTTCGTCCTTGTTGGCGTGGGCAGGCCGGGAGCACTTTTCAACAGTGGCTCTTTGGCCTGCAAGGCAACCCGAGCGCCCTCGTGCCGGAGATCGTGACCAATCCTTACGGGGCCTCGCAGGGCGGCATCGTGCCGGGCACCTTCAGTTCGGGCTGGATCAACCAGAATGCGTTCTATGGCTGCCGGCAGGGCATTTGGGACTTGGGTCGCAGCGGCACTCTGACTCTCAACATTCCCAACACGCCTGCCGGATCGAGTGATTCTTACAAATACGTTCGGGTCCAGGTCACCCAGTACCGGGATGCGAGCCTTTACATCGCCAACGCCGCCGTCTCCATTGCGGGCGGAACCCTCCTCAGCCAGCAGCTACAAACGCTGGAAACCACCACCTTCGGCGCACAGTGGGTGACGGAATTGACGGTCTGGCGCTTGGGTCCGCCAACCCCGGCTTCGGAGGCGGTTGTGATCACGGCTCCAGCCGGGGGTGCCCTGATTGATCAAGTGGCGGTGGACACGTTCTCCGTCGATTTCCCCTGTCCGTCTGACATGACCGTGGACGCCGATCCGGGCCAATGCACCAAGGCTAACGTCACTTGGACTTTGCCGCAGGTGAATGGCTGCACGATCACCAACGTGACCTCCACGCCCCTCAGCGGCTCGACGCTGCCCGTGGGAACCAATGCGATTACCGTCGTGATCCAGGGCGCCGACGGCGGCACCAAGACCTGCGTCTTCAAGGTCATCGTCCGCGAGTCCGTCCCGCCGACGGTGGTCTGCCCGGCGGACATGACGGTGAACCGTGATCCAGCCCAGTGCGGCGCGGTCGTCAATTTCACGGCGACGGGCTCCGACAACTGCTCCGGCGCCGCCACGGTCTGCGCCCCGCCCAGCGGCTCGCTCTTTGCCGTGGGTGTGACCACAGTGAGTTGCACCGCGCGGGACGCTTCGGGCAACGTTTCCAGCCCTTGCACCTTTACCGTGACGGTGCGGGATTTGACCGGCGATGTCAGTGGCTTCCGGCCTTGCTGGCGCGGCCAGGCCGACAGCACTTTCCAACAATGGGTCTTCGGCGCAAACGTTTCGGCTGCGATCCCGCCGGCTCAGGTCAGCAATGCCTATGGCAGTCCATCGGCCAACGTCGGCTTGGGACCCTACAGTTCAGGGTGGATTGACCAGATCTCGTTCTACGGCTGCCGGCAGGGTCTCTGGGATTTGGGATCCAACGGCACGATCACCCTGAACATTCCCAACACGCTCTCGGCTTCGAGTGGTGCCTACAAATACGTCCGGGTCCAAGTCACCCAATACCGCGACTCGTTTGTCTATACCAACAACTCCAGCGCCTCCCTCGCCGGCGGAACGCTGGTCAGTGAGCAGCAGCAAGTCATCGAAACCACGACCTTCGGTGCCCAGTGGGTCGTGGTGCAGTCGATCCTCCGCGTGGGGCCACCTTCGCCGGCCTCGGAGTCGGTCATAATCACGGCGCCGGGCAACGGCTCCTTGATTGACCAAGTGGCCGTGGACACGTTGGCGCTGGATGTTCCGTGTCAGACCAATATTGTGACCAGCCTCGACCCGGGGCAGTGCAGCAGGAGCGATGTCTCATGGACTGTGCCGTTGCCGAATGGTTGCACGATCATCAGCGTGGTGACCAAGACCACCAATGGTACCGTGGTGACGAGTCCTGCGAACTTCCCCGGCGGAGTGACCCCGTTGATCATCAGCGTCACCGACGGCGAGGGCTACGTCAGCGACTGCCACTTCTCTGTCACCGTCACCGACAGTGAAGCCCCCGTGGCGCGCTGCAAGAACGTCACCCTGACGTTGGACGCAACGGGCCAGGCGACCCTTCTGCCGGCCCAAGTGGACGACGGCAGCACTGACAATTGCGCGATCACAGAGAGGAGTCTGAGCAAAACGGATTTCAACTGCTCGAACCTCGGCAACAACAGCGTCACCCTCACCGTCGAAGACGCAGCCGGCAACGAGGCCAGTTGCACCGCCACCGTCACGGTGGTGGATGCCGCTCCGCCGGTCATCGCCTTGCTTGGAGTCAGCCCGGTGACCGTGGACTGCCACGGCACCTACACGGACGCGGGCGCGACGGCCAACGACAATTGCGGCGGAAACATCACGGCCCAGATCGTCACCGCCAACCCGGTGAACGTGAACGTCCCGGGCACCTACACCGTGACTTACAACGTGAGCGACGCCGCCGGTAATCCCGCCGTCCAGGTCACTCGGACGGTGATCGTTCAGGACGTGGAGCCGCCCGTGCCGAACGTGGCCAGCCTCCCGGACGTGATCGGCGAGTGCGGAGGCACAGTGACCCTGACGCCGCCGACGGCGACCGACGCCTGCGCCGGAACCATTATCGGGACGACGACCAACGCTTTGAGCAACCTGCCCGAAGGCGACTACACGGTCGTCTGGACCTACACGGACGCTGCGTCCAACAGCGTGAGCCAGACCCAGATCGTCAAGGTGCATGACACCGTCAAGCCGGTGATCGCACTGCTGGGCGTGAGTCCAGTGACGGTGGAATGCCACGGGACCCACGCCGATGCCGGAGCGACGGCGAGCGACAACTGCGGTGGAAACCTGACGAGCCAGATTGTGACGGTGAACCCGGTGAACCCGAATGTGGTGGGGACGTACACGGTGACCTACAACGTGAGTGATGGATCGGGGAACGC
>JACRJZ010000123.1 GCA_016219875.1 Verrucomicrobiota bacterium | reverse complement strand
GGCCGCGGGGGCGGTGGGAATGGGGCAGGTCTGCCCCAAAGCGCTTTGGCAGGTGGAAACTGGGGAAAATGGGGCGATTTGCAGGATCGATGCCCCGGAAAAAATCAGAAAACGGGTTGAGTTGCGAAAGTTGGGCTAGGCTGGCTGACGGAATGGACGGAATGGACCTAGCTTCAAAATCGGATCGCGTCGTTCGACCGGCCGCATTGCGGACAACGCGAGCGGTCCACGTCGTGGTCGTCGGTGTAGAGGAACCCGCACTTGTCGCAGCGGAAGATGCTGTCCGCGCTTTCGGCCGGCTCGAACCGCCGCCGCCGTTGCTCGAAGTAGAGCGCGGTGCCCGACAGCGTCGCCAGCAGCGCCGTCACGTAAGAGAAGATGAGCAGATCGGTGGTCATGCCGGCAAGTCCCCGGGCGTCATGGGCGCAACGCCGTCACGTTCGTCACAGCCGGAAGCACGGTGTGCCACTGGAAGATCATCTTTCCCCAGAGCAAAGGTTGCGCGGCGGCCAGGCTGGCGCGTGCGGAGCGCGACAACTTAGGTTGGAACGCCGCGGCCTTCGCCAGCGCCAGCGCCTGGTTATCGGCAACCGGGTGGCCGCAGCTTCCGAGCAGGATGGCTGACTCGGTGCGCCCGCCGGCGTCCACCTTGAGGTGGATCACCGTGTTGGTCAGCACGTCCGCGCACGCGGGGTTCGTCACGCGCAGCGGCGCCGCCAACGGCCACTGCGTCAGCGGGCCTTCGATCCGCACCACGGACTGCGTGGCCACCGGCTCGGGAAGGAGCAGGATGTCCGCCGTGGTGAGACGGGGTTTGAGCAGGTCATCGAGCACGGAGCCGTTGTGTTTGTTCGTGGCCGTAAAGGTGGAGAACAGCGCGCCCAGGTCGTTGGTATTGACCGACAGCCACTGCGGCGGATCGGACCATCCGGGCGGCGGCGGAATCCTGGTGTCCAGTCTCAACCAGGCCAGCCCGGAAAAACCGGCCTGGCTCGGTAAGGCGAACAAGGTGGGATCGCTCAGCACCGGCGCCGCCGTCACGGCGCGGATGGATGCCGGGTCCACCGCCAGCTTGAGCAGCGGCTCTGGCGCGGACACCACGCCCACGGGTGGTGCCCGCTCGCCGAACCAAAAGAGGAGCGCACAGTGGACGGCGACGCCACCGGCAATGATCCATGCCCACCGCCGCCGGCTCCAGCCCGGAGACTCTGTTGGCCGCGGGATCATGGGGCCAGTGGGTCGCGTGCAGAAAGCTTCGGGCGCGTGGCCAGCAGGGCGTCCTTGATGCCCACGTCGCGCGCGAGCAGGCCGAGCCGCACGAGGATTTCGTTTTTCACTTCCTTGTCCGCCAGCACCACCAGGGTGAGCGGCGCGCGCGACCGCCCCACTTCCGCGCCCAATTTCTGGCGGAGCGTGTCTTCGCTGACGACCTGGCTGTCGAAGTAGATTTGCCCGCCGGCATCGACCGCTACGGCGACGGTGGCGTTGGGGGTGCCGGCCAGATCGACGGCTTCCGGGAGGCGGATCGGCAGGCCGGGCGTGAAGACCAAGTTGCGGCTGAGCGCCACGAAGATGAGCAGCAGCAGGAACACACCGGCGAACGGGGCGGCGTCAAGCTGGCCGGCGAGCGGCTTGTTGCTCCGGGGGAATTTCACGGCTTCGGGGCTTCGGTGACGATGTTCAGGATTTCCGTGGCGGCTTTCTCCATGTCGAGCACGATCACGTTCACCCGGTTCACCAGGTAGTTGTAGGCCGCGTAGCAGGGAATGGCCACCGCCAGCCCCGCCGCCGTCGAAACCAGCGCCTGCCAGATGCCCCCCGACAACTGCTCCAAGTGGGCGTGGGCGCCGTCATGCTGCAGCACGCTGAAGGCCGCGATGAAGCCGAGCACCGTCCCCAGCAGCCCCAGCAGCGGCGAAAGCTGCGCGATCGTGGCCAGCAGGCTCAGCTTGTCTTCGAGCCGCGGCACCTCCGCCAGCCCGGCATCCTCCAGGGCCTCGCGCACGGCCTCGCGTCCTTTCTCCCGGCTCAGGATGGCGACCTTGACCAGCCGGGCCACCGGGCCGGGGGTGGCGTCGCAGATGGAGAGGGCTTCGACGACGTTGCCCCGGCGCAGCACGTTCTTGATGCCGGCCAGGAACTCCGCCGAATTGATCTGGGCGCGGTGGAAAAACAGGATGCGTTCCGCCACGATGGCCACCGCCACCGAACTGGCGACGAACAGCAGCCAGATCATCGGCCCGCCGTGGGAAATCAACTTCGGCAACATGCGATCCTTATAGGGACCGGAACCTGAAGTTCAAAGTTCAAAGTTCGAGGTCGAACGCGGCGTTGACACGCTTCCGGCCAGGGACTAGCCTCCCGGCACAGATTGTTCTTAACAGTTATTTTCCGAGACCATGCTGCAGCGAATTCTTTTGATTCTGGCGATTCTGGCGGGCGTCGGCGTGATCGCGCTCAGCCAGATGAAGCTCCGTGAGCACATCCAGGGCATCATCAACCAGCGCGAAACCAATGCCAAGGAACGCGAACAGCAGCGCGCCCGCGCCACCACGGCGGAGAAGAACCTCGCCTCCACCTCCAACCGGCTTGTCACCACGCAGGGTGAACTGACCAAGACCAAGGACAATCTGGCCAAAACCAGCGCCGACCTGGAAACCACCACCAGCGCGCGCGACAAGGCCCTGGCCGACTTGAGCACGGCCCGAGACAGCGAGAAGGCCATGAGTCGGCAAATGGAACAGTGGCGCCAAACGGGCCTGACGCCGGAGAAAGTGAAGCAGACGATCGCCGACCTCAAGGAGGCCACGAACACCATCGCTGTCGTGGAAGAGGAGAAAAAGATTTTGGGCCGGCAGATCGCCAAGTTGACCAACGAGTTGGCGCGGTACTATTCACCCGACGACGATTACGTGGCCCCCGTCCAAAAGGGCTTGAGCGGCAAGATTCTGGTGGTCGATCCCAAGTGGGAATTCGTGGTCCTGAACATTGGGGATAGTAAAGGCGTGCTCAAGGACGGCGTCGCGATGGTCCACCGGGACAGCAAGCTGGTCGGCAAGGTGAAAATCACTTCCGTCCTGGCCGACCGCTCCATTGCCAACGTCCTGGCCGGCTGGAAGCTCGACGAAATCCGCGAGGGCGACCAAGTCCTCTTTTGATTTCCCATGAAGCTCCGACTCTGGACCCGCGGTTTGCTGCTGCTGGCTTTGCTGGCCGCAGCCGCTTTCAGCGGCGCCGGCTGCAAGACCCACGGCGAGCCGGAGAACGATGCTTCACGCCCCTGGAACACGCCCAAGTCCTGGGAACACGGGCTGCCCGGCGGGATGTGGGACCGACGGTGATGGTTGTCCGGCGACAGCCCTTCTCCATCGCCCGGACCTGTTTTACGTGAGGCTCATGCAAGACCTCCAATCGGGTGGGGCGAGCGTACTCGCGAGCCGACAGCCGAGTGTTTCCGCGGCTCGCGAGTACGCTCGCCCCACCGGGCTTTGAAAAAGGCTCACGTTTCACATTTTCCGCATCCCCTATTCGTCTCCGCTGCCGACGCTTCCCTCCCAGTTCACTTCGCAAACTCCACGCACCGCGTCTCCCGCATGACCGTGACGCGAATCTGGCCAGGGTAGTGCATGGCGGATTCGATCCGCCGCGCCAGGCTGCGCGCCAGCACGTAGGCTTCCTCGTCGTTCACCCGATCCGGCTGGACGAACACGCGCAGCTCCCGGCCTGCCTGCACCGCATAGACTTTATCCACCCCGGGGTAGCCCATGCCGATTTTCTCCAGTTCCTCGACCCGCTTAAGGTAAACCTCCATCGTCTCGGAACGGGCGCCGGGCCGGGAGGCGCTGATGGTGTCGGCGGCGTTGACCAGGATGCCGAGCGGACTGGTGAACGGCACGTCGTTGTGGTGCGCGGCGATGGCGTTGCACACCACCTCCGGCTCGCCGTAACGCTTGACCACCTCGGCGCCGACGAGCGCGTGCGCGCCTTCGATCTCCTGGTCCACGGCTTTGCCGATGTCGTGCAGCAGCCCGATGCGCTTGGCCAGGGTCGCGTCCAGGCCCAGTTCGCTGGCGAGCAGGCCGGTGAGTTGCGCCACTTCCACGGAATGGTCGAGGACGTTTTGCGAGTAGCTGTAGCGGAAGCGGAGCGCGCCGAGCAAGCGGAGCAGTTCTTGATGCAGCGGCGGCACGCCCACGCGCACCACGGCTTCTTCGCCAAAACGCACCATGGACTCCTCCATCTCCTGCTTGGCTTTGCCCACGACTTCCTCGATGCGCGTCGGGTGGATCCGTCCGTCGGCCAGCAACCGCTCCATCGCCGTCCGGGCCACCTCGCGGCGGATGGGGTCGAAGGTGGACAGCACGACCGCGTTGGGTGTGTCGTCGATGAGCACGGTCACGCCGGTGGCCGCCTCGAAGGCCCGGATGTTGCGGCCGTCGCGGCCGATGATGCGGCCTTTGAGTTCATCGCTGGGCAGTTCCACCGAAGTCGTGGTCGCCTCGGACGTGTAATCGCCCGCGTAACGTTGGATGGCGGTGGCCAGAATGTGGCGGGCCTTGTCCTCGGCGCGGATGCGGGCTTCTTCCAGAATGTGCCGCGTGAACGCGCTGGCGTCGGAGAGCGCGTCATTCTCCATCTCTTTGAGCAAGTGCTCGCGCGCCTCCACTTCCGTCATGCGGGCGACCGCTTGGAGTTGTTCGCGCCGTTGCTGGGTCAGTTGATCGGCTTCGCGCTGACGGGCCTCAAAACTGGCGGCCGCCTGGCGGGCCTGATCTTCCTTCGCGCGGAGCGCTTTCTCCTCCTGCACCAGGCTTTCGAGCTGGCGGTTGATGAGTTTCTCTCGCTCCGTCAGACGCGCCTCGGCGTCGGCCAGTTCGTGGTCGCGCGCGGCGAAGGCCTCCTGCGTCTCGCTGCGAATTTTGAGCGCCTCCTCTGTGGCGCGCAGCCGGGCCTCGCGCTGGATGTCCTCCGCCTGGCGCCGGGCCTGGTCCAAAAGGGCTTGCTGCTCGCGTTGGACCGCGTCGCGACGGCGTTTCTCCAGCCAGCGCAGCAACAACACCCCACCGGTCGCTCCCGCCACCACCAAGACGGCGTGGACCGGTTCAATGTTCTCGAAAAAGCTCATTCCAAACCGCGCGTCAGCCGGCGCACCGGATCCAACGCGACGGGGTCAAGATCGAATTCAAATGAACGTCATGCGGCTCCACGGGCACGATCGCCACGACCTGCCAATCGAAAGCGACCCCACAAGTGTGCCCGCACACGTGCGCCAGCAGACGGTCGAAGTAACCTTTCCCCCGTCCGAGCCGGCGCCCAGCCGCGTCGAACGCTACCCCAGGGACCAACGCGAAGTCCAGCAGGTTTAACTCGATCAAGGGGCACACGGCGCCCGGCTCCGCAATCCCAAAGTGGCCGGGGCCCAAATCGGTCAGCGACGTGATCTGCCGCGCTTCATATTCGCGGCGGGTGGAATCAAATCGCGGCAGCGCCACGGTCTTGCCCGAGGCCAGGGCTTCGTCCAGCAGCGGACGAATATCCGGCTCCTCCGGCGTGGACGAAAAGAAAAGGACGCGCCGGGCCGCGAGCCAGACGGGCTGAGCGCGAAGCTGCGCGCAGAGCCGCGCCGAATCGGTGGCGCGGGCTTCGGCCGAAAACCGCTGACTCCGTTCGCGCACGTCGCGGCGAAGCGCGGTTTTCTGTTCGGAGATCGTGAGGTTCACTTCGGATTCACGCTGCTTTGCGCAGCGGCAAATTTCGCCCGCCACTGCTCGACGCGTTCCTTGATCTTACGCTCCACGCCCTGGTCCGTTGGCTCGTAGTAGCGCTTCACTGCGCCGAGGTAATCCTGCGCCACGAAATGGCCCGGATGGTCGTGGGCGTATTCGTAGCCCTCGCCGTGGCCAAGCCGCTTTGCGCCGGCGTAGTGGGTATCACGCAAGTGTTCGGGCACCGGGAGGGTCCGGCCTGCTTGCACGTCGGCCACGGCGGCATCAATCGCCATGCAGGCGCTGTTGCTCTTGTGCGCGGTGGCCACGTAGATCGTCGCCTCCGCAATCGGGATGCGCGCTTCCGGCCAGCCCACGAACTCCGCGGCCTGGTGCGCGGCCTGCGCCAGCACCAGCGCCATCGGGTCCGCCAGCCCCACGTCTTCCGCTGCGCAAATCACGATGCGCCGCGTGATGAAGCGCGGGTCCTCGCCGGCGTGGATCATCTTCGCCAGCCAATACAGCGCCGCGTCGGGATCGCTCCCGCGCATCGATTTGATGAACGCCGAAATCGTGTCGTAGTGCGCGTCGCCATCGCCGTCATAGACCACGGCCTTCTTCTGGATGCTCTGCTCGGCCACCGCCAGCGTGAGGTGGATGAAGCCGTCCGGCTCTGGCGACGTGGTGAGCGCCGCGATCTCCAGCGCGTTGAGCGCCTTGCGGGCGTCGCCGTCGGAGATGGTCGCCAGATGCCGCAGGGCTTCCTCGTCCGCACGAATCTTGACGTGGCCCAAGCCGCGCTCCGCGTCCGCCAACGCGCTCTGGAGCAGGCCGAACAAGTCCTCGACGCTCAGCGGGCGCAACTCAAAAATCTGCGATCGGGAGACGAGCGGCGAGTTGACGAAGAAGAAGGGATTGTGCGTGGTCGCGCCGATCAGCCGCACCACGCCGCTCTCCACGTCGGGCAGGAGCACGTCCTGTTGGGCCTTGTTGAAGCGGTGGATTTCGTCGATGAACAGGATCGTGGGCTGGCCGGTGTTTTCGAGCCGGTTGGCCGCGCCGGCGAGCACCCGGCGCATGTCCGCCACGTTGGATTCGACGCCGCTGAGCCGCTCGAATTTGTTCTTGGTTTGCCGCGCGATGATTTGGGCCAGCGACGTTTTGCCGGTGCCGGGCGGTCCGTAGAAAATCAGCGACTGGATACGATCCGATTCGATGGCCCGCCGCAGCAGTTGTCCGGGGGCGAGGATGTGGCCCTGTCCCACGAACTCGTCCAGCGAACGCGGACGCATCCGGGCGGCCAACGGCGGCGGGCGCGCGGGCAGCGGCGCGGCGGGCGCGGGCGCTGACGCCGTTGCCGGCTCCGCTTGGGAAAACAGGTCGTCCCGAGACATGGCCGGAAACTAGAGTGGAAAGCGGAAAGCGGAAAGCGGAAATCCGGGACGAGGCGAAGGTCACTTCCCGGCGGACAGCAGAAACGCCCAGCAGCCCAGCGCCGCGGCCAAGCTCACGGCCAGCACGCAAAGGAGCGTGTCCCACAGACCCAGCACGCGACCCTGGCCGAAGACGAGCCAGCCTGGCAGAAGCAGGAGGACGATGTCGGCCGCCACGAGCGTCCATCGGAGGCGCTTGATCCGGGGCGTCAGACTGTCGTCGCGGGCCGGGGGCGCCGCCGCCAAGCCATTCCGTTGGCCTTGCAACAGCGACCCGAGGCCGGGACCCACGGCAGCATTACCCGCGTCAGCCAGGGGCGAAGCCGGCTGGACCGGTGAGTTCACCGGCTTGGCTCCGTTCATGAGATCGCTGAGGCCGCGGCCCAGGGGTGTTTTCGCCACGGCGGAAGAGTGCGAGAGCGTCCCGACTTGGTCCAACCAAAAAGCGAGCCGCGATGGGGGCCGTCACTGAATGAAGATACCGTTGTTGCGCCAAGTGTCCGTGATGGCCCAGAGGTTGATGGGCGCGAGCGATCGTCCGTACTTCAGGTAACGGGTGCCGCCATCGGCGAAGACGTAGTCCGAGCCGCCCCCTCGCATACCGCCGTTGTGCCGCGCCTGCTCCAGTTCCTCGGTGTCGTTGCCGGCGGGCGTCTCGAGGAAGTCCATGTAGTAGTGTTCGGAGTCCGTGCGCTTCTCGCCGAAGACGATGGTTTCGGTGGGCTGCCGGATCAGCGTCTCGCCGCCGGACAGCCCCGTGATGGCGCTCATGCTGAAGTTGGTGAGCGTCTCCTGAAAATAGTCGTTAAACCCGTTGATGATGTAGCTGCGCGGCGCAGCGTCGGCCGGATATTGCGTGCCGTTGTAGGCCGTTCGAGGACTGGGACCATCGCTGGGGCAACGAAGCAATTTCACGTCGTGGTAGTAGGGCAGGAGCTTGGTGGCCCAGGTGTTGGGCAGGAGCCGGGCGGGGAACAAGCCTTCCTGGTCGTCGGCGTACATCTGAAGCGAAAGCCCGAACTGCCGCAGGTTGTTCACGCAGGCGATGCGTTTGCCGGCTTCTTTGGCGCGGGCGAGGGCGGGCAGCAACATCGCCGCCAGAATGGCGATGATGGCGATCACGACCAGCAGTTCGATGAGCGTGAACGCCCGGCGAGCCGGCCCCGGATGGAGGCTTGTTGTTTTCATATCGTTGTCATTCTGACTGTCGTTGCGCTTCGCCTGCGGGCGGCGCTCGTCCGCCGTGGTGGGAGGCCGCGGGCTTGGCCGGCCCGTGAAACCGCCTCGAATAATCTGCCTGCCCCAGCGTCTTTCCTCACAACTTTATGCGAAAGAACACCATCGTCCTGATTACCGTCCTGCTCTTGTTGGCGGGTTGCTACGGCTACTTCTTTACGGACTGGTTCCAGTCGCCCACTATTCAGATCCTCGCGCAGGTGCGGCCTTCGCGGAACGTCCGGCCCACGCCGGGCATGCCCACGACCTATCCGGTGTCGTTTGCCTTCGACCGCAAGCTGCGTCTGACCGAGATCAGGGTCGTGAACCTCGACGACGAGAAGACCAACAAGTATCCGCACGCTTACTGGCACTTGATCTCCGACTCCAACTCGATGCCGACCAAGGCCATCGTTTACGGCCAGCCCCTGCGCGGCCTGAAGCCAAAGGTGCCGCGCGCCCGACCCGAACCGCTGGAACCAGACGTCAAGTATCGTCTCTACGTCAGCGCCGGCAAAAACAAGGGCCAGATCGACTTCAAAACCATCGAAGCCGCCGAGCCGGCGAAGTGACCCCGGACTTGAAAGTCAATCGGCCGGGAGCGTGAGGTTCTGAAGGAAGGTGAGGCGCGGCTTGAATCACGCGCCTGCTGAGGCATTTCAAAACTCGGTAGCCGCCGACGTGAGGAGGCATTAAACCTCAAGGGAAACACAGCCTCCTCACGTCGGCGGCTACGGTCTTGAAAGAGACTCTGCGTTCAGCGAGTTCCGAGTTTCGCGTTTCCCGTCTCCCCTCAACTCAGAACTCAAAACTCGGAACTCGAAACTCCTCCGTCACGGCGTCCCGACCCGGTAGTAGCGCCGCGGGCCGGTGGTCGGCACGGTAATCTGTTGCGTGCGGTCGGTCGGCGAAGCCGCCACGTTCGTGTAGAGCGTCCACGACATGCTTGGCGCGCAGCCGGTGGCATACACCACCGAGTAGGTGAAGTTGGCCACCGCCGGCCACGTCAGGTTGGCCGACGAACTGGCGTGTTGGGCCGAAATCCGCAGCGCGCTGGCGGCGTTGGTGGGGATGGTGCCGGTCAGGTACTCTTTCAAGTTCGTCATCAAGTCGCCGTCCAGATCCTGGTTCGCGTCCGCCGGACTGAGGGGATTGCAGGCGTAACGCACTTCCCAACCGTCCGGCATCCCATCGCCGTCAGTGTCAGGATTATTCGGCAGGGTGCCGCGCAAGTACTCCTGGAGGTTGGAGATGCCGTCTCCGTCCAAGTCGGTATTGGCGTCCGAGGAGTCGGAGGGATGCAAGCCGTAGGCGATCTCCCACGAGTCGGGCATGCCGTCCACGTCGGCGTCGCCGGTGGGCGGAGCGGGATTGGCTTTGCCGGCGGTGGTGACGTTGGTGGTCCAGTTGATGGGATCGTTGCCAAAGAGGAAGCCGTTCTTGCGCGTCATGGACAGGCCGGTGTTGATGGCGTTGGTGGAAAAGGCCCAGTAGATGCCCGTGGTGTTGTCGTTGGTGCCGTAGTTGACTTTGTCCACGCGGAGGAACGGCACGAGGCCGGCGTTGGGGTGGGGCCAGACTTGCGGCTGGTCGGGCTTGTACAACTCAATGGCATCGCCTGCGCTGTTGAGCTGCCCCTCCCACGGTCCAAAGATGAGATTGGAGGAGGTCACCGGGAACGTGTAGCGCGTGCAGAAGTTGGTCAGGGCCGTCCAGTTCGTCTTGGGATTAAAGGCCACCACGAGGCAATGGCTGGTGGGCATCATCCAGGAGTTGCTGGGGAAGCTGAATTTGATGGCTTTCTGCAGCCGCCAGCTATTGGTCATGAAATTGGGATGCGACGGATCGAAATAATAGAGCGGCACCCAGTTGGTCGTGACATTGCGCAGTTCGATGTATTCCTCATCCGGATGTTCTTTGGCCACGAGGTTCGTTCCGTAAATCCGCTTGGGCGGGGCAAACATGATCTCGCTCACGACCACCGGACCGACCTTCGGATACGCGTTGGACAGACCCGTGCCGGTGCGGAAATCCGGCACGCTGACGGGAGCGTCGCGGCCAAAGGTGCGTCGGCTCAGGGCGATGAACTTGTAGTCGCCCGGCACGCTGGTCTTGTAGCGGCCATAGGAGACGCCGTTCTCGGACGGCTCGTAAACCTCGCTGACGCGGTAGCCGGTGAGGTTGCCGTTGCTGTTGACCTGGAAGAGATGACAGCCGTCGCCCTCCGCCGACTCGAACGTGAAGTTCCTCAGAATGCCGTTGGTGTTGAACCCGACCGGGTAGTTGGTGGCCAGGTTGTTGAACATGTACTCGTAAATCACGCGGAACCCGCCGGGCGGAATGGCCGGGCCGGAGGGAATCTTCGCGCTCCACGGCCGTCTCTTCGAGTCGCTCAACCACCACCCGCTGATGTCCACGGCGGTGGCGCCCAAGTTTTGAAACTCGACGGCGTCTTCCACCGGGGGATCGGTGTGGCTGAGCAGTTCGTTGATGGCGATGTTCGTCATGATGAGCGTGTTGGCCGCGCCGGGCGAATCGGTCGCGTAATCGTTGATCCGCGGGAATTTCACGATGTTCGTCGCGCCGTCGGGCAGGCGGCCTTCGGACACGTGCTCGGTCTGCCGGACGGTCCAGCCCACTTGGTCGATGAGGACGTTGAGCGAATCGTAAAGCAGGAGCCGGTCGGCCGTGGCGTTCAGTTTGAAATTCACGTGGTCCGAGTCGTAGGGGATGTTGGCGGTCGTCTTGTCCGCGATGTACTTCACGTAGCCGTTGGTGTAGCCCCAGCCAATGAAGGAGAGCGGGTAGTGGGTGAACCAAGTGGTGTTGTTGGTTTCGAAAATGCGGAGGCCGCTCAAGGGCACCGGCTTGTTCGTGGGGTTGAAAATCTCAAACCAGTCGTTCCCGCTGCCGTCGTCGGCCATCCACTCGTTGAACCTCAGCCCCGCCACGGAACCCAGCGTCGCGGCTTGGTTGGCGCCCCGCGCGGTGGGATTGCAGAGCACCCAATTGGTGGAGCCGTCGGGCACGCAGCCGATGGTGTAGTCCTCCACCTGGATGCCGTACTGCACCACGTCCACGGGAACCACCGTGCTGCCGGGGGCGTAGAGCATGACGTAGCCCCCGGCCGCCCCCAGGCCGAACATGGCGTTGGTGGACGAGTTGGTGCGGGTGGAGTCACACGTCAAGACGAGGTAGCCGCGGCCCGGGATGCTGACTCCGGCGGGAAAGGTGTAGCGCGTCGGGTAGGCGTTGGAGTCCGTGAGCGTGTAGCCCGCGAGGTTCACGGGCAGGCTGTTGGTGTTGAAGAGTTCAATCCAGTCGCTGACGTACCCGCTCACACTGATGCTGGCGTTCTTGGCCATCACCTCATTGATAAAGACGGAGCCGCTGCGGGCCAAAGCCGTATTCACACTCATGACCATCGCGCTCACCGCGACGGCACCCAGGAACCAAAATCGAACTGCTATGCGCATAATGTGTATCGGCTGAGTGAAGCTTAACATGCGGTGCCAGACAATGCCAAATCTCAGGAACTTCACGTCACCCTGAAAGGCCGGGCCGGTGTCAAGGAGAAGGTGAGGCTTGGCGGGTCGCCGGCGAATTCGTCCGCGAAGGCAGCGCTCCCACAACGTTCGTGAAATCGAAGCCGATGACCGCTTCGGCCGCCAGCGTCGCCACTGTGGTTTGCAGCGAGCGGATGTCGCCTTTGCCGTCGGGATGCACGCGGTTCGACAGCAGAACCACAAACGTCTTGGAGAAGGGATCGAGCCATAGACAGGTGCCGGTGAAGCCGGTGTGACCGAAGGAGCCGAGCGGAAACACCGTGCCGCGGCGGCTGTAGCCGCTGTCGATGTCCCAGCCCAGGCCGCGCCGCGTTCGCACCGTGTCGGGCGATTGCACGCTCGTCATCATCCGCACCGTCTCCGGCTTGAGGATGCGTTGGCCGTCCAGTTCTCCCTCGTTCAACATCATGCGGCAGTAGCGGGCGAGGTCCGCCGCGGTGCCGAACACCCCGGCGTGGCCGGCCACCCCGCCCATGCCGAAGGAGGTGGGATCATGCACCTCGCCGCGCTCCCGGCCCACGGTCGGGGCGATCCGCTTGCTCAGTTTCTCCGTTGGCGAATAGCCGGTTTCGCGCATCTTCAGCGGGCGATAGACCACCTCCTCCGCGAACTCCGCCAGCGGGGTGTGGCTGACCCGCTGCACCAGTTCACCAAGCAGGATGAAGTTGATGTCGCTATAGACAAACGCCGTGCCCGGCACGCTGTTCGTCTTTTCCTGGCAGGCGAAACTGATGGCTGCGTTCGGCCCGTTGACACTGCGGCCCAAGCCGGAGCGCAGGCCGGACGTGTGCGTGAGCAGTTGCCGCACGGTGATGGCGTCCTTGCCGTCGCGCCGGAACTCCGGGATGTACTCCCGCACCGGCGCGTCGAGCTTCACCTTGCCGTCCTCGATCAGCCGCATTACGCAGGGCGCGGTGGCCACGACCTTGGTGAGCGATGCCAGGTCGAAGATCGTGTCCTCGGTCATTGCCTCCGGCTTGGGCGTGACCGCGCGCTGGCCGTAAGCGCGGCGATACGCCACGCCGTCACGCTCCAACCACAGCACCGCGCCCGGCAGCCGCTTCTCTGCGATGGCGTTGGTGATGGCGGCATCGATCGCCGCCAGCTTCTCCTGACGAAAGACATCGGTCAGCGCCGGCTTGGCCGAAAGGGTAAACGCGGCGACGACGAAGAGCGGGAGGAGGAGCCAACGGTTCCGCGGTGAAAAGGCAACAACAGTTTTCATGCACCAAGAACGTGCCTAAAGGCGGAGAGAAAAGCAGGTGAAAAAACTGCGCCGCGATCACACTACCAAGGCCACCTCCAGCTCGGTCTGGCACCGCTCGGAGCGCGGATGTCCCAGCCGCAGCCACGCTTGGCACCCGCCACCTCAAGCACTTTCACGAGTCGCTCTGCCGTTCGTGGTTGCTGCGGCTGGGACAGCCGCGCTCCGGAACGAGCTTGAGTCAGCCCTGTCACGCTCCGGTCGCCGCCTGGCTCCGCAGCGCGATCGCTTCGTTGGCGCTGCCGCGGCGGTAGCCCAGCAAGTCCAGCGTGACGTGCGCGTAACCGATCTTCTTCAACGCCTCCGCCACTTTCGCCGCGCCGCCGTTGGCGAGGAACTTGGGCATCTCGTCAGCGCCCACCTCGATGCGGGCCAAATGGCGCGGGCCGCCAGGGATCGCAGCGACGGGCGCATTCGCCAGGGCGCGGGCCTCGATCATCACCGGCGGCAGTTCGTGATGCCGCACCCGCACGTCGAAGACCCCCAGGTCGCGCAGCACGTTCTCTGCGTCCTCGATCATCCGCAGTTTCTCCGGCGTCACGGCCTCGCCGTAAGGAATGCGCGAACTCAGGCAGGCCATCTGTGGTTTCTCCGCGGTGGGAAGGCCCAGCGCGGCCGAGAGCGCGCGGATGTCCGCCTTCGACAAGCCCGCTTCCTTGAGTGGCGCGCGCACCGCGAACTGCGCCGCGGCCTGCGCGCCGGGCCGGAAGTCGCCCGTGTCGCTGGCGTTCTCTCCGTAGGCAATCACGGCAAACCCTTCAGCCTTTGCGAGGGGCGCCAGTTCCGTGAACATCTCGAACTTGCAGAAATAACAGCGGTCCATCGGATTGGCCGTGTAGTTGGCGTTCTCGAACTCCGCCGTGCGGACCACGCGGACGGGGAAGTCGAACTGGCGGGCCAAATCGAGCGCCTCTTGAAGTTCGCGGCGGGGCAGGCTGGGGGTATCCGCGATCACCGCTAGCGCCTTCTCGCCCAGCGTTTGCCGGGCGACGAGCGCCAGGAAAGCCGAGTCCACTCCGCCGGAGTAGGCCACGAGGCACGAGCCATACGCGCGGAGCACATCACGCAATTTGTCGAGTTTGTTCAACGACACACCGGAAGAGTGCCATCCGAGCACGGGCTTGTCGAGGAACTGGGAAAACAGAACTCTCGCTGCCGATGTGCGGAGGCTCCAGTCAGAGGTCAGCGGTCGGAAGTCAGAGATCAGCCAGAAGAAACAGAGCCGCACGCCGGCGGCAGCGAGATACTCAAATCGTCGCCGGCGCAAATTGTTTTTCCAGATGGCCCGCCCCAGTTTATCAATTCGCTGCCCTGCGCGCAGAGATGCTAGAACTCCGGCGCCCGGTCGAGGGCTCGCGACATGATGGATGAGATGTTGTCTTCACAAAGCGAAACGCCGGTGGCGCCCGCAACGCACTTTGGGCGCCGCCGGCCCCTCCCGGGCTTCAGCCGATGGGGCACCGTGGTCTTGCTGTGCGCACTCACAGCGGGTTGTTCGGTCAAGCGAATGGCCGTGAACAAACTCGGCGACGCGCTGGCGTCCGGAGGAACCACTTTCGCCAGCGACGATGACCCGGAACTGGTCAAGGCCGCGGTGCCCTTCAGCTTGAAGCTCATGGAGAGCCTGCTCGCGGAAAGCCCGCGCCACCAAGGGCTGCTGTTTGCGTCGGCCAGCGGCTTCACCCAATACGCCTACGCCTTCGTCCAGCAAGACGCTGACGAGACGGAGGACAAAGATGCAGCCGCGGCGGATGCCCTCCGCACACGCGCCCGCAGGCTTTACGTCCGCGCCCGCGACTACGGCCTGCGCGGGCTTGAAGTCGCCCATCGCGGCTTTGGCGACGCGCTGAGCAAGAACCCGCGAGCGGCCGTGCGCGTGATGAAGAATGAGGACGTGCGACTGCTCTACTGGACCGCGGTGTCCTGGGCCGCGGCCATCTCCGTCTCCAAGGACAGCCCGGAAATGATCGCGGGCCGATCCAGCATGGAGGCGCTCATCGACCGCGCGCTGGAACTCGACGAAGCCTTCGACCAGGGCGCGATCCATTCCTTCCTCATCACCTACGAGATGGCGCGTGTGGGCGGACCTGGTGACGCCGAGGCGCGGGCGCGGCAACATTTTGCGCGCGCCCTGGAACTCTCCCAGGGCCAGCAAGCCGGCCCGCTGGTCAGCCTGGCGGAGGCCGTCTGCGTGGAGAAGCAGAACAAGGCCGAATTCCGTTCGTTGCTGGAGCGCGCGTTGGCCGTCAACGCGGATGCGGTGCCGGAATTGCGGCTCGTGAACAGGGTCATGCAGCGCCGCGCGAAGTGGCTGCTGTCGCGAACAGAAGATTTGTTCTTTGAGGCCAAGGAGAGGTAAAACTCGCCCTCGCCTGCGCGAAACGGCGTCTTGTTGAGATTCCCTCTCAGCGGTGCCGAGGCGCAGTGCGGGACCGGAAATCAGATTATGAAACAACTGCTCAAACAGGCACTAGAGGCCGCGCTGTTGCTGGCCCTGCTGGGGACCCTCGCCGCCGCCCGGGCCGCCACGACGCTCACCCTCGGCACGCTCGCGCCGGAAGGGACGATTTATCACAAGGCGCTCCTGGAGATGCGCGACCAGTGGCGCGCAGCCTCCGGCGGCACGGTCAACCTCCGCATCTACGCCGGCGGCAAGATCGGCGGCGAGGCCAAGATGGTCGGGCAAATGCGCCTGGGCGCGCTGGACGCCGGGCTGTTGACCGGGATCGGGCTGACCGAGATCGAACACGCGGTCACGGGCCTGCAGATCATGCCGATGGTCTTCCGGTCGCTGGAAGAATACGACCACGTCAGCGCCCAGCTTCAACCGAAACTGGAGAAGCAACTCGACGCAAAAGGCTTCACGGTGATCTTCTGGGCCGACGCCGGCTGGGTGCGGTTTTTCTCCAAGGAGCCGGTGCTGCATCCCGCCGACTTGAAACGGACGAAGCTGTTCACCTGGGCCGGGGACACGAAGCTGATTGAACTGTGGAAGTTCGCGGGCTTCCAACCGGTACCGCTGGAGACCGCCGACATCGTGCCGATGCTCGACACCGGCCTGATCAACGCCACCCCCGCGCCGCCGGTCGCCGCGCTGGCCACGTTGGTTCACGAGCGCGCGCCGCACATGTTGGAGTTGAACTGGGCGCCGCTGATGGGCGCGCTCGTCGTGCGCAAGGCCGCCTGGGAGAAGCTTCCCCCCAACGTCCGCGCCGAGATGCTCAAAGCGGGAATCGCAGCCGGAAAGATCGTCCGCAGCCACAGCCGAGCCGAGGCGGACCGCTCCGTCAAAGCGATGCAGGAAAAGGGGCTGAAAGTCCATGCGGTGACACCCGAACTGGAGGCGGAGTGGCGGAAGGAGGCCGAAGTGTTCTATCCCAAGATCAAGGGCGGGCTGGTGCCGGCGGACGTATTCGAGGAAGTGCTGCAGCGGGTGACGGAGTTCCGCAGTTCCAGCAGCAAGACCACGCCATGAGCGACCTCGCGGTTGGCGCCACCGCGGCCGACTCGGCGCCGCTTCCGCTTTGGCGGCGCGGGTTGCGCTGGGGGGAGAATGCTTTTGTCGTGCTGCCGCTGGCGCTGATGGTGGCACTGCCGCTGGCCGACATCGTCCTGCGCAAGTTCACCCGCACGGGCCTTGCCGGTTCTATTCCGCTCGTCCAGCACTTCACCCTCATGGTCGGCGTCGTGGGGGGCGCCATCGCGGCGCGCGACAACCGGTTGCTCTCGCTCTCGCCGCTGACCCAGTTTCTGAAGAGAGGCTGGAAAGAGGCCGCCGGCATCGTCAGCCACAGCGTGGCCGCCGCCGTGAGCGCGCTGCTCTGTCTGGCCAGCGTGACGTTGGTGAGGAGCACGCCCGCGGACAAGGTCGTGGCGGACGGCGTTCCCGTTTGGTGGTTTCAGGCGTTGCTGCCACTCGGCTTCGCGGCGGTGGCGTTGCGGCTGGTCTGGAACGCTTCCGGCCGGTGGCGCTGGCGACTCCTGACGTTGGCATTGGCGGCAGGGCTGTTGTGGCTCGGGCTGAAAACGCCGGTCGATCCCTCGAAGCTCGTCCTCCCGCTGCTGGTTCTTCTGCTCGTAGCGACGATCCTCGGCGCACCCGTGTTCACGACGCTCGGCGGCGCGGCCATGATCCTCACCTGGGGCGTGGGCCGCACGGTGGCGGCGTTGTCGCTGGACCATTACGAACTGGTGACCAATCCCATCCTGCCGAGCGTGCCGCTGTTCACGTTGGCGGGCTACTTCCTGGCGGAGAGCGGCGCGTCGAAACGGCTGGTGCGGGTTTTCCAAGCGTTGGTGGGACAGTTCCGCGGCGGGCCGGCGATTGTCACGGCGCTGATCTGCGCGTTCTTCACGTCGTTCACCGGCGCGTCCGGCGTGACGATCCTGGCGCTGGGCGGGTTGCTGATGCCAGTGCTGCTGGCCGCGCGTTACTCGGAGCGCAACGCCCTGGGACTCGTCACGAGCGCCGGCTCGCTCGGCATGCTGTTTCCGCCATCGCTGCCGGTCATTCTCTACGCGATGATCGCCCAAAGCTCCTTGCGCAACCTGGAGCTGCCGCCGGGCACGACCGTGCCCGACGTGTCGATGAACAAGCTATTCCTCGGCGGCCTCTTGCCGGGCTTGCTGCTAGTGGGGCTGACCGCGTGGTGGGGCGTCCGCTGCGGGCCGAAGCACCGAGCGGAAGACCGGCACTTCGACGCGAAGGAGGCCGGTCGCGCGCTCTGGGACGCGAAGTGGGAACTGCTGCTGCCCGTGGTGACGCTGGTGGCGTTGCTGGGCGGCTTGGCCACGCCGGTCGAAGCTGCCGCGGTGACGGCCCTCTACGCCTTTCTCACGCAGACCTTCGTCCACCGCGATCTCAAGCTGACGAAGGACGTGCCGCGCGTGATGACCGAGTGCGGGTTGCTGATCGGCGGCGTGCTGCTGATCCTCGGCGTGGCGATGGGGTTCACGAGCTACCTGATCTTCGCCGAGGTGCCGACCCAAGGCGCGGAGTGGATGCAGCGCACGGTGCATTCGCCGTGGGTGTTTCTGCTCTTGCTGAATTTGTTCCTGTTGATCGTCGGCTGCCTGATGGACATCTTTTCGGCCATCGTGGTGGTGGTGCCGCTGATCGTGCCGATGGGCGTGGCGTTTGGCGTGGACCCAATTCATCTGGGCATCATCTTCCTGGCGAACCTCGAACTCGGCTTCCTCACGCCGCCGGTGGGGATGAATCTGTTCCTGTCCTCCTACCGGTTCGGCAAACCGATGGCAGAGGTGACACGGTCGGTGATCCCGATGTTGCTGGTGATGCTGGTGGGCGTGCTGCTCATCACCTACGTGCCGGCGCTCTCGACGTGGCTGCCGCGGTTCGTCAAGTGAGGCGGCGCCGGACGCAACTTGGCCCTGCTGCCGTAGCGCAGACATTCCTGTCTGCCGTATCGCAGGCTTTCCAGCCGGCAGGGCGTGGGAGCGATTCGGACGTCCACATCGTGGTAGACGGCCTGCCGACAAGAATGTCGGCGAGACGGCAGGCTGGAAAGCCTGCACTACGGCGGTGATGTCCGGCTGCGCCCGGCGGCACCCGCTCGCCAAACATCGCCAAACATCGGTGTTGTCAAGACCCAGTGGCGGCGGGCATAACGAAGCCATGCACGCCGTCGATCTTGTCATCATTGCCGTCTATCTGGTCCTCATGGCCCTCGTCGGCTGGTGGGTCGCGAAAAAGGCGTCGCGCAACGCCGAGTCCTACTTCCTGGCCGGCAAGAGTCTTCCCTGGTGGGTCATCGGCGTGGCCCACGGCTCCAGCGGCGTCGATATCACCGGCACCATGTGGTTCGTGATGATTTTCTTCATCTACGGCGTGAAGGGCATCTGGCTCCTCTGGGTCTGGCCGCTCTTCAGCGTCATCTTTCGCATGATGTATCTGGGCACCTGGGTGCGACGCTCGAACGTGCTGACGGGCGCGGAGTGGATGCGGACGCGCTTTGGCGACAGCCCCGGGGCCAAGCTCGCCTACATCAGCGTGGTGGTGTATGCGCTCGTCCACGTGGTCGGGTTCCTGAGCTACGCCTTCCGTGGGATTGCCGAGTTCACCCGGCCGTTCTTCCCCTGGCAGTATCCGGACGAAGTCTATGGCACGGCCATGCTGCTGTTCACCGGCATCTACTGCGTGGTGGGCGGCATGTACAGCGTGGTGATGAACGACCTGATTCAGTTCGTGCTCAAAGTGATTGCGGCCGTCGGCATCGCGGTGATCGCGATCGTGTTGATCAAGCCCGAGCAACTCATGGCGGCCGTGCCGGCGGGCTGGGACCAGCTCTTCTTCGGGCCAGGCCAATTGAAATTGGACTGGTCGCAACTGATGCCGCAACTCATGGACCGCATCTACGGCGCAACCGGCGACGGCTACTCGTTGTTCATGTTCTTCACCGGGATGCTCCTGCTCAAAGGCGTGGCCGTCAGCATGGCGGGGCCGACCCCGAACTACGCCATCCAGCACATCCTGTCCACCCGCAGCCCCCGCGAAGCCGCGCTGGAAAACATGGTCATGGCCGTGGTGTCACTGGCCCCGCGCTTCCTGCTGATCGGAGCCATCGCCGTGCTCGGAATCGTCTTCTTCCGGCCCGACTTGGCGGCGATGGGCACGAAGGTCAACTTCGAGAAGATCCTCCCGCACGTCCTCGACAAGTACGTCCCCATCGGCTTCAAGGGCATTCTCATCGCGGCGCTCCTGGCGTCGTTCATGAGCACGTTTGTTTCAACCGTGAACTCGGGCGCCGCCTACGTCGTCAACGACATCTACAAGCGCTACATCAACTCCAGCGCGGAGCCGAAGCGTTACGTCCAACTCGGCTGGATCACTTCCAGCGCCGTCATCGTGCTGGGCATCGTGTTCGGCTTCGTGATGACCAAAGACGTCCATTCGGTCACGAAGTGGATCGTGTCGTCACTGATCCCGGCCTTCGTCGCGCCTAACGTGTTGAAGTGGCACTGGTGGCGGTTCAACGGCTACGGCTTCTTCGCCGGCATGGTGGCAGGGACGCTGGCAGCCTTGGTGATCCCCGGCTTCTTGCATTTGCACGAAGTCTTCGTCTTCCTCCTCATCCTGACGATCAGCACGCTTGCGTCGGTGGTCGCGTGCCTGCTCACCAAACCGGAGAGCGACGCCGTGCTCAAGAGCTTCTACCGGTCAGTGCGGCCGTGGGGATGCTGGGGGCCGATTTACGAGAAATGCCGCGCGGAGAACCCGGCTTTCCAACCCAACCGCGATTTCCCGCGCGACATGTTTAACGTCGCGGTGGGCCTCGTCTGGCAAACCAGCTTGGTCACGTCACCGATCTACTTGGTCATTCAACATTGGCGGGAAATGTGGATTTCCTTGGCCGTGTGCGCCGTGACCTCGCTCATTCTTAAATTCACCTGGTACGACAAACTCGGTCCCGGCGAGATGTACTTGGCGCAAGACCGTTGACCCACCCACCCTGCTATGAACGTCAACCAACTCAAAGCTGGCATCATCGGGACCGGTTTCATTGGCCCCGTCCACCTCGAAGCTCTGCGCCGCCTCGGCGTGCAAGTGACCGCGCTGTGCGATGTGCCCGAGCGCGTCCGCGCCGCCGCGGATCGGTTCGGCATCTCGGAGGCGCTTGGCGACTACCGCGAACTGGTCCGCTCGCCGGACGTGGACGTGGTCCATATTACCGCTCCGAACCGCTTTCACTGCGAGATGTCGCTGGCTGCGCTGAAAGCGGGCAAGCATGTCGTGTGCGAAAAGCCGCTGGCGATGAACACGCGAGAGACGGCGCGCATCGTGAAGCTGGCCAGGGCGGGCGGCACGGTGTTCGCGGTGAACTACAACGTCCGTTTCTATCCCACCGTGCTGCAACTCCGCCGTCTCGTGGCCAACGGCGACCTCGGCGAGATCATCCACGTCAACGGCTCCTACATGCAGGACTGGCTGTTCAAGGACACCGACTACAACTGGCGCCTGCTCCCGCAGGAAGGCGGGAAGCTTCGCGCCGTAGCTGACATTGGCACGCATTGGATGGACACGGTGTCCTTCATCCTGGGCGCGAAGATCACGTCCGTCTTTGCCGATCTCGCCACGTTCCACAAAACCCGCAAACGCCCGCTCGGCGAAGTGCAGACGTTCTCCAAAGCGGACGCCAAAGTGAAATACGCCAGCTACAAGGTCGCGACCGAAGACTTCGCCAGCGTGCTGCTCCAGTTCAGCAACGGGGCGCGCGGCAACCTGGGCGTGTCGCAAGTCGCCGCCGGCCGCAAGAACTGCATCCGCCTCGAAATCTACGGCTCGAAGAAGTCCGCGTGGTGGTGTTCCGAGGAGCCGGAGGCGTTGCGCTTCGGCAACCGCGACACCGCGAATGAAACCGCCGTGCGCGCCACGCCGGCTTTCGGCGATGGCGCGGCCGGCTTCATGGATTATCCGCCCGGCCACGTCGAAGGCTTTCCCGACACGTTCAAGATGCTTTTCCGCGCGATCTACGGCACCATCGCCACCGGCGACAAGGGCCCGCGCCTCTTCGCAACGGCTGAAGACGGCCACCAGGAAGTGGCCGTGTGCGAAGCGATCATGAAGAGCAACTCGGCGAGAACATGGATCAAGGTATAGGCTGCGACCCAAAACCGGCTTTTGAAAGACAACCAACAACCGACCACCAACAACGAACAACACCCCATGAAACTCGGATTCGTCACTGCCATCCTCCCCGAACTCAACCTCAACCAAGTCCTCGAATTTGCCGCTGGCGAAGGCTTCGGCTGCATCGAAGTCATGTGCTGGCCCGTCGGCAAAGCGGAGCGCAAGTTCGCCGGCGTCACGCACATTGATGTCACCGGCTTTACGCAAGCCCAGGCCGACGACGTCAACGCGCTCTGCGCCAAACACGGTGTCAGCCTCAGCGGCCTCGGCTACTACCCGAACCCGCTTGATCCCGACCTCGCCGCAGCCAAGCGCCAGGTGGATCATCTCAAGAAAGTCATCGTCGCCGCGCCCAAGCTCGGCTTGAAGAACGTGAACACGTTCGTGGGCCGCGACTGGACCAAGACGATCGACGAAAACTGGCCGCGCTTCCTGAAGACCTGGAAGCCAATCATCGCGTTTGCCGAAGACCACGGCGTCAAGATTGGCATCGAGAACTGCCCGATGTCCTTCACGCGCGACGAGTGGCCCGGCGGCAAGAACCTTGCCGTGTCGCCCGTCGTCTGGCGGCGCATGTTCAGCGACATCCCGTCGAAGAATTTCGGCCTGAACTACGATCCGTCGCACTTCGTCCTCCTGCGGATGGACCCGCTCAGCCCGCTGACCGAGTTCAAGGACAAGCTCTTCCACCTCCATGCGAAAGACATGATCGTGCATCCCGAGAAGCTCAACGAAGTCGGCATCTTCGCCTTCCCGACCCAGTGGCACACGCCGCGCATCCCCGGCCTGGGCGACATCAACTGGGCGCAGTTCATGGCCAAGCTCTACGAGATCGGCTACGACGGCCCGGTGTGCATCGAGGTCGAGGACGGCACGTTTGGCCCGATGCTCGACGGGCGGAAGGCGGCGATCAAGGTCGCGGGAAATGTCCTCCGACCGTTCTTCGCCTGATCTGAGCTTGAATAAAGCCGATATGGAAGCGATATAAAGGCCGTATGACGACGCTGACCATTACCGACGCGAAGAAGAATCTGACCAAGTGGCTGAGGGCCGCCGCTCGGGGCGATGACATTGGCATCGTTTCTGGAGCCGACGTGATCGCTCTGCGCAAGGTGGAGGTGGAATCCACCGACTATTCCTGGCGCGAGTATGGCGTGACGCCGGATGAAGTCGAAACGTGGGAGCAGCGAGTCGATGCCCGGTACCAGCGCGACAAGAAGGCCGGCAAACTCATCGTTGTCCGGGATCGGAAGGGACTGGAGGACTTGATTGAGAAAACCTCTCGTCGTAAATCCTGAGGCGTTGGAGAGGCTGGCCTCGTTGTCGCAGGCTTCGCGCCAGCTCTGCCTGGACGCCATCTTCGGGTTGGTCGAAGCGTTTGGCCGACCGCACGTCCATTCGGGTCTGAGCATTCGGAAGCTCCGGCCATCGGTGTTCGAGTGTCGCGCGGGCTTGGACCTGCGCATCCTCTTTCGCGACCGCCCAGAGAGCCTCCAAGTGGCTTTCATTGGAACGCACGACGAGGTGCAACACGAACTGAAGCGCGGGAAGTACGGCTGAACCACCCCACTCCATGAAGTATTCCTACGACCAACTCGCCAAAATGATCGACCACTCGCTCCTGCATCCGACGATGACGGACCAGGAGTTGGAAGACGGCTGCAAGCTCGCTGCGAAATACGGCGTGGCCTCCGTCTGCATCAAACCCTACGCCGTGAAGCGTGCAGTCGAACTGCTCCGGGGCAGCGGCGTGAAAGTCGGCGCGGTCATCGGCTTCCCGCATGGCAACTCCTGCACCGAGTCCAAGCGTTACGAAACCGAACTCGCCTGCCGCGACGGCGCGGCCGAGATCGACATGGTCATCAACCTCGGCAAGGCCCTGAGCGGCGATTGGGCGTACGTCGAGCGCGACATCAAGACCGTCTGCGATGAGGCCCACAAACACGGCGCGAAGGTGAAGGTCATTTTCGAGAACGACTACCTGGCCCAGGGTGGCGCGGGTCTGAGCGGCGACGACTTCAAGCGCAAGCTTTGCCAGATCAGCGAACGCGCCGGCGCCGATTGGGTGAAGACATCGACGGGCTACGGTTTCGTCAAAGGCGCCGACGGCAAGTACAGCTACCAGGGCGCGACCGAGCATGACCTCGCGCTGATGCGCGCCAGTTGCTCACCCAAAGTGCAGGTCAAAGCCGCCGGCGGTGTGCGCGATCTCGACGGCTTGATCCTCGTGCGCGATCTCGGCGGCACCCGTTGCGGTGCCACGGCCACGGCGGCCATGCTGGACGAATACCGCCGGCGCGAAGCTGCGGAGAAGAGCGGTCGAGCAGGCGCGCAGGAGTCCGGCACCATCGGAATGGGCGGTTACTGATCCGAACCGTCCATCGGATTCAGCCAAGCATCGGAGCCGATCCAAGAACCTCGTAGCCGCCGACGTGAGGCGGCTCAAACTTCAACCCAGAAGCCGCCGTTGCCTTCCCCGCTAAACACGCCAAACACGCGAAAACAAAGGGCGGGATCCAAGCCAATGATGAAAGGTCAGCTTCACCGAGCAGGTGAAAGGCGTCGTCACGGAGACCTTGGTTTGATCCGGTGGTTTCGGGCGTGTTGAGCGGGCGAGTTTTCGCCGGCGAAAGCAGGTCAACTGCGGGCTAAGCCGTCTCCATGCAGTCGAAGGAACCACGAAATACACGAAACACACGAAAACAAAGGCTGAACCGCGGTGGGGAGCGGAGGCTCCGGCGTCACCAAAAGGTGACAGCGCTGAGGGACCTTTCCGTTCCCGGGCCAGCCACGGTCTTCTGGGGTCTTCCTTTCGTGTGTTTCGTGTCTTTCGTGGTTCCACTGAATTGTTACGGCTTAGCTTGTTCGCGCCTCTGCTCGACTCGATGGCGATTCGACTTCGGCGTTCGTGCCATTGAAAGCTCCTGCTTCCTCCTTGAATCCCGCGGGGCGGTTCCTATCCTGCCGGCCCATGAACGGAATCCTTGGCGAACCGCGAGCTTCGCGACGCTCAACTCAAACATGAAGCTTCTGCTGACCGGCGGAGCCGGCTTCATCGGTTCGAACGTCACTCACCACATCATTGACCAGCCCGCGATCGAGCGTCTGGTCAATTTGGACTGCCTGACTTACGCCGGGCACGTGGCCAATCTGGAGAAGGTCCGCACGCATCCGAAATACGTCTTCGAGAAGATCGATCTGCGCGACAAGCCGGCAGTCGTGGACGTGGTGCGGCGGCACGGCATCACGCACGTTCTGCATCTGGCCGCGGAATCACACGTGGACCGCTCCATCACAGGACCGGGGGACTTCATCCAGACGAACATCGTGGGCACGTTCCATTTGTTGGAGGCGTGCCGCGCGGCTTGGAGGACCACGGACGGCAACCGCCGTTTCCATCACGTCTCGACCGATGAGGTTTTTGGGAGCCTGGGGCCGACGGGGCTGTTCACGGAAGCCACACCCTACGCGCCCAACTCGCCGTACTCCGCCAGCAAGGCTGCGAGCGACATGCTGGTGCGCGCTTACCACCACACCTACGGTTTGCCCGCGGTGATCACGAATTGCTCGAACAACTACGGACCGTACCAGTTCCCGGAGAAGCTGATCCCCGTCGTCATCCAAAGTTGTCTGGCGCGACAACCGATCCCCGTCTATGGCGACGGCCTGAACGTGCGCGACTGGCTCTTCGTGCGCGACCACGCCGAGGCGCTCTGGCAAGTGCTGACGCGCGGGCAGGACGGTGAGACGTACAACGTCGGCGGGAACAACGAGTGGGCCAACCTGCGCATCGTGGAGTTGATCTGCGACCTGATCGATGAACTAGCTCCACATCTCGGCGGGAACACCCGACGGTTAATCACGTTCGTGAAAGACCGTCCGGGCCACGACCGCCGCTACGCCATCGACGCCTCGAAGATTCACCGGGAACTGGGCTGGTCGCCCGCGCACACCTTCGAGACGGGCCTCCGCGAGACGGTGCAGTGGTACTTGGACAACCAGGCGTGGGTGCAGACCGTGCTGAAGAGCAAGGGGCAAGGCTGAAATCCCGGGTTGCGCACAAACGCGGAGCGGCGAGAGAGAATTTCCTGAACCATTTTCCCGCGCCGAAAAGTCCTCGAACCGGGTGGGGCGAGCGTACTCGCGAGCCGGTGTGTGCGCCCCTCGACGGCTCACGGGTACGCTCGCCCCCCCAAGCCGGTTCACGGGCAACGAGGTTCAGCGGAGAAAGTCCTGAAACCACAGCTCCGCCTCCGCGCGGAATGCGCGCGGCTCACCTCGCCACGTGAAGCGCAGCGCCGCCGCGTGCAGCGCCTGGTGCGGCAACAGCAGTCGCCCGCGATCTTCGGCGGTCAGTTCATCGCGGACCAGCCGCAGGTAGAGGCGCTCGTCGCCGCCATAAATCTTGTCGCCGACGATGGGGTGGCCGAGGTGCGCAAGGTGGAGACGGAGTTGATGCTTGCGCCCGGTCAACGGTCTGAGGTGGAGCAGCGTGAATTCCCTCCCGTCTTTCGCGAAGCGGCGCTCCACGGCGAAACGGGTCTGGGCCGGCACGCCGTCCGCGCGCACGCAATCCTTGATCGCCACCGGGCTGGCGCTGTCTTGGCCTAGCGGCGCGTCAATCGTGCCTGAGTCCGCGGCCACGTTCCCATGCACGATGGCGAGGTATTCCTTCTCCACGCTGCGCCGTTCCCACATCCGGCCCAGTTCGCCCGCCGCTTCCACGGTTTTGGCCAGCACCGTCACGCCGCTCGTCTCGCGGTCCAGCCGGTTCACGATGTGCAGGCTGGCGCTGGCCCCGACGTGGAGCCGGGCACGCGCGATAAGGCTGGAGTAGCAGTCTCCTTTCGTGGGATGGCAGACGAGGCCGGCGGGTTTGTTGACGATCAGCAAGTCGGCGCCTTCGTGCAGCACGCGCAGCAGCGGTTCGGCGGGCACGGCGGGCGCCGTCATAGGGGCAACTGCCGATAGAGGGTTGGCAGTCCGCGCGCACCCGCTTCACCCAGTCCCAGCACCAAGGCAGCGCCCGCGAGCGGGGTCAGGTCGATCTTCCCGAATTGCAGGAAGCGCATCCACGCGATCGGCCGGAGCAGATTGCGCGCGGTCACGTTGAGGAAGGTCCACGCGGGCGCCTGGCCGAAATAGACGTAGCTGCTGACCAAGTGAAGCAAGAGGATGCCGGCGATGAGATACTTCCAGACCAGAAACGCCGACAGCCCGACCAGCACTGCCTGTTGCGCGGCGTGGGCCAGGGATTTCGCGGGAAGCTGATAGCCAAGTTTGGCCATGAGCGGCCCTACGCCCAACCACAGCAACCCGGCCAGCAGGAAGGGCAGCAGCAGTTTCAGGAAGCCGGGCCAACGATCCACCCGGCCCAGATGGGCGCGGATGTGGTTCTGCACGGGATCGGTGTCGAGCACGCGCCGATTGGCCGCCGACAGCAGCAGCAGCCAGAAATAAAACTCGGCGACAAAGACGGCGAGGCTAGCCGTCGAAAACACCAGCATCCGGGCGAAGAGATCGGAACGGAACGGCACCACCACCACGCACAGGTTGATGAGCGGGGTCCAGCGAACGCCCCGGCCCATCTGCCAGTAGCCGAACGCCCGCACCAGCAGCAGTCCCGCCAGCGATCCCAGGTAGATCCACCGGGAGACCGAATCGCCCCCGGCCCGCTTCAAGGTGGAGAGCAGCTTTGTGCCGACCGGCCGGCGCGATGCGCGGAGCGAATCCTCCCGCCACATGAGCCAGAGCAGCAGGCCCACGAGATTGAGCAGAGCGTGAACCCAGTCGAGAGGTTGCATGGAGGCTCAACCTCAAATCCGAAACAAAGAGCCTCTTTCAAAACCGTAGCAGCCGACGTGAGGAGGCTCTGTTTCCCTTGAAGTTTGAGCCTCCTCACGTCGGCTGCTACGGAGTTTTGAAATCGCCTCCAAAGTCGATGGCGCGCGGCTGTCCCAGCCGCAGCAACGTCCCCGGTAACCGGGGCGCTGGTTCCAGCCAAGGCGACCTGCCAGTTCAGGTTGCTGCGGCTGGGACAGCCGCGCGCCGGCGGTTCTGGCAGAGCCAGCTTGGGATTTCAGGTTCAATCTGTTCTCCTCGCGTCCCGCCCCGCGGCTTACATCCGCTTGAGCAAGGTTTCGGCAATCTCCGATGGCGTGGCAGCGACGGCGATGCCGGCGTCCTGGAACGCCGCGATCTTGGCCGCGGCCGTGCCTTTGCCACCACTGATGATCGCGCCCGCGTGGCCCATGCGGCGTCCGGGCGGGGCGGTCGCGCCGGCCACGAATCCCGCCACCGGCTTTTTGCAGTGCTGCTTGACCCAGGCCGCGGCCTCTTCTTCCGACGTGCCGCCGATCTCGCCGATCAGGATGATGCCGTGCGTGTCGGGGTCGTCGTTGAACATCTTGAGCATGTCGAGGTGCGAGGTGCCGTTGACCGGGTCGCCGCCGATGCCGACGCAGGTGGACTGCCCCACGCCGCGCTGGGTGAGCTGCCAGACCGCTTCGTACGTGAGGGTGCCGCTGCGGGAGACGACGCCGATGGGGCCTTTCTTGTGAATGTAGCCGGGCGCGATGCCGATGCGGCAGCCGCCGTGGGAATCCTTGCCTTCGCCCGGCGTGACGATGCCGGGGCAGTTGGGTCCGAGCAGGCGCGTGGGCTGGCCCTCCATGGCGCGCTTGACGTTGATCATGTCCTTGATCGGGATGAACTCGGTGATGCACACCACCAGGTCGAGGCCGGCATCCACCGCTTCCAAGATGGCGTCGCCGGCGAAGGGCGGCGGCACGAAGACGACGGACACTCTCGCGCCGGTTTCGTTCACGGCGTCGGCGACGCTGTTGAAGATGGGGACCTTGTCTTCAAATTTCTGTCCGCCTTTGCCGGGGACGATACCGCCGACGATCTTGGTGCCGTAAGCCAGGCTCAGCCGCGTGTGCTGCGCGCCGAAGTGGCCGGTGATGCCTTGGACGAGCACCTTGGTGTCTGCATTGACGAGAATGGCCATGTGGAAATGGGTCAGGGGTTCGGGTCAGGGAGATGATTTCTTGGCCAGCTTGACGACGGTGTCCGCCGCCTCCGCCATGGAGTTGGCGGTGATGACGGCCAGGCCGGATTCTTTGATGAGGGTTTTGGCCACCTCGGCTTTGTTGCCTTCGAGGCGCACGACGATGGGCAGCTTGAGATGGGTTTCCTTCATCGCGGCCACGATGCCCTGGGCGATGATGTCGCACTGCATGATGCCGCCAAAGATGTTCACCAGGATGGCCTTCACGCCGGGGTCGCTGAGAATGATCTTGAAGGCCGCCGCCACCTGCTCCTGCGAGGCGCCGCCGCCCACGTCCAGGAAGTTCGCCGCGTTGCCGCCGTGATGCTTGACGATGTCCATCGTGGACATCGCCAGGCCCGCGCCGTTAACCAGGCAGGCGATGTCGCCGTCGAGCTTGATGTAACTCAGGTTGTAGTTGCTGGCCTCGACTTCCAGCGGCGATTCCTCGTCGAGGTCGCGCAACGCGTGAAGTTCTGGATGGCGATAGAGTGCGTTGTCGTCGAGCGTGATTTTGCCGTCCACGGCGATGAGGCTCTGGGTGCCGTCCACGAGTTCCACAACATGGAGGGGATTGATCTCAACGAGCGTGGCTTCGCACTCCCACCAAGTGCGATAGACGCCGATGAGAAGCTTGACGGCAGGGGTGAGGAGTTCGTCTTTCATCCCCAGCGCCAAGGCCAGGCGCCGCGCCTGGTACGGCATGAGGCCCACGACCGGGTCAATGATCTCCGTGAGGATGAGCTTGGGATCGCGCGCGGCGACGTCCTCAATGTCCATGCCGCCCTCCTTGCAGACCATCATCACGGGGCGGGAGATGTTGCGGTCCAAGACCACGGCCACGAACGACTCGGTGTCGTGCTGCAAGGCGCCGCCCACGAGAATCCGGCGGACCAGCCGGCCCTCCGGGCCGGTCTGCTTGGTGACGAGCATCTCGCCCAACATGCGCTTGGCGGTGGCATAGACGTTGGCGGTGTTGCCGCAGAATTTCACGCCGCCTTTGAGGCCGTTCTTGAACACCCCCATGCCGCGACCGCCGGCATGGATTTGGGCCTTGAGGACGACCTTCTTGTAGCCTTGGGCGAAGAAATGGCCGGCGGCGGCCCGGGCTTCCTCCGGGGTCGAGCACACCTCGGCGGCCGGCACCGCCACGCCGTGCGAGGCGAGCAGTTGTTTGGCTTGGTATTCGTGGATGTTCATGCAGATGACTCACCGCGCAGGACGGGCCTGCCGGGCGGTGCCTTGAAACGGTTTCCTGTTGTTCAGCATTCGTTTGCGCGATGGCGCGGGCAATCTAGGAAACGGCGCAAGCGAGCGTCAACGGTTTTTCCAGGAGAACTCCAGAGGCCAGGGAGCGGGCGGAGCCGCAAAACTTTGAACCTTGCGCTTCCCTCCCTGTCTTTTACTGTCGGCACCATGAAACGGAATTGCTCTTGGCTGATGCTCCTGCCGGCCCTGTTGGGAGGGGCTGGGATCGCGACCCACGCCGCCGCGCAAGACAGCGCCGCCGCCGCCGCGGGACGAGAACTTTCGGAGGACAACTACAAACGCATCATGGCACGGATTGAGGCGCTGGAAGAGAGGCTGGCCTTGATGCAGCAGCAACTGGGCGCTTTGGACCGCAGCGTGGCCGAGGTGCGACTGAAGGCCGAGCGCGCCGAGAACAACACCGCCCATCAGGAGCGCATCAGCCGCCTGGCCGAGCAAATCCAGAAGGTGGACGAAGCGCGCGTGACCGAGAACCGTCGGATTCAAAACTCGCTGGAAGACCTGGCCCGCATCATGAAGTCCGTGGCCAGCGCCCCGCCGCCGCCCCGCCTGGCGTCGCCTCCGCCAACTGTCAATCCCGGCCACGGCGGAACCGCAGCGGGCGCCGCGTCCGAAGACGGCTACTGGCACACGGTCGCGAAGGGCGACACGCTGGGAGAGATCGTGCAAGCCTACCGGGCCCAGGGCATCATGGTGACGACGAAGGCCGTTCTGGACGCCAACCCGACGGTGAAGCCGGACGTCCTGCCCGTGGGCAAGAAGATCTGGATTCCCAAACCGAAGGGCTGATTTCGCATTGATTCCCGGACGGGCCTTGCGCATTGTTCGTTCGCTTCGACCCGGCAACGGCTGCGGCAGTATCCGCCGACCTTTCAGCCAGCAATGATGCCAGGGCCATGACGGCAATCAGAAGAACGTTGGCGAGAACTCGCGATGCTGCCTGACACGATCAAGACCCTCGCGGTGAGCGAGGTCGGTTTTTGGGTCCAGTGGGGACTCATCATCCAGGTGGTCGCCGCTTGGTTGGCGCTGGTGGTGTTCATGCTGTTCCTGCTCACCCGGATCGGCTACCGCATCAGCCACAAGCACCTCAAGGTCACTCTCCTTGGCATTCCGGTCCGTCGCGTCCGGCTGGACAACATCCGCAACATCCACACGCACTACGTCCGTTTCGGGGAGAAGTGGTACAACCACCTCTTCCTGAAGTTCGATCAAGTCCTGGTCATCCAGAAGCGACGCGGCTTGATCAAGGACTTCGTCATCACGCCCGAACAACGCTACGTCTTCAAGGCGGAACTGGACCGCGCCATCCGCAACTACATGGGCCTGCCGCCGGCGCCTACCGTGGCCAACACCACCACTTTCGAGCGGCTTGCCGCCCAGGCTGCGGCCAACAAAAAGACGCCGCCTCCGGCGAATCCTCCGCCAGGAAAGTGAGGCCGCCCCGCCCGGGTCCGGCCCCGGGACATAGCCGGAACAATGCAGTTGAACCACGAAAGACACGAAACACACGAAAGGGGAACCGAAGCCATCCGCGGGCGCGAAATATCAGAGCGGGGAACCAGCGCGGCCACGTTTTGGTGGAGCCGGGCACGTCCAGGTCAGACCCGGTGGCGGCCTTTCTTTTCGTGTGTTTCGTGTCTTTCGTGGTTCTCTCAATTGCATGGAGACGGCTTTGCGCCCGGCAAATGACCTCCGACGACACAGCCGCGGCACGTCCTCCCCAGGCCTGGTTTGTGACCACGCATTGGACGGTGGTGTTGGCCGCGGCGCGCAGCGATTCCACCCGGGCACAAGTGTCCCTGGCGAAGTTGTGCCAGACCTACTGGTATCCGCTTTATGCCTTCGTGCGACGGCGCGGGTGCTCGCCGCCGGACGCGGAGGATCTGACCCAGGAGTTCTTCGCCCGGTTGTTGGAAAAGCAGGCGTTGGCGGGAATCTCCCGTGAGAAGGGCCGGTTCCGTTCCTTCCTATTGACCGCGCTGAAGCATTTTCTGGTGGACGAATGGAAGAAGGCGCGCCGAGAAAAGCGCGGCGGCGGGCAGGTCATCTCCTTGGATGCCCAGGAGGCGGAAAGCCGCTACGCTCTGGAACCGGTCGATGCGCGGACGCCGGAAACGATCTTCGAGCAGAACTGGGCGCTGGCGCTGTTGGACACGGTGTTCGACGCGTTGCGCCGCGAACACGAGGCCGCCGGCAAAGCCGGGTTGTTCGCGGAGTTGAAGTTCTGCCTGACCGGCAGGCGCAGCGCCGTGCCCTACACCGAACTGGCCGCGCGGTTGAAGATGCCGGAGAACACGGTCAAGACCTTGGTGCATCGGCTGCGGCAGCGGTATCGGGAGTTGCTGCGGCAGGAAGTGGCCAACACGGTCGCGCACCCGAACGAAGTGGAAGAAGAGATGCGCGCCCTCTTCCGGGCGCTCGCCGCCTGAGGCCGCGGATTGTTTGAAACCTTCCGCCGGGTTTGTCGTGGTAACAGGTGATAGATGCTCATGGACACCGTGAAAACATGCCAGCACTGCGGGAAGCCGATCACGCCCAAGGCGGCGCACGGACTCTGCCCTGAATGCCTGATGCAGGTGGGCCTGGGCACCGTGGTCAATCCGGGTGACACGCCGGCGTCGCCGGCCTCGTCAGCCGGATTCGTTCCGCCGGAACCGGCCCAGCTCGCCGCGCACTTTCCCCAACTCGAAATCCTGGAACTCATCGGCCACGGCGGCATGGGCGCGGTCTATCGGACGCGCCAGAAGCAGCTCGACCGCGTGGTGGCGCTGAAGATATTGCCGCCGGATGTGGGCAGCGATCCGTCATTCACCGAACGCTTCGCGCGCGAGGCCAAGTCGTTGGCCAAGCTCAATCACCCCGGCATTGTCACACTTTACGAGTTCGGCCAGGCCGACGCCTTTTTCTATTTCCTGATGGAGTACGTGGACGGCGTGAACCTCCGGCAGTTGCTCCACACGGGCCGCATACCGTCAAAAGAGGCGCTGGCCATCGTGCCGCAGGTGTGCGAAGCCCTGCAGTTCGCCCATGATCGCGGCATCGTGCATCGCGACATCAAGCCGGAGAACATTCTTCTGGGCCGGGACGGCCAGGTGAAGATCGCCGACTTCGGCATCGCCAAATTGGTGGGAACTGCGTTGGCGTCTGACTCGTCGGACCACTCAGACTCGTCCGATGGCCCCGAGCCAGCCCGCCCCGCACTGACCGCGGCCGGCGCCCTTGGCACGCCCGGTTACATGGCGCCCGAACAGGTGGAGCATCCGCAAGCCGTCGATCATCGGGCGGACATTTACTCCCTCGGTGTCGTCTTCTACCAGATGCTGACCGGCGAGTTGCCCGTGGGGAAATTCGCCCCGCCCTCGCGGCGCGTGCAGGTGGATGTGCGGCTCGACGAAATCGTGCTGCGTGCTTTGGAGCAGTTGCCCGAGCGCCGCTACCAGCAGGCCAGCCAGGTGAAGACGGCCGTCGAAACCATCGCTCTCACTTCCTCGCAACAACCCCTCACTCGAGAAACGGAAACGAACATGAACACGCACTCCAAAACAAAGCTCTGGTTTGGCTTGGCCATCGGCGCAGCCTGCGTCGCGATCGGGATTGCCGCCTGGATGTTACTAGCCGGCGGCAAAAGCAGCCCCTCGAAACTGACGCAGGAAGGCTGGCAATTGTGGCAGGCCCGCCAACTGAACGAGGCCACGGCCAAGTTCCAGCAGGCCGTGAAACTGGCGCCCCACGACGCGAACGCGTGGAACGGCCTCGGCTGGACCTCCTTCAACTCGGGCAAATACCAAGACGCAGAGACCGCGTTCCAGAAAGTCCTCGAACTGGAGCCGAGCCACCCGGCTGCGCTGAACGGATTGGGCCAGCTCAACCTGACGCGACGGCAGTACGAGCAGGCCGAAACCTACTTGCTCAAAGCCGCGCCGCAGGCCCCGGCTGCGTGGTTTGGATTGGCGCGGCTCTACTTGCTCCAAGGGAAGTTCGAGCAAGCGGAAGAATGGGCGCGCAAACTGGTGGACTCCGGCCAGGCCGACGACACCGCGAAACAGATGCTCGACGCGGCGAAGTCGAAGCAGATCATGGAAGGACTCCGGCTCCGTCTCGAACCGCCGCCAGCCGCCGGTCGGGGCCGGTGAGCGACCGCTGGGTATCTGTTAGGCGCTGTCGCGCGCCAGACCGGGAAGTCCACGTTGCTGCGACGACTGCTGCCCGGCGCGGCGATCTGGCTGGAAGGCTTTTTGGCGTCTGCGCAAGAACCGCACAGCGCTCAGCCCGAAGGGGAGCAATGCAAAGGCCCCTGCCAGGATCGTGCTCGGCTCGGGAACGGGAGTAGCGGTGAACTCAATGTTGTCGATGGCGATGTTCCAATCGTTTCCGATTCGAATTGTAATCGGTCCAGCGTAAGTGACCTCCGGTGCAAAATGGGTGTGGGTCAGAGGAAAGGTCGCGGAGAGATCTCGAGGGCCGAGGTGCCGCACAAAACTTCCGTACAGGATGTCGATGACTTCCTCACTGCGGGTTGAGATTTGGCCGCTGCCGACATAGGCGGCCATGTCAAAGCCGTTGAGCGTGACGCGGTAGCCCGCGTCTGGCGTAAGGGTAATCTCACCAAATATACCAGAACCAGTGTAGGCCTGGAACGCGACTTTCGAGAGGTCACCGTAGCCTGAAGTCCAAAATATCATGTGGGATGTCCAAGCGGGGCTGCTGTAGGAAACGGCCACGTGATCGGCGCTTCCGTAGCCAGCAGGGATGGGGGTGTAATCATTCTGCGTCAGGTCGTCGAAATTGACGATCGTGGCTTGGAGGGGAAAACACCCTCCCAGCGTGATCGCGAGAACGGTAGAAATGCGAGCTAGGGTTTTCATAGATTTGTCAGCGTCTGGTTTCAACGTCTTGCCTGCAAAACTCGGTTCTCTGGGCGACGGCTACTCCCTTTGGCGTCTGCGCAAGAACCGCACGGCGCTCAGCCCGAAGGGAAGCAGGAGCAACGCACCGGCAAGGCAGGTTGAAGGCTCGGGAACAACGGTGAAACTCTCAGCGACCGCGTTGGGAATATCAAACGCAGTGTAAGGCGAATAGTACAGACCCCCATGTTCCGTCACGGTGCCAGTCACGTGCCATTCGCCAGGCTCCCTGGCCCCCCGCCAGGCCCCTAGATCCGACCAACTCTGCGGATACAGTGGGGGCCGCGCGCAAGTTATGATATTCACCACATCGAAGTACTGTTGGTACGCGGTGCCGCTAGGGGCAGTCCAAGTCAGAGAAACGCTCATACTGACAGGAGAAATCCGATCCGGGGAGCTCCCAGACCAGGTGAAGCCATTGAATCCAGAAATGAAGATCCCGGGCGTCTCATCCCAGGCGAAGACAGTTTGGTCTGTTGTTGGCCATGGGCCATAGAGCGGGAGCACGCCCGGATGCACTTCGATGGTCGCCAGCGCGCTGGTCGTGGTGAGCGCTCCGAGGATGAGTGCCAGAAAGTGGGCCGATATTCCCCGGTGTGCGCTTCTCAGGGCAAACGTGGCGAGCTTGTGTTTCATGGTTCTTCCTTCATTCACGCGTGTCGGTTGCATTGGCAGTCAGGAACTGAACTGGTTTTCGTGTTCGTTCTCGGTTCTCTGAAAGATTCCGTAACACAAACACGAGCCGCTGGTCTAGGGGGTTTCGGGACATGTTTAGTTCGTTTTGGGACATCCGCCTTTCATCCGTTTCTGGGATTCAGCCACACAGCCCGGCAGGCACAGAGGCTTGGGCCAGCAGACGCCTGCGCCATCTGCACGAAGGCAAACGCGAGGTCCGCGCCGGCGACTACTACGTGGACAGTCAGATTCCGTCACATGGCAGGGCGCGTCACTCCGTGCGCGCCGTCGGAGAACCAAGTCCGTTCTGCGGCGCGCACGGAGTGACGCGCCCTGCCGGCACTGTTGACGATGTGTCGAAACTTCTATGTCAAAGCCGGAACAAGGCGGTCAGGAAGGGGCAGGGGTAGGAACCAGGGTTGGAACCCGGTCCCTACCCCTATCGCCACGCTGACAGCCACGGCCCTCCGGCTGGCGCGATGCTCCCCGCCGCGTGACTTCTGCGCCAACCGAGAAACTCTGTAACATTCTTGGGGTTTTGCTTAAGAGACAAGTAGAGGCGAAGGCGCCCCGCCCCGAACTTGCGGACGCCCTTCGCCACTGTTGCGACATGAACGCCATCATCTTGAACGAGTTTCAGCCGGGCTGGGAAAGCACGGTCCCACTTCAGACTTCTTCAGTTTCGACGTTGCCTCGGCCGGAACGATCGCATGGCGCCCCGCACGTCACCGGCCAGCGGTCGGGCGGGGCGCTTTCGCCTCCGGGCCGCCGGACGCCGCGGCGGGGTGCCGTCATCCGCATTCCGGGCGGCACGGCCGACTTGGCGGGCAACGAGGTGCGCTATCGGGACGGCCAACGATGCGGGCTTTCCGAGCGCGAAGCGTCGTTGCTCGGCTACTTGGCCAGCCACGCCGGGCGCACGGTCTCGCGGGACGAGCTTCTCAGCCAAGTGTGGGGGCTGAACCCCGAGCGGACCCTGACCCGCACCATCGACATGCACGTGGCCAAGTTGCGCCACAAGCTGCGCGACCAGGCGGGCGCTCCGAAGGTGCTGCTTACCGTCCACGGCCACGGCTACTTGCTGGCGGCAGACCACAGCGTGAAGAGGAAGCGGGTGGGCGGTTGAGAAGTGGAAGGGTTGAAGGGTTGAAGGGTTGAAGAGGATTCTTGGGATGGCTTTTTCCCCAATGCTGGAGCCTCTTCAACCCTGCAACTCTTCCTCCCTTTAACCTCGCTGGTGCCAGAACCTCAATGAAGCTTCGCGCGCCGCGCCGCGTCCAAGCTCAGTCCAAAACGACTGACCAATTCATGAACAGCAAGAGTGCCAGGGTTTCACAGCTTCGGTTTCTCCTCGCGTGCGGCCTGCTTGGCGCGGGCCTCGCCGTGACCGCGTGCGCGCAAAACCTGCTTCCCAACTCCGGCTTCGAAGCCGGGACCGACTCGCCGTCCGGCTGGCGCTTGAGCGACAGCCAGCGAGGCCAGTGGAGCGCGACGGCGCATCAGGGCCAGCGCGCGGTGATGGTCGAGGGCACGGGCCAGGAGTCCAGTTCTTGGCGCACGGAGCGATTGCCGCTGAAGCCGGGTGGGCTGTACCGGCTCAGCTTCGTTGCGCGCAACGAGGCCGGAACCAGCGGCGGCTGTGGCGTGTCCGGCCTCAGCCGCGTCAATCACGACTTCCGCGCCTCGGACTCGTGGCAACGGCAAAGCTTCATTCTCAGCGTGCCCGATGACGGCACGAATGATTACGTGCGGCTGGGCCAGTGGGAAGTGAAGGGAAAGATGCTGTTCGACGACGCGGAGTTGCTGCCGGTGTCAGCCTCACACGCACGCTGGGGTGATTTGGAGTTGGGAGAGGGGGAAAGCGTCAGTCGCGGAGTGTATCGCTTTCGAGCGAACTGCGGCTGGCGAGGCGCGAATCTTCATCGAACGTTGTTTCTTAACCGCGCGAATTTCAATTCCGACCGCTGGTGTTTTGGCGCCGGCAGCGAAGTGGTCTATCGCCTGAATGCCGGAACCAATGAACAGCGTAGCGCCAAGCTCCAGTTGCAAATCAATTACCACACCGGCGGCAGGCTCCGGGTCGAGGCCTCGCGGGCACCGCGCGACTGGACGCCGGTGGCCACTTTCGATGGCACAAATCGCGCCGGCACAGTGGAACTGCCCGCGGCGCTGTTCCCCGCGAAGGACATCTTTGTCCGGCTTTCCGGAGTAGGGGAGAAATGCAATCTCCAGGTGAACACATTCAATTACGAAGCGCCGCTCGCCGAGAAGGTGGCAGACCTCGAGGGTCGAACAGCGTTCTTCGAGCAATCTGCGAACACGGGAGAACTTGGAATCGCCCTCAACGATACGCTGCAACCTCCTGCGGAGCGATCGGCCTATTGCATCGGGTTCTGGGTTACGAACCGAGCGACAAGCACTTTGAATTTGAACGTGGACATCACCATTCAGGGCCGGAAAAAGACGAACTCTCCTCCGCTCAAGCTTGGCGCTGGCGAGGCAAGATTCTTCGGCACTCGATGCTCGTTCACGGCACCCGGTCGGCAGGAGCTTGCGCTGGCTGTTTCGGATTCCACGGGACGCACCCTTTACGCTGGGCGCACTGACATCGAGATCGACACCCTGGCTGAACCGCGCGCCGGTTACTTCGTGGGTGGCGACGACTTGCACAATCTTTGGTGGTGCGAAAGCGGGTGGAAACTTGGCCAGAACAAACAGTGGCCGTCTTCGGCGTTGAAGAAAGCCGAGCCAGTCCGCGTTTCCGCCGCGCGTGGCGAATTCGAGCCAGTTCAGTTGGTGCTGCGCGCGTTTGACAGCAACACCCTGCTCGCCGTCAGGTTCAGCCCCTTCACAAACGCTGCCGGAGCCGCTGGCGCAATAACCGCGCGCGTGGACCGGATCGAGTACGTCCACGTCACCCAGCCGACCGATTCGTCGTGTGCGCGCGGCCGGTATCCGGATCCTTTGTCCCCGCTGCAACTGCCGTTGCGGTTCCAGCAATGGGCCAACCTCCCGTTGTGGATCACGTTTCACGTTTCACGCGGCATGCCTGCCGGCGACTACACCGGCCAAGTGGAACTTGAGTTGATGGACAGCAAGCTGTCAGTTCCCCTCGCCCTCCACGTCTATGACTTCGAACTGCCCCGTGAGACGCACCTGAAGAGCGCGCTGGGCCTTGGCACGGGTGAGATCAACCGTTACCACAAGCTCAAGACGCCGGAGGACAAGCAGGCAGTCTATGAAAAGTACCTGAAGAACTTCGCCGAGCACCGCATCAGCCCGTACTCGTTCTTCGATTACGCGCCCATCGACATCAAGTTCACCGGCCAGGGCACGAACAAGCAGGCCAAGGTGGATTTCACCAAGTTCGACGCGGCGGCGGCCAGGTGGCTCGACGAATACAAGTTCAACTCGTACTCGCTCCCGTTGCGCGGCATGGGCGGCGGGACGTTCCATTCGCGGCATCTGGGTTCGCTGGAAGGCTTCAAGGAAGGCACGCCGGAGTTCGCGCGGCTGTTCCAGGATTACCTCAGCCAGGTCACGGGCCATCTGCGCGAGCGCGGCTGGCTGGATGAAGCCTACACCTACTGGTTCGACGAGCCGGACCCCAAGGACTACGAGTTCGTGGTTGATGGCATGAAGCGGATCAGAGCCGCGGCGCCGGGTCTGCGCCGCATGTTGACGGAGCAGCCGGAGGCGGCACTGATGGGCCATGTTGAAATTTGGTGCGGCCTCACGCCGGAGTGGACCAAGGAGAAAGTCGCCGCGCGCCGCGCCGCAGGCGAGGAAGTGTGGTGGTACATCTGTTGCGGGCCGCACGCGCCCTATATCACAGAGTTCATCGACCATCCCGGCACCGAGTTGCGGCTCTGGCCGTGGCAAAGCTGGCAATACGGCGTGCAAGGCATCCTCATCTGGGCCACGACCTACTGGACCAGCAGCGCCGCGTTTCCCGGCAAGTTGCAAGATCCGTGGGCCGATCCCATGAGCTACGTCAGCGGCTACGATTTCAAGGCCGGCCACGTGGGCTACTGGGGCAACGGCGACGGGCGCTTCCTCTATCCGCCGCGCCGCGATCCGAACACCGCGACCGAGCCGTGCCTCGACGAACCGATCAACTCGATCCGCTGGGAGAACCTGCGCGACGGCATGGAAGACTATGAATACTTCTGGCTGCTGGAGCAGGAGGTGAAGAGGGTTGAAGGGTTGAAGGGTGAAGAGTTGAAGGGCGAGATCGCGGAAGCGCGTCGGCTGCTTGTCGTGCCGGAAGAAATCTCCAAGGACCTCACGCACTTCACCACCGACCCGCGCCTGATGCTGGCGCATCGCGACAAGGTGGCGAAGATGATCGAGCGGCTGAAGCGGCAGTGAGGCCCAGATGAAACGGAGGCAGCCGGGACGGGCTGCTCCACGCGCGGCTGTCCCAGCCGCAACCACGCTCGGAACCCGCCGGCGCAAGCCTCTTCACGAGTCACTCTGTTGTTCGAGGTTGCTGCGGCTGGGACAGCCGCGCGCCGGAACGAGCCTAATGCAGCCCTGCGCCTCGCGACATGGACCGCAAAGTCGCTTGCGCCACGCTGGGCCGCCATGCACAGTCCGCGTCCGAAGAATGAAGTCCACGCTCGCATTGCTGCTCTTGTGGCTGGCCAGTCTGGCCGGGCAGGCCGTCTTCGCTGCCCCGGCGGCGCGCGGCCCATTGGAGCGCTTCAGCATCGGCGGACAGGAGTATGTGCGGCTCTCGGAGTGGGCGCGCCAACACCACTTCCTCCTTTCCTGGACTTCCAAGACCGAGCTACGGCTCGTCAACAACTCAGCCACGATTTCTCTCACCGTGAATTCCCAGAAGATCACGGTGAACGGGGTGGCCGTCTGGCTCTCCGTGCCCGTCGCCGCGCACAATGGCTCCGCGTGTGTCGCCCCGGCGGACCTCACCGCCACCCTCCAACCGCTGGTCCGGCCCGCGCGAGCCAAGGCCGGCGCGCGGATCAAAACGATCTGCCTCGACCCCGGCCACGGCGGCAAAGACACCGGCAAGCTCGACGGCAAGCGACGCGAAAAGGACCTCACGCTGGCCCTCGCGCTGGAACTGGGCGCGCAATTGCGCAAGGCCGGCTACAAGGTGTTCGTCACGCGCTCGATGGATGCCTCCGTGGAACTGGAGGACCGGCCCGAGATCGCGCGCCGGCGAGGCGCGGACTTGTTCCTCAGCCTCCACTTCAACTCCGCCGGCAGCGAGGTGAGGGGCGTAGAAACCTATTGCCTCACGCCCGCGCACACCGCGTCCACTAACGCTCGCGGCGAGGGCGCGAACACGGGCGCGCTGACCGGCAACCTGCAAAACGAGAAGAATGTCCTGCTCGCCTACCAGCTTCAGAAGTCCATCGTCTCACGGCTTCGGCTGGAAGACCGCGGCGTGCGGCGCGCGCGCTTTGCCGTCCTCTGCACGGCCCATGCGCCCGCGGCGCTCATCGAGGGCGGGTTCATGTCGAATCCCGCGGAAGCGAAGAACATCTACAGCGCGGCCTGGCGGCGGCAGTTGGCGCAGGCGATTGTCGAAGGAGTGAAGAGCTACCAGAAGCTGGTCGATCCACCGGCGCCGAAGGAACGATGAAGCAGTCTCAAAAGTCCGTAGCGGCGTCTCGGCAGAGCGCCGCGCTGCAGAGCAGAAGGCCAAAGGGCAAAACAAAAATGGCGGCGCTCTGACGAGACGCCGCTACGACCGAGAGGTTTTGAGAACGGCTCCGATGAAACCGATTCCAGCCTGAAGACCATGCGCGCCTCTGACTTGCCCATCGGCATTTTTGATTCCGGCATCGGCGGACTGACCGTCGTGCGGCAGATTCGCCGCGCGCTGCCGCACGAAGACTTGGTGTATCTGGGCGACACCGCCCGCGTGCCGTATGGCACCAAGTCTCCGGGGACCGTGGTGCGTTTCGCGTGCGAGGACACGCAGTTCCTGCTCGACCAGAAGGTCAAGGCCGTCGTCGTGGCCTGCAATACCGCATCCGCCTGGGCGCTGCCGACGCTCGATCGGCGTTTTGAAGCCGTGCCGATTTTCGGGGTGATCGCGCCCGGCGCGCGCGCGGCCCTGGCCCGCACGCGTAACCGGCGCATTGGCGTCATCGCCACGTTGGCCACGGTGCGCAGCCAGGCTTACGCGAAAGCCCTGTTAGCCCGTGATGACTGCATCGACCTCGTCATGCGCGACTGCCCGCTGTTGGTGCCGCTTGTCGAAGAAGGCTGGACGAGCGGACCGATCACCGAGTCGGTGCTGCGCCAGTATCTCGCGCCGCTCCTGGCGCACGGCATCGACACGCTGGTCCTCGGATGCACCCATTATCCGTTGCTACGGGAAGCCATCGCGACCGTCGCCGGGGCCGGCGTGGCGCTCGTGGATTCCGCGGAGAGCTGCGCCGAATACGTGGCGGAGGGGCTGCGTCAGATGGGCCTGTTGACCGTGGACCGAAAACGCGCCGGACGCATCCAGCCCTTCGTCACCGACGACCCTCGTTGGTTTGACGAACTGGCCGGAGTGTTTCTCGGCGAACCGGCCGATCCGTCGAGCCAGGCGACGCTGCCGATCATTGAGTTGAAATGAACTTCACCAACGCCATCGTCGTCGGCCTGAAGGAAATCGGCTCCCACAAGTTCCGCTCCCTGCTCACGATGCTCGGCATCATCCTCGGCGTGTCGAGCCTGGTAGCCATGTCGGCGCTGGTGAAGGGTATGGAAAACGGGATGAAGGAATCCCTCATCGCCCTGGGCGGCTTGGACAAGGTGCTGACGCAAGCCCAGGAATTGCCGGCCTGGCAGGAGCACCTCGCCGATCAAGCGCCGGGCCGCACCATCCGCGACGTGCAGGCGCTCAAGAACGCCGCCCCGCTCATCCGGCTGGCGTCGCCGGAGATGGGCACCCACAACGCCGTCCTGACGCGCGGCGGCAAGAGCATCACGCCTTCCGAACTCGTCGGCGCATGGCCGTCCGTCCTTGGCATGAATTTGCACGTCGTCGAGCACGGACGTTTTTTCACCGACCTCGACGAGGACCTGGCCAAGAACGTCGTCGTCATCGGCACGGGCATTCGCGATGAGCTGTTCGGCTCACCGGAGGAGATTGGCCGGACCATCGTGCCGCTGGGCGAGACGATCAGCATCAACGGACAGCCCTTCATCATCGTCGGCATGTTGCAGCATTACGAAGGTGAGAGCGACCGGAAGTACCGCGAACAGCGGCTCAAGAACGGCCCGGAGCCGCCGCAAACCGGCGTGGCGCGCAAGCGCGGCTGGGGCGGGCGCGGCGGCAGCAGTTGGGTCTTCCGCCGCAAGAACCTCACCGCCTACATCCCGCTCAACACGATGTGGCTGCGGTTCCGCGCCTCCTCCGGCACCAACAACACGCCCGACCCGCGGTTGAGCGACATCGACATCAAGGTGGCCAGCCTGGACAAGATGGAAGTCGCGCTCCAGCAGGCGAGGAACGTCCTCCTGATGACCCACAACGGGATCGAGGATTTCAGCTTCCAGACGCAGGAGAACTCCGTCGAGAGCATCAATCAGGCGATCCGCAACGCGCGCATGAGCGGCGGCATCATCGCTGCGATCAGCCTGTTGGTCGGCGGCATTGGGATCATGAACATCATGCTGGCCAGCATCACCGAGCGCGTACGCGAGATCGGCATCCGCAAGGCCATTGGCGCGACGACCTTCGCCATCTTCGCGCAGATCATCGTCGAAAGCATCGTCATCGCGATGATGGGCGGCTTGGCCGGCTTGGGCACGTCCTACGCCTTGGTGAACCTCCTGCAAGTGCTCACTCCCACCTCCAACACCCCGGTGATCACCATCGAGGCGATGGGCCTGGCCTTCGCCTTCAGCGCCGTGGTGGGCGTGGTGGCGGGATTGATCCCCGCCTTGAAAGCGTCCAAGCTCGATCCGATCCAGGCGCTGCGCTACGGCTGAGAGGCGCGAGGTTTGAAATTGCCACGCATGAAATTCTGGACCATGCCGCGACGCCTCGCCCTGGGTGTGTTGCTTGTCGCCCTGTCGTGGACCGGCGCCGACGCGGCTCCACCAGCCCCCTTCTGGCCGGAGTTCCACGGTACGAACCGCGACAACCGTTCGCGCGAAACCGGTTTGCTGAAGGAGTGGCCCAAGGACGGTCCGAAGCTGCTTTGGAAGTTCTCTGATTGCGGCAAGGGCTACGCCGGCGTGTCGCTGGCCGAAGGACTGATCTTTACGACCGGAGATTTCGGCGACGAGGAGGCGGTGCTGGCTCTGGACTTGAACGGGAAACTGAAGTGGAAAGTTCCCAACGGCAAAGCCTGGAGGGGCGCGCAGCCCGGCTCGCGCACCACGCCGACCTACAGCGACGGCGTCGTCTATCAACTCAATGCTCACGGCCAGCTTTCGGCCTGCACCGCCGCGAGCGGCAAGCCGCTGTGGTCGCTCGACCTCCGCGAGCAGTTCGGAGCGCCGCTGGGAGGTTGGGGTTTCACCGAGAACGTGATTGTGGAGGGCGCTCGGTTGCTCTGTATGCCCGGCGGCTCCAAGGGCCGGGTGGTGGCGCTCGACAAGAAAACCGGCGCGACCGTCTGGGCCAACACGGAAATCACAGATCGCGCCGGCTACTCGTCGCCGATCATCGTGACGCACCAGGGCACGCGGCAGTTCATCACGCTGGCGCGCGAAACCGTGCTGGGCGTGGACGTGCGCGACGGCAAGTTGCTCTGGAGCCATCCGCACCCCAGCACTTGCGACCAGAACGTCACCTCGCCGATTTACCACGAAGGCACCGTCTATGTGACCAGCGGGCACAAGGCCGGCGGGCGGAAAATCACGATCAACCCCGATGGCCGGAGCGTGAGGGAAGACTGGTTCAGCACCGACCTCGACAATTGTCACGGCGGCGTGCTGTTGCTCGACGGCCACCTCTACGGCAGTGGCTGCCGGCTCTACAAGCGCGGCCTCATGGGCGTCGAGTTCGCCACCGGCAAAACGCTGTTCAACGCCCTCGCCATCGGCAAAGTCTCGATCACCTATGCCGACGACCGGCTGTATTGCCTGGGCAACGATGCTTCGATGGCGCTGGTGGAGGTGACGCCGCAACACGCGACGGTGATCAGCCGCTTCGCGCCACCGTGGCAGAATCCGCCGCCGTGCCTGTCGCATCCGGTGGTCTGCGGCGGGCGGCTCTACCTCCGGCACCTGGACGAGTTGCTCGCCTACGACATCGACGCGCGCCGATGACCGGCTCGCGGCTTTACACCGCCGGCTGTTTCCTCTAAAACGCGTTCCCATGAACCAGAAACTGAACTCCTTCCTCCTGGCCGCCACCGTTCTTTCGGCGGGCGCGCTTCTTTCCTGCAACACCCTCGCCACGCCGCCGGGCTACAAGCTCGCCTGGGCCGACGAGTTCGACGGCACTTCGCTCGACGACACCAAGTGGGGCCATCGCGATCTCGGCAAACGCCGCGACGCGCTCAATGTCCGGGAAGCTGTCACGGTGTCCGGCGGGCGTCTGGCGATCACCACCTACACGCAGGACGGCAAGCACCACACCGGCATGATCTGCACGCGCGACAAGTTCGAGCGCAGCGTCGGCTACTGGGAGGCGCGCATTCAGTTCCAAGATTCGCCCGGCGAGTGGTCGGCCTTCTGGATTCACTCGCCCACGATGGGCCGGTCCATCGGCGATCCTGCCGCGGCCGGCATGGAGATCGACGTGATCGAACACCGCGTGTGCGACCAGAAAGGCCGCGACATCTCCGGCCAGGGGCAACTCACGCTTCACTGGGACGGCTACGGCAAGGACCACAAGAGCAAAGGGCAAATGACCCAGGACCTTGGCCTGGGCAGCGGCTTCCACACCTACGGGCTGGAGTGGACGGAGGCGGAGTATCGCTTCTACATCGACGACAAGCTGACCTGGACCGCGCCCACGCCAGTATCGAAACGGCCTGAGTTCATCATCCTCAGCTCCGAAGTGAAGAACAAAGACTGGGCCGGCAACATTCCCGAAGCCGGCTACGGCCCGCGGGAATCCAGCCAGACCAAGATGCTCGTGGACTACGTGCGGTTTTACGAACGGGTGCCGGCGGCCAAGTAGGCGGAAACTGGTATTGAGTTCCACGCTTCGGATTTCAGTCCGGAGCACAAGGCTGCCTCAAGCTCGGTTCGGGAGCACTCGTAGCGCGGACTTTCGAGTCTGCCGTAGCGCCGGTTTTCCAACCGGCGAGCGTTGGAAGAGGCCAGCCGGCTGGAATGTTCACGGCCTTGCCGACTGCAAGTCGGCGCTACGGCAGGTTGAAAACCTGCGCCACCCGGTGTGCCGGGCGGAAGCTTGATGCAGCCTTGTCCGGAGCAGCTCCCGCCGTTCCGAAGCTTGCTTCCGGCTTCCGGCTTCTTAGATTCCAGCGCCAGGGCAACCAGGGCGAGTTGAAGTCGTGATTTGATGAGCCGAAGACCACAAAGCCAGAACAACGGGTGGACGAAATTGGCCGAGTCGCCGGCCGTGCGCCGCCAGCAAGCGGCGTTTGCTTGCGCCACCGGTCTGCCGCTGACGCTGCTGCCCGCCAGTGGCGGCGCGGAGCATCTTTCCGAGCGCCCGCCCGGCGACGCTTTCTGCGTGCAAGGTTGCCTGGGCGGACGCAGCGGCGACCGCTGTGCGCAGGCATTGCGCCACGCCGAGCAGCGCGCGGCCCAGTCTCGTCAGCCGGGGATCTTCCGCTGTCCCGCCGGAGTGATGAAAATTCTCGTACCGGTGCTGGCCGGCGGACGGCACATCGGCAACCTGCTGGCCGGCCCATTCTCGCTGAAACAGCCCACGGCGGAGCGCCTCCACCGACTAGCCCACCGGTTGCAGCAGTGGGGCCTGAATGCGCGGGCTGACCAGTTGGGCGTGACTTGGCGGCACACGCCGATCATCGACGAGGAGCGCCGCCGCGCGGTGACGACGTTGGTGAGCATGTTCGCCGACTACCTGTCCGAGTGCGGCAACCGCCTCCTGCTGAAACAGGCGGACCGGAAGTCGCCGCTCATGCAGAAGATTGAGGCGTTCCTCCGTGAACAGCAGGACGGCGATTTCTCCCTGCGCGCCGTGGCCGAGCGGGTGAACCTGAGTCCCTGCCATTTCTGCAAGGTGTTCAAGACGCAGACGGGTTTGACCTTCACCGAGTATCGGACGCGCGCGCGCGTCGAGCGGGCGCGGCAGATGTTGTTGGAGAACCACCGGCGCGTGTCGGAAGTCGCCTTCGCCGCGGGCTTCAATTCCATTCCGTATTTCAACCGCGCCTTCCGCCGCTACGTCGGCTGCGCGCCGTCGGAGTTCCGCGCGCAGGCCCCAGGCACAAACGGGGGCAAGAAAACGACAAACCAGGCGTAGTCGGGCGGCTCACCGGCTGATAGAGAACTGCGTCCCGTACATTCGGGAGCGTCACCGTGCAAAGCGCAACGGACACAACATCGGCTGGCTCGCAAGCCCCGGCGGGTCGTCAGACCCAGCCGGGCGAACGTGCGGCCTGCTTCCACTGCGGCGAGCTGTGCCCGGACGACACCTTCGCCGAAGCCGAGAAAGTCTTTTGCTGCCAGGGCTGCCTCATCGTCCACGACCTCCTTACCCAGAGCGGGCTGGGCCATTTTTACGACTTGGGCCAGACGCCGGGCGTGAAAGTGCGCCGCGCCGCGAAACAGGAGCAATGGGCGTTTCTCGACGAGGCTGAGTTGCAGCGTCGCCTGCTGGACTTCACGGACGGCAAGATCAGCAAGGTTACGTTTCGCATTCCAGCGATCCACTGCGTGGCCTGCGTGTGGCTGCTGGAAAACTTGTTCCGCTTGCATCCGGGAGTCGGGCGCTCGCAGGTCAACTTTCCGAAACGAGAAGTGGCCATCACCTTCTCGCCGGAGCAGCTCAAGCTGAGCGAACTGGTCGCGCTGCTGGCGTCCATCGGCTACGAGCCGGCGCTGACGCTGGGCGAACTGGAGAAGCGGAAGTTCAATCCCGCGCGACGGCGGCAGTGGCTGCAAGTGGGCCTCGCGGGCTTCGGGTTCGGCAACATCATGCTCCTGAGCCTGCCACTGTATCTGGGCCTGGACAGTTTCAACGGGCCGGTCCTCCAGCGCGTGTTCGGCTACTTGAGCTTGGCGTTCGCGCTGCCGGTGATGGTCTTCAGCGCGGGCGACTACTGGAAGTCGGCGTTGCTGTCACTCCGGCAGAAGGTGCTCACGCTCGACGTGCCCATCGCGCTGGGGCTGGCGGCGCTCTATGCGCAAAGCGCGTTCGAGATTCTCACCGCGCGGGGCGAAGGCTACTTGGATTCGCTGGCAGGGCTGGTGTTCTTCCTTTTGTGTGGACGGCTCTTCCAGCAGAAGACCCATGACCGGTTGGCGTTCGACCGGGACTACAGGAGTTTCTTTCCGCTGTCGGTGACGCGCCTCCGTAGCAGCCGACGTGAGGAGGCTCCATCTTCCAGTGCGGAATGCGGAACGCGGAATAGGGAATCAAGTCAGAGCCTCCTCACGTCGGCTGCTACGGAGGCGAAGGAAGAGTGCGTCTCGATTTCCCAACTGCAGGTCGGCGACCGCCTTGTCATCCGCAACCGCGAACTCATCCCGGCGGACGCGAAGCTGCTCGGCGGGCCGGCCTTCATCGACTACAGCTTCGTTACAGGCGAGTCCGAGCCGGTGGCGAAGGCGGAAGGCGACTATCTCTACGCCGGCGGCCAGCAGGTGGGCGGGGCCATCGAGGTAGAAACCGTGAAGCCCGTCTCACAAGGTTATCTGACCTCGCTCTGGAACCACGAGGCGTTCCAGAAAGTTCGCGACGACAACCTCAACACGCTCACCAATCGCTACAGCCGGCGCTTCACGTTCATCGTGATCGCAATGGCATTGGGTGCGGCGGTGTTCTGGGTGGCGACGGGGAATCCGGCGCGGGCGTTGAAAGCGTTCACCTCAGTGCTGATCGTGGCGTGCCCGTGCGCGCTGGCGTTGGCCGCGCCATTCACGCTCGGCACGGCGCAACGGCTTCTGGCCAGGCTCAACGTGTTCCTCAAGAACGCCCTGGTCCTGGAACGGCTCGCGCAGGTGAACGCGATCGTTTTCGATAAGACCGGCACGCTGACGGCGACAGGGGCGAATGCGGTGGCGTTTGTGGGGGATGGGTCGAATCGGTCGGATCAGACGGATCTGTCCAATGCTGAGGCCACGTGGCTCTGCTCTCTCACCCGCCACTCCACGCATCCGCACTCGGTGCGGATCAGCGAGGCGCTGGCGGATCGCCACTTCCCGGAGCCGGTGCGCTCCTTTCTCGAAACGCCGGGCTGCGGTATTGAGGGACAGGTGCAGGGTCGGGAGATTTGGGTTGGCAACCAGAAGTGGTTGGAGGGGCGTGGGGTGAAAGTAGGACCAGCGCCGCGCTTGTCGTCGGAGGCGGAAGATGGAGACAGGCGGGACTTCTGTCCTACGGGTGGCAGCGTCGTCCATGTGGCCATCAACGGCCGCTATCGCGGCGCGTTCGTGCTCTCCAGCACGCTGCGGCCCGAGGCGGATCGGCTGATCCGCGAACTGGGCGGACGCTATGAGATGGCGCTCTTGAGCGGCGACAACGAGCGCGAACGTGAACGGTTTCAGAGTCTTTTCGGCGACGACGCCCGGCTGCACTTCAACCAAAGCCCGCTCGACAAACTCGGTTTCATCCGCCGGCTCCAAGATGCCGGCAAGACCGTGATGATGGTGGGCGATGGCCTGAACGACGCCGGTGCGCTCAAGCAAAGCGACGTGGGCGTGGCGGTGGTCGAGAAGGTCGGCGCGTTTTCGCCGGCCAGCGACGTGATCCTGGAAGCGGCGCAGGTGCCGCGGCTGGCGGCGATGCTGGCCTTCGCACGGCGCGCGGCGTGGACGGTGCGGCTGGGCTTCGCGGTGTCTGCGCTCTACAACCTCGCGGGCGTGTCCATCGCCGCAGCCGGCGTGCTCTCGCCGCTGATCTGCGCTGTGCTGATGCCGCTGAGTTCGGTGACGGTGGTGGCGCTGGCGTGCGGGATGACGCAGTGGATGGGGCGGCGCAGCGGCGTGATTTTTGACTTGGAACCGATTTCAAAGCGGGCAACGTAACTTCGTGCAGCATCTCGACGAACCGATATGAGCGTGATCTTGATTTGCATCCTGGCGAGCCTCGGCGTGGCCGTGGCCTTCCTTGCCGGCTTCATCTGGGCGGTGAAGTCGGGCCAGTACGAAGACACCTGCACGCCGGCGCTGCGGGTGGTGATGGACGAAGACGCCCACCGGGAGAACTCTTCCACGCCTGTGAACGTTCGTAGTTCGTTGTCCGTTGCTCATGGCGGGACGGCGAACCACCAACCACCAACCACGAACCACCAACCAGTGACCGCACACGCATGAACGTAGAAACCTTCAAGTACGACAACAAGATCGTCCGGGCCTTCGCCATCGCGACGGTCGTCTGGGGAATGGTCGGCATGGCCGCCGGCGTGCTGGTGGCCACGCAGATCTTTTCTCCAGGGGCGAACTTCAACCTGCCGTTCACGACCTTTGGCCGGCTGCGTCCGCTGCACACCAACGCCGTGATCTTCGCCTTTGTGGGCAACGGCATGTTCATGGGCATCTATTACTCGCTCCAGCGGCTGTGCAAAGCGCGGATGTTCAGCGACGCCTTGAGCTGGCTGAATTTCTGGGGCTGGCAAGCGATCATCGTGGCCGCGGCGCTCACGCTGCCGCTGGGTTTCACCACCAGCAAGGAATACGCGGAACTGGAATGGCCCATCGACATCGCCATCGCGGTGGTGTGGGTCGCGTTCACGATCAATCTCTTCGGCACCATCCTCAAGCGCCGCGAGAAGCACATGTACGTGGCGATCTGGTTCTACATCGCCACGGCCATCACGGTGGCGGTGCTACACATCTTCAACTCGCTGGAAATGCCGGCCAGTTTCCTCAAGAGCTATTCCGTCTATGCCGGCGTGCAGGACGCGCTGGTGCAGTGGTGGTACGGCCACAACGCGGTGGCCTTCTTCCTGACCACGCCCTACCTGGGCCTGATGTACTACTACCTGCCGAAGGCGGCGAACCGGCCCGTGTTCAGCTACCGGCTTTCGATCATTCACTTCTGGGCGCTGATCTTCATCTACATCTGGGCCGGGCCGCACCACCTGCTCTACACCGCGCTGCCGGATTGGGCGCAGTCGCTCGGCATGGTCTTCAGCGTGATGCTCGTCGCGCCGTCGTGGGGCGGCATGTTGAACGGCCTGCTCACCCTGCGCGGCGCCTGGGACAAGGTGCGCCAGGACCCGATGCTCAAGTTCATGGTCGTGGCGGTGACGGCCTACGGCATGGCCACGTTGGAAGGCCCGACGCTGGCGATCAAAGGCGTGAACTCGCTCTCGCATTACACGGATTGGACCATCGCCCACGTCCACACCGGCGCGCTGGGGTGGAACGGCTTTCTCACCTTCAGCGTGCTCTACTGGATCTTCCCACGGCTCTACAACACGAAGCTTTGGTCCACCAAGTTGGCGAACTACCATTTTTGGATCGCGCTGTTGGGAATGATGTTCTACGTCGTGCCGATGTACGTCAGCGGCGTCACCCAGGGCATGATGTGGAAGCAATTCACCAGCGATGGCTTCCTGCAATACCCGAACTTCCTGGAGATCGCTCTGCAGCTCATTCCGCTGCACATGCTGCGCGCCACCGGCGGCGTGCTCTACGTTTCGGGCGTGGTGCTGATGGCCGTCAACCTCTTCAAGACCGCCAAGAGCGGCAAGCTGGAAGAAGAAACGGAAGCCCAGGCCGCGCCGTTGGTGAACGAGGCCCCCGCAAAAGAGCACGGCCCTTACGGCGGCCATCGCTGGCTGGAGGCCAAGCCGGTCACCTTCACCGTGCTGACGACGGTGGCGATCCTGGTCGGCGGTTTGATCGAAGTCGTGCCGCTCTACCTGATCAAGAGCAACGTGCCGACCATCTCGTCCGTGAAGCCTTACACATCGCTGGAGTTGCTGGGGCGCGACATCTACATCCGCGAAGGCTGTCTGGGTTGCCATTCGCAGATGGTGCGCCCGTTCCGTTCTGAAACGGAACGCTACGGCGAGTACTCCAAGGCCGGGGAGTTCATTTACGATCATCCGTTCACCTGGGGTTCCAAGCGCACCGGGCCGGACCTCCACCGCGTGGGCGCCAAGTATCCCGACGCGTGGCACTATAACCACATGGACGACCCGCGCTCCACCTCGCCCGGCTCGATCATGCCGCGCTACTCGTGGCTGTTGACGCAGACGCTCGACACCTCGGGGCTGCCGGCGCGCATCAAGGCGTTGCGCAAGATCGGCGTGCCGTATCCTGGCGGCTACGAGAACGGTCCGGCGCAAAAGGAACTCGCCGAGCAGTCCGTCAAGGTGGTGGCCAATCTGAAGACCGGCATGGTCACGGCGCCAACGAACCGCGAGATCATTGCTGTGATCGCTTACTTGCAGCGCCTGGGCACGGACATCAAACTGGCGCCGTCCACCGCGTCGGCGAAGTGAGCTGCCTCACGCTTCAACGCTTCAACCCTTTAACGCTTCCCTTCGCCCCATGATCCAAAATGTTCTCAGCGGCATCGGCGGAGTCGGCCTCTACGGAATCACTTCGCTGGTCCTGTTCTTCGTCTTCTTTGCCGCGATGCTGGTCTGGGCGCTTCGCCTGAAGAAAGACTACCTGAATTCCATGAGCGAAGCGCCGCTGCGTGACGGCGCCGACACCGACTCCGACCTCGAAAACCTCTCCAACCCCGAACTCCGCCATGAATGACGACCACGACCCTCTGCTGCTCGATCACGAAATCGACGGCATCCGCGAACTCGACAACAAGCTGCCCCGCTGGTGGGTGCTGCTGTTTTATGGTTGCACGATCTTCGCCGCGTTTTACCTGGTGTACTTCCATGTCCTCCGCGCCGGCCCGCTCATGGCCGCGGAGTACGACCGGGAAATGAAGGTGGGCAACGAAATCAAAATCGCGGCGATGTCGAAATTCGAAGCGACGATCCCCAGCGCCGAGCCGTCCAAGGACGCCGCCGTGCTCGACCAGGGCAAGGCGCTGTTCCTGCGCAACTGCGCGCCCTGCCATCGTCCCGACGGCGGCGGGTTGGTCGGCCCCAACCTCACGGACGACTATTGGATCCACGGATCGAGTTTCTCCGATAACCTGAAGACCATTTGGAACGGCGTGCCGGAGAAAGGCATGGTGACGTGGCGAGGCACCCTCAAGCCGACCGAGATTTACGCCGCCGCCAGCTACATCTACACCCTGCGCGGCACCACGCCGCCCAATCCCAAGCCGCGCGAAGACCAGGCGCCCAAGCAGACGGGGCCGAACATTTATGAGTGAAACAACGATGATTCAAAAATGGGGCAACAGCCTGGCGCTGCGAATTTCCAAGACACTGGCCGCCGAAGCCCGCTTGGTGGAAGGCGAACAGGTGGAACTATGCTGCAACAGCGACGGGATCCTCCTGAAACCGCGCCATCGGAAGCGCTATCGCCTGCGAGAACTCGTTGCCGGCATTCGTGACACGAACCGCCACTCCGAAGTCTCCTTCGGCCCGTAAATCGACGGTCGCTGTGAGTTCCACCCACACCTCATCTCTTCGCGGCATCGGTCCTGGTTCGGGCGCAACACCCCCGAACCCCGGCCCAGAAGACTTCCGCAACCGCCTCTCCACCGCCGACCAGGAAGGCCGGCGCAAGTGGCTGTTCCCGCGCAAACCGCACGGGCGTTTCCACCAGGCCCGCGCGTGGTTGAGCGTGGTCTTGCTGGCCATCATGTTTGCCGGACCGTTCGTCCGCATCCACGGCAACCCGCTCCTGCTGCTGAACATCGTCGAGCGCAAGTTCGTCATCCTCGGCCAGATTTTCTGGCCGCAGGACATGATCATTTTCGCCGTCGCCCTGCTGGTCTATATCACGGGCATCATCGTCTTCACGGCTGCCTATGGCCGGCTTTGGTGCGGCTGGCTCTGCCCCCAGACCGTGCTCATGGAGATGGTGTTTCGGAAGATCGAGTATCTCCTCGAAGGCGACGCCCACAAGCAGCGCGCCCTGGCCCGGTCCCCGTGGAACGCCGGCAAGATTCTGAGAAAGGGCGTCAAGCACGCCCTCTTTTTCGCGCTATCATTCGTCATCGGCAACACGCTGCTCGCCTACATCATCGGCACCGAACAGTTGTTCCAGATCATCACGGACAACCCGGCGAAACATTTGGAGGGGCTGGGCTTCATGAGCCTCTTCACGCTGGTCTTCTACGGCATCTTCGCCCGATTCCGCGAACAGGCCTGCACCTTCATCTGCCCCTATGGCCGCCTTCAGTCCACGCTGTTGGACGAGAACAGCATCGTGGTCGCCTACGACTACAACCGCGGCGAGCTGCGCGGCCGCCTGTCCCGCAACCAAACCTGGGACCAGCGCAAGGCCGTGGGCCGCGGCGACTGCATCGACTGCAAGGAGTGCGTGAACGTCTGCCCCACCGGCATCGACATCCGCAACGGCACGCAAATGGAATGCGTCCACTGCACCGCCTGCATCGACGCCTGCGACGACGTCATGGTCCGCGTAAGCCGCCCCAAGGGCCTCATCCGCTACGCCTCGCTCAACGGCATCGAAAAGAGCGAGCCGCTCCGCGTTACGCCGCGCCTCGCGGGCTACACCGTGCTCCTGTTTGCGTTGGGCGGGCTGCTGGCCTTTCTGCTGTTCAGCCGTTCCGATGTGGAAGCCACGATCCTCCGCGCGCAAGGGACACTGTTCCAAAAGATGCCCGACGGCCAGTTCAGCAACCTCTACACGATCCGCGTCGTGAACAAGACCTCGCGCGAAATCCCCATCGAACTCAAGCTGGAGAACGTTCCGGGCGAGTTGCAGGTGATGGGTAAGGAGATCGTCGTCGCGCCGCAGAAACTCGCGCAGACCTCGGTGTTGATCAAGTTGCCGACGACGGTGATGAAAAGCGGCACCACGCCGTTGGTGGTGGGCGTGTATGCCAACGGTCGCAAACTCCAAACCGTCAAGACCGGCTTCATCGGCCCAAGGGAGGACCGATGAGAAGTTCCAGGTTCCAGGTTCCAAGTTCAAAGTGGGGCGCGGCAACAAACGGGCCGTGTCGGTCGGCCTTGTGGGCGGGGTGGCCTCAAACTCGGTCTGGCGCTGCCCGGAGCGCGGCTGTCCCAGCCGCAGCCACGCTCAGAACCCGTCGGGCCAAGCATCTTCCCGAGTCGCTCGGTCGTTCGCAGGGCTGCATCCAGCTCGGTTCGGGCGCACTCGTAGCGCAGACTCTCCAGTCTGCCGTAGCGCCGGTTTTCCAACCGGCGAGCGTAGGAAGAGGCAAGCTGGCTGGAAATTTCACGGCCTGGCCGACTGCAAGTCGGCGCTACGGCAGGTTGAAAACCTGCGCTACCCGGTGCGCCGAGCGGGAGTTTGATGCAGCCTTGTATCGTTCGTGGTTGCTGCGGCTGGGACAGCCGCGCGCCGGAACGAGATCGAGGCAGCCCTGCCTTGGGGGGTGCCTTTGAACCTCGAACTTTGAACTTTGAACTCCCCGCGATGAGTGCCGACCCGAAACGTTTCAATCCTTGGCCGCTGGGCATCGTGTTGGCGTTTGTGGTGTTCGGTCTCGGCACCGCTGCCCTCATTGTGCTGGCCAGTTCGCAGCGCGCCGAGTTGGTCAGCCGCGATTACTACGAACAGGAAATCCGCTTCCAGAAACAGATGGAGCGCCAGGACCGCGCGACACAACTCGGCACGAACGCCGCCATCACCTTCGACCCCGCACGAGGACGCATCACGATCACGGTGCCGCCCGAACACGCGCGGCCAGAGACCCAGGGCGCGATTCATCTTTATCGCCCCTCGGCCGCCGGACTGGACCGCCACTTCGCCTTGAAACCGGACTCGCAAGGCGTGCAAATCCTCGACACCGCCGGCCTCCTGCCCGGACTCTGGAAGGTCCGCGTGGCGTGGAACGTGGGGCAACGCGAATACTGGCTGGAGCAGGGCCTGACCAACGCAGCGAGTTCGGAGCCGATGGCAAGACCCCGTAGCGGCGTCTCGGCAGAGCGCCGCCGTGCTGCCCTTCACGCGGAAAGACTGCGGCGCTCTGCCGGGCCGCCGCTACGCCCACAGAACCAAGGTCATTCGCTGGCAACCACCGCACGCTGAACATGGAACTTTGGACCGCATTCCTCCTCGGTTTGTGCGGCAGCCTGCACTGCGCGGGCATGTGCGGGCCGTTGGCGTTGGCCCTGCCGACGGCCGGCGGCGGCTCGACGCGATTCGTCGCGGGCCGAGTGGCCTACAACCTCGGTCGCATCGTCACCTACTGCGCGCTGGGTCTGGTCTTCGGGTTGGCGGGCAAGACACTGCTGCTGGTCGGCGTGCAACGCTGGCTCTCCCTCGCGCTCGGCGTCGCGCTCCTCGTTGGCCTCGTCGCGTCGCGGAAGCTGGAGACGTGGCTGCCGATCACGCGACTGGTCGAGCGCCTGAAGTTGGGCATGGCCACCTTGCTGCGACGGCGATCCTTCGCCGCGTTGGCGGTGCTGGGTTTGCTCAACGGGCTGCTTCCGTGCGGACTGGTTTATGTGGCCTGCGCCGGCGCCACCGTGGCCGGAGGAATTTCCGACGGGGCCATGTACATGGCGGCATTCGGCGCTGGCACGACGCCGATGATGCTCGCGATCGGGCTTTCGGGGAAACTTGTGCCGCTCTCGCTCCGGCTGAGGCTGCGCCAGGCGGTGCCGGTTTCAATTTTTCTCGTCGCCGCCTTACTGATTCTGCGCGGATTGTCCCTGGGGATTCCGTACGTCAGTCCGGACTTGGCCACGGGCGCGTGCTGTCACTGAGGGGAGACGTTGAAGCGTTGAACCTAAACGGAGCATTTGCCCTTAACGCAAAGGCGCGAAGCCGCAAAGGCGCAGAGGCTTTGAGAACCAGCAGGCTTCAGCCAAAAGGTGACCACTCCTGCCCTCCACCGAACGTGCCCTTTCCATCTCCTGCGTCTCTGCGCCTTTGCGTCAACGGCTCCGTCTAGGTTCATCGCTTCAACGCTTCACCATTCCACCTCATCCCGTCCCCGCTCACTTCACGTGCCCATCCAGGCAGTCGCGCACGACTTTGGCCAGTTCCTGGGGCGGGTAGGGTTTCTGGAGGAAATGGATGCCGTCACCGCGCAGGAAGTGGAAGTCCCAGCCGACGATGTCCGGGCTATAGCCGGTGGTGTAGATCACTTTCAAGTCCGGTTTGCGCGCTTCGAGTTGCTGGGCCAGTTGGCAGCCGTCCAGGCCCTCCGGCATGATGATGTCCGTGAGCAGAAGATCGAACTGCCCTTGATGCTGGTCCCACACCTCCAACGCGTGGCGGCCGGAGTGGGCGGAGATCACATGGTAGCCGTACCGCGTCAACACTTCCTTGGCCAGATCGCGCAGGCCGGTTTCATCTTCCACCAACAGAATCGTTTCGTGGCCGCCGCGGACAGGCGCCGCTTTCTTGAGGTGGGCCGGGCTGGCTTCGTCCTGCCGGCAGGCGGGCAAGTAGATGCGGAAGGTGGTGCCCGCATTCACGCCCGAGTCCAGGTCGATCCAACCACCGTGCTCGGCCACAATGCCGTGGACCGTGGCCAGCCCGAGGCCGGTGCCTTTGCCAACGTCCTTGGTGGTGAAAAACGGATCGTAAATCCGGTCGCGGATTTCCGGCGGGATGCCGCAGCCGTTGTCCTGCACGCTCAGGCAAACGTATTCACCCAGCGGACGCACCAGCGGGTCCCGGCCACCGGACGGCATGACGGTGGCTGCCTCGGTCCCGATGACCAGCCGGCCCGGTTCGGCGGAGGAGCTGCGGACGTGAATCGCGTCGCGGCTGTTGACCGCCAGGTTCATGAGCACCTGCTCAATCATGCCGGTGTCGGCCATGACCAGCGGGACCCGCGCGGGGCATTTGATCTCGAGTTGGATGTCCTCGCCGATGATGCGCCGGAGCATCCGGGTCATGTTGCCCACCACCTCGTTCAAGTCGAGGGCCCGGCGCTGCATGGGCTGGCGGCGGCTGAAGGTCAGCAACTGGCGCGTGAGATTGGCCGCGCGCTCGGCGGCATCGACAATCTGCCGCACTGATTCCTGGTCCGCCGCGGAACGCGAGCTGTCGCCCAGGAGCAGATGGGCGTGGCCCTGGATGACCGTGAGGATGTTGTTGAAGTCGTGCGCCACGCCGCCGGCCAGCGTGCCTACGCTTTCGAGTTTCTGCGCCCGTCGGAGTTGCTCCTCCAGTTCCTGTTGCTGCTGCTTCCAACGGGTGATGTCGTTGGCGGTGGCAAGCAGGCAAGGCTCGGACCCGAGTTGCACCGGCTCCACGGTCATCAACACGTCCAGAATCTGGCCGGTCCGGCCGCGGAAACGGATTTCAAAGTTGCGCAACCGCCCGTCCCGCCGGAGGGCTTCCCGCAGCCGTTCGCCTTCCGCCGCGTCCGCCACCAGACCCAGTTCGGCCGGCGTGCGGCCGATGACTTCCTCGCGCGTGTAGCCCAGCGGCTCCAGAAAGCTGTCGTTCGCGTCCAGCAACCGGAAGTCCGAGGCGGCATGGATGGTGATGGCGCCAGGGTTGGACTTGAAAATGTGCTCGAACCGCTGCTGCGATTCGCGCAGTTCCACCTCCATGCGTTTCCGTTGAGTAATGTCCTGCTGGATGGCGATGAAATGCGTGATCGTTCCGCGCGGGTCGCGCACCGGAGTGATGATGATGTCCTGGGTGTAGAGCGTGCCGTCCTTGCGGCGGTTGGTGATCTCCGACTCCCAGACCTGCCCGTTCAAGACCGTCCGCCACAACGCCGCGTAGAACTCCGGCGGGTGCCGGCCCGACTTCAGAATGTTCGCGTTGCGCCCGGCGACCTCGTCCTGGGTGTAGCCGGTCAATCGCGTAAAGGCGGGATTGACCCAGGCGATCTCTCCCCGGCGATCCGTGATCACGACGCCGTTGCCGGCGGACTCCAGCGCGGCGCTTTGAAGACGCAAGGCCTCCTCCGAAAGCAGCCGTTCGGTGATGTCGCGGAAGACGCCGTACACCACGCGCCGCGCGCCCAACTGGATCGTGCTCGACCCGATCTCCACTGGAATGTCCCGCCCGCTGCTGTGCCGCACAAACAGCCGGCCTGAAGCGAGGCCGCCGCCCGCCGCCAGGTTGGTGAAGACCTCGCGGTACCGCCCGGCTTCGTCGGGCGGATGAATCCCGGTCTGGTGCAGGCCGATGATCCGTTCCACCGGCAAACCAAGGAGCCGCCCCGCCTGGCGGTTGGCATCGAGGATGACGCCGCTGTCCGCGTCGGCCAGAATGATCGCGTCGTGCGCCGCCTCGAGGAGCGCGCGATGACGCGCCTCGGCCTCGGCCCAAAGTGGATCGCACGCCGCGCAGACGCGGGATCGCCCCGAATCCTGGGGCGTCTGCGACGGAGCGCTGATCTGGCCGTTCATGGTTTGTGATCGGCGGAGTTCAATCTCGGCGTTTGATTTCAAGAGGCGGCCTGCCACAGCCACCCGACGGGGGAAGACGCACGCCGAACCGAACCGGTTACGGAGCTGGTTTCTTTCTGGCCTTGAGTTTGGCTGCACGGGCGGCCTTGGCCTCGAAACGCCCGGTCACGTCACGGAAACTCCACACCCGGCCCGCGACCTCGCCTGCCACGCGTTGCGGCTTGGAAAACCGCTCGAACATGCGGCCGTCCTTGAACTCGATGTAGTCGTGGCTCTCGGCGTCAGGAGTGGCGTAAAGCTGTTTCACCTTCGCCTGGAAGCCTTGGGGATCCTTGAGTTGGCTGGTGACGAACTTCACGGCCTTCTCGTCATCGCGCGATTCCACGACGGCCTTCGGGATGCGCCACATGTGGACGAACGTTTGGTTGAAGCCCACCATGCGACCCTCGGTATCGACGATGAGAATGCCGTCGGAGATCGACTCCAGGGTGGCAGCGGCCAGCGCCAGGGACCTCTCCAGGTGCGCGCGGGCCTGACGGCGTTCGGTGATGTCGCGCGTGGTGCCGACGAAGCCGACAGGCTTTTTGTTCTCGTCCAACAGCAAGCGGAACTTCGCCTCGGCCCAGACCGTGGCGCCGTCCTTGCGGAGGTGTTCGACTTCGATGGTCCGCGACCAGGACTCGCTCCGCTGCCCGAGCCGATGGGTCTTGAGGCCAGGGCCGACAAGTCCCTTAACCGTCTCGACCGAAGCCGGTGTCATCAGGTCGAACACGGAGCGGCCAATGAGTTCTTCCGGCGTGTAGCCGAACAGTTCTTTCGACGAGGGCGTGAGGTCCGCAAAGCGCAGGTCCATGTCCACGGACCAGATCACGTCATGCACGTCCCTGGCCAGCCGGTGGTAGCGGGCCTCGGCCTGCCGTCGGGCGGCCAGGGTCCGGGCGTTGCCGATGGCAATGGCCGCGCTGGCGGCCAGGCATTCCAGCATGGTCAGGTCGCTTTCCTCAAACTGGCCCTGGTGCGCGGCGTTGTGAATCTCCACGCAGCCCAGCAGCGTGCCGTCGTGGCTGAGGATGGGAGCGGCGATCAGGTTGTGGAACCCGAGCGCCTTCTGGAATTCCGGGACGACCAGCGGATCCTGCAACGGCTCGTTGCACAAGTACGACAGCGACGTGGCCAGCACGTAGCCTTCGACGCCGTGGCCGGAAGCAAACTTGAAGTCGATCGGCTTCCAGGTCCCGTGGGCGCAATACTCGGTGAACAGAAGTTTGTCCTCATGCACCAACCCGACCGTGCCCGTGGTGCCATCGACCAGTTCCAGGGCGGACGTGACGAGCGTGCGCAGAATGGCGGGGACCTCCAGCGCCGCGATGAGTTGGCGGTTGGCACGGGAGAGCGCCTCAAACTGGCGCGTGCGCCGCGCCAGCGCCTCTTCCGCGCGCTTCCGTTCGGTGATGTCCCGAAAGATGCCCTGGACGAGCCGGCGTCCGCCCAGTTCGACCACGCTGGCCGCGATATCGACGGGGATGCGCCGGCCCGCGCGGTGCCAGACCATCAGGTCGCGCGGCGGTTTGGCGCGGTCGCGCACGAAGCGGCGGAAAATATCGCGGTAATGCGCCGCCTGCTCGGGCGGATGCAACTCGACCTGGTGCAGGCCCACGATGCGATGCCGCGGCAGGCCCAGCAAGGTTTCGGCGCGGCGGTTGGCTTCGAGGATTTTCCCGCTCTCGGCGTCCGCCAGAAAGATCGCGTCCTCCGCCGTCTCGATGAGAGTGCGGTACTTGGTTTCGCTCTCCCGCAACGCCGTCTCGGCCTGGCGGCGCAACGTCACGTCGTCCGCCAGCACCAGCACCGCGCGGCGGCTGGAGAAGTCGATGACGTGCGAGGTGATCTCGATGTCGATGATGCTGCCGTCCTTGGTCTGGTGCCGCCACAAACGCGCCTCGTAAAGCGCGTTCCCGTGTCCGCCGCTATTGGGCAAGGCACCGGGGAGGTCGTCGGGCGCCAGGAGGTCGTCGAACTTCATGAAGAGGAACTCCTCGCGGGTGTAGCCGTAGTGGCGCATGGCGGCGTCGTTCACGGCCAGGAAGCCCATCGTCTCCAAATCATAGACGAACATGGGCTGCGGGTTGTCCTCGAACAACTGCCGGTAGCGCAGTTCGTTCGCGACCAGCGCCTCTTCCGCGCGCTTCCGCTTGGTGATGTCCTGCAGGACGCTGATGACGCCGACGATTTCGCCGTGCGCGTTGCGCAGCGGGGTGGCGCGCCCGGAAACCCAGCCAGACCAGCCGGTGCGCGTCTGGGAATACGGAAAGTCAAACGTGGAACTCGGATGGCCCGCCAGCGCGCGCTCCAACAACACGTCCACGCCGTGGCGTTTGAGGTGCGGATGAATGTCCGGCCCACGCTTGCCCAGCACTTCGCCGGCGGGCTGGCCGGTCAGCTTTTCCATGAACGGATTCCAAAGCGTGTAGCGCAGGTCGCGGTCATAGACCACGATGCCCTCCTGCACGCAAGCCACGATCTGCTGGCTCAGCTTGCCCAACTCGCCCAGCGCCGTTTGTTCCCAGGCGGCCATCAAGGGCGGCCGGGGTACGGCCTCCGGCGTTATGTCGGTTTCATGAGGCATGAATGGGCGCGGCTGGCGGATCGATGGTCGGGCTGCTGTCGCTGGGCGGCGGTGCCTGCGGCATGGTGTCTGACGGCGGAACATCGTTCCCCGTGCTGGCCGACGCAAGGGCGGGAGTGGAATTCTCTTCCTTGAGCCTTTGCAGGGCCGCTTGGGCGGCCATGCTTTCCGCGGCTTTCTTGCTCTTGCCGCGGCCCCGGCCCAATTCGACGCCGCGGTGATGTACGGCGCACTCGAACGAACGGTCATGGTCCGGGCCGCTGACGGAAGTGGTCTGGTAGCGCGGCGCCACGGGCGAGCGGGCTTGCAGCAACTCCTGAAGTTCACCTTTCGGGTTGTCCAGACGCGGCAGCACCGTGAGTTCGCCCCAGTAATCCTGAAAGCAACTCCGCAGAAAAGTCCGCGCCACTTCCAGGCCGCCGTCGAGGAAGAGTGCGCCCACCACCGCTTCGAACGCATCGGCGAGCGCGGACTGGCGGTGTCGCCCGCCGCTGGCGGCTTCGCCGCGGCTCATGGTCAAGCACTCGCCCATGCCGAGCCGGCGGGCTTGCTCCGCCAGCGAACGGCGGTTCACCAGTTCGGCCCGGGCCTTGGTCAGAGGGCCTTCCCCGAACAGGGGGAACTTCTCGTAGAGCTCCGCGGTCAAAATCATGCCCAGGACCGCGTCCCCGAGGAACTCGAGCCGCTGGTTGTGCGGAAGGTCGGCCGCTTGCTCGTGCGCCACCGACGGGTGCGTGAGGGCCAGACGGAGCAGTTCTGGACTGCGAAAAGTCCAGCCGAGTCGGAGTTGGAATTCAGTAAGGCGAGGCACGGCAAGAAAAAGTTCAGGCGGCGGCGGGTTCGGCGGGCGCCGGCACGGCGGGCGGCGCGGAATGGTCCGGGCTGGCCACCGTCGGGGGTGAGGCGGGCGGTTCGAGGGCGGCAGGGACCGGCGCCGCTTCGCCGGGCAGTCCGTGCTCGAGCAGTTCCGCCACGTCGTGCTGGACCTCTTCAAGCTGGTCCAACTGCAACTGCGGATCCGGAATGGTGAACACGTCCCCCGTCTTGGGCTGTTCGTAGATGAAGACGCGCCGGCCTTCGCTCTGATGCTGCTCCTTGACCTTGAGCAGGCGTTTGCGTTCCAGCATGACCGCCAGGATGAACGCCGCGGCGGTGAACTGGGGGTCGTTCCGTTCGATGAGCTTTCTCAAGAGCGTCTCGGCGGTTTCCCGCTTGATCGCCTCCGGCGGCGCGGGCGGCGGCGCTTCATAGACGCCTTGCCAATAAGAGATGAAGCCCTTGCGCTCGTTGGCGCCCTGGCTGTACTGGCCCTTCCAGCAGGTTTCGCACACGTCCAGACGCAGGTAGTCCTTCTTCTCGTCAAAGAGCAGCGTGTGATACGGCTCCTTGTCGGCGTAAGACTTGCCGCAGGCCTGGCACTGATGGGCGCGACTCTGGATGTTCCAGTCGTTCATATTCTGCGGGAGATTATCTCCACCCAATCATCCGAGGCAACCTGATTTCAGGTCAGCACCGGGGAAATCGTCCGCCACCGGCGGAGCGCCGACTTCGCCACCGCGCCTTGCGCCACCCGTCGGCGTCTGCTTCCATCCGCCCATGACAACGGCCTCTCTTGAGCACATGGTCCGCTACAGCGACCGCCTCTTAGCGACGAGTCAAGTCACGGACTACGAGGGCGCGGTGAACGGCTTGCAGGTCGGAAACTCCGGCCGCATCTCACGCCTCGCCGCCGCCGTCGATGCCAGCTTGGCTACGGCGCGGCTCGCCGTCGAAGCCGGGGCCAATCTTTTGATCGTGCATCACGGGCTGTTCTGGGGCGGCAGTCATCCGTGGACGGGAAAGCGCCTCGACTTGATTCGCCTGCTGCTGGACCACGATCTCGCCGTTTATAGCTCGCATCTGCCCCTGGATTGCCACCCGCGTCTGGGCAACAACGTCCTGCTGTGCGCGGCGCTCGGCTTCAGAAAGCGGCGTCCGTTCTTCTTTGAGAAAGGCCGGCCTCTCGGCTTCCAAGGCAGCGCCCGCCTCACCCGCGACGAACTGGCCGCGCGACTGGCGAGAGCGGTCGGCAGCCCGCCGCGTCTCCTGCCTTGCGGCCCGGCGGTCTGCCGGCGCATCGGCGTCGTCACCGGCGGCGCGGGCGGCGAGTTGAAGCTGGCCGCGGGCGAAGGCATCGACACGTTTGTCACCGGCGAAGGGCCGCATTGGACTTTCCCGCTGGCCGAGGAACTGGGGGTGAACGTTTTCTACGCCGGCCATTACGCCACGGAAACGTTCGGCGTGAAGGCGCTCGCCGCAGAGCTTTCCCGGAAGTTCCGCGTGCCGTGGACCTTCGTGGACCATCCGAGCGGACTGTGAAGGCCTGTTTGAAAACCCTTCCGAACCGCCGCGTGAGGGCAGCGGCCTACAGGGCGAAAGTGTAGGCCGGGGTCTCTCCTCACGTCGGCGGCGACGGTTTTGCGCGAAGCTCTGGGTGACGACACAAATTGGTGCTGACGCCGCGGGGCTGGTTCGCTACACCGTCGCCATGAAGCTGGACTCCAGGACTTGGTTTGGGTGCGCTGTGAGCTTCGCTGCGTTTCTCTGCGCCGCGGCGACGCCGCTCAAGCCCGGGGAACGCGTGGTGTTTTATCCGACACTGGGCTGGCCGGTGCCGGGCGGCTGGGAGGTGGAAATCCACGGTTGCATTTACGAACCGGAGCATCGCGCGATGACGGTCCCGTTGCTGCGCCGCTCGCTCGGCCTTGACGAAGAGGAACTGACGCCGGCCGAGAAAGCCGTGTTCCGTGATCGCGCGCGCCTGTTCCTGGTGGACCACCAAGATGACCGCACGGTGACTATCAGACTCGCCGGCCAGTCGCACGCGCTTCCCGCTTCGTCCGCCAACGGGCATTTCGTCCAGAGCCTGGCGGTCGGCAGCAACGCGGTGCGCGCCACGGCCGACCGCGCGAATTGTCTTCGGTTTGAAACCGCGCCGCCTTCAGTCCACGAGCCGGTTGTCACCGGAGAAATCCACTTGCTCAGCGAGGCCGGCCTGTCGGTGATCTCCGACCTTGATGACACGATCAAAGTGAGCGACGTGCGGGACCGCCGCGAGCTGCTGCGCAACACGCTCTGCCGGCCGTTCAAGTCGGTGGACGGCATGGCGGCGGTGTATCGCGCGTGGGCCACGAACCGCGGGGCGCAGTTCCATTACGTTTCCGCTAGTCCCTGGCAGCTTTACTTGCCGCTGGCGGAATTTGTTCAGAGCAACGGCTTCCCGGCGGGCAGCTTTCATCTGCGGAACTGCCGCGTGAAGGACGGCACGTTCCTCGAACTCTTCAAATCGCCGGAGGGATACAAGCCGGGCGTGATCGAGCCGATGCTGAAGCGGTTGCCAGATCGGCGCTTTGTGTTGGTGGGCGACTCCGGCGAGAGCGATCCGGAAATCTACGCGGCGCTGGCGCGCAAGTATCCGCGGCAGATTGTCCGCATCCTCCTTCGTGATGTCACCGGCGAGCGCGTGGGCGCGCCGCGATACCAGCGCGTGTTTGGCGGGTTGCCGGGCGAGTTGTGGCGGGTGTTCCGGGAGCCGGCGGAGATCGAGAAGTTGGTGCCGTGAGTGGTGGCGCGGTTTGCGCAGCGCAAAGCACGGCCAGGGCAGCAGAGATCAACTACGGCGACCACGATGGATTCGAGAATCCCTGGATCGTAGCAGCCGACGTGAGGAGGCTCTATTTTCAAATCCGAAATCAAAACAGAGCCTCCTCACGTCGGCTGCTACGCTTTCTTGAATCAGCCCTGCTACGGCGACACCGCTGGCCCTTGCTGGTTCGACTCGGGACCACTGACTTGTTTGAGAAGTCCTTCGATCTCCACGTCGATCTTGGCAATTTCCTGGTCGAACTGCTCAATCTTGCGGCGGTCGGCGTCCAGATCCTCCATCCCCAGCATGAAGCGATAGTGCGCTTCGACATCGCGCATTTCGCCGGCCCCGGGATTGAGTGCCTCGGAAGGGAACTTCGCGTTGGCCTTGCGGAGCGCGATCTTGAACTTCTTCCCTTTCCGCAGTTGAGCCAGGAGGTAGTCGTCGTAGAGCTTCTCGCCGGCGCTGCGTTGCGCCAACTCTTCGCGCATCGGCTGGCTGATTCTGTCGTGGGCCGCAAAGAGTTCCTCCCGACTCATGGGTGATGGCTCAGTCATGGCTTCGGTTCGTCATCTTATCGGGTCCGCTTCACTTCTCGACGATCGCTACCCAGCGGCGGCAGATCGTCGGCTTCGCGCTTTTGCCGTCCAGTTTCGCCATCGCCTTCAGGATGCAGTCGGCTTGCGGCGTGGCAGGCGCGGCGAGGGCGAGTGGGAAGTCCCCCGCGCCGAGCGCATCCATCGCGAAGGGCCGCTCCGTCCTGGCCAGCACTTTGCCCTTCTTTGTTTCGAGCGTGAGCGTGAGGCGGCCCGTGACCGGCTCGCTGTAGTCATTGACCATCTTCACCTGGAACTCGCGCGAGGCGCCGGCTTGGAGCGTGGGCTGGAAGAAGTTGACGTACAAGCCGAGCGGCTTGAAGGCCTCGCTCATGTAGTCGGCGAAGTGCGGCTCCAGTTTCAGGCGCGTGACATTCTGGAAATGATCCGCCGTATAGACGCCATGGTAGCTGCACGTGAGATAGACGAAGTGGATGATGCCCGCGTATTGGCGATGCGCGCGCCAGAATTCGGTCTTGCCGGAGAGCAGGTAGGCATACGTGGCGAGGCGCTCGGCGACGGTGACGTTCGTGCCCATGAGCTGGGTATAGACGTTCGTCGTCAGCACGGTGGGGCTGCCATCGCGGTTGAGCCAGAGCCAGCCGTATTCGTTGATGAGCGGCGGATTTGTGTCCGAAGGGAGCGCACCTTTGCGGGGCTTGCCGTCCATTTTTTCCAAGTCGCTCATCTTGAAACCGAGTTTGCCAAAGTAGCCGCCGCTCATCAGGTAGGGATGGTATTCCACCGGATCGTCCGGGCCGGCCGGCGGATTGTAGCTGTTTTCCCACGGGCGATTCGAGAGGTCGAGCGGGCGCACGGCGGGAATGATCTTGTCACCGAAGCTGGCGTCCTTGGTTTCGTTGTTCGCGTCCCAGACGGCGACGCTGGGGTGGTTCCAGTTGTCGCGCATCCAGTCTTGGTACTGGCGGATCATTTCGTCGGCGTCGTGCGTGCGCGAGTAGCCTTTGTACCAGCCGGGGCCGCCGGTCCAGACGAAGAACTCGTTCTGGATGAGCAAGCCCATTTCATCGCAGATGTCCAGCCAACGATCCGGCACTGGCCCGATGCAGAACCGGAAATAGTTCCAGTGCATTTTCTTCGGGAGGTCGCCGAGCAGCTCGCGCACCCAGGAGTCGCGCCAGGGCAGGTCTTGGCAGAGCGGGTCCTCGAAAAAACGATGCAGCGTGATGTTCGAGCCGCGCAGGTAATAGACCTTGCCGTTCAGGTAGGCGCGCTTGGTGGCGTGGTCGAAGCGGAACTCGCGCATCCCGAAGCGCGTCGCGACCGTGTCGCCGCCGGTCGAGGTATCGAGGACGTAGAGGAACGGGTCTTCGGGCGACCAGAGATGGGCGTTGGGCAGCGGGATGGTTTGCGTGACGATCTTCTCTTCGCCAGCCGCGAGGGTGATCGGCTGCGGGGCGGGTGTTGCGGTGACTCGATTTCCTTTCCACGATTTCACGCGCTGCTTCAGGTCCATCGCCGCCGGAGCGGCTCCATAGTTCTTCACCTTCGTCTGCACCACGATCTCCGAGGTCGCGATGCGCGGGGCGACCTGGACGTTCTCGATGACCGGGTTCTCGCAGAAGAACACCGAGACGCTGTCGTAAATGCCGGGCGTCCACTTGATCTTCTCGAAATCGCTGCCCGTCGGGTAATTGTCCGGCAGCACCGCCGGATGCGCGCCGATGCGGACGATGAGCGTGTTGTCGCCGTTCCAGCGGATGGCGTCGGCGAGGTTCCAATGGCTCGCGGAGAAACAGCCGGCATACTCGCCCAGCTTCTTGCCGTTCAGCCACACGGCGGTGCCGAACTGGGCCTTGTTGATCTTGAGCATCGCGACAGCGCACTGGGCGGGCGCCTTGAACTCCTTGCGATACCAGAAGTAATTGCGGTCCTGGTTCACCTTGCCCAGCCAGTAGTTGGTGCGCCAGTCCTCGGGGAAAATCTTCGAGCGAATCCGGTTGGCGAGGAACTCCCGCGCGTAGAAGTCATCCACGTTCTTGAAGGCGGGCTTGGCGAGATTGGCCAAGCCGGGCACGGAAGCCTTATGCGTGAACTGTGCGGGAATGTCCGTGGCCGAAACGCTGTCCTCGATTTGCCAGATGCCATCGAGCGAGAGCGTGGCGCGCTCGGCGCCGGCAGTGATGGCAAGGAGGAAGACAGGAAGAATGAGAGCGGAGAGCCGAAAGAATTTCTGCGTGGCGATTGGCCTGTTCATGGCGGGAATTGTGCCTACCTCCTCCAGGCTGACGCAAGCAATCATCCGGTGCGGAGCGAACGCCTCAAGGCTGCATCAAGCTCGGTTCGGGAGCACTCGTAGCGCAGACTTTCAGTCTGCCGTAGCGCCGGTTTTCCAACCGGCGAGCGTTGGAAGCGGCCAGCCGGCTGGAAGTTTCACGGCCTTGCCGACTGCAAGTCGGCGATACGGCAGGTTGGAAAACCTGCGCTACCCGGTGCGCCGGGCGAGAGCTTGATGCAGCCTTGCCCGCGCCACTCCGGTGGCATTTAGCCGTTGCGCCGGTCCCGGCGTTTCCCCTAACTTCCGCGCATGGCAAAAGTCCTGGTCGTTGATGACGAAATCACGATGATCCAGATGATTTCGGAGCTGTTGCGCGCCGAAGGCCATGAGGTGTTTCCGTGCAGCAACGCCCGCAAAGCCATCGACCTCCTCGAAGAGCACAGCCCCGAACTGGTCATCGCCGACCTCTACCTCGAAAAGAGCCGGCCCGTCGGCCTGGACATTCTCGACAAAGCCAAGGCGCTGAATCCGCCCGCCATCGTGCTGGTCATCACCGGCTACGCCACCGTGAGCACGGCGGTGGAAGCGATGAAGAAAGGGGCGTTCGACTACCTGGAGAAGCCGTTCAAGCTCGATGATTTCAAGCTCACCGTGGAGCGCGCGCTCGCCTTCAACGACGCCGTCTCGGAGAACCTTTTCCTCAAGAAACAGCTCAACCACAAATACCAGCTCAGCCAGATCGTGGGCCGCTCCGCCTCCATGCAGGAAGTCTTCAAGATGGTCGAGCGCGTGGCCGACACCGACAGCACCATCCTCATCCTGGGCGAGAGCGGCACGGGCAAGGAACTGGTCGCGCGCGCGCTGCATTTCAATAGCCGGCGACAGTTCGCGCCGTTCGTGCCGGTGAACTGCGCGGCGCTGCCGGAGAACCTGCTGGAATCCGAGTTGTTCGGCCATCGCAAAGGTGCGTTCACCGGCGCGATCCAAGACAAGAAGGGGCTTTTCCAGGAAGCGGACGGAGGAACGATCTTCCTCGACGAAATCGGCTCCATGTCGCCGGTGCTGCAAAGCCGCCTGTTGCGGGTGTTGCAGGACCGCGAAGTGCGGCGCGTCGGCGACAACACGCCGATCTATGTGAACGTCCGCGTGCTGGCCGCAACCAACGAGCCGCTCCTCAAGAAAGTCCAGGACGGCACGTTCCGCGAAGACCTTTACTACCGGCTCAACGTCATCGCCGTGGAACTGCCGCCCCTGCGCGAGCGGCGTGACGACATCCCGCTCGTCGTGGCCCACTTCCTCAAGAACAAGCCCCATCCCCGCAGCGGCCAGCCGCTCCAGATGAGCCGCCAGGCCATGCAGGCTATTCTCGCCCACGCTTGGCCGGGGAACGTGCGCGAGTTGCAGAACGCCATCGAACGCGCCTCCGCCTTGTGCGAGACCGAGGTCATTCAATTGAGCGACCTGCCGCCCCGCGTCGCCCAAAATTTCCAGTCGAAAGAACTGGAGCCAATGGTGGAGCCAGCCGTCCCGGTCGCGCCGCCGACGGTGCCGCCCGTACGTGATGACACGATTTTCCCGCTGCCGAACCAGCCCGCGCCGTCGGTGGCCGGTGCGGGAGCTTCGCTGCCGCAGCTTTCGCTCGGCAATCTGAAAGACTTCATGCGCGAGCAAGAAGCCGCTTTCCTCAACCGCGCGCTGGCCCAGACCAACGGCGACAAGGAAAAGGCGGCGGCGCTGCTTGGCATCAGTCTCGCCACGCTCTACCGCAAACTCTCGGCGGACGGGGAAGGGTGAGGCGGACGAAGCGCCCGGCAAGTAATTGGGCCTGCTCACAACGCCGTGGACCCGCGCGGAACAACGGCCCTGGTTCCCCCGCCGGCCCGCCGGTTTACAGCTGTCCGCCTTGGTCCAGCAGCCGCTCGTAATCGCCGCGGTTCAGCGGGCAATCCACCAAGCCCAGGAAGAGGGCTTTCGTCAGGCGGCATTGGCGGGCCATCTGGCACAGGAGAACGTCGGGAATCTCCTTCATACTGTGGCTGGTCTTCGTAACGACGCGACTCTTCTGGCCTTCCTCCGTGAAATAGATGAAGTAGTGATGGTCGCCCTCGCGCTGCTGGAAGCCCTTGCACAACAATCCGGCTTCCACGTCCCTCCGTTCACGCGGCACGGGCGACCTCCTCGACCTGGCTCAACAGATTGGCCCGCAAGCGCCGTGCCCCAGGCGTGAGCGTTTCGGGCGGCGCGCAGGCGTACTCCCGCCAGAGCAGGACAATTTGGTCCTGGACTTCCCCCAGCAACTCCTGCCGGCTCGGGGCGAACACGTCAATGCCCAAGGCCTCCTGCCGAACACAAAGCAAAGTGCCCGTTTCGTCCGCGGTCGGCCTCAATTCCAAGAGCTGTTTGAAGCGAAGATGCAATCCTGCTTTGCGGACCTCCGCCACCGGCAAGACGGAAAGCTCCATCCCTTTCGGCAGGCGGCTTTGTTTCGCAATCAGAAACTCCAGGTAGTGCTGCAATTCCACCAACAACGGCTCTGGTTGCCGTTGAATTTCCGCGATCAAGACTTCCCGTGCATTCATACGGTGCAACCCATAGCACATGCCCCGCTGCTTCCACCAGCGAATTTCCCTCCGGGCAAACTTGAGGGCGAGCACACGGGCAAGGCGCGGCGGAACTCGGTCAACCAACTCGATGCAGAACGGCCACGCTCTGAGCGCGCCTCCGCCCCATCGCCGGCCGATCACCACTGCCGTAATCGGTAGAAGGCTTGCGGGCGATTCGTGAGAGCGCCGACATCCTGGTAAGAGATTTCGCCCGTGATCGGACCGCACGGCGACCAAGCGCCCGTCACGTCGCCGGCGGTTTCGAGTTGGACGATGCTATTCGTGGCGGGCCACTGAAACGTCAGGCTCCCTGTGACGCGGTCCGCCGAAAAGCCCGCCAGGAACGCGGGCTGGGGCGGGGCAACGGCGTCGCTGAAAACATGCACGGCGTCCAAGCCGAAGTCCGCCAGGTCCTCCAACGGCTGGAAGACGGCGAGCAGGTCAAGGTTGCGATAGACCACGTAGCCATGATCGCTGAGCAGATCGCCGCGCCCGTACCCCTCGAACTGCGCGTCGTGGAAACCGTCTTCGGTCGCGAACCAGATTTCGCCGCTCGGCCACACGAAGACGTCGCGCAGCCCGTAGTCCTTGCTTGGATCGGCTGGCCTGAACGCCGCGATCAACTCGCCGTTGGATTTCACGATTCGTCCCTGGCTGGAAAGCAAATCCCCGCGCCGAACCGTGCGGCCCAATTTCCTGGAGAAGAAATCGGTTCGCACCGAGAAGTACACCTCGTTCGTGCCGAGCACCCGCAAGGCGTCCAGACCCGGATCGTTGACCGGCGGCTCTGGGTTGAACGAGGACACGAGGTCATTGAAGCTCCACGCCACGCGGCCCCGATCGGAAAGCACATCGCCCTCGTGCAGCACGCCAAGGGTTTCGCTGAAGACGTCCGTTTCGATGGAGAACGCGATCTCGCCGCCAGGCAACACGTCCAAGGCGTCGAGGCCCAAGTCTGGCGCGGGCGGCATGACGCCGAGGCGCTTGGTGAGATGCTGGTTGCGTTTCGCCACGTGCCCCGTCCACGAAACCAAACCGCCCGCGCTGACGAAGTTCGTCGGCCCTTGCCAGATGCCGGCATGAAAACCGTTCTGGGTGGAAAACCATAGGTCCCGGAACGGCGCGGCGGCGATTTCCAGATGATAGGTCTGGATCCAAGTGCCGTTGGTCTGGTCCAGCGTGACCTTGAGCATCGGCCACTGACGCTGAGGCGAGTAGTCCGCGTTGGTGAAGTGGCACAGCCGGTTGGCCACACCGTCGTCGATCCACAAGTTCAGGACCGTCTCTTGCCGCAGGGCCACTTCGCCGCCGATGGTGTAGGTGCCGTCGCCGGTGATTTTGTAGGACCGCCCCGCCGGGGTGCCGGCGGTGAAGGTGATCCGCTCGATGCTGTAGGTGCTGAACAGAGGATTCTCATGGAGCAGCCGCAGTTGGAAGGCGCCCCGCATCGGTTCCAGAAACGTGGGCCGCCCGCAGATCGGGCAATCATCCGCCAACTGGCTGCCCGGCAGGAGGGTGTAGTTCACGCGCTCGTCCGGCGGAGCGGACGCCGCACTCAGGGCCAGGCTCGGCTGAAGTGCCGCGACGCACACCAGCGCCAGCAGGCCGGCCCTCATCTCAATTCGTTCGGCCATTTTCATAAACTTTCTCCTTTCTCAAACACACCGAGTCTATAGCCCCTTTGTTGCCGGTTGTCGAGGCGGTGCTTGGCGCGAGGAACTGGCCGTTCCTTCTCCCGGCTTGATCTGCGGCGGGACCTGGCGTTGAACTAGGCGCCATGCAGGACTTGATCGCGAAGGCCGCGACGCTCCTCGAAGCGTTGCCCTTCATCCAGAAATTCAGCGGCGCCACGTTTGTCGTGAAATACGGCGGCTCGTTCATGGACTCGCCCGATGCCGCCGTGCGCCACGGCGTGGCGCGCGACATCGTGTTTCTCGAAGCCGTCGAGATCAACCCGGTCGTCGTCCACGGCGGCGGCAAGGCCATCACTCGCGCGATGGAGAAGGCCGGGCTGAAAGCCAACTTCATCCAAGGCCAGCGCGTCACGGACGAAGCCACGGTGCAGATCGTGGACGACGTGCTCTCGCGGGAGATTAACCCGGAGATCGTCGCCACCATCAACTCGCTCGGGGGCGTGGCCAAAGGGTTCGCCGGGCCGGACATTTTCACCTGCCGCAAGCTGGTCGTGAAAGGCCCGGCAGACGAAGACCTCGACCTCGGCTACGTGGGGGAAGTCGTCGGCGTCAACACCGCGCCGCTGCTGGAGTGCATTTCCAAAGGAATCACTCCGATCATCAGTCCCACCGCGCGCGGCCAGGACGGCCAGATTTACAACTGCAACGCCGACGTGGCCGCCGCCCAAGCCGCCATCGCGCTCAAGGCCAAGCGGCTCGTCTTCATGAGCGACGTGCCAGGGCTGATGCGCGATCCGAAGGACCCCGCCACGCTCATTGCGCATCTGCAGACCAGCGAAGTGCCCGCGCTCAAACAGGCTGGCATCGTGGACAAGGGAATGATCCCGAAAGTCGATGGGGCCGTGGCCGCCATCAAATCGGGTGTGGACAAGGTGTCGCTCGTCGATGGCCGCATGCCGCACTCGGTGCTGCTGGAAATCTTCACCGACGAAGGCGTGGGCACGGAAGTGGTGCTGTGACGGCGACGGTAGTTTCGTGTCCATCAGGAAATTCCACGGAACCAACTCGGCTCTCCCTCTCCCATCGGATGGGAGAGGGTCGGGGTGAAGGGAACAGAGGGAGGATTTCGCCGGGTTCCAGATCAACGCTCTCCAAGCCCTCACCCTAGCCCTCTCCCGTCCGACGGGAGAGGGAACCCGCTCCACGCGCTCGTTGCCAACGAATGCTGGCCTCGTCCAGACGCGTGCTCAACTCTCCCTCTCCCATCGGATGGGAGAGGGTCGGGGTGAGGGGAACGGAGCGAGGATTTCGCCGGGTTCCAGATTAACGCTCCCAAGCCCTCACCCTAGCCCTCTCCCGTCCGATGGGAGAGGGAACACGCTCCACGCGCTCGTCGCCAGCGAATGCTCGTCTTGTCCAAACGTGTGCTCAACTCTCCCTCTCCCATCGGATGGGAGAGGGCCGGGGTGAGGGGAACGGAGCAAGGATTTCGCCGGGTTCCAGATCAACGCTCCCCAAGCCCTCACCCTAGCCCTCTCCCGTCCGACGGGAGAGGGAACCCGCTACACCGCCCACGCCTTGAAGATCTCAGCCAGCCCGGCTTCCTTGGCGTCGCCGGCGTGGACCACGACGCGGTAGCGCAGCGTGACGGATTGGCTGGCTTCCAACTGCCACGGCTTCTCGATCCAGTTCATCGGCGTCGGCGACATGAACCCATAGTCGCGCGTGAACCACGGGCAGGGCGACCACGGGTTCTTGGGATGATCGAGGATCGCGATACCCTCGATCACGCCGCCGGCTGCCGCATCGCGCTTGCCTGAGAAGTCGCACCACGCGGATTTCTTGCCGAACGTCGCCTTCTCGCCGCTGTCGCCTTCCGCATTGACCAACTGCCCGCCGCCCGTGGGGGTGAGGTCGAGCGCCGCGCGGGCGGAGAACAGCGAGTGATTCGTCTTCTGCACCGTGATCGTTTCCACGGCCTGCCACTGCGTCTCCCAGTCGATGAACCGCAAGCGGGAACCAGCGACCGTCACCGTGATGCGCCGCTGCTCTTTTGCCACGATCGGCCCGCCGGGCTTCTGCCACTCGCAGCGATCGAGGATTTCCACGGAGTCGGGCGTGGTCGCCCCGAGTTTGGGGCCGGTCGAGAGGATCTGGCCTTTGTCGAAATCCTCCTGCCAATAATTGCCGCCGTTGACGCGGTCGCAGCCGAAGAACAGCGAGCGGTGATGCGGCCACGGCAACGCCGTCTCGCTTGTCACGGACAGCCCGCTCAACGGTCCGCTTAGCGGGAAGAGGTACGGGTACTTCTGCGAGCGGTGCGCGCGGTAGCAGGTGACCAGGCGGTTGTCGAACCGGACCCAAATCTGCGGGCCAATCTGGTAGGTGGTGAGGCCCGCGGGATCAGCGGTCATGGGGTTGGTCGCCTTGGGCGGCGGAGCGGTCTTCGCAGCGGGAGTGGCGGCGTGCAGGCGACCAGCCAGTGGCAGGGCCGCTGCGGCGGTGGACAACCGGAGGAAGTCGCGGCGATGGAGCATTGTTTGCATGGGATTGATCTCTCAAAAAAACCTCCGCCTTCCAAGCCCAATTCCAGCAAAGAGGATCGGGGATTCCCAATTGCAGGAGGTGATGGCGACAAGCTCTCACGGCGTCCCGGCAGAGCGCCGCCAACTCCCTGTCTCTGCGCAGAGCGTGCATCGCTCTGCGGGGGACGCAGCCACGCCGGTCAGTATTCCTCGGTCATCTGTTCGCCGCCATGCGCCGGATTGGGGGTGAGGCGCTGGCCCTTGGCGTCCACCACCAAGTCCAGCACTTCCAGCGGCACTTGGCCGAGCAAGTTAGGGACGTTTTCCGGGGTTTCGATCACGTCGAAACTCTCACGGCGGCCCATCAATTCCAGTTGCACGGGCTCGTATTTGTAGCGGAGGGCATCGCCGTTGGTGGTCTGTGAACGGACGGTGTCGGTGCGCACCAGCCCGAGGCGTTTGATGACCGATGGTTTGAGATAGAGCCGCGTGGCTCCGGTATCGACCAGCGCCTCCACTTCCACCGTCCGCGGCTTGCGCTTGGCCAGCTTGAGCCGCCGGACCACGAGGTCGCTGTAGTTGGTGAGTTTAATTCTGACGATGACTTTGCCCATACGGCTGGAACTTCGGTTCCTGACTCCAGGACGTCAATGAGCTTTTCCCGGCTTTCGCAGGTCCGATGCGACGAGCGAAGTCTTCAGGAAGAGACGGCGCGCCCATTTCGTCGTCACGGCTTCCCCAAGGCAACCGGTTCCAGCACCGCGCCGCAAATCAAAGCTGCGCCGCGCTCCGGAGTGAGTTTGACGTTCACCGCGCCGCCACGAGGAACGCTGAGGCGGTAGGCGCGCTCGATGAGCTTGTTCGGCCGGCCCGCGGCGTGGAAAACGTCCACGCGATCCTCCACGCGCGAGGCCGATGAACTGCGGCGCAGGTTCTTCACTGCGGTCCACGCGCGCCCATCCTGCGACACGAGGACCTCGAACCGCGACTGGCGCTGCGCGCTGGCGAACCACTCCAGGCCCACTCGGCGTGCCACGGTATCCGGCGCGAGGCGGAACTGGAGCCATTGATTGGTGCCACGTGCCGCCCACCGCGTGGCGAGATTCCCGTCCGCCGCGTGGCTGGCCGGAAAACCATCCACCGACGCGCTGGCCGTCACCGCAGGCTGACCTCCATCTGTAGCGAGCGAATCCACCCGCGCTTCGACGAGGCTATTCCAATCGTTCTCGGAATTACCGTGGCAAAGGAGGCGGAGAAACCGCGCCGGCACCGGATCAAACTCATATTCGTCCGCACCGGCACCAGCATTGGCGCTCAACTCCATCACACGCTGGTCTGGCGCCGTCGAAGCGGGGTCGAGGAAGAGCAGACGCAGCCGGTAATCGCCCGCCGCCAATCCCGCTGCGCCGCCAGTCCCGCGGCTGTCGCGAGCCATGATGGGCCGCAGCGTGAACGAGATCGGCTTGTCGCTCTCAATCCCAGTGCGACCGATTTCGCCCCACGATGACGGCAGTTCCGCGCCCTGTGAGAGTTTCTCGCTGGCGGGCAGCGCAAAAGTTTTCACGCCGGTTTCTTCCTCGCCCCGGCACTCCCACACCTGCCGATCCGGCGTGAAGTGAAAGGTGAACGTGCCGCGGCTCTGCGCCAGCTTGTCGTGTGAGGTGGGCGCGAAGTTGACGCGCACCGCTTCCAGCCCCAGCGCCTGCCGATGCCGGACCAGGTGCGTGAGCCAGCGCAAGTTCATCGACACGACCAGCCCTTGCTCGCCACGCGTCATCCCGCCCAGCGAACTGAACCTCGCGAACTGCTGGATGATCTTCCCCGGCTCGCAAGCCGCCATCGCCCGCCGCGCGCCCGCCACGTCGCCGGACTTCAGCAGCGCTTGCGAACGTTGATAAACGTCGTGCTCGCGGAAGAACGCGGCGATGAATTCCTCCAGGCCCTTGAAGTAATCCAGGTGGGCGCGCTGATCCGGCTTGAGCTGCGCCGACTCCACCGCCTGAATCAGCTTCAACCGCTCGCCGCAGCCGCGGACGACCTGCTCCACGTTGGTCAGCGGATGGTCGATGAACCAGTCGCTTGTCTCCCGCGCGAACTTGGGCGCGTCCGTCACCCAGCGTTCTAGATACTCGCCCATCGGCGCGCGGGCACCGACGCCGAAGCACCGTTCCGCCATGTCGTCGCACGTCGCGCGCATCGGCCGGTCTTGAGTGCTGGCCCACGTCTGCTCTGACAGGCTTGTGAAGAACAAGTCCAGCGGACGCGTGGTCCAGTGGATGATGCCGAAGCCAGCAGCGCGGGCGTCGGCCAGCTTCGAGTGAAACTCGGCGAAAGGTGTGTAGGGGCGGCCGATGTAGTTGCCGTCGTCGTGATGCGCCCAGACCACAGGCACCACCTCGCGATGGGCAGCGACTTCGCGGATCACGCGACGCGACTCGGCGTCGCCCAATTGCGGGCGGTCGTGCAGGACGTTGTAGTCCAGCCCGATCAGCTTCACGTGCGGCGGGAAGAAGCGGTCGCACGGCGCGAGGAACTTAAAATCCCAGGTGCCGGCGGCTAGTCGCACGCGCTCGGCTTTCAGTTCGCGGAGCGCGCGGTCGAAAGCGCGGACGATTTTGCCGAGAGCAAAGACTTGCGGCGCGTGCCAGAGCTTCGCCGCTTCGGGTGTCTTGGCGAGTTCGGCTTGATACTCCGTCTGCCACGCGGCAGGCATTTCGGCAAGTTTCACTTCCATCCACGGCGTGCCACCGGTGCGGAACCAGACGACGAGGCAGGTGATTTGCGGATACGCTTTGAGCAGCGAGGCCACTTGCGCCTTGTAGTAGCGGTAGCCTTCGGACGTTTCAGGATTGGCCAGCCACATCCGACCGCCTTCCTGGTTCATCCATTGCATCGCCTGCACGCCGATGGGGAAGCGCGCCTCCGCCGGCAGCGTGAGGATGAGGCCCTGCGGATTGGCGGAGAGCGTATCGACGTCGTTCGCGAAGAACACACCCATCGCGCGCTCTGCCGCGCAGGCAAACCCGTCGTGCATGAGGCGCAGCGCGGCGTCGGCCCGTTGCTCGTCTGGTCCCAGCGCTGCGTCTGCGCCGAAGGCCGGCTGGTCGAACACCTCGCCGCCCCAGAGCCGGCGCACGTCGTTCACGTGCATGGTGGACCAATCGCGGCCCTTGACCGTGGTGCTGAGGCAGCCGACGGGCTTGGTCTGGCCGTTGAACTCGAAGCTCACCATCGGGTTGTTGCCGTAGGCGTGGACCATGATCGCGTTGAAGCCGGCTTTTTGCGATTGGAGAATCCACTTCCTCCATTCGGGCAGGTTCCACGTCGAACAACCGCTGAGGAAGTTGTGCCAGTCGAACACAAGGCGGTCGCGCACCAGCGGCCGGTCGGCCAGCGTCCACTCGGCGAAAGAAACCGGTTCCGATCGTGCGGGAGGCAACGTGTCGCCGGAGAGGAAGAACCCGCAACCCAGCCGGGTCAGCAGCGCAGACACGCCGTGCGCCACGCCGCGCGAATCGGCCCCCGCAACGACGCCGCATTGCCGGGCACCGTCCACGAAGTTGGTGACGATGAAACTCTCGGCGTTGGTCAGCGGCGGCTGGAATCGCTGGCGGATTTGCGGATCGGAAGCGGCGCTGCCGAGGAGAATACACGGGCCGCCGTCCGGCAGTGTGCTTTGAACGGAGAAGCGGCTGCGCGGGTAAAGACGTCCCAGAAAGCTCGCGAGTTCGCCCGCGACGGCGCGTTCGACGGCGGGCGCCGTCGCGGTGACGACGACGGGAACGGCCGGCGGCGCTTGCTGCGCGGGTGCGCCCGAAGCGGCCATCAAGGACGCGAGGCCGATGACCAAAGGCAGACGTGATTTCATACGGTGTCTTGGATGCTCCAAGCGGGAGAAACCATCAATCCCTTTGAGGCAATCTCAAACCCCCGCGGTCGTAGCGGCGTCTCGGCAGAGCGCCGCATTTGTTGGCTCGAAATCCGAGAATGGCGGCGCTCTGACGAGACGCCGCTAAGGGGTTTTGAAAGAGCTTCCTTTGTTGGCGTCGGTGCCTGGCGTTTCCAAAACAGGTATTGAAATGGCCTCTTGCCTACCTATATTCGGCCTCATTGGCGAGCCGTTGGCCGACGCTTCGGCCGGCGGCTGGCCCGCTTGTATGCTGATTCACGTTTTGAAATCAAAGATTCACCGCGCCGCCATCACGGCGGCGAATGTGAATTACGAGGGCAGCCTGACCATCGACCAGGACCTCATGGACAAGGTCGGGTTCATTCCTTACGAGAGGATTCTCGCCGGGAACATGGCCAACGGCGAACGGTTCGAAACCTACGCCATTCCCGGCGAACGCGGTTCCGGCGCCATCGTGCTCAACGGCGCGACCGCGCGCCTCGGCAAAGCGGGCGACTTGCTGACGATCATGAGCTTCACCGAGATCGACGTGACGCACGCCCGGTTCTGGAAGCCGCGCGTCATCGTGCTGGGCGAGAAGAACGCCATTGTCACCGAACGCGGCATCTGAGTCGGTCGCTCTCGCCATGCCCTTCACCGTTTCGCAAATCGCCGCCCAACTCCAAGGCGAGGTCCTCGGTGACGGCGCGGTCGTGCTGACGGGTTTTGCGCCCGCGGACCACGCCAAGCCAGGCGACCTGACGTTCGCGGAGAACGAGGAGTACCTCGCGCGCGCGGAACAAAGCGCCGCCTCCGCCGTGCTGGTTCCGGCCGGATTCACGTCGTCGAAGAAGACGCTGATCCGCGTGGCGAACCCGCGCGTGGCCTTCGCCAAGGCGCTGCCGATTTTCTTTCCGCTGGAGAAACTGCCGCCGGGCATTCATCCCAGCGCCGTGGTGGCGGCGTCGGCACAGATTGATCCTTCCGCGCACATCGGGCCGCTTTGTGTCGTGGGCGAGCGCGTGCGGATTGGCGCGCGATCGGTGCTGCGTGGTGGCAATCACGTCGGCAACGACACGCAGCTCGGCGACGACTGCTGCCTCTATCCGAACGTGGTCGTGTACCACGGGTGCCAGCTCGGGCATCGCGTGAGTGTTCATGCCGGGACGGTGATCGGCTCGGATGGTTTTGGCTACGTGCTCGACGAGGGCCGGCACCGCAAGGTGCTGCAGCTTGGCAACGTCATCATTCACGACGACGTGGAGATCGGCGCGAACACGACCGTGGACCGCGGGGCGTTGGGTTCGACCGTCATTGGCAGGGGCAGCAAGATCGACAACCTCGTGATGGTCGCGCACAACGTCGTGATCGGCGAGAACAGCATCGCCGTGGCCCAGGTGGGCATCGCGGGCAGCACCAAGGTGGGCAGCTACTGCGTGCTGGCCGGGCAGGCAGGCTTGGCGGGCCATCTCAAGATCGGCAACCAAGTCACAGTGGCCGCGCAATCGGGCGTGATGCGGGACATCGGGGACGGCCAGAAGGTGCTTGGCTCCCCGGCCATGCCCGACAAAGAAGCCAAGCGTCAGTACGTGGCTATGATGCAGTTGCCCGAACTGATCAAGCGCGTGCGCGAATTGGAGAGGCAGGTGGCGGATCTTCACGGCGCGTCGGGCAAAGTGGCCTGACCCGGCTCCGAGTTCTCCGCGCGTTGGCTTCCCGTTATTTGACACTCCCGGAGTCCGCCGTTAGTTTGCGCCACAGTTGAAAATATGAATACTGAAGTACTGAACGACACCGTGGTGACGCTGACGGAAACGGCCGCAAGCCAGATCAAGTCCATGCTCACCGGCCAGAAGGAGAACGAAGGCAAGGCCCTTCGCGTGTACGTCGAAGGCGGCGGCTGTTCCGGTCTTCAATACGGCATGGTCTTTGACGAAAAACGCGACGGCGACCTCGCCGTCGAACTCCACGGCGTCTCCGTGCTCGTGGACTCTGACAGCGCCCACTACCTGCGTGGCGCCGTGATCGACTACTCGGAGGCCCTGACCGGCGGCGGCTTCAAGATCAGCAATCCCAACGCCCACCACAGTTGCGGCTGCGGCAAATCCTTTGAAGCCTGAGGCGGGCGTTGTCTCCCCAATTTACCGGCCGTTTCGTCCCTGTGCGAAACGGCTTCTTTTTTTTTGCGCGAGGGTTGACAGGTTCAACTGAACCAGCAATCCTCGCCCCACAATTCATATTAGGGCGCGGATAGTTAAAGCAACTCAACTGGCAACTTATGAACACATTCTTCCTCAACTTCCTCAATCACCGATGTCGTCGGGCCATCGTGCTTGTGATGCTCACCTCGACCCTCCCCACGGTAGCCGCATCATCGGGTCTGCAGTTTGACGGCGGCGATGACTATGTGACCTTCGGGCAAGCTCCCGAGCTTGGCGCAGCCACGTTTACCATCGAAACCTGGTTCAAGCGCAACGGACCTGGAGTGGCCGTGACCACCGGCAGCAGCGGTTTGGTCGCGGCCGTGCCGCTGGTGGCCAAGGGGCGGGGACAGGCTGACGGTTCCAACGTGGACATGAACTGGTTCCTGGGCCTTTCGGGCAACAGGCTGGCCGCCGACTTTGAAGACCTGGCAACGGGGCTCAACCATCCTGTCCTGGGCAGCACTGCCATTGTGGACGGCCAATGGTACCACGCGGCCGCGACCTACGACGGTTCCACGTGGCGCCTTTACCTGAATGGGGTCCAGGACGCCGCGGTGATCGTCAATCAAGTGCCGCGTCACGACAGCATTCAGCACGCGTCGCTGGGAAGCGCGTTGGACTCCAGCGGAACGCCGGCGGGTTTCCTTGCTGGCGCGCTCAAGGAGGTGCGCGTATGGAGCGTGGCCAGATCCGAAGCCGAGATTGCGGCCGGCATGAACCTTACTTTCCCAGCCGGAACCCCTGGCTTGCTTGGGCGCTGGGCCTTGGACGAAACCAGCGGCACTATCGCCATGGACTCTTCGGGCAATGCTGTCCACGGTGCCCTTGTCAACGGTCCCCTCTGGGGGGACAGCGACGTACTGATTGTCAAAGGCCCCTATCTTCAGAACGTCACAACCAGCACCATCGTGGTGATGTGGGAAACCCAGGTGCCCGCCGCCAGCCGGGTCGAGTTAGGGGTGAGCGGTCCCAATGAATTCTACGTGGAAGATTCGACACCGACCACCATCCACCAAGTGGTTCTGAGCGGTCTGACGGAGAGCACGCGCTATTACTACACGGTGATTTCGGACGACGCCCACAGCGCGACCGGCAGCTTCCGGACTGCACCCTCGTCGCCCGCGGTTCCGTTCCGGTTTGCCGCGTACGGCGACACGCGCACGTATCCGCTCGATCACGCGGCGGTCGTGCGTTCGATGATTCCTCACGATCCTTCTTTCGTGTTGCATGTCGGCGACTTCGTAGGGAACGGAAGAGCCTACAGCGAGTGGTCGCCGCAATACTTTGGTCCCGCCGCAGACCTTCTGAGGAACGTGCCGCTCTTCCCGGTGCTGGGTAACCATGAGTACAGCGGGACTGAACAGTTGTGGTACTTTGACTTCTTCGCCACGCCCGACAACGGATCGACTCAAAACAAGGAGCATTGGTATGCGTTCACGTATGGTTCGGCCCGGTTCATTGGCCTGAACGCCTGCGAGGGGGGAGACTCGTTCCTGCCTGGGAGTGAACAGTACCAATGGCTGACCAACGAGCTGGCGTCCGCGGCGTTTCAGAACTCGCGCTGGCAGTTTGTCTGGACTCACAACCCGCCCTACACCGCCGCCGAACGCGACAATGCAATCGATGCCAACCTCCGCACCCACCTGGTCCCGTTGTTTGAACAACACGGTGTCGATGTGGTCTTCAGCGGAGACGATCATTTCTACCGGCGCAGCGTGCGCAATGGCATCCAGTATGTCATCACCGGCGGTGGCGGGGCGCCCTTGCACGACGTGGGCACCCAGATGGCCGGGGCCACCTTGGTCTATGCGGAAAAGAACTACGAGCACTGCATCGTGGACGTGAGTCCCACCACCCTGGCCTTCTATGTGGCACGAACCGATGGTTCGGTGATGGATACTTTCACCTTGGCCAGTGGCGGCGCACCGCCGGCGCCGAGCGGGCTGGTGGCCACCGCCGGTAACGCCCAGGTTTTGTTGACCTGGAATGCCTCAGTCGGCGCCACGGGCTACCAAGTGAAGCGGTCCCTGACCAGCGGCGGTCCCTACACCACCATCGCTTCAGCAGTCACCCCGACCCATACTGATATTGGACTCGCCAACGGGACGACCTACTACTACGTCGTGTCCGCCGTCAACAGTGAGGCTGAGAGTGCCGATGCTTCAGAGGCGAACGCGACGCCTTCTTGCTCGACGCCAGCAACTCCAAGTGGCCTCACGGCGACGCCAGGGAACGCTCAGGTGGCCTTGACTTGGACGGCAGCTTCTGGGGCAGCGAGCTACACGGTCAAACGGGCGACGAATCGGCGAGGGCCTTACGCTCCTATCGCAACCGGCGTCGGCGCCAACACCTACACTGACATGACCGCCGTCAACGGGACCACCTACTACTATGTCGTCTCGGCGGTGAGCGGATGCGGAGAGAGTGCCAATTCCGCGTATGTGTCTGCCAGACCGCAAGCGCCACCCGCCCCTCCTGCCGCCCCGACCGGTCTTTCTGCGATCACGGGGACCAAAGCGGGGCAGATCAAGCTGACCTGGAGCGCCTCTTCCGGCGCCAGCAGCTACACGGTCAGGCGCGCCCCGACCACTGGCGGCCCTTTCAGCGTGGTGAAGACTGGGGTTGCGGGCACGAGCTACACGGACAGCAAACTCGCCAGTGGCAACCGCTATTTCTACGTGGTCACGGCAGTCAACGCGAGTGGCGAGAGCCTCTACTCCAACGAGGCGAGTGCCATCGCCAAGTAGGGCTATGGACTGAAGTTGGAAGTGGCTCCGAGAGTGGTGCTGGTGATCACGCGGGCGACGGAATTCCCAGACACAGCCTTGCAGGCTTGGTCCGACGTCATTCTGGATGGGCCGGAGTTCTTTGGCTTCGTTACAGGAAAGAGCATCTTGCAACCGAGTTCGAGGCTGAAACTGGTCAGGCTGTGACACCCTGGAAGACCTTTGGTCCGCACCCAACCACGCCATAGCACCGGCCACGGCAGGGCCACGTTCTGGTTCTGCGAGTGGCACCCGTGTTCGCTCCAGCCGACGTCGCCTCGCGAGCGGCTGGGGTTTTCCACCGACCACTGGCCCCGCGCGTTGCAGGGCTGATTCAAGAAGGAGCGCGGGCAGCCTGCCCGCGTGTTTTTCGCTCCCATTCTTGATGGAACGCGCGGGCAGGCTGCCCGCGCTCCTCTCCGCATGTTTCTTGAATCAGCCCTGCCGCGCGTTGCGACCGGCGGCTTTTTCTTTTGACACGTCCGCGCTTTGCGGGTGCTATCGCCCGCACATCCGCCGATGTGGCCGGCGATGGTCGCAGGCCAGGCGGAGCCAACTATGTTCTCGACGCACACCATCATTCGCAGTCTCACCCTCACCGCTTTGGGTTTCGCCACCGCGCTGGCCGCGCCGGCCCAGAGCACCATTCCTGACGAGTTCAAGACCGGAGGCTTTGCCATCGGCTGCCAAGCCTACACCTTCAACCGTTTCACCGCCTTCGAGGCCATCGAGAAATGCGCGCAGGCCGGCGGCAAGGTCATTGAGTTCTATCCCGGCCAGAAGCTCAGCAAGGAAGAGCCGAAGCTCACCGTCAGCCACGACTCACCGAACGTCGATGAGGTTGTCGCCAAGCTTCAGGCCAAGCTTGCCCAGCACAAGATGAAGGCCGTCAACTACGGCGTCGTGCCCGTCTCCAAGGACGAAGCCGCGGCGCGCAAGGTCTTCGAGTTCGCCAAGAAGATGGGCCTCGGAGCCATCACCACCGAATCCACCGACGCCATCGAGGTCATCGAGAAACTGGTCAAGGAATACGACGTCTGCGTGGGCTTCCACAATCACCCCGGCAACATGAGCAACCCCAACTACAAGGTGTGGAACCCGCTCTTCATCGCCGGCGTGGTCAATGGCCGCGACAAGCGCATCGGCGCCGCTGCGGACACCGGCCACTGGTGTACGTCCAAGCTGAACCCGGTCGAGTGCCTGAAGATCCTCAAGGGCCGCATCATCAGCGCCCACCTCAAAGACAAACAGGAGTCCGGCCCCAGTCACGACGTGCCGTACGGCGAAGGCGTGGCCAACATCAAGGCCTGCTTGGACGAACTCAAAGCCCAGGGCTTCCAGGGCAACATCTCCATCGAATACGAATACAACTGGGAGAACAACGTGCCGGAAGTGACCAAGTGCATCGACTTCGTCCGCAACTACGGCGGCGGGAAGTAGCTCACTTCAACGCCTTGCCTGCGATGTCGCGGCGGAAGTGCGCGCCCTCGAAGTGGATTCGCTCCACCGCGGCGTAGGCCGCCTGCTGCGCGGCGCGCAGGTCATTTCCCCAAGCCGTCACGCCCAGCACGCGTCCGCCGCTCGTCACGAGTTGATCGCCGGCTTTCGCGGTGCCGGCGTGGAAAACTTTGGTGTTGGGCAGAGCGTTCGCTTCGTTGACCCCGGTGATCGGCTGGCCCTTGGCGTAACTGCCAGGGTAGCCGCCCGAAGCCAGGACCACGCAGACGCACGCCACGGGTTGCCACCGCAGTTGCACCGGCGCGAGTGAACCGCTCACGCTGGCTTCGAGCAGTTCCACCAAATCGTTTTCCAAGCCCGGGAGGTACACTTGCGTCTCCGGGTCGCCGAAGCGCGCGTTGAACTCCAGAATCTTCGGCCCATCCTTGGTCAGCATCACGCCGGGATAAAGGATGCCGCGGTAGTCGATGCCCTCGGCAGCGCAGCCGCGCAACCAGGGTTTCACGATGGCGTCGTGGGCTTGGGCCAAATGATAGTCGGTCAAAAATGGCGTCGGCGAATACGTGCCCATGCCGCCCGTGTTCAAACCCTGGTCGCCGTCCAGCGCGCGCTTGTGGTCCTGCGACGTGGGGAACAGCTTCGCCGAAGTGCCGTCGCACAGCGCGTGCAACGAAATCTCCAAACCCTCCAGCAGTTCTTGAATGACGAGCTTTTGTCCCGCCGCGCCAAAGGATTTCTTCACCAGGATGTCCTCGATGGCAGCGTCGGCCTGGGCCATGTCGCGACAGATCAAAACGCCTTTGCCCAGCGCCAGTCCGTCGGCCTTGACGGCGCATTTGCCACCCAAGGAAGCGGCGAAACGCGACGCCGCCGCCGCGGTAGTGAAGGTGCCCGACTTTGCCGTGGGGATGCCGTACTTCTCCATGAACTCCTGTGAGAACGCTTTCGACGACTCGAACTGCGCCGCCTTCCGGTTCGGCCCCCAGATGCGCAGGCCGTGCTGCTGGAACAAGTCCACGATCCCCATCGCCAGCGGATTGTCCGGGCCGACGATTGTGAGGTCGGGTCGCTTCTCCTGAGCGAAGGCCAGCAGACCGGGCAAGTCCTCGGCGCCGAGGCCGATGCACTCCACCAGCGCGCCGCCGCGGGCGCATCGCTCCTGCGCGAGGCCGGCGTTGCCGGGCGCGCACCAAATCTGTGTGGCGTGCGGCGACTGGGCGAGTTTCCACACCAAGGCGTGCTCGCGACCGCCTGAACCGAGGACCAGTAGTTTCATTGGCCGCGGATTGAACCACGAGCCCACCAGTGGAGGAAAACAATTTTGACTTGGCCTCGTGGTCCGACCACCCTTCCGCCATGAATCGTGACATCGCCTCGTTTGTTGTGCTCGCGCGCGCGTTCCGCCGCCTCAGCTTTCGCCGAATTTATCTTCTCGCGCCGTTGATCCACTTGGCGTTCGGCGGGCTGGCCGCCTTCGCGGACTGGCCGGAGTTTCGCGGGCCGTGGGGCGATGGCCATGTCTCGGCGCCGGGCGACACCAAGCCCATCGGCCTGCCGCTGCACTGGAGCGAGACGAACAACGTGAAATGGAAGACGGAGATTCCGTATCGCGGCTGGGCCACGCCGGTGGTGTTGGGCGGCCAAGTCTGGTTGACCACGGCCACGGAAGACGGCCACGACTTCTTCGCCATCGGCGTGGAGGCCGAAACCGGGAAGATTCGTTTCAACGAAAAGCTGTTTCACAGTGACGTGCCGGAGTCGCTGGGCAACGGCGCTTCCATGAATTGCTACGCCACGCCGTCGCCCGCCATCGAACGGGGCCGGGTCTATGTCCACTTCGGCAGCTTTGGCACGGCGTGCCTGGATACTTCCACGGGCAAGGTTCTGTGGAAGCGGGAAGACCTGCGTTGCCGCCATTATCGCGGTCCGGCTTCGTCGCTGGTTCTCTTCGAGAACACGGTGATCCTGACGATGGACGGCGTCGATCTGCAATACCACGTAGCCCTCGACAAGCAGACCGGCAAGACCGTCTGGAAGACCGACCGCTCGGTCGCGTGGAACGACGAGAACGTGCCGGGCCAAATGGCGAAGGATGGGGATTTGCGCAAGGCCCACAGCACACCGTTGATCGCGACCGTCGCCGGCACGCCGCAGATGTTCAGCGCCGGCGCCAAGGCCGCGTACGCCTACGACGCGCGCACGGGCCGGGAGTTGTGGAAGGTGCAATACCCCGACTGGTCCGTGGCGCCCCGGCCGCTCTACGACAAAGGCTTGGTCTTCTTTGTCACCGGCCTGAACAAGAAGGAACTGTGGGCCGTGAAGACCGGCGGACAAGGCGACGTGACCGACACCCACGTGGCGTGGAAGCTCAAGACCCAGGTGGGCAAGTACGCCTCGCCTATTCTGGTGGACGGCCTGATCTACACCGCGGCGGAAGAGAACTTCGTTTCCTGCGTGGACGCCGCCACGGGACAGATCATCTGGACGGAACGGATCGGCGGCAAGTATGCGGCCTCGCCGGTTTACGCCGACGGTCGGCTCTACCTGTTCAGCCAGCAAGGCACCACTACCGTCCTCAAACCGGGCCGCACGTTCGAAGCCTTGGCGACGAACGCGCTGGCCGGCGGCTTCATGGCGTCGCCGGCGGTGTCAGGCAAAGCGTTCTTCTTGAGAACCAAGACGCACCTCTACCGCATCGAAGCTGCGGCGTCCGGGGGCCAGTGAGCGGGGGCGGTGCCGCAACTCGCCGCCTGGCCGCTGCTCCTGCCAGCGAGGTTGAAGGGTTGAAGGGTTGAAGAGACTTCACGGGATGGCCACAGCCCAATGCTGGAACCTCTTCAACTCTTCAACCCTGCAACCCTTAAACTGCTTCAATCCGCCCCCGGAAAATGGAGTGCCGCCACAGCCGGAATCCGCCTCCAACCTGAAAGAAGTTGCCAGCATGGCGCGCAAAAGCCGGTTGAATTTCCGCTCCGTCGGGCTACACGTACCAGCGAATGACGTGTCAGCAAACAATCGTTTCGTCTCGGTGATGACTATGAAAACCGCCCTCCTCTCTTCGCGCCTCGCCACGCGCTCTCTCAAATCGTCTCATGGCGGAAACGGCCACGGCCCCCGTCACGCCCGGCGTGCGTCCTGCGCCCCGACGGCCGCCAGCGTTCCGCACGCCTTCGCCTGGTTGAAAAGGCCCAAACACAACCTCATCGCTGGCCGATGGGTCCCGGCTGCGTCGGGCAAAGTCTTCGACGTGTTCAATCCCGCAGACGCCTCGGTGCTGGCCCGCGTCCCGGACAGCGACAAGGAAGACATCCATCGCGCCGTGGCCGCCGCCCGCCGCGCTTTCGACGCGGGACCGTGGCGCCGGATGAAGCCGAACGAGCGCGGCAAGTTGCTCTGGCGCGTCGGCGACCTGATCCTCGAACACGCCGATGAGCTTGCGGAGATTGAATCGCTGGACAACGGCAAGCCCCGCGCCGTGGCCCGCGTAGCGGACGTGCCGCTCGCCGCGGACCTGTTCCACTACATGGCGGGCTGGGCCACGAAGATCGAAGGCCACACCATCCCGATCAGCGTGCCCTATGCGCCGGACGCGCGCTTTCATGCGTTCACCCTGCGCGAACCGGTCGGGGTGGTGGGCCAGATCATTCCCTGGAATTTCCCGCTGCTCATGGCGGCGTGGAAACTCGGGCCGGCCCTCACCACCGGCAATTGCGTCGTCCTCAAACCCGCCGAGCAAACCCCGCTCACCGCGCTGCGCCTGGGCGAATTGCTTCTGGAAGCCGGCTTGCCCGAAGGCGTCGTCAACATCGTCACCGGCTTTGGCGAAACGGCCGGGGCGGCCCTCGCGGCCCACGACGACGTGGACAAAGTGGCCTTCACCGGCTCGACGGAAGTGGGCCGGCTCATCGTCCATGCCGCGGCGGGGAATTTGAAAAAGGTCAGCCTCGAACTCGGCGGCAAGTCGCCCAACATCGTTTTCAAGGACGTGGGTGATCTGGACGCGGCCATCGCCGGCGCAGCGAACGCGATTTTCTTCAACCACGGCCAATGCTGTTGCGCCGGCTCGCGGCTCATGGTCGAGAAGGACGTTTTTGACGCCGTCGTCGCCGGCGTGGCCGCCCACGCGAAGAAGATCAAGCTCGGTCCCGGCCTGGATCCCGGCACGCAGATGGGGCCGCTGGTGTCCGAGGAACAATTCCGGCGGGTGACGAACTACATGCACCAAGGCAAACAGGAGGGCGCGTGCTACGTCACCGGCGGCGAGAAAGCCGGTGGCCGCGGCTACTTTGTGCAACCCACCGTGGTGAAAGACGTGAAGCCCAGTATGAGCATCGTCCGCGAGGAAATCTTTGGCCCGGTGGTGGTGGCCGAACCCTTCACCAAACCGGAGGAGTTGATCTCGCGCGCCAATGACACGCCTTACGGCTTGGCGGCGGGCGTGTGGACGCGCGACATCGCCAAGGCCCACCGCATCGCCGCCGAATTGCGCGCCGGCACCGTCTGGATCAACTGCTACAACGTCTTCGACGCGGCCCTGCCCTTCGGCGGCTACAAACAGTCCGGCTGGGGCCGTGAGATGGGCCACGAAGTGTTGGAGCACTACACCGAAACGAAAGCCGTCGTGGTGGGTTTGTAGAACGCCAGACGATTGCGGATTGCAGATTGGGGCACGGTTCATCCAAACGGAGCCGTTGCCCTGAACGCAGAGGCGCAGAGGCTTTGAGAACCAGCCGGCTTCACCCAAAAGGTGACCGCTCTTGCCCTCCACCCAAAGTGCCAGCGCCCGTTCCTTTGCGGCTCTGCGGCTTTGCGCCTTTGCGTTAACGGCTCCGTTTGAGTTCGTAGTTTGCTTCGGTTCCCGGGTTCCGAGTTACCCCTTGGTCTGTGGTCTGTGGTTCCGTGGTCTTGCGCTGTGGTCTTGCTCTGTCCGCCTTTTGCCTTTCAGTCGATTCGGGCGCGCGCCAGACTCGCGCCATGCATCTGAAATCGAAGTTCCTGCTTCCGACCTGGACCCTCCTGCTGGGGTCGCTGGCCTTGACCAACTTGGTAAGCCACGCCGGCACAGAAGGGACGGAACCGTCGGCCCGGACCAAGCCGCTGGAGTTCGTGATCGTGGTCACCGGCGGCGAGTTGCTCGAAGGCGCTTACCCGGACGGCCACACTCATTTCATCACGCGCACGCTCCGGCCTCTGGGCTGCCAATGCGTCGGCTCGATCATCGTCGATGACCAGCGCGAGGCCATCTGCGCCGGCCTTCGGTTCGCGACCAACCGCGCGCCGTTGGTGATCGTGACCGGCGGACTTGGCCCCACCCCCAATGACATCACGCGCGATGTGCTGTCGGAGTTCACCGGCATCGCCCTGGCGGAAAACGCGCGCCTGCTGGCCGACATGGAGCGGCGGTTCAACCAGACGCGTGATCAACTGCGGCCCAATCTGCGTCGCCAGACCCGTGTGCCTGTGCGTGGTGAGTTCCTGAAGAACTCCAACGGCTCGGCGGCGGGACTGGTCTTTGACTCGGCGCCGTCCGTCATCGTGGCCTTGCCAGGGCCGCCGCGGGAATTGCAGCCAATGGTCCGCAGCGAACTGGTACCGTTCCTCCGGCAGCGGTTCGGGGTCCGCGATTTCGGCGCTTCCCGCACGCTGCGCTTTGTGGGCGCGGGCCAGTCGTTGATCGACCAGACGATCAAGGACCACGTGGCCGTGGCGCCGGACGTGATGATCACCTCGTTGTTCGAGGGCAGCCGGGTGGACTTCACCTTTTCGCTGCCGGGCAACACGCCGGACGATCAGGCACGGCTGAAGCGGCTGGAGCAGGACATTCGCGAGCACTTGGAGCAGTACCTTTACGCCGACGACGGAGCGACGCTGGAGGAAGTGGTCGCGCAGAAAATCCGGGCGCGCGGCGGCGCGCTGGTGCTGGCGGAGGTGGGCAGCGGCGGTCATTTGGCGGCGGCCCTGTCCAGTGTGACGGGCGCGGACACTTGGCTGGCCGGTTCCTACGAGGCGCCCACGGCGCAGGCCCTGGGCCGGCTGCTCCGCCTGCCGGAATCCAAGCTGACGGTGAAGGGCGTCGAAGGCGCGCGCCAGATGGCCGCCGCGGCCTCGGAGTTGACGGGCAGCAGGTGGGCGCTCGCCGTCGGCCCCGTCGAGGTGGACGCCGCGGGCGCCAAGCAAGTCTGGGTCGCCGTCAAGCTGCCTGGGGAGGTTTGGGACACCCAACGCTATTCCCTGCGTGACACCGGGGAAGCCAGCCGATCAAGTCTCACTACGCAAATCCTGGACCGGCTGAGGCGGGTGCTGAAGTGAACTCCAGGGTCACGGCCCCAGGTTCGGAACGTTGGTGCGCCAGAGGTCGGTCACGGCCCAGAGATCGACTGGGTTGAGTGATTTCCAGTAGCGCAAGAACCGCACACCGCCGTCGCAGAAGCTGAAATTCGATCCGGACCCCTTGTTGCCGGAGCCTTTGGAATGGCGGCCTTGCTCAATGATGCCAAAGTCGTTTCCATCGCCGTAGCCAGGGATGACCTGCATCAGGTCCATGTAGTGCTGGCCGAGGTCCGAGTTCTTCTCGCCGAAGACGATCGTTTCTGACGGTTGTTGGATGAAGCTCTCCGGCATGCCGTTCGTCCACGCCACCGCGTCGATGTAGAGGTCCCACTCCTGCGGCGTGAGGAGCGGCTCAAAGTAGTCGTTCCACGCGTTGAGGATGTAGCTGTGCGGCAGATCGGGGTTGCCAAGACGGCTGTAGGCACCGGAGTCATCGGGACAAACCAGAATCTTGGGTTCGATGAAATAGCTCTGCATGCCGATGGTCCACAAAGGATACTTGGTGCGCGGGTAGTACTTGCCCTCCGCGTCGTCCACGTACATCTGGTTCGCCAGGGCCATTTGCCGCAGGCCGTTCAGACACGAGATGCGCCGGCCCATTTCTTTGGCGCTGGAGAGGGACGGCAGAAGCATCGCGGCCAGAATGGCAATGATCGCGATCACCACCAGCAACTCAATGAGAGTGAAAGCCGCCGGCTCGCGCCTGATCCCAATTCGTGAATGCCGGTTATGTCGTGCCACGGTGTTTTTGACTAGTCGAGACGGCAGAACATTCAATCTTCGACCAGACCCGGCCACGGCGCACGCCTTCCACGGCAGGCCGGAGGCCCGCCGCTACGGTATCGGCTCGAAATGGAACAGTTGAGCGCCGTGCGCGGAGAGGTCGAGGTAAAGTCCCTGGCGATCCAGATCGTCGCCGCGGCGTTCATAGACCTCGTCTCCCAGGAGGTTCTTCATTTGCCAGTGGTGGTCGGCCAGTCCCTTGGCTGTGAGTTCCGCGTAACATTGGCTTTGATGCATGGCGAGGTTCACCACCACCAGATCGAACGCCGGCGCGTCGCCCTGCCATTGGATGACCACGAAGTTCTCGCACGTCGGATTGCGGTCCCAGGCGCGCTCGGTGTGAATGACTTCGCCACTGCCCCGTCCCACCAACGTCGTCGGGAGTGCCGTCAAGAGGCGCTCGTACCAGGCGGCGATCTTCGGGTTGGGGGCTTCGACCGGGCGGCGCCCGCAGTGGACGCTCACCCGTTTCGTCGCGCCCGTGATCTGGCCTTCGTGGAGCAGCCGCAGTCCCGGCACGCCCAGGGTGACGAGTGCGGCGGCCTGGTGTTCCGGCCAGGAAAGCAGCGAGGTGATCCGCTGCTCGTCGTGGTTCTCAAGGAAATGGCCGCTGTGTTCGAGGAAGGCCGCCGACACCGCAGACAGGTGCCGGTGCGCCTCGGGGTAGTTGCGCGCCACCAGGTAATCGTAGAGCCGCTTGTCGTAGGTGTAGTCGAAACCCAGTTCCTGCAACCGCGCTTCCAGGTTCCAGTAGGCCTCGGCGAAGAACAGGAAGTCCGGCCGGGTTTCGTCGATGGCGGAGATGGCCGTGGCCCAGAACTCCGCTTCCGGGGCGGTGTGAGGCGACGGAAAACGGGTCCAGGTCCGGGCGAACACATCATTCAACATCAGCATCGCCATGTCGCAACGGACCCCGTCACACAGCGCCGCCACGCCGCGCAGTTCGTCGAGCACGGCCGTGTGGGTGGCCGGGTTGCGGTAGTCAAGCTGCGCGGTGTCGATCCACCCAGGGAAGTACGGGTCTTTGCCATACGCGATCCAACACGGGCCGGCTGGAGTGTCGAGGCGGAAGGTTTCGCGCGCCGCTTTCGGCGACTGAACGTACAGCTCCGGCTTCTCGCGCAGCCACGGGTGGTCCAAGCCAGTGTGGTTGGGAATGAAATCGAGGATCAGCTTCAGGCCGAACTGGGCGAGGCGCCGGCGGAATTTCTTCAAACCGGTTTCCCCGCCCAGCGCACGGGCGACTTCGTAGCCCGCGATGGCGAACGGCGAACCCAGGACATCGGCCACGGAAAACCCCGGCATGAGGTCCCGGCACAGCTTGCGCAGACCGGGGAGGTTGCGGCTGCAGGCGCGGCTGTGGGCGCCGGTGGTCCACACGCCCATGAGCCAAACGTGCGTGAACCCCAAGCGCCGCCACCCCTCGAACTCGGCATCCGGCACGTTGCCCAGCGTGATCTTTGCGCCGAGTTTCTCGGACAACTCGCGCAACCAGCAGCGGACGTTGATCTCATAAACGAGCGGGTGGTTCATGGCACGCCTCGACGCTCAATCCGTCGTGCGCAGAGCATACACCATGTCGGGGAAAGCGGGAGCAGCGTTTTTTGGTCCACCTGGGAAGGGGCGCAACCGGACGCCGCCGTAACGCAGGCTTTCCAGCCTGCCGTCGCGCCGGTTTTCCAACCGGCGAGCGTTGGAAGAGGCCAGCCGGCTGGAAGGTTCACGGCCTGGCCGACTGCAAGTCGGCGCTACGGCAGGTTGAAAACCTGCGCTACCCAGTGCGCCGGGCGGGAGCTTGATGCAGCCTTGCGGGGAGGCGATGAAGCGTTGCCGTGTTGCCGCGGGCCACCCGCGCGCTTTGGCCGCAAGGAACGTTTCATCGATACCACTCGTTGGCCTTTCACGCGGCAACCCACCGCCCGCGTCCTCTTCCGGCGGGGGAATTCTGAGCTAAACCTGAACCCCGATTTTGAATCACCACGAAACACACGAAACACACGAAAAGGCTGGCCCCATTTCATCATTTTCCATCGCGCGACTCTTGTGCAGGGCCAGCATGACGGTTCCGGTTCTGCTTTCGTGTGTTTCGTGTGTTTCGT
>JACRJZ010000122.1 GCA_016219875.1 Verrucomicrobiota bacterium | reverse complement strand
TCTCGGCAGAGCGCCGCTGTTATTCAGTTCACGCGGGAAGATGGCGGCGCTCTGCCGAGACGCCGCTACGGGTTCGGGCTGCGATTGCTTGCGAAGATCGCGTGGCTGGCCTGGCCTTTTCTGTCGGTGCCAGACGTCCGCAGCGTCGATGCCGCATCGGCACCTTCAACCAACGCTCCGACCGTGCTGCTCGTCCTCGGCGCTGCGGGGGAATCAGAGTTCGGGAGCAACTTTGTCCACCAGGCCCAGCTCTGGGAAAAGGCGTGCCGGCAAGCTGGAGCTGACTTCACCAAGATCGGCCTCTCGCCGAGCAACGCTCCGAACGACCACGATCTCTTGAAGCAGCATTTGGCCGCAGTGACCCCGGACGGATTGGCCTCGCTGTGGTTGGTCTTGGTCGGCCACGGGACATTTGATGGGAAGGAGGCGCGATTCAACCTGCGGGGCCCGGATCTTTCCGCCACGGAACTGGCCGAGTGGTTCAAGCCGCTCCAGCGGCCAGTGGTGGTCATCAACACTGCCGCCTCCAGCGCGCCGTTCCTGAACAAGCTGTCCGCCACCAACCGCACCGTCATCACGGCCACGCGCAGCGGCAGCGAACAGAACTTCGCGCGCTTCGGCCAATACCTCGCCCAGTGCATCGCGGATCCGAAAAGCGATCTCGACCAAGACGGCCAGACCTCGCTGCTGGAAGCCTTTCTCAGCGCTTCCGCGCACGTCGCCGAATTCTACAAGACCGAAGGCCGCATCGCGACCGAGCACGCGCTCCTCGACGACAACGGCGACGGCAAGGGCACGCCCGCCGACTGGTTCCGCGGCGTGCGCGCGATCAAGAAGCCGCAGCACGGCACGCTGGACGGCGCCCGCGCCCAGCAGATTCACCTGGTCCTCAGTGCCGGGGAACAAGCCCTGCCGCCGGACGTGCGGGCCAAGCGCGACGCGCTGGAACTCGAAGTCATCCGTCTGCGCGAAGCGAAGCAGACGCTGGCGGAGGATGAGTATTATCGGAAGCTGGAGGCGCTGCTGCTGGATCTCGCCCGGCTTCAAGTCACCAACCATCCGGCCGTCACCAACCATCAGCGCCGGAAGGTGAGCACTGGGACCATGCCTCTTGGGGCACGCTGATGTTCGCCGGCTGGCCGGGCTTGGCTGAATCTGAAATCCGAAATCCGCGAGGCCATTCCCCAACTCCGTAGCAGCCCAGGGAACGAGGCTCTGTTCTCATTGGAGAAGGAGCCTTCCCATCACGTAATTTCAAAACTCCGTAGCAGCCGACGTGAGGAGGCTCAAACTTCAAGGGAATCAGAGCCTCCTCACGTCGGCTGCTACCGTTTTGAAAGTGGCTCCTATGAGCCGTCACGCCCATTCGCCCTCGCAGCACTCGTGGGGGCTGTGAGGGTAAGGGCTGTGATAGCGGTGGACGCTGGCCACGGAATCCTCTTCGCGCTTGAAGATGGAGCCGGAGCCTTGAGCCATCTCTTCCAGCTTCTTGGCGTCGGCCTCGGTGGCGGGCCGATACGCCAGGCCGGCTTCGATGGACTTGTCCTGCAAATCGAGGAACGACGGCGGGAAGCCGGCGACCACGCCGGGCAACGACAGCGTCCAGCGGTAGGCCAGGTTGATGTCCTCTTGCTTCTCCAGCGGGCGATACCACCACTGGCGCGTCCGCTCAGCGCCTTGGGGCCAGGCTCCGGAGTGAAGAGTTTTGATCGACAGCACCGCCGCGCCCTTCTCCTTGGCCAGCGCCAGCACTTCTTTCCCGAAGCCGCGCGTGTAGTACTCGGCGAAGCTGATCGGGAACATGACGGTGTCGTAGTTGAATCCACGCAAGGCTTCCAGCGCCGCCTTCGTGGTGTGCGCCGAGAAACCGATGGCGCGAATCTTCCCTTCCTCCTTCGCCTTGAGGATCGTCTCCAGCGCGCCGCCGGGGCCGAGGGCCTTCTTCACGTCTTCCGGCTTCACGAGGTGGTGCATCTGGTAGAGATCGAAGTGGTCGGTCTTGAGGCGTTTGAGCGAACGCTCCAACTCGAGACGGCAGCCGTCCTTGTCCCGCATCTTGGTTTTGCAGGCGAGGATGTAGCGGCTGCGGTCGAGGCCTTGGAGGGCTTCGCCCATCTTGATTTCGCAGGCGCCGTCTTTGCCGTAGGCGGGGGCAACGTCGTAGTAATTCAGGCCGCGGTCGAAGGCTTTGTGGACCCCGCGGGTGCATTCGTCCTGGGGGTAATGCGTCAGGGCCAGACCGGCAAAGCCGACCACGGACACTTTGAAACCCGTGCGGCCCAGCACACGTTTGGGCATCTCGCCGTTGGCCGCGCCGGCGGCCGCTTCGCTTTCGCTGACCAGGATGGGCGCCACGCCCAGGGCCACGGTGCCGGTGACTCCGCCCACGACTTTGAGGAACGATCTGCGTTTCATATCACAACTCGGTTTTGCTTTCGTGCTGCTGGCGCGCGGTTCGCCGGCACGCCGTTCGCCCGGGTCACACCGTGTTTCCCGGGAGCAGATGACGGAAAGTGTAGGCTGGCCGGCCGAGGTGTGCAACTTCGCGATGACGGCCAACGCAAGCCCTCCGTGGCTCCCAGCGCCGGCAGTCCGTCAAATCCGTAATCCGAATACCGATATCCGAAACTCGAAATCTCAAATCCGAAACCTTCGCGGGCCGACAGGGGTTTCGGATTTGGCCACTCGGATTTCGGATTTCTGCCTCACGCCGCTGGCGCGCCCAGCGCAACCACGTCGCTGCGGATGCGTTGCAGGTCGGCGGGCACGAGCGACAGTTCGGCAGCCTGGGCGTTCTCGGTGACCTGCTGCATGTTGCGTCCACCGCACAGGACGTGCGTCACGCCGGTTTGCGCCGCTGTCCACGCGATCACCAATTGTGAAAGCGTGCAGGCGTATTTGGCCGTGAGGTCCTTCCAACTGGCCAGCAGGTCGAGCACGCGCCGGCGGTTGGCCGGGACGTACCACGGGTTCCACGCCGTGTTAGTGCGGAACTCGCCCGGGCTGAACACGCGGTCCATGCCAACCTTGCCGGTCAGCAAGCCCTGTTCGAGCGACATGTAGGTGAGCGTGGCCACGTGGTTCTGCGCGCAGTAAGGCAGGATGTCCTTCTCCGGATCGCGGAAGAGCATGGAGTATCGGAACTGGTCGCTCACCGCGCCGCCGCGGCGGATGTTTTCCTTGAGTTCGTCGAGCGACACATTGCAGACGCCGAGGGCGCGGATCTTGCCCTGGTCCCTCAGCTTGGTGAGCACGGCCATCGTGTCGGCAATGGGCGTGTGCTCCGGCGGACACGACGGCCAGTGCGTCTGGTAAAGGTCGATGCAATCAATTTCCAGCCGGCGCAGGCTGTCCTCGATCTCAATCTGAATCGTGTCGGGCCGCAGGCTGCGATAAAGCTTCTGACCGTCGAACTCGGTGAAGAACGAGCCGCGGGCGTCGGCCCACCACAGGCCGCCCTTGGTGGCGACGATGGCTTTGTCGCGGCGACCCTTGAGGGCCTTGGCCACGACGCGTTCGCTGCGGCCCCAACCGTAGGCCGGCGCGGTGTCGATGAGGTTCACACCGAGATCGAGCGCGCTCTGGATGGTGCGGACGGACTCGTTGTCATCGGTGTCCTGGCCCCAGATTGGGCCGCCGCCGAGAACCCACGCGCCGAGGCCGACGATGGAAGCGGAGAGGCCGGAGTTGCCAAGAGGTCGGTATTTCATAAAGCCATTCGTTACCTGAGTTGTTTGCTGAATCCACCCGCGAGGCTAGGCGCTTTGCGGAAGGAAGCAAGGGTGGAATGGGAGCGGCGGCCCGTTTCCAGGGCTGGATCAAGCTCGGTTCGGGAGCACTCGTAGCGCAGACTTTCGAGTCTGCCGTAGCGCCGGTTTTCCAACCGGCGAGCGTTGGAAGAGGCCAGCCGGCTGGAAGTTTCACGGCCTTGCCGACTGCAAGTCGGCGCTACGGCCGGTTGAAATCCTGCGCTACCCAGTGCGCCGGGCTGGAGCTTGATACAGCCTTGGCCCGTTTCATCCGCCCGGCACAGTCAGCGGCTGACCGTTGTCGTTCGGGCCAAGGGCCAACAGGAAAGGCACGGCTTTCTTGGCCCATTGCGGTGGCGTCGGATAATGTGCCGCGGACCCGCCAAAGCAGCTTCGCAGCATGTCCGTGTCGATGATGCCCGGATTCAGTGCCACCGCAGCCATGCCGGCGGGCAGTTCCTGCGACAGCGCCCGCGAGAGTCCTTCGATGGCCCACTTGCTGGCGCAGTAGGGAGCCACTTCAGCGTCGGCGGAGCGGCCCCAGCCCGAACTCCAATTCACGATCACGCCGGCGCGGCGCGCGATCATCGCCGGGGCGAAGTGCCGGATCACGTTGACCACGCCTTTGAGGTTCACATCAATCACGTCGGAGAACTCATCGGCCGGCACCTGCCACAACGGGGCGCTGCGGTTGATGACGGCGGCGTTGTTCAGCAGCAGGTCCGGCGGGCCGAACGTCTGGAGGAGGCCCGCCGCCCAGTCCTCCACCTGTTCGTCGGACGCGACATCGACGATCTCGAACTGGTGCGGGGCGCGGAACGTGCGGCGCAACTCTTCGACGTGGCTCCGCGAGCGTCCGCATCCGGCGACGGTGTGGCCGAGCCGGGCGAACTCCTCTGCCATCGCGCGACCCAAGCCGCGGGTCGCGCCGGTGAGAACGATGATCTTGCGTTTGGCGGTTGGCATAACTGGTGCGAGTCGTGCGCGCGGGCGCCGGTTTGATCCGAATTCTGCGGCTGACTATTCCCCGAAAGTGCGCTTCCATCAACGCCCATGCGCATCATCACACTCACCACGGACTTCGGCCTGAGCGACTGGTTCGTCGGCGCGATGCGGGGCGTGATCCTCGGCCTCGCGCCGCGAGCGCAGATCGTGGACCTCACCCACGGCGTGCCGCCGGGCGATGTCCGGGCCGGGGCCTTCGCGCTCGCGGCCGGCTGCCGCTGCTTCCCGCGCGGCACGATCCACGTCGCGGTGGTCGATCCCGGCGTGGGGAGCGCGCGCCACGCTCTCGCCGTGCGCACCGACGACTACGTGTTCGTGGGACCAGACAACGGGCTGCTGTCGTTCGCCCTCGCGGGAGAGAAGGTTCGCGCGGTCCGGCGGTTGACGGAGGAGCGATGGTTTCGCCGTCCTGTGAGCCGGAACTTTCATGGCCGCGATGTCTTCGCGCCCGTGGCGGCGCATCTGAGTCGAGGACTGCCGTTCGCCAAGCTGGGGCCGTCTGCCGCCGACTGGGTCCGACTGCCTTGGCCGGAGCCGGTGACACGAGGCCGCACCGTGCGCGGCGAAGTCGTTTACCTCGACCGGTTCGGCAATGCGATCACGAGCATTCGCAACGAGCAGTTGCCGCCCAGGGAAGGACTCGTTATCCGGCTCTCCGGGAACCGGCGCATTCCACTCCGGCAGTTTTACCAAGCGGTGCCCGCTGGCCGCCCCGTGGCACTGCCGGGTTCCGCAGGCCTCTTGGAAGTGGCCGTCAACGGTGGCAGCGCGGCGGATCGGTTGGGATTAAGAATCGGATCGGTCTTGGAGATGGCGCGTTGAAGCGAGGAAGCGTCGAACCGTTGAAGCGGCTCCAGCCTTGGCTCAATGACATCCGATTCCTCCCTGCATCGGATGGAAACCGGCTTCCCATCGGATGCAGGGAGGAATGGGATTCTTTGGTTCGAGAGAGCTTCTTTCAAAACCATATCAGCCGACGTGAGGAGGCTCTGTTTCCCTTGGAGTTTGAGCCTCCTCACGTCGGCTGCTACGGGGTTTTGAAATCGCCTCGAGACCATCCGATTCTGCTTCAGCGGTTCGACGTCTCTACTGCCTCCGCGCGGCTCGCTTCTTTCCCGCCGGCTGTGAATAACTCGTGCCGAATTCGGGCTAAACCCCGGGCCGGGAACGCCGATGCTTTGACGCGCTGCCTCGCCAAACCAAATCGCGGCGACCGCGCATTTGACAATTGCACGGAGCCGCAGCACTTTGTCGCGGTTAATTTCAGATATGGGTTTTGCGAACAATCAACTTGGAATCAGGGAACGCCGTGGAGGGCGGGACGGAGCGTTTACCCTCATTGAACTGCTGGTGGTCATCGCAATCATTGCGGTCCTCGCGGCGCTGCTGCTGCCGGGCTTGGCTCGGGCGAAGGTGGTGGCCAAGTCCGCGGCGTGCAAGAGCAACCTCCGGCAGTTAGGCATCGCGCTGACGCTCTACGCGGACGAGCACCAAGTCTATCCCTACGCGGCGGACTTCCAGCGCGGAATGCTTTGGTACAACGCCCTCGAACGCTACTACGGCAATGCCGAAAAGCTGATGGACTGCGCCGCCTATCGGGGCGAGAAGGGCTTCATGTGGTCGCAGAACTTCATTGGCTATCGCGGCGGAAGCTACGGCTATAACGGCTTTGGCACCCGCTCCAAGGAGTATGTCTATGGCACCTCGAAGGACGTGCTGGGGCTGGGGGGCGATCGACCCTATGATGCGGGACCCAACGCGCTGGAGCCAATCGGCGTGGACCGGGTGATGGTTCCCAGCGACATGATCGCCATCGGCGACTCCATGCTGATGGTTTTCGGGGTCACGAGCTACCTGATCACGATCAAGGATGGCCAGCGAGACACGCCGCCGCGGCACAACGGGGGATCCAACATCGCCTTCTGTGACGGCCACGTCGAAGCCGTGGAAAACCAGCGGCTCGTCGCCGCCAAACCGGAAGCTCGAGTGCGTTGGAACAACGATCACCTGCCGCATCTGAACGAGCCGTGAGCGGGCGGGAGAGGTTTCAGACCGAGAAGCCTCAGACCGCGGCGTCCCTGCCAAGAGAGATTCTGAAGTTCCGTCTTGGCGGATGACTTTTACCGCCGTCTTACGGCTTGGCCGCTTCTTTCCGGCTTTGGGCGAGCGCCTCCGCCAGCCTCGAGTCCAGAATCTCCACGTTGTTCTCCTTCTTCAGCTTCTCGAAGTAGTCCGGCAGTTGCTTCTCCGTCTCCCGGTCCAGGAGGAACTCACGGATTTTGTCCGACACTTCCGTGAGCGGCTTTTTCTTCTCCGGCGTGAGTTCGTGGAGCTTGAGGACATGGAAGCCGTATTCGGTGACGAGCAAGTTGCCCACTTCGCCGGGTCGTAGCGCGAAGGCGGCGGTTTCCAGTTCTGAGACGAGACCGCGGGCGGGATCCTTGGAGCGGACGAATTGAAGTTCGCCTTTGTTCTGCTTTACGGCGGGGTCTTCGGAGGTCTCTTCCGCCAGCTTGGCGAAGTCCTCGCCCTTCTTGGCGCGAGCCAGGACTTTTTCGGCCTTCTCGCGCTTGGCTTTCTTCTGGTCCTCGGAGAGGTCCATCCGCGTGTTGGGGTCGCGGGTGAGGATGAGGATGTGGCTGGCGCGCGCCAATTCCGGGACGCGGAAGGCGGCGTCGTTGGTTTCGTAGAATTCCTTGATGCGCTCCGGCGGGATGCTGATCTTGGTCCGAATCTCGCGGCCCAGAATCTCCTCGGCAATGCCTTGTTCGAGCGCGCGGTTGGTGAACTGCTGGGCCGTCATGCCCAGCGAGCGGAGCTGGCGCAGGAAGCCTTCGTCGGAGCCGCTATTCTGGCGGATGTCGGCGACGACTTTGTCCACCTTCTCCCGGGCCTTGGCCTTGTCGGCGGCGGTGGCTTTGGTGACGAGGATTTGCGACACGATCAGCCGGTCCAGCAACTGGGCTTCCGCCTGCAACCGTTTGTCTTCCGCGATGCCTTGCCCGCGGGCCGCGAGGTTGGCCTTGAAGGTGATGAAGGCATCGTCCAACTGCCCCCGCCGCACCTCCAGACCCTTGCCGCGGGCGACGACCACGTCATTGAACAGGTTGGCGGACGACGCCGCCCCGCCGGGGACGGGCGGGACGGACAAAAGGACGGCAGCCCCGAGGGCGGCGAGAAGAGGGCGGTGCATAAAATGAATCAGAGTTGGACGACGTGGACGTTGCTGATGCAGGCATCTTTTTCAAGTTCCTCCAGCACCGCCGGCGGCGGGACGCTGTCGAGGTTCAACACCGTGAGCGCCTGCCCGCCCGCCTGGTCGCGGCTCAGGCTCATGCTGGCGATGTTGACGCCGTGCCGGGCCATGAGGGTGCCGAGGTGGCCCACGATGCCGGGCCGGTCCTTGTTGTTGAGGAGCAGGAGCGTGCCGGTGATGGGAATCTCCACCGGCGTGCTGAAGAGCCGCACGATGCGCGGGTTGTTCGGCGAGCCGAAGAACGTGCCGCCGGCCGAAACGAGCTTCTGGTTCCCGCTGAAGATCTGCACGTGCAACCACTCGTTGAACGTGACCGGCTCGTCGGACTTCTTCTCCTCGACGGTGAGGCCCAGGCCCGCCGCCACGGCGCGGACGTTGACGTTGTTCACGTCTTTGAGCGAACTGCTCGCCAGGAAGCCGCGCAGGACGGCGCGCGTGACGGGATCGACGTTCGGCAACTCGCGGGCCTTGCCGCCGTAACTGATGTAGATGCGGTCGCCGTTGCCGGCGGTAAGCTGGCTGAGCAGCAGGCCCATCTTCTCGCCCAACGCCAAATACGGCTTCACCTGCTCGTAGGTTTTGGCGTCGAGATACGGCAGGTTCACCGCATTGCGCACTTCGCCGGTCAGGAGGTAGGCGGTGACGATCTCGGCGACTTCGATGCCACATTTCTCCTGCGCCTCGGATGTGCTGGCGCCCAGATGCGGCGTGAGAATGATCCCAGGGTGCCGGCGGAACGGATGCTCGGCGGGCAGCGGTTCGGTGCTGAAGACGTCCAGCGCGGCCCCGGCGACTTTGCCGGATTCGAGCGCCGCCAGAAGATCGGCCTCGTTGATGATCTCGCCCCGGGCGCAGTTTACGAGACGGACGCCGGGCTTCATCTTGGCGAAGGCCGCGGCGTTGAGCATCTGCCGCGTCTCCGTCGTCACCGGCATGTGGACGGTGATGAAGTCGGCCTGACGATAAATCTCGTCCAGTTCCAGGACCACCTCCGCGCCGATGGCTTTGGCCCGGACTTCCGTGAGGTACGGATCGTAAGCCAGCACGCGCATCCCGAAGGCCAGGGCGCGCTTGGCCACTTCGGTGCCGATGCGGCCCATGCCGAGGATGCCGAGGGTTTTGCCCGCGATCTCCAGGCCGGAAAACTGTTTGCGGTCCCACTTGCCCTGCAACATGGAAGCGTGGGCTTGCGGGACTTTGCGCGCCAGGCCCATGAGCATGGAGAAGCTCAGTTCCGCCGTCGAAATTGTGTTGCCGCCGGGCGTGTTCATGACCACGACGCCCCGCTGGGTGGCGGCTTCGACATCGACGTTGTCCACACCGACGCCAGCCCGGCCCACGACGCGCAACTTGGGCGCGGCTTCCATGAGCTGGCGGGTGATCTTCGTCTCGGATCGGACCACGATGGCCACCACGTCGGCGACGAGCGGGATCAATTCCGCTTCGGTCAGGCGCTTGTCCAGGACGACCACCTGGAACTCAGGGCGCTGCTTCAAGAGGGCGATGCCTTTCGCAGACACCGGGTCACAGATCATCACTTTCATAATTGGCGCGCGACTGTAGGGAAAGCCTCCCAAGCGGTCAAACAGAAGTGGAAACCGCGCGCGCGTCTCCGGTCTTGCCGCCGCCCGACGGGCGAGCGAGACTCCTGCCGCCGCCATGTTCGGGCCGCCAAAACGCTAATGACTTCTGTGAAATTGACCGATGACTTCTGACGTGAACATCGACATCAAATCGCTGACCCGCGATGAGCTGTCCGCCCGACTTGTGGAGTGGCGCGAGCCGCATTATCGCCTCGATCAGTTGTTGAACTGGCTGTACGCGAACCGGGTGCGGACGTGGGACGCCATGTCGAATCTTCCCAAGAAGTTGCGCCAGCGCCTGGCCGAAAGCTTCATGCTCCACACGCTGGAACTGGCCGCCCTGCAAGGCTCCGATGACGCGACGCGGAAGTTCCTCTGGCGCCTGCGGGACCATGCCTTCATCGAGAGCGTGCTCATTCCGGCCAACCCCGCGCTCTACGGCGACGCGAGCGACCGGCACACGCTGTGCATTTCCACGCAGGTCGGCTGCGCCTACGGTTGCGGATTCTGCGCCAGCGGACTCGACGGCTGGAAACGCAACCTGACTCCGGATGAAATCGTGGAGCAGGTCCTGGCTGTGGAACGATGGCACGGCGAGGAAACCAACAAGGCCCGCATCAAAGCCATGCCGCCGGCTGCCATCTTGGCCCCGGCTCCGACTCCGAATCCCGGCCCCAAGGTCGAGGTCCGCCCTCCCGTGCCGGTCGCTCCGCGGTTGATCAACAATGTCGTCGTCATGGGCATGGGGGAGCCGCTGGCCAATTACGAGAACTTGCTCAAGGCGCTCCAGATCCTCAACGCCCCCTGGGGAGGCCACATCGGCGCCCGCAAGATCACCGTCTCCACCAGCGGTCTGGCCCCGGAAATTCGCAAGCTCGCCGACGAGCCGATGCAACTCCGTCTGGCGGTTTCGCTGCACGGCGCCACGGATGAAATCCGCAACCGCCTCATGCCCGTGAACCGCAAGTACCCGCTGGCCGAACTGGTGGCCGCGTGCGAATACTACCAGGCCCACAAGGGGCGCATGATCACCTTCGAATACATCCTCATCGCCGGCGTGAACGACCACACGGACCACGCCCGTCCGTTGGCGGAGTTGTCCGAGCGCCTCAACGCCAAGATCAACCTCATCCCCTACAACCACGTCGAAGGCCTGGCCTGGCAGCGTCCGAGCGACGAAGCCCAGGAGGCCTTCCTGGCCGAACTGACCCGCCTCGGCACCAAAGCTACGCTGCGCCGCGAAAAGGGTCATGACATCGACGCCGCCTGCGGCCAACTGCGCCTGCGCACCGAGCGGGAACTGGCGACCGCCGCCTGAGAGCGCGTCTGCATGCCCGCCCGGTGAGGGCACCGGGCCTACAGGCTTGCGCGAGAGCTGTAGGCCGGGTCCCCAGACCCGGCGATTGGGGATCAACAGTACTCCGCGCGGCCTCAACTCCAAAGCGTAGGCTCAGGAGTCCTGAGGCTCCGCCAGGGCTGCCTCAAGCTCGGTTCGGGAGCACTCGTAGCGCAGACTTTCCAGTCTGCCGTAGCGCCGGTTTTCCAACCGGCGAGCGTTGGAAGAGGCCAGCCGGCTGGAAGTTTCACGGCCTTGCCGACTGCAAGTCGGCGATACGGCAGGTTGAAAACCTGCGCTACCTGGTGCGCCGGGCGGGAGCTTGATGCAGTCCTGAGGCTCCGCTTCCATCGGAATTCTGCGCTGGACACGATCACGAGGAACGCCATTTTGGTTCCATGAACATGCCGTCAATCCATTCTTCCTCCGGTCGGATCGGGCGTCGGTTTCCGTTGTTTCCCGCTGGGCGACTCTCTTTCAGTCTGGCGTTGCTGGCTGTCCTTTGTTTGCTCGGTTTCCCGTCGCCGCTCTTCGCCAGCGAGACGGGCAGCCACGCTGGCATCGGCACCCAGACGGTCAACGTCCTCGTCATCAACTTCGATCCCGTCCTGAAGACGCGGCAGAATCTGAAGCTGCACCAGTACCTGAAATGGTCGGACCCGTGGCAACTCACCGAGAAGATGATCGAGGACGCGCGGACGTGCAGCGGCGGCTATGTGGATTACCGCGTGGTGGAAAAGATCGAGCACGACGGCTTCACCACCTTTCGCAACGGATTCACCTACACCGAGGAAGCCTTCCTGGAGATGTGGGAGAAGGACCGCAAGAAAGCCGACAAGGGCATGACCAGTTTCAAGTGGCTCTTCCAGAAGTTCAATCTGGCGGCCAAGATCAAGGCGCTGGACCTCCGTGAAATCTGGCTCTGGGGCGCGCCCTACATGCAGTGGGACGAGTTGCACTGGAAGACGCCGGGCGACAAGGTGCCCTATCCGACGGACAATCCCTGGTTCTACCGCCCCTACGACATCCCGGACGTGGGCCGGACAGTCTGGATCATGGGCTGGAATTACGAGCGGGGCGAAGGCGAAATGCTGGAGAGCTACTGCCACCGCATTGAGAGCGTCCTCGCCCTCACCGTGGGCCAAGGTGTGTGGGACCCGAAACGCCACAGCAACGCCTGGAACCGCTTCACGCGCGTGGACAAAGATTTCCCCGGCGAGTCGGAGGTCGGCAGCGTCCACTACGCGCCCAATTCCCGGAGCGACTACGATTGGAGCAACACGAACTCCGTCTGGACCTACGCCGACGACTGGCTGACCTACCCCAGCCTCCCGCGCCAGAAGAAACTCCTCAACGCGGCCAGCGGCGGCTGGAAGGGCATCACCGGCCATCATCTCTGGTGGATGAAGCACCTGCCGCGCAGTCCGGGCGTGACCGACGGTTTCTACAACAACTGGTGGCATTACATCGTCAACTACGACGAAGCGATCCGGAAACTCCCGCCGCCGGGCGCGACGTTCGAGAAGGCCAGGCGGGCCATGTACGCCGACTCGCCGTGAGCCGATTGCAGACGTAGCAGCCAACGTGAGGAGGCTCCAACTCCAATCTGCAATCTGCAATCTGCAATTGAACAGAGCCTCGTTACCTCGGCTGCTACGGGTTTTGGAATCGCCGCTTCAGAGGCTCATTCAAAACCTCCTGGTGGGTGGGGCGAGCGTACTCGCGAGCCGGGGAAACACACGGCATTCGGCTCGCGAGTAAGCTCGCCCCACCGGGATTTTGAAATCGTCGCTTCAGAATCGGATTTCAGCCTCATGGCGCTTGCACGCCCACGCGGTAGAATCGCTGCGGCAGGACAGCGTTGGTGTCGGTGAACGTGGTCGAGCCAGGCCAGCCGGGAAGGTTCGTGGCCAACGGCTGGAAGAGCGGCGACGACGTCAGATTCGTGCTTCGCTCCAGGAAATACGTCCGATTCGTCACGCTGGCCCAGCCCACCGTCACGCCGCCGTTGCTGTTGGGAATGGCGCTCAAGAGGCGCAGGACGGATTGCGGGTCAGTGGGACCGGTGCGGCAAAGCCATTCCAGAAACGTGCTGAAGCCGTCCCCGTCCGGGTCGGAGTAGTCCGCGGTCCCGTCGGTGGCCAGGGAGAACTGCTGGAGCCAGGCGAAGGAAATGGGCGAGGCGGGCGAGGGGAACTCGTACACGCCCATGTCCACCGTGCCGGCGACGATGCGTGGATGCCCATCCAAGTCGGTGTCGGAGGACACGCAGGCGTTGTTGCCGGCGTTGATGCAGGGAGAGTTGGCTTGCAGCCGGAAGTCGCCGTGGGTGGCGTCCATGAACCGGGGGACATTCGTGATGTTGCCGGAACCTGGGGGCAACGGCGTCGTGCAACAGTGGTTGAGGGTGTCATTGTCGTGGTTGACGAAATAGCCCTGTCCCCAACCCTGGCCAGCCATGTTGTCGTAGAGGATGCAGTTGTTCAGCGTGCCACTCCCAGTCCCGCCGCCGTAGTGTGAAGCCGAGTTGCCGACCAGCGTGCAGTTGTCAAGATTCGCCGCGTAGGCTCCGCCGCCATACTCCGCCGCGTTGCCGGTGAACGCGCAGTTGTTCAGCGAGCCGCCAAGCGATCCGCCGCCGTACTCGCGCGCCGAGTTGCCCGTGAGCACACAGTGGCTGACGATTGAACTGGTCGATTCACACCAGACTCCGCCGCCACTTTGTTCGCGGAAGTAATCCCCCAATGTGCGGGTGGCTCCGTTGGTCAAGGTGAAGCCGCTCAACATGGCGCCCGGAGCCAGGTACACACATCGAACGGCCCCGTCGCCATTGGTCGCGCCCGGCACCCACCGGCCCTGGATGACCGTAAACCTCGGCCCGTGCACGCTCCGCACCACCACGGGCTTGTTCACCGCGACCCGATTGATCAGACTCCCGTGCATGACCCGCCCGCCCAGGGCATAAACGCCGTTGCTCACCAACACCAGCGCCCCCGGGACCGTTGCCGCATCCACCGCGTCCTGGATGATGCTGGCCGCGGTGGCCCACGAAGCATACGGTCGCGTTGGCGACGCACTGTCTGCCGCGACGTAATGGACCGGAGCTTCCACAACTTGAACCAGCACCGTGGCGCTCACGCCGCCGGGGTTGCTCTCGTTCCACGCACGCAAGACCACCGCGAAGATGCCGGGCGCGGTCCAGGCGTGGCTGGTCCAGGGACGATTGCTGACAATCTCGCCGTCTCCGAAGTCCCACGCGCTCGCGCTGGCCTGCCCATCGATCAGCGCCTGGAAATCCACCGCGCTGCCCGGCGCCACAACGGTCGCGGTCGCCAGCAGGTCCACGCTCAACGGTCCGACGATCGCTCCGGCCCAGTATTCGTCGCAGCCGATGGACGGAGGATTGCTCCAGGCCTCGTCGTCGATGTCTGTCCCCGGGGCGAGCGTCGGCAAGCCGGCTCCGCGGCAGGGGGAACTCGCGCTGAGGTGGAAAGCGCTGGCCAACTGTGGCTCCAAGGCGACGTTGCCTTCTCCGGAGTCGGGCAGCGGCGTGGTGCAACAGTGGTGGATTTCCCACGCCTGGTAGTTGGCTTGAGAGGCAAGAGGTGTCGTGTTGTAGAAGAGGATGCAGTTCGTCAACTTGCCGCCATAGGCCCCACCGACAGAATTGGAGGCCGAGTTGGCCACCAGCGTGCAGTGGTCGAGCGCGCCCCCGACCGTTCCACCACCGACACCGGCCGTGTTGCCGCGGAGAGCGCAGTTGTTCAGCGTGGAATCCTGCGCTCCGCCGCCCGAAGAGGCCGAGTTGCCGGTGAGCACGCAATTGTTCAGCGTGCTCCAGGCGGCCCCGCCGCCGCTGTAGCGAGTCGAGTTGTTGGTGAGCGTGCAGCGGTTGAGGAGGGCGAGGTACGCTCCGCCGCCTTCGTAGCCGGACGAGTTGCTGCTGAGGGTGCAATTGTTCAGAGTGCCCCGGTACGTTCCGCCGCCACAGTTGGCCGAATTCCCGTTGAGGGTGCAATGATTCAGTGTGGCCTCGTAGGCCCCGCCACCATTATTCCAGGCCCAGTTGCTGCCGAGCACGCACGAGTTCACGACGCACTCATACGCTCCGCCGCCGTCTTGCCGGGCTGAATTGGCCACGAGGACGCAGTGGTCTAACGTGCCGTGAAACGCTCCGCCCCCCTGACCGGAGGCGGAGTTGCCGAAGAGCATGCAATGGGTCACAAGCGCGTTCGTCGATTCACACCACACGCCGCCGCCTTCCTCTTCCCACGTGGTGGCTCCTTGGGTCAACGTGAAGCCGCTCAGCACGGCACCGTTGGCCAAATACACGCAGCGGATAGCTTCGTCGCCGTTGGTCCTGCCTGGCACCTGCCAGCCCTCGATGACGGTGACCTCCGGCCCATTGACACTGCGCACGACGACAGGTTTATCCACCGTCAGCCGGTTGGTGGTATAGTCGTAAGTGCGTCGGCCACCGGTCGCATAGACGCCGTTGCTGACCAGCACCAGCGATCCCGGAACGGTCGCGGCGTCCACGGCGTCCTGGATGTTCGTGGCCGCCGTGGCCCACGAAAGATACGGCCACGTCGGCGAGGCGCTCGCTGGCGTCACGTAATGCACCGGCGCCTCGATCACTTGGACCCTCGCTGTGGCACTGACGCCGCCAGGGTTGCTTTCATTCCAGACACGCAAAACGACGGCGTAGGTGCCCACGGCGGTCCAGGCTTGGCTGGCGTAGGGGCGATTGCTCACGATGACGCCGTCTCCGAAGTCCCACGCGCTCGCGCTGGCTCGGCCTTCAATGAGGGCGCAGACGTTCACCGCGAAACCCACGGACACGTTCGTCGAACTAACGGTGAGGCTTACGCTCAATGGACCGGTGACCGCCCCGGCCCAGTATTCATCGCAGCCGATGGAAGGCGGACTGCCCCAAACCTCGCCGTCAATATCCGTGCCCGTGGCGTCGGCCTGAGAACCCGCGCGGCGGCAAGGGGAAGTGGCGCTCAGGTGGGAGGGGCTGGCCAGTTGCGGCTCCGAAGTGATGTTGCCCACTCCGGCGTCCGGCCGCGGCGTGGTGCAACAGGAGTTGAGCGTGCCGGAGCAGTAGTTGGCCCACGCGCCAACCCCAGCCGTGTTGTCGTAGAGAACGCAGTTGTTCAGCGTGGCGTTATACGCCCCGCCGCCCCTTTGAGAAGCCGAGTTGCCGGTGAGCGTGCAGTGGTTGAGGGTGCCGCCGAACACGCCGCCGCCGCTGCCGGCGGCATTGCCAAACAGAGCGCAATTGGTCAGCGAGCCGGAAGCCACGCCGCCGCCGGACGCGGCGGAATTGTCATGGAGGGTGCAGTGGTTCAGCGTGCTCGAATACGCTCCGCCCCCGGCGAAGCTGGCCCGATTGCGCGTGAGTGTGCAATGACTCAGGGTGCTCTCAGACGCTCCACCGCCGTAGTAGTAGGCTGAATTGCCCGCGAGTGCGGAGTTGTAGAGGGTGCCCGAGTAGGCTCCGCCGCCACGATAGCTTGCCGAGTTCCCAACGAGTATGCAGTTGGTGACGACGGCCCTGAGAGATTCGCACCACACCCCGCCACCGTCGTACTCGAACCCGGAGCCCCATCGGCGAGTGGCGCCGTTGGTCAGGGTGAAGCCGCTCAACACCGCGCCGTTGGTGAGATACACGCACCGGATGGCCCCGTCGCCGTTGGTGATGCCCGGCACTTGCCGGCCCTCAATGACCGTGTGCTGCGGCCCGTTCACGCTCCGTACGATCACCGCTTTGTCCACGGCCACGCGGTTGGTCAGGAGTCCGCGCAGGGCCCGCCCGCCAGTGGCGTACACCCCGTTGCTCACCAGCACGAGCGACCCCGGCGCCGCCGCCGCGTCCACCGCGTCTTGAATGTTCGCTGCCGCCGTGGCCCAGGAGGCGTACGGCCAGGCCGCGTTGGTGTTTCCTGCGGCCACGTAATACGTCGGCGAAGGCCCCACCGTCATTGTCACGACCGCCTCCACGCCGTCCGGACTACTCTTGTTCCACGCCCGCAACGTCACGATGTAGGTTCCCGGCTCACTCCAGACGTGGCTGGCGAAGGGACGATTGCTCACCACCACCCCGGCGCCAAAGTCCCAGGCGCTCGCACTGACGCGGCCCTCGATCAAGGCCTGGAAGTCCACCGTGAAGTTCGGTGGCACGTTTGTCCAGGTTGCCGCGATGCTGACGGTCAATGGCCCCGTGACCGCTCCGGCCCAGTATTCATCGCAGCCGATGGACGGCGGACTGGCCCAGGCCTCGCCATCGATGTCAGTTCCCCCGGCATAGTCACTGGAACCGGCCCCGCGGCAGGGAGAAGTCGCGCTCAGGTGCAAGAGGCCGACCAGTTGCGGTTCAGCAACCAGGTTGCCCACTCCGTTGGTGGGCAACGGCGTGGTGCAGCAGTAGTTGAGGGAGCTGGCGTGGTAGTTGGTCCCGGAATCGGCCGTGTTGTGGTAGAGGATGCAATTGTTGAGCGTGCCTCCGTAGGCCCCGCCGCCATTGGACTGGGCCGAGTTGACGAGGAGCGTGCAGTTGTTGAGCACACTCTGGTACGCTCCGCCGCCGTAGTCATCAGCCGAGTTGCCGGTGAGGACGCAGTTGTTCAGCGTTCCGTAAAAGGCTCCGCCGCCGCACTCATTGGCCCGGTTGCCCGTGAGTTTGCAGTTGTTGAGCGTGCTCTGATACGCCCCGCCGCCACCGGAGGCCCAGTTGCCAGCCACGATGCAGTTACTCAGCGTTGCGTAATACGCTCCGCCTCCATCGTAATAGGCCGAGTTGCTGACGAGCGAGCAGTGGTTCAGGGTGCCACGAGCCGCTCCGCCGCCGGAATGGCCAGCCAAGTTGTCGCTCAAAGTGCAGTCGTTCAGAGTGCTGGCGTATGTCCCGCCGCCCACCTCCCCGGCCGAGTTGCTGCGAAGGAGGCAGGACTCCAATGTGCCGCCATAAGCGCCCGCGCCTGTCCCGTAGGCCGCGTTGCCACGGAACGTGCAATTGCTCACGACCGCACTGGGTCCGTCACACCAGACTCCCCCGCCGCTTTGCTCCTTCTCATAATCCCCAACGCTCCGGGTGGCTCCGTCCGTCAAAGTGAAGCCGCTCAGTGCGGCACCGTTGGTGAGATAAGCGCACCGGATCGCACTGTCTCCGTTGATGGTGCCGGGCACTTGGCGGCCCTGGATCACGGTGAACTCCGGCCCGTTCACGCTTCGCACCAGCACCGGCTTGTCCAGCACCACGCGATTGGTCACGGCGCCGTGGACCAGCCGCCCGCCGGTGGCATAGACCCCATTGCTCACCAGCACCAACGCCTGAATGGGTGCGGCGTCCACGGCGTCCTGGATGTTTGTGGCCGCCGTGGCCCACGAGTCATGAGGCCAGGCCGGTGAAACGTTCCCCGCCGCCACATATCGCACCGGGGCCGCCACCACCCGCACGGTCACGGTGGCGCTCACGCCGTCCGGATAGCTCTCGTTCCAAGCCCGCAAAACAACGGGGTAGATTCCTGGCGCATTCCAGGCGTGGCTGATGAAAGGCCGATTGGTCGCAGCCACTCCGTCCCCAAAGTCCCAGGCGCTCCGGCTGACGCGCCCCTCGATCAACGCCTGGAAATTCAGCGCGTAGCCTGTCGCCACGTTCGTCCAAGGGGTGCTCAGATTGACACTCAACAGTCCGGTGATCGCCCCGGCCCGGTATTCATCGCAGCCGATGGACGGGGGGTTGGCCCAGGCCTCGCCGTCGATGTCCGTTCCCTCGGCGTAGGCTGAAGAACCCGCCCCGCGGCACGGCGACGCCGCGCTCAGATGCGAGGCGCTGGCCAGTTGCGGCTCCAAGCTCAGGTTGCCCACGCCATTGGTGGGTCGCGGCGTGGTGCAGCAGTAGTTCAGAGTGCTCCAACGGTCGTAGTTGGCTCTGGAACTAGCCGTGTTGTCGTAGAGAATGCAGTTGTTCAACGTGCCGCCAGCGGCCCCGCCTTCAGAAGACACCGAGGCGTTTCCAACGACCGTGCAATTGCTGAGCGTGCAATCGGACACGCCACCGCCGGAGTAGGTGGCCAGGTTGCCACTGATCGCGCTGTTGTGGAGTGTGCTTTGGTAAGCTCCGCCGCCGTAGGGAGCGGAATTGTCCCGAAGCGTGCAGCGATTCAGCGAGCCTAGACGCACTCCGCCACCGGATCCCTCGGCCACGTTGGCGGTAAGCGTACAGCGTTCCAGCGTGGAAGAGTATGCTCCGCCGCCGCTCATTCGGGCCGAGTTGCCCGTGACCACGCAGTTGCTCAACACACCGGAACGCACTCCGCCGCCGACAGAGAAGCCCGAGTTCCCGCTGATCGTGCAGTCGTGGAGGGTGACGCGGTAGGCGCCGGCGCCGCAGGCCGCCGAGTTGCCCGTAATGAGGCAGTTGCTCACCACCGCGCTGACGGATTCGCCCCACACGCCGCCGCCATCGGAAGTCCTGTCGCGATACCACGAGTCCCCGGACGTGGCCCCGTTGGTCAAGGTGAAGCCGCACAACACGGCGTTGTTGGTCAAGGACACGCACCGGATGGCCCCGTATCGGTAGTAGGATGGCGGCGGCTGCCAGCCTTGGATGGCCGTGACCTGCGGCCCGTTCACGCTCCGCACCGTGATCGGTTTGTCCACGGTCACCCGGTTGGTCATGGTCGGATCGACGGCCCGCCCGCCGCTGGCATAGACTCCGTTGCTCACCAGCACCAGCGCACCCGGAACCGTGGCCGCGTCCACGGCGTCCTGGATGTTCGTGGCCGCGGTGGCCCAAGAGAGATACGGCCACACTGGCGACGCGCTGGCCGCCGTCACGTAATGCACCGGAGTTTCGACTGCCTGGACCGTCACGGTGGCGCTCACACTGCCGGGGTTGCTTTCATTCCAGGCCCGCAACACCACCGTGTAAGCTCCGGGCGCGCTCCAAGCGTGGCTGGCGTAGGGACGGTTGTTCATCACCGTTCCGTCTCCGAAGTCCCATGCGCTTGCGGTGAGGCGTCCGTCAATCAAGGCACGGAAGTTCAGCGCGCCACCCACTGCCACCTTCGTCCAGCCCACGGCCAAGCCCACGCTCAACGGGCCAGTGACCGCTCCAGCCCGGACTTCGTCGCAGCCGATGGACGGAGGATTGGCCCAAGCCTCGCCGTCAATGTCCTTGCCTCCGGGAGAGACGAAAGAGCCTGTCCCGCGGCAAGGGGAAACGGCACTCAGATGCGAGACGCTGGCCAGTTGCGGTTCAGAAATCAGGTTGCCCACTCCGTTGGTGGGCAAGGGCGTGGTGCAGCAGTAGTTGAGCGTGCTCGAGGAGTAGTTGCAGCCGGAACCGGTGCGAGTCGTGTTGTAATAGAGGATGCAATTGAGCAACGTGCCGCCGGAATCGCCGCCGCCCAACGAAGCCGAGTTGCCGATCAGCGTGCAGTTGGTCAGCATGCATCGATCCGTCCCGCCGCCGTTGGAATACGCCGAGTTGTCGGCGAGGGAGCAGTTGTTCAGCACGCTGGCCGAAGCGCCGCCGCCGGATTCCGTGGCCCAGTTGCCCGTGATCATGCAGTTGTTCAACGTGCTTGAGTACGTCCCACCGCCGTCGTAGGCGGAGTTGCCGATGAGAGAACAATTCTTCAGCGTGCCGTAGGCAGCCCCGCCGCCTGATCGGGCAGAATTGCCGATCAGCGCGCAGTTGGTGACCACCGCGCTGACCGACTCACACCACACTCCGCCGCCGTTGTACTCCGCTTCGGAACCCCAACTCCGTGTGGCCCCGTTGGTCAGAGTGAAGCCGCTCAGCATCGCGCCGTTGGCCAAATACACGCATCGGATCGCCCCGTCGCCGTTGGTGGTTTCCGGCACTCGCCGGCCCTCGATGACCGTGAACTGCGGCCCGTTCACGCTCCGTACGACCACTGGCTTGTTCACGGCCACACGATTGGTCATGGCGCCATACACCGCCCGACCGCCGGTGGCATAGACGCCGTTGGTCACCACGATTTCGTCGCCCGCCTCCGCGGTATCGACGGCGTCCTGAATGTTCGTCGCCGCCGTGGCCCAGTCGGTGAAGGGCGGTGTGGAGGCGGGGCTGGCTTGCCAGACATACCGCGTGGCGGCGGGAGCGGGCAGGCTGTTCAGCAGCCCGCACAGCGCCAGACACAGGAAAGTCGGATTCGAGCGGAGTGGTTTCATGGTTCGGTGTGCTGGGAGGCATCGGTTCAGAGCGTCTTGGCCAGATCAAGCCCGGAGCAGGAAGCTGTAGGCGTTTTCGTTGTGGGTCCGGTCGCAGCCGGTGGCCCAGCGCAGGAAGCTGCCGACGTGGACGACTTGCACGCTGAAGCCGCGCTGTTCGAACGCTTCCCTCAGCCGGTCCACGCTGAGGGTGTTCCAGTGGTACTCCTCCACCGGGCGCACCAGGTGATCGGCCCTTTCGTCCAGGTTGAAGAAGCCGAGGCAGAGTCCGCGGCGCGCGACGCGGCAGAGTTCCCCCACCGCGGCGTCCAGTCCTTCCAACGACAGATGCTCGAACAGATCGTGAGCAAAGACGTAGTCGAACGACTTGTCCGGCGCGGCGATGGCGAAAACGTTGCCCACCTCGAACCGCGCCATCGGGAACAACGCCCGCGCGTTGAGCACGTTCTTCTCGCACAGGTCGAAGCCGGTGTAGTCAATGAGCCGGGCGAGGCCGAAGGTCTCCAGAAAGCGATAGTCGTTGGCGGAGCCACACGCGGCTTCCAGGACGCGGGGCGCGGGTTGCGGTCGCGGCTCGTGCGAGAGGATTGCGCGCCAGAGGCGCTGGAACGTATCGAGCGCGCCGGCGGGGAACTGCGCTTTGCCGTCCTGCCAACGAGTCTGGGCCAGGACCTCCAAGAGGTAGTTCGGCACGACGGGCACCGGTTCGCTTGTCGGCGCGCTGTCCGGCGCAAGTGACGGAAGGCTGGCAGGGAGCGCAGAGAAAATCTTCAGCAGGTAGCGCGGGATTTCGATCCCTTCCGCGTCGTCCGCTCCGCGTTGGAAGCCGTGCCGGACGGCCTGGAACTCCTCCGCGCCCGAAGCCCTTTTCGTCAGGCCAAGCAGCCAGTTCATGGCCACGGCGAAGCGCAATTCGTGGTCCATCAACTCCTGGAAGCGCCCGCCGCCCAGCGCGGTGATGAGGAACTGCCGGCTGATGAGGCTGGACACGTTGAGCCGCGGATCTTCGACGTCGGCGATGAGGTAGTCCCGGAGCGCCTCCTGATCGTGACGCATCCAGGAGCGGGCCAACTTCTCCGATTCTTGCCGAAGCGACTCCAACATGCGACGGCGGGGCTAGGGGCTGCCGCGCTGGCCTTTGGCCGCGGCGATGAAGGCGCGCATCCGGGCGGCGTCCTTCCGGCCAGGCGCGCTTTCCACGCCGCTGGAGACATCGACACCGAACGGTTGCACGTGACGCACAGCGTCGGCGACGTTCTCCGGCGTCAGCCCGCCGGCCAGCACGATGGGCCGCCCCAGCTTCTTCGCTTCGAGGGCCAAGTCCCAGTTGAACTTCGCGCCGGAGCCGCCCCGCTGTCCGGCCACAAAGCTGTCGAGCAGCCACGCCGCCGTCTCGAAGGAGGCCAGGGGCTTGAGCGATTCGGCATCGCGGACGCGAAAAGCCTTCACCACTTTCAAGGCGAACTGGGCGCAAAACTCGGGCGGCTCGTCCCCGTGGAACTGGAGCGTGTCGAGTCCGCACGCCGCAATGGCCCGCCGGACTTCGTCTGCCGGGGAATTGACGAACACGCCAACCTTGGCGATGAGCGGCGGCAACGCCCGGACAATGTCTGCCGCGACCCGGGCGGAAACCGCGCGCGGGCTGGGCGCGTAAAACATGAAACCCAGCGCGTCCGCGCCGGCCTCCACCGCTCTCATGGCGTCGTCACGGCTGGTGATGCCGCAGATTTTCACCCGGACACTCATCGTGGCCGCGAGGCTAGAGGGACCGCGGGGGAAAGCACAGCAGGAAAGTGGTGCCTGGAGTAATGCCTCAGTGTTGCTGGCGGTAGCGTAATGCCTCAGTAAAGTCGGGACCGAGGCAGAAATTCGAAACCCTGTCGGCCCGTGAAGGTTTCAGATTTGAGATTTCGAGCTTCGGATTGGTTTCGGGTTTCGATTTTCGGATTTCGGATTTGGCGAACCGCCAGAGCCGGACTCTACTGAGGCCTGACGCGGTAGCACAGACACTCCTGGCAGCGGCTTCGCCGCACTTTCCAGTTCGGCGAGCGGCAGGGAAGGGCGTGCTGCGGACTGGAAAGTTCGCAGAACCCGCAGGCTGGAAAGCCTGCGCTACGGCAGACAGGAATGTCTGCGCTACGGAGGCAGAGCCAAGTTGCGCCCTACTGCTGGTCGTACTCCCCCAAGGGACGAATCCAGATGTTACGGAACCGCATCGGATTGTTGTGGTCCTGGAGCTGGATGGGGCCTTTGCCAGAGTACGGCCGGCCGTATTTGGCGAGATCGTGATGGACCACGTAACCGAGGAGGGCCTGTTTGTGGTGCAGCACCACGCCGTTCAGGATCACCGTGACTTGGGCGGGCTTCACCAGCTTGCCCTCTTCCCACTGCGGCGCTTCGAAGATGATGTCGTAGGTCTGCCACTCGCCCGGTTTGCGAGCGACGTTGGCGCGCGGCGGAAACTGGCCGTAAAGCCCGCCCACGGTGCCGTCGGCATAGGTGCGGTTCTGGTAACTGTCGAGCACCTGCACTTCGTAGCGGCCATGAATGATCACGCCGCTGTTGCCGCGCTCCTGGCTGTCGCCCTTGACCTCGGCCGGCGTGGCGAATTCGAGGTGGAGCTGAAAATCGCCGAACTCGTCTTTGGTGTTGATGCTGCCGCTCTTGGGGGTCACTTCGGCGAAGCCGTCTTCAATCTTCCAGGTGGGCTTGCCCTTCGGGCCATTCCACTTGTCGAGGTTTGTCCCGTCGAACAAGACGATGGCATCCGACGGCGCTGGGGCCAGATCGCTGAACTTCGCGCCCGGTTTGACCAAGCGCGGTTGCGGACGGTCAGGGTCGTGAACGTGCCATTTGCCGCCGGGCAGCATCGGCGTGTCGGTGTAACCGACCGGCGCCTCACCGGCGCGAGCGTTGGAGAGGGCCGCAGCCGACGCGGCCAACAGAACGGCGAGCAGAGTGTGTTGTTTCATCACGGGCAGCAATCTCCACGCGGGCGCGAAAAAGGCAAGCGTTCCGGCGACGGAAGCGCCTCCTACCGAATTCCCGTCCGCTTCCGTTCGTCAGACACTCGAACCGAACGACACCGCCACGTATGAACAACCGATTCATCTCTTGCCTTTTGTCCACCGCGAGCCTCGCGACGTCTCTCCCGGCCGCCACGACGCTGTGCAATTTCGAAGCCGACGCTGACCTGGCCCAGTTCAGGTGGGCTTCCCAAGGCCAAAGCAAGCTGGAGCGCGTCGCGACCTTTGCCACCGCCGGGGAATGCGCCCTCCGGTTCGCCTCGCCCGCGTGGAAGACTGGGATGCCCGAATGGCCGGCCTTCGAGCTGAAGCCGTCCGCGCGCGACTGGACCGGCTTCGACCGGCTCGTGGTGGACATCACCAATCCAAACGCGGAGCGATTTCATTTCGCGCTGTTCGTGTCGGACAGCAAGGTGCCGTTCCGCCAGGCGCTGAGTTACACCTTCAAGCTGCCGGAACGCGGCTTCCAGCGGTTCGTTGTGCCGCTGTCGTCGTTTCCGAAGACGGTGAACCGCGCCGACATCGCCCTCCTGCATTTCTTCACCCAACGCCCCCAGACCGATCTGGCGCTGTATCTCGACAACCTGACGTTGCTCAAGAAAGGCGAATCGCTGCCGGAGCCGGGGCCGAAGTTCGTGCGGCAGCTCGTCGCGCTCAAAGTCGATCACGTGGCCGCGGCGGAAAAGACGCTGGCGAAGTCGCGCGAAGCCACGGCCGGCGCGGGCGTCGCGACCCAGTTTGAGGCGCTGGAGCGGCGGTTGAAGGAAGTCCGCGCCGAACTGGGTTCAGCCACGATCACATTGGCGACGCTCAACGCGCTGACTGAAGAACTTTCCGCGTTGCCGCAAAAGGCGGAGCGTGTGGGGGCGGTCGCCCGGTTTCAGAAAGCGTGCGCGGAGTTGGGCCAGCCGACGGACCAGATGCTTGTCGGGTTCGCCACGTCGATGGAGAAACTCCTCCCGCGCGACACGTTGTTCGACGTCAAGCCGGCCCGCGAGGTCGAGCTGAGCCTGGCGCGCAACGAGAAGGAGAGCTTCCAAGTCGTGGTCCTGCCCGCGGCGGCGGCGCTCAAACGGGTGACGGTGCGGGTCAGCGATTTGAAGGCCAGCAGCGGGGCGGTCTTCAAGCGCGGGCTGGTCAACTGCGAGGTCGTGGGCTACGTGGAAACCAAGATGCGCCCGCCCAACGGCACATCGCACATCGGTTGGTGGCCCGACCCGATTCTGAATTTCCTTGGCCCGGTGGACATCGCCGCCGGGGACTTGCAGAGCTTCTGGATTCGCGTGCGCGCGCCGAAGGACCAGGCTCCCGGCACGTATCGCGGCACGCTCACGGTGTCGGCGGACGGCATCACGCCACTGACCTTTCCCATGAGCGTCCGCGTGCGCTCGTTCACGTTGCCCACGCACAGCCCGTTGCCGGTCGCGATCACGTTCGGGCCGCATGATTACCCGGCGGACGAGAAGCAACCGCTCACCGGCGAGTACCGCAACTCCCCCGACTACCCCGTCAACGCTTGGAAGAAACACAAGCTCGCCTGGGCCGATCTACTGGCGGACTACTACATCAACTACGACAGCCTCTATCGCCACGGCCCGCCGGACTTCGAGATCATCCAGCGGCTGCACGACCGCGGGCAATTGACCGCGTTTAACCTCGGCATCTTCGACGCCGCGTCGCGCGGGGCCGCAGCCGCGAGCAACGCGCTGGCAGGTTTGCGGACGGCCTACGACCAAGCCGCGAAGCTGGGCGTCCTTGATCACGCCTACATCTACGGTTTCGATGAGTGCAAGCCGGAGATGTTTCCGCTACTGGAGAAGACCGCCCAGACTCTGCGCCACGAATTCCCCGACGCGTTGCTGATGACCACCAGCTACGACCACAGCTACGGCATGGACACGGTGGTGAAAACGATGGACGCCTGGTGCCCGCTCACGCCGAGCTTCAGGCCCGACCAAGCCGCGAAGGCGCGCGCCGCGGGCCGGCACGTCTGGTGGTATATCTGCTGCGGGCCGCATCATCCGCACGCCAACATGTTCATCGAGTATCCCGCCATCGAGGGCCGCCTGCTCATGGGTGCGATGACGGCGAAGCAGCGTCCCGACGGTTTCCTCTACTACCAGATCAGTATCTGGAACTCGCCCCAGCCGATCACCAGCGGGCCGTTCACGGACTGGGACCCGCGCAGTTGGACGACCTACCACGGCGACGGGTCGTGGACGTGCGTCGGCCCTGGCGGCACGCCGCTGCCGACGATCCGTTTGGAGAATTTCCGCGACGGGCTTGAAGACTACGCCTACGCCCTGATCCTCGAAGACATCATCCGCCAGCGCGAGGTCAAGTCGGCGTCACTCACTGCGGCGGAGAACGAATGGCTGGCCGAAGCCAAAGCCGCACTCCCCGTGCCGGCATCGCTGGTGAAGACGATGACCGACTACGCCCGCGATCCGGCGGCGCTGTACGCGTGGCGCAACCGCCTCGGCGACCTGATCGACCGTTCCGGACTAACGGATGTCAATCCGTGGGGGAAAGACTTCGGCGTGCGCGGATTTTCGGCGCAACGTCGGGCGCAGTGACGGCTTACAGCCCAAACCAAGAGCTGAGCGCAACGTCGAGCTTTGCCAAGTCAGGTTCGCGCAACTGGCCGAGTTGTTTTCTGACCAGATTACCCGCCACCGAAGCCACCGCCCGCTTGGCAAACGAAGGGTGGATCAGCCCCGCCTCGCGCCAGAATTGGATGGCAAACTCACCCGGACGCAGCCCGTCGTCCACCGAAGTCACCGCCACCACGAGCAAATCCTCCGAAGGATATTCGGGGCTGACCACAATGGCGGGGCGGATTTTTGCGGACGATTGATCCGAGAACGGAAACGGGAGCAGGACGATCGCGCCGCGTTTACAGCCGGTCATAGTCGGCATCCAGCGGATTGTCCCAGATTCTCTGGAAGGTGGCTTCGGACAGACGCGCACAGCCGTCGGCCAAGTCGTCGTTCGCGTCCGGCGCGAGGACCGTCACCTTGGCGTTGGGCTTCAACCGGGCGGGTTCGTCCAACACGATGAACCTTCCGTCAAAATGCGCGTTCAATGTCTGCACGGCTGAACTCTAGTTTTCCAGCGGTCTTTATCAAGCGGAAGGTTCATGGAAACCGGCGCGCGTCGAATTGGCCGCAAATCAGTTCCATGCAGATTGGCTGGGCTGAAAAGCCGGCGGTGAACCGGACCATTCCTGCGTGACGACGGGATGAAACGCCCTTTTTCGTTTTGCCTTTTCTACGGTCGCCCGACAATGTCGCCGCATGGCTGCACCGGACATTGATGTCAAATACGTCGCGCACCTGGCCCGCCTGCATCTGACGCCCGAAGAGGAACAGAAGTTCAGCGCGCAGCTCGGCCAGGTCCTGACCTACATCGACAAGCTCAACGAACTCGACGTGAGCCAGGTCGAGCCGATGGCCCATGCGGTGCCGCTGGTCAACGTGACCCGGCCCGATGCCTTGCGGCCCGGCCTGACCAATGAGGACGCGCTGCGCAACGCTCCTGCCGCGGCGGGCGGGCTGTTCGTGGTTCCGAAAATCGTCGAATAACTCCTTCCTGTTATGATCACCTCCATCGCTTTTTCCGTTTACCCCGTCACCGATGTCGCCCGCGCGCGCCAGTTCTACGAAGGCGTGCTGGGCCTGAAGTTGACGCACAGCTTCCAGGACGAATGGATCGAGTACGACATCGCGGATGGCACCTTCGCCATCTCGTCGATGGACGCCGATCACAAGCCAGGACTGAGAGGCGGAGTCATCGCCTTCGAGGTGGACGACCTGGATGCGGAACTCGCCCGACTCAAGGGCCGAGGCGCCCGGTTTGTGATGGAGGTCACGACCACGCCGGTCTGCCGGTTCGCCATCGTGGCCGATCCGGACGACAACCACCTGATCATTCACCAGCGCAATTCCTGAAGCGGCCCGCCGACGCCATGATCCACCGACTCACGATCTCTGAACTCACCACCAAGCTGGCGCGGCGCGAGGTTTCCGCCCGCGAAGCCACCCAAGCCTGCCTCGACCAAATCGCCCGGGTCGATGGCCGCCTCCACGCCTTCCTCAGCCACCACGCCGCCGACGCGCTGGCGCAAGCCGAGGCCGCAGATGCCGCGCTCCAGGCCGGCGTCACGCACGCGCAGAAGCCGCTCCTCGGCGTGCCCGTCGCGGTCAAGGACGTGATTGCCGTCAAGGGGCAACCCCTCAACTGCGGCTCCAAGATTCTGGGCCACTACGTTTCCCCCTTCGACGCGACGGTGATTGAAAAGTTGAAGGACGCGGGCGCCGTCGTGTTTGGCCGGCTGAACATGGACGAGTTCGCGATGGGCAGTTCCACGGAGAACTCCGCGTTCGGCGTCACTCACAATCCGTGGGACTTGACCCGCGCGCCCGGCGGCTCCTCCGGCGGCTCGGCGGTAGCGGTGGCTGCGGACGAGTGCATTGCCAGTCTCGGCTCCGACACCGGTGGATCGATCCGTCTGCCGGCGGCCTTAAGCGGGTGCGTGGGTCTGAAGCCAACCTACGGCCGCGTCTCGCGCTACGGCCTGGTGGCCTACGCCTCGTCGCTCGACCAGATCGGGCCGTTCGGCAAGACCGTCCGCGACGCCGCCCTCATGCTCGGAGTGATCGGCGGACATGACCCGCGCGATTCGACGAGCGTGCCGCAGCCCGTGCCCGATTACGCGGCCACGCTGGACGGGAATCTGCGCGGCCTCAAACTCGGACTGCCGAAGGAGTATTTCGTCGGCGGACTGGATCCTGAAGTGAAGCGGGCGGTGGAGGCGGCGGTGAAAACGTTGCAGGAACTCGGCGCGGAGCTGGTCGAGATTTCACTCCCGCACAGCGACTACGCCATCGCCAGCTACTACATCATCGCGACCGCCGAAGCTTCGGCCAACCTGGCGCGCTTCGACGGCGTGCGTTACGGCGCGCGCGTGGACGGCGCGGACCCGATCGAGATGTATGGGCGCACGCGCGGCGCGGGCTTCGGCCCGGAGGTGAAGCGGCGCATCGTCCTCGGCACCTACGTGCTGAGCAGCGGTTACTACGACGCCTATTACTTACGGGCGCAGAAAGTCCGCACCCTCATCCGGCAGGATTTTCTGAGGGCCTTCGAGACGGTCGATGCCATCGTCACGCCCACCTCACCCACGGCCGCATTCAAGATTGGCGAAAAGGCGGACGATCCGTTGCAGATGTACCTCATCGACATTTTCACCGTCCCGTGCAACCTCGCGGGCCTGTGCGGCATCAGCGTTCCGTGCGGCTTCACGGCGTCGCCCAAGCTCCCTATTGGTCTGCAGATTCTGGGTAAGCCGCTCGGCGAGCCGGCCGTGCTGAAGGTGGCCCACGCTTACGAACAGGCGACCGCGTGGCACAAGCAGAAACCGCCGGTGGACGGCTAGGAAGGATTTCTTGGCAGTCAGCGTAGCGGCAAACTGGCGTTTGCCGCCATTCGTTTGAGGCGACGGGGGTTGAAAGGGCCGAGAAGCGCGGCGAACACCAGTTCGCCGCTACGTCCAGTCGGCGATCGAGGCCCCAGGTAGGAAATGCGGGCTGGCTCGTCTTCACCCAACTCACTACTCCGGCGGCGTCCGCCTCTTGCGCCGAAACCGGAACAGCCATTCCAGAAAGCCGTCCGGCACTTCATCACCCCGCAAGACCTGGCTGTAGCGCATCACGCAGTCGAGCAGCAGGACCAGGAAGATGCCCAGATCGACGAGTCTGGAGGGCGGATCGAACGTGGCCGGGTGCAGGGCCATTGCGGATTGGGCCTGGGCAAAGACGCCGCCGCCGAGGTAGCCAAAGAGAATGCCTTGCAGCAGCGCCAGCCCGAACTCCAGCGCCGTGGACGCAGCCGTGATGGACACCGGCACGAATCCCAAGGGCTGCAGCACGCGTTCCTTGGTCCCCGACCAACAGAAACCCAGCAGCGGATAGAGCAGGAACAGGAACCGGTGGACGAACTCCTGGCCGTGCGCGTAGCGCGCGCCGCGGTCCCGCGCGGCCACCGCGGCTTCGTCATAGACGAACGACTGCTTTGACTGCTCGTGCAAGTCCGCGGGCCACGGGGCGAGTTCGTAACGGACGGCGTAAGGTTTCGGCGCCGCCTCCTTGAGCCGGAGATAAAACTTCCCGTCGCGAAAGTAAATCGCCTGCCGGCTAAACTCGCGGATCGTCCAGTCCGGGAAGGGGCGACGCGCGTAGAGGTACACGATCCCGTCCTGGATGATCACGCAGTCCGGGCCGACGCTGAAGGTCTGCGACTCGCTCTCGGCGGCGAAATCCATGCGCCGATGGAACCACCATCGCCGTCGCCTGGCAAGGCCGGCCCACTCCCAATCCTTCGCAACCCGACTGCGCTGGCAACTTCTGGAGGCCGCGGGTGGATCTGGGAGCGAGACCATCGGATTCAGGCAGGAATGGGAGGAGGCTGGCCCGTGGTGCGCCGGACAGAGCTTCGGCAGACCGCCTTCATCCCCTTCTTTTCTGAATCCAATGGCCTCAGCCCGCTGGGTCAAGGCTGCATCAAGCTCCCGCCCGGCACACCGGGTAGCGCAGGTTTTCAATCCAATGTAACCCATGTCTGAATTTGCGTGAACACGCATGAAAGCCGCATACACATTGACGATATTGCATGTGTCGGTTTTGGAGGCCATGCGGGTTTAGACACCATTCATGCGGAAGTTGTGTCAGGACTTGTCAGGACTTTTCAGCTTGGAAACGTCCCGCCGCCTGCGAACCGGGTCGGAACGGTCGCTGCGACGGGCCAGGGCATGGCGCGTTTTTCACGCCGCCAATTGAAGCAGGTCCGCGCGAGTTCGCCAATCGCAAAAGGGCACTCGGTTTGATGGCCGGCAGGCAGCGACGCGGGCAGGGGGCGACGGCGCAAAACGAGGGCGGCGGAGAGGCAGGGTTGTGAATAAGTTTGTGAGTAAGTTTTGGGACGCGGAAAGGGGGGTAGCCCCGTATTTGTCCGACCCCCTGTGGCAGGCTGTTCCGCGTGACCAAGATGATGATTCGAGCAACACAATCTCAAGGCGGGCGCACCGGCGCCCAGACTTTTCAACCGCAACTTTGGCCCGACGGGAGCGACGGCCCGGCGGTCCCGGCCCGCAACGCCAGCACCGGGCCAAGCCCGGCGGGGCGACGGTTCTCGGACCCGGACACGTTGAGCCGCATCCGGCCGGAATCGCTCCTGGCCTGGCTGCACCCGGCCCGTGATTACCTGGCGCGGCGCGGCATGGTCCTGCCAGGGGACGGCAATGGGCAGGCCGTGGACTACGCCCGGCTGGCCGGGGTCTTGATGGAGCCGACGGCGGACATGCCGGGAGAACTTGTGGAGTCGTTGCATGTCATCTTGGAAATCGCGGAACCAGCGGGGATGGACGCCATTTTGGAGGCGACGGCGGCCAGCGGATTGACGCTGGCGGTTGGAAGCGACCCGGCTCCGGCGGACGTGGCGGTGCAAGCCTGGCTCTTGGACAGGGCGCTGGTGGAACGGCTGCACGTTTCGCTGGAACTGACGCGGCCCCGGTCGTTTCAGTATTTCGCGGCCGAGGCGGACCCGCTGCCGGCATTTGTTCTGCCACAAGCGGAGCAAGTGGCGGCGCTGGAAGCGCGGCTCAATGATTGGTATGACGCCCGGAAACGCGGGCGCGGGGCGCGGGTGTTCGTGTTTCCCCAACACGGCGAGTGCTGGTTTCTGGTGCGGCATGGGATGCCTTGCCGGCGGGAAGGCACGATGGAGGATGGGCAGCCGGGCAGCGTGTTCTACCGTCCGCAGAAGCATGACGTGCTGGTGTATGATCCGGCGCGCGGCGAGATGCGGCTCAACTGCTGTGGCAAGAGTGAACGCGCGGAGTTCCTCAAGGCGTTTGGGCTACACCTTTTCAGGGATGAACGGTTCTTTCCCGGCACGGCCAAATACACGCTGGCGCCGCTGGTCAACGACGGGCGGAACTGTCTGGCCTGTCTGGATGTGCCGGGCATCGAGCGGGTGGTTTTGAAGGAAGTGGAGTTCTTCTTTCCGGTCAAGCCGCGGGAGCGGGTGACGCGAAAGTCGGATGACATCTTCGCCTTGCTGGAAAAGGGGCGCGTGGAATGGCCCAAGCCACCCGGCGCAATCACGCGGGCGACGTTTGAAATCAAGTTCACCGCGGCGAAGAAGGCTCGGCGGGTGACGATCCTCCCGTCGAACAAGGCGCTGTACGGGCGGGACGATGACAGTCTGCTCGTGGAGCGGTGGCTGGCGGCGCGGAAATTCATCGTGGAGGAAACGGACCATGAAGACGCGACCGGGCTTGTGGAATAGCTTGGCGCTGGAAGCCGGCGTGCTGGCGGATTGGCGGTGGGCGCTGGGCGGCGAGTTTGACAAGGCATTGCATTTCCTTCAGGCGACCCAGGAGCAAAGCCAGTCCTATCCCTGCACGGAACACCCTGTCTGCCATTGCACACATGAAATCCGGGAAACCGATGTCGGACTGGTGGCAGTGTGCGTATGCGGCGGTGATGAGTGCTCCCCGATCTGGTTGGAACCGAAAGATACGCTCATTTATGCGCTGAACGCGGCCAAGCTCGGCGAGGCGGTGCGGCGGGCGCTGGGTTTCGACGCGGCGACGGGCACGGCTGGCCACGGCTTGCGCGGGGCCATCCGCATCGGCACGCACGGGCCGGGGCGGATTCCGGTGTTGTTTTATGTGCCCTACGACGAAACGGCGTTGCTGAAGGAATTGGAAAGCATCCTGTCTGCGCAAGCCGGGCCGTTCATTCTGGCGACGCCGACAGCGGCTTGTCACTCGGCAACGGTGGAACAGATGCAACACCGGCACGGCTTTTTGTTGCTGCCGTTGGCCGGCGCGTTGGGCGTCGAAGATGGCGGACAGCTTCGGGCCATCTCGCCGATTGATGCGGTGCTGACGGAGTTCGCCAAGCGGCTGGGGGAAGGCCGGGGCTTGGTGAAGACCGTCGAACGGATTGACCGCAACATCGAGGCGCTGGCCAAGGGCACTTACGAGCTGCGCCAGGAGAACGAAGACCTGCGGCGGCTCCATGCGGAAGGGCATTTGAAGTTCGCCCTGAGCGTGGACGGCGAGGACTTCCGGGCGTTCACCGTCATCATGGCGCTGGGCAACCGCAAGGCGGCGGCGGAGTTTCTGGAGGTTCCGCTCCGCACGTTTTACGACCGGGTGGACAAATGGCAGAGCAAGGCCGGCGCGTATCGGCGCATGTGGCGATTCGTCGAATGGCAGCGGACGCAAGAACGCAAGATCAAGGTCCGGCTGGATGAATCGCTTCTGTCCGGCGACTCCGGCGGCGCAGCGGAGAATCCCGAAACCATCCGGGCCGTGCTGACCAAGATGAAAGAGGAGGCCGTGGACCGCCGGGATTACCCGGAGATTCTGCGCCAGATTCTTGAGGCGCTGGCCAGCCAGAACGGCGGCAACTGGGCCGCCGTTCGGGACGAAGTGGTTGCCATCATCAAAGAGGAGCTTCCGCAATAAAATCCGCAACTCGCGGAAAAAGTTGCAATCCATTCTTCGCCAGGGGCTAGCGTGACGGCTGGCCCCTCTTTTTTGCCCCAAAACCGCAACTCCCTGGACCCTCAGAGGCGAGAACGGCTCGCCACGAAAATGAACCAGAGAATGCAATGGCCACGAACCACAGATTGAAAGCGGCGCGGGCGCTGAAGGGAATGACCCAACTGCACCTGGCGGAACAGGTCGGCACGCGGGAAATCGAGATTTCCCGGATCGAGACGGGGCGTGTCCGCCCGGATGCGGAGATGAAACGGAGGATCGCCGCCATTTTCCAGAAACCCGCCTACGAACTTTTCGATTGCTGAGGCCATGATTTCCCCGAAACCCAATCCGCTTCCCGTCGTCACGCTCCCGAAGCAAGTCGAGCCATTCATCGGCAAGCGGGAACTGTGCAAGCGGCTCAACAAGAAGCTGCGCACGGTGGATGACTGGATGAAGCGCGGCTTGCTCCCTTACTACAAGATCGGCCATTCGGTTTCGTTCCGCTGGAGCGAAGTCGAAGCCTTCCTCGCACAAAACTGCCGCGTCGCACGCCGCACGCTGCCGCTGGCGAACACCCAACAACCCCTCTCCCGTCGCCCATGAACTCGCGAGATAAAGGCCAGCGAGGCGAGCGGCAGTGGCGTGATGAACTGCGCGCCAATGGCTACGCGGCCCGGCGCGGACAGCAGTTCTGCGGCTCGCCGGAGTCGCCGGATGTCGTCTGCGACGATCTGCCCTGGGTGCATTTCGAGGTCAAGCTCGTCGAGCGGTTGAACATCGTCGAGGCGATGGAGCAAGCCCGGCGCGACGGCGGCGGCAAGGTGCCGATTGTGGCCCACCGCCGAAACTTCACGCCCTGGCTCATCACGATGCGGGCGGAGACGTTTTTCGATTTGCTCCGCGGTGGGCTGCCAAGCGAGCCAGTGAATCGGACCAGTGGGACGAGTAGGACGAATCGGACGATGGGCGGCGAAGAAGAAACACTTTCGGAAGAGAGCGTGTGCTCTCAGCCATCAACAGACCAACAACCACCAACGGAAAGTGAGTGACAATGAAAATCAAAAGCAACAACAGCAACTTTGAACCCTGCCCGGAATACACCGGCAAAGGCGTGTGCGTCGATGTGACGCCGCTGCGCAAGCAGCAGAGCCAGTTCGGCGAGCGCGATGTGTTCAAAATCGTGTTCGAGACGGACACCGAGCGTGACGACGGGTCCCGCTTCTGCGTGTGGTCGCGCAACTTCACGCCCACGCTGAACGAGAAGTCCAACCTCCGCAAATTCCTGCGCGGCTGGTTCGGTCGCGACCAGGGCAAGCAGGAGATGGAGGACTTCGACACCGAAAGCCTGATCGGCAAGCCGGCGCAACTCGTGGTCGTGCATGAACACAAGGACGGCGAAACCTACGCCAACGTGGCGGCCTGCACGCCGGACAAGAGCGGCACGCCGCTTCAGGCGTCGGGGAAGTATGTGCGGGTCAAAGACCGCAAGCAGGATGGCGAGAAGGCGGGCGGCGAGAAGCCGGAGAGCGGCAGCGGCGATTACCGTCGCACGCAACCGGCGGCGGGAGGCGTGGTGGACCACGCAGCGGTGAAGGTCCACGTCGGGCGGTGCAAGGGACTCGAACTGCGTGACCTGTCTCCCGAACAGGTGCAAGCCCTGGTCGAGCATTGGCTGCCGGTGGCAAAGCAGAACGCCAAGCCGACGGCGGATGACAAGCGGCTGATGACCGCGTTGGACTGGTGGATTTCCACGCAACCGGCTGCCGATGACAACGTGCCGTACTGAGGGGATAGGCAATAGCAAATAGCCAATCGCAGATGAATAGCGTGAACACCATGAACACCAGGACAGCCAAGACGGCGGGCTACCGCGCCTTGACGGTCCCTTACCAAGTCCCGAAAGAGCAAGCGATGCTCGACCATGTTTTGGAGGACATGCGGCGCGGGAACATTTCGCATGTGCTGGTGAAGAACCGGCGGGGTCTGGCCGTGTGGCGGAGAGGCCACGTCGCCGGCTGAGGAAAGGCAGAAGGCCGAAGGCAAAAGGCAACAGTGAAATCAGAGCCTCGTGACCTCGGCTGCTACTAGAACAACGAAACATGAAAACCATTTTCTTCGACATCGAGACAGGGCCTTTGCCGGAAGGCGAACTGGCGGCGTTGCTGCCGCCGTTCGATCCGGCGGAGGTCAAGACAGGCAACCTCAAGGATTCCGACAAGATCGCCGCCAAAATCGCGGACGCGGAAGCCAGCCACCGCGCGGACTTTTTCGACAAGGCCGCGCTGGACCCGCTCACGGGCCGCGTGCTGGCGGTGGGATTACTCTATGCGGACAGCAGGGAGTTCCTTGTGCTGGGCAATAGGACGAATGGGACGGAGGGGACGAATGAGGGCGAAGCCGAGTTACTGCGCGAGTTTTGGGACGTGTGCCGGGGCGACCTGGGCCGCATCAATCAGATGGTCGGGTTCAACACCTGGCAGTTCGATCTGCCGTTTCTGTTTCGCCGGTCGTGGAAGCATCGCGTGCCGGTGCCACCCGGCCTCCGGCGCGGGCGTTACTGGGCAGAGCAACTGATTGACCTGCGGGAAATCTGGCAGCTCGGGGACCGGCAAGCGCGCGGCTCGCTGGATGCGGTGGCAAAACACCTGGGTGTCGGCGCAAAGAACGGCGACGGCCACAATTTCGCCAAGCTGTGGCAGAGCGACCGCGCCAAAGCAGTCGAGTATCTGCGCAACGACGTGGAACTGACGCGCAAGGTGGCGGAGGCAATGGGGGTGTTCTGATGAAGCGCCCGAAAGGAAGAACAGGCGGCGCTGAATTGCGCCCAACGGTAAAGCCACTGGAATCGCCAACGGTGAAGGCTTCTCCCGTCAACGTCTCGCTGCCGACTCGACGCCGTGTCCATTGGCTGCGCGAGGGCCACCCGGCTTGTGGCGGTGGCCGCCACGGCAAGAAGGGACTCTGGCAGTTGGAACTCTCCGAGTTGACCTGCCGGCGCTGCTTGAAGCTGGCGGCCAAGGCATCCGCCAAGCTCGCGAGCGTCGAACCATGACTCCTTACACCCGGCCGTCACCCACGCTGACCGACCCAGCCGGTGGCGGTCGGAAGTTTTAATTCCCATGAACGAATCCATTTCACAAGAGGCGCGCTTTCTCGCCCACGCCCACGCGGGCCGCAACTGCTTCCTCACCGGCATGGCCGGCACGGGGAAGTCAACTTTGTTGAAGCGTTACATCGTTGAATCGTTGAAGCGGGTGGACATCACCGCGCCAACGGGCGTGGCCGCGCTCAACGTGGGCGGCATGACGATTCACCGGTTTTGCGGGATGCTGCTGGGACCGGCGCCGGGGCAGACGAATGAAGTCTATTTCGATCTGCTTCGGCGCGATCCCCGCCGGTCCATCCTGGCGGGTTTCAATCGTGTCCGCCGCTGTGAAGTCCTCGTGATCGACGAAATTTCCATGCTGCCGGGGCGGCAGTTGGATTTCGTCGAGTTTCTCTTTCGCCGGTTGCGCGACAACGTGAACCCGTTCGGCGGTTGTCAGGTCATTGCCACCGGAGACTTCCTCCAACTCCCGCCGGTGCGGACGAATGAGGCCACGCCTTACGATTGGGCGTTTCTGTCGCCAGCCTGGGAGCGCGCCGGGTTCAAGACTGTCGAACTCGACATCGTGCGCCGGCAGGATGAACCGGAGTTTGTCCGCGCGCTCGGCAACTTCCGGCGCGGGCGCGTGTGGGGCGAAGACGCGCGCCTGTTGCAAGGGCGCGTGAAGAACTTCCCGCCGTCGAACCTGCCGCGCCTGTTCACGCACAACGTCCAGGTGGAAAAGTGGAACGTCTTCCAACTGGGCGAACTGCCCGGCGAGGAAAGCGTGTTGGCAGCGGAGCAGAGCGGGCCGGAGCAGCAACGCGCGTTCCTGACCAAGAACCTGCTCACGCCGGCCACGCTGCGCATGAAGCCGGGGGCGCTGGTGATGTTCACCGTGAACAAAAACGAACTGGGCCGGCGGGAGCCGCTGTTCGTGAACGGACAGATCGGGACCGTCATTGAATGCAGAGTGCGGAATGCGGAATGCGGAAGGGTCCGGGTGAAGGTGCAGACCGGGGAGGTGATCGCAGTCGAACCGTTTACCTGGCGCTATGACGCCCATGACGACGGCGCGGCCAGCTTCAAGCAGTTCCCGCTGCGGCTGGCCTGGGCGATGACGATTCACAAGGCGCAAGGGCTGACGCTCGACGCCGCCTATCTCGACATCCGCGCGGCCCGCGAGCCAGGGCAAGCCTACGTGGCCGTCTCGCGCGTGCGGACGCTGGCGGGGTTGCATTTCAAGGATTGGTTCAAGGGCCTGCGGGTGTCGCCCGAAGCCATCCGATTTTACGAGGAGGCGGCATGAGTTACGACGTGAGATTCCATGACATTTTCCGGCTGTCGAACGGCGTGGCCTATCCCGTCCGCGTTGGCGTGGGACCGGACGGCCTCCTGTGGATCGACCCTGATGAACTGTATGTTCCGCAGGAAGTCATGCTGCGACTGGCCGACTATCCTGGCCCCGGCCCGCTCATGCTGCTGGATGACGGGCAACGCCGGGTCTTTGTGAATGCCCGCGCCGTGGCGGAACTCACGCCTGAACCCGATGTGCAAAAAGCGATGCGCGAAACGATTGACCTGCTGTTGGACGGTCTGCACCCCACGAACTTTCGCCCGTGACACCTTACGAGCAAATGGCGGCGCGGCTGGGCGCGGAGGCGTTCCTGGTACCGTGCGAGTGGGGCACGAAAGCGCCACTCGTCACGTATGTCGAACGGCCCTTTGAGGGAACCAAGACGCCGGCCTATCGCGCGTTGTTTGAAGTCGAGCCGGCAAACATCGCGGTCTATCTGGGCCAAGCATCGGGCGGGCTGTGCGCGATTGATTTCGACCGTGACGAAGACCTGGCCGCGTTCCTCGCCGTCAATCCCAAGCTCGCCCACACCCTGCGTTCGCGCGGCAGCCGCGGCGGCATGGTCTGGCTGAAGATCAAGGGCACGCGGAATGCAGAATGCGGATTGCGGAATGAAAACCACCTCACCCCGGCCCTCTCCCCCAAGGGCGGAGAGGGAGAATATCCCGAAAGCGCCAACACCGCGCACTTTGAATGGCGCGCCGATAAACGGCTGTCCACGATTTACGGCCGTCATCCGAAAGGCATGGAATACACGCTGGTCGTGGACGCGGTGCCAGTCGTGTTGCCGTTTGCGGAGATCGTCTGGCCGGAGGATTGGGAGTTGCCCTGGCAAACCAACAGCGACGGAAAGCTCAAGCAGCTTTACGGCGAACCGTTTTACACCGGCGACAAGGGCGCCGTCACGAGCATCAACGAAGCCTATTGGGCGGGCCTGCACGCGACGGAACACGAAGTCCTGTACGAGCCGGATGAATTGGAGTTCTACGCCTATCACGCCGTGAGCGGGTTGTACGAACTCGAATCCGCCGATGTCATCCGCACGAAGATTTCCAACCGGATGCTGGCCGCGTCGCGGCAGGTCAACGTCTTCGACCTGCAAAAGAAGCGGTCGGCCAAGACGCTCAACAACGTCATCATGCACCTGCGCGGCATCGTCGAGCGGCGGGGCGCGTTCGTGAACCGGCGCCAGGTCATTCACCTGGCTAACGGGGTCGTCGTGTTCAACGGCGCAGAAGCGGAGTTGCAATCGTTCTCGCCGGAGTTCCGGTCGCGCAACCGCTCGCCCATCGCTTTCGACCCGGACGCGAAGTGCGAACGGTTCCTCAACGAACTCGTGCGGCCCGCCGTGCATCCCGATGACGTCGAGCTGCTGCAGAAGTTCGCCGGCATGTACCTGCTCGGCTACAACCGCGCGCAACGGCTGCTGATCCTCGATGGCCAATCGGGGCGCGGCAAAACGCAGTTTGCCAACGTCATGCAAGGGCTGGTGGGCATGGCCAACGTCACGCAACTGCGGACGAAGTTGCTGGCGGAACGGTTTGAACTGTTCCGCTACCTCAAGAAGACGCTGCTGGTCGGCGTGGATGTGGACGCGGATTTTCTCGGCACCAAAGGCGCGGCGGTCCTGAAAGGGCTGGTCGGCGGGGATTGGTTCGACGCGGAGCAAAAAGGCGGCACCGGCTGTTTCCAGGTGCAAGGCAATTTCAATGTCGTCATCACGTCGAACGCGCGCCTGCACGTGCGCTTGCAAGGCGACGTGGGCGCGTGGCGGCGGCGCTTGAGCATCGTGCGATACGAGGCGCCGGCGCCGGCCCGGAAGATTCACGATTTCGGCGCCTACTTGGTGAGAACAGAGGGCAGCGGCATCCTGAATTGGGCGTTGCTCGGCGCGCAAAAGGTGCTGGCCGAAATCCCCGATGAAGGCGGTGACCTGGTGTTGACCGAGCGCCAACGCGGCCTCGTGGATTCGCTGCTGGCCGAGAGCGACAGCCCGCGGCACTTCCTGCAAGAGCGCGTGGTTTCGGATGCGTGGGGCGATCTGACGGTCACGGAGATCGTCGAGGCGTACGCGGCTTATTGCCCGGAGCGGCGCTGGCAGCCGATGCCAGTGACGGAGGTTCACAACAAGCTGGAAGGGCTGATGCTCGAACTGTTCGGCGTCACCAAGAGCCACGACATCAAGCGCAATGAACGCAACCAGCGCGGCTTCAGCCGCGTGAAGTTCAAAGGAGTGTGAGCGATGCCACTGGACTTGAAAAAACTGGGAAAGGTCGCGGACCTGGGCGATGGCGCGAAGCAGGCGCGTTGCCCGGCCTGCGCGGAGAAGGGGCAGGACAAGAAAGGAGAACACCTGCGGATTTACCCGGACGGCAAGTTTGGCTGCTGCGTCTTTTCTGGCGACCGCGAACACCGCCGCCGCATCTTCGCCCTGGCGGGCGAGCGGGTCCGGCAGTCCATCAAGGTACAAGTGGCGAAAGCGAATCCGGTCGGCGTGGTTCAGCGCGGCATCCTGGGCAAGCTCGGTCAGGCGTTCGCCACCCCGACGCCAACGGACGCGCCGGACGGGGTGTTTGAAGTCGAATCGCAGTCTGCCATGCCGGACGGGCCGGACGGGGTTGGCGAAGTCGAATTGCAGAATGAGAGCCGGACGCCACGGACGGGGGAAAGCGAGTCGAGCGGCAATGTTCAGCCAACCTCCCAAGAGCCACGGACGGGCCGGACGGCTTCACTGAACTCGAACGGCGACTTGTTTGATTTCCTACGGACGCAACGGACGCCCCAATACTCTTATACGTGTACACCGCCAACAGCACAGGATGATAAAGAGGGTGTGTACAAGCTAAAAGAGTGTGGCGGGGGCGTCCGTTCTGTCCGGGAAGGTGAAGGGGCCGTGGAACCGCCGGAAGCCACCGGGAAGAAAAGAAGGCTGCCTTTTCTCACGCCCGGCGGAACACTGGTCATTCCGTTCGACAGTCCGGCGCGGTTCCACTGGTGGAACGGCGGTCAGAGTGTGAAGGAAACCCTCGCCGAAGTGCGGCGGGCAATGGAACCACGAAAGGATCAAGATGCCGTTACCGTTTGAACAGCAGTCCAGAGAGAGCGCCAAAGCCTTCGCGGCGTTCAGGGCGTATCTGGACATGGGACCGCAACGGTCCCTGGACGCGGTCGCCCGAAAGCTTGCCAAAAGTCTCCCCCTGATGAAGCGCTGGTCCCGCCGCCATGACTGGGCCAGCCGGGTGGACGCCCATGCCGCGCACTTGGCGGACCTGGAGCGGCTGGCGATTGAGGCGCTGGCGCGGGACAAGGCCATCGCCTGGGAGAAGCTCCACGAGCCACAGAAGATCGCGGAGTGGAAGCTGCGCACCGAGTATTACGAACTGGCGCTGGAAGGCATCCGGCGCTGGAAGGCGAAACCGGAGCGGTGCGGATCGCTGGAAGGGCTGGCGCGGTTGGGCGAGGTCTTCGTGAAACTCGGCCGCTTGGCGAGCGGGATGCCGACGGAACACGTCGAACACACCGGCGAGGACGGCGGGCCGATCCGCGTCGAGTTCGAGGTGGCGCTGAAGAAGATTTACGGCAAGCCGGCGGGCGCGGTCGTCGAGGCGGAAGTCGTGACTGAACCCCCGCCCACCGCGCCGGAGCCACGGCAACTCAGCGAACCCGCGAAAGGAGCGCAATCCGCATGAACGAACTCGAAGAATACCTGGCCGTCGCCATGCGCGCGGGCTGTCCGCCAGACCAGATGGTCCGCTTTGAACGGGCCGGCCTGCTGCTCCAACCGCGCCAACTCGCGGCCAGTGCCGCCGCGCGCCTCTGCGACGCCAAGGACGGGCCGACGGCCATCGGCTACGGCGGCGCTCGCGGCGGTGGCAAATCGCATTGGCTGCTCGCGCAGATGGGCGCCGATGATTGCCAGCGCGTGCCCGGTCTGAAATGCCTTTTGCTCCGCAAAGTCGGCAAGGCCAACATGGAGAACTTTGAAGATCTCCGGCAACGATTGTTCGGGAAACTCAAACACGAATTCTCGGCCTATCGCGGCGTCCTGGCGTTCGCCAATGGCTCGCGCATCATCGCGGGGCACTTCCAGTCCGAAAAGGACATCGACGCCTACCTCGGCCTGGAATACGACGTGATCGGCATCGAGGAAGCCACCACGCTCTCCGCGCGCAAGCATCAAGACATCACGACTTGCTGCCGCACGTCGAAACCGAACTGGCGCCCGCGCATTTACTCCACCACGAACCCCGGCGGCATCGGGCACGCCTGGTATCGGGCCAAGTTCATCGCGCCGTTTCAGGAGAAGCGCGAGACGGACACCCGCTTCATTCCCGCGCGCGTCACCGACAACGATTTCTGCAATGCGGAATACGCGCGGGTTCTCGCCGGCCTGAGCGGCTGGCAGAAACGGGCTTGGTTCGATGGCGATTGGGACATTGCCGCCGGGCAGTTCTTCACCATGTTCCGGCGCGATGTCCATGTCATCGCCGACTTCGATGACACGCGGGCGCGCGAGTGGTTCGCGGCGCTGGATTACGGGTTCGTGCATTACACCGTTGCGCTGCTCGGCTGCACCGATGGCGATGGCAACGTATTCATCGTGGATGAACACGCGCAACGCCTCTGGTTGCCGCAGCGCCACGGCAACGCCATCCTAGCGATGCTGACGCGCCACAATCTGACCGCCTCGGACCTGCGCCGGTTCGTGGCCGGCGCGGACGTGTTCAGCCGGCAGAGCGACGGAACCACCATCGCGGCGCAGTATGCGCGGCTGGGCTTCGGTCTGCGTTGCGCGAACATGGATCGCGTGAACGGCTGGGCCGAAATCCTCCAACGCCTCGGCGACGTGGACGGCGGCGTTCGCCCGACGCTGTTCATTCACCGCCGCTGCACCCGCCTGGTCGAGACGCTGCCCGCGCTGCAACACGATCCCAACCGGCCCGAAGACGTGTTGAAGGTGGATGCCGACGACGACGGCCACGGCGGCGACGATGCGGCGGACGCGCTCCGCTACCTGCTCGCCACAAAGCCGCGGCGCGTCCTGCAACGCAAGTTGCGGGGTCTGTGACGCCGTGCGCCTGAAATCCAGAACACCAGCGGAGCGAAGCGAAACAATTCTTGCGCGCGGCTTTGAAGCGTGAACGCGCCTGGCTGCGGAATCGGTGAAGCAGCCATTCGCGGCGAGCCGTGGAGGAAGTTTACGACCAGAATGGCGAACCGCTCTCCTTGGCGCGCGAACGTGATGGCCTGTCCGGCTGAGGACCGTCGGGTTTGGGGCGGACGTGAAGCCCCAATGACTGCGGGCCGTCTGCCCTGAAGACTCCTGCGGAAGCAAGAAAATGGGAGTCCAGAGGGTGACACCCTTTGGCGCGGGTCTGGGCCGGCGTTAGGCCCAGCCGCCGGAGGCCGGGGGGGGATGGGACGAAAGGGACGGATGGGACAAATGGAAAACGGCTGGCCCTAGCATCGGCCAGGGCCAGCGCGGGCCGCGTGTCACGCGGTTCGCCGTAACGGTCGGAAGTGGGCGGTGATTTCTTCGAACCACGGGTGCTGCTGGATGGATTCAACCAAACGCTTCATGCGGAAATAAACCGTGCTCAGCGCGATGCGCTGGCGTTGCGCGTAGGCGCGGAGCCGGTTCAAGGTGCCCGGTTCGCCGCGCTGGCCATTCTCCCGGACGGCCAGCCAAAGGTGGTAAAGTTCCCGATCCTGTGCCGGAATCATGGCGTGGATGGCGCGGAGGGCGTCCCGGCGGGCGGCGTATTCGTCGGGGGCGAGGTGGCTGGGGTCGGGCAGGTGGCTGGGGCGAATGCAGCCGGGGAGTTCGTCGTCGTCATGGTCGGCGGCGGCATCGTGAAGGGCGCAGTCGGTCATGTGGCGCTGTTGCTCCTTGCGGGCCATGAAACTGAGGACAGCGTGAGTGATCTGCTGCTGGTTGAACTGGGCCTTGCCAGCGCGGAAGAAGTAGCGGGCGGACTGGCCGAGTTCCTTGTGAATGAGGTAATCAAGGGCCTCATCCACGGCGACATCACTGGTGCCCAGACCGTAGCGGTCAAGGGCGCGGGCGACGCGGGCGCGCAGGGCGGCGCTTTGGTGAAGGTCGGCCTCAAAGTCCAGCCAAGTGTCATGGCGGCGGGCCTGCTCAATGGCGGTATCCCATTTGCGGTTGGTCTTCATGGTGCCTCCTTGCCTCAAGCGGCTTGCTGGTCGGCGGCGAAGAAAGAGCCGTATTTCTGGCGGGGGTCGTCGGGGGAAGCGTCCACGGTGACAGGGCCGCACGGGTGCTGCCACACTTGGCGCTTGTTGTTCCAATGGAAACCAAACTCGGCAAGCTGGCTGGTGATGGTGGGCGGCTGCTTGTCGGCAAACTGAATCCAGACCCACTTGCCAACAACCTGGGCCAAGTCGTAAAGCTTGGGGGCTTCACTGCGGAGCAACGCGAGAAGATCGCGGGTGGCTAAGTTGCGGTTGGCGTCACGCTGGGCGAAGTCAATGCGCGGGCGGGCGGTGCTGGTAGCGGAGGCGGAGCTAACGGACTTTTTCATAACTGCAACAGGCTGTGTTTGTTCCACATGGAACATTTTCCAGGTGGGCTGTTCGTGGTTTGTCACCACTCCCAACACCTCCACTCAAAGCAACGGTCCAGAAGCGTGACAGCCAGGGGGACCCAGCGGGGAAAAGGCAGAGGTCAGAAGTCAGAAGTCAGAAACAAGAAAGTAAGCGGCTCGGCCTTTTTCACACGGGGGGAAGAGAGTGAAGCGGTGAACGGTTCCGCTGGCTGGCGCGATTCTGGTGCCCCCACTCGCCGTCCATCTACAAGGCGAGTGCCCGTCTCCGCCCGCGACACCAAACTTAAAACCTTTCGTCGCGGCACGATCACGCGGAGACACCGGAGGCCATCTGAGCGGGCCAGGGTTTAGAGGAATGGCCCGCGTGGTCTTGAGGTGGTGGGAGTGGTGCGGGGAAATGCGGATTGCGGATTGCAGAGTGCGGAATGGTTGCCCACGATAGCAGCTCGAGTCGCATTCCGCATTCTGCATTTCCTTCCAGCCCCAGCGGCGTCTGAGCGACGACAGCCTCGCGCGACAGCGCCATCAACGGTGGTGAATAACTTTCCGTGGGAGAGCGTTGACAAACGGAACCTGGAGAGGAGCATCGCTTTGGTTTCAGCGACAGCACGTTTCTTCAGAGGGTTCTCCACCCTCACCTCCTTGGCGTCTGTCGCTGAAACCGTTTTTGTTCTCAAGCTCTGGAGGGTTTCTCCGATAACGTGGTGAGACGGTTCCTTGGAACCGATTGAGGTGGCGGCGGCGGTTCGATCTTGATCGAGCCGCCGCCCTCTCTTTTTTCCTCCCTTCGGCGGCGGCCATCTGAACAAACCAGCGGAGCGCGGGGGCGTGGCACGGCGGGTGCAAAACGGGCCTGGCGCGAAGACTGCGGGGCGCAGGGTCTGGGGCAGTCTTCGTGACAGGCCCGTTTTCAGCGGGGCCGACAACGGCACATTGTGCGAAGTTCATTTCCCCGCAGAAGGGACCAGCAGGGTAGTGTCTGCGGAGAAGGAAATAACTTGCCCCGCGCCACCAGCCAGTGTTTCCGTGGTCTGTCTGGTGGCGAGGGGCGAACGCACAATGTTTGTTGTCGGCCCCGCGGACCGCAAGCAGACCTGCCAGCCTCGGGCACAGGAGAGGCGTTTCAGGTCTGCGGCCCGCCGTGCCACGCCGCCGCGCGCAGCGAAGAGACACTTGACCGCCGCCCCTCCCCCCGTCCCTCTCCCCTCGGAGGGGAGAGGGTGCCCGGAAGGGCGGGTGAGGGTTCGCGCGGTTCTGACGTGTGGCGGGACCGTGTGGAGCGCAATCCGTGGCTCGTTGGGGAAGACAGGGGCGAGCCGGAAGGATGGAGCGCAACACGGTCCCGCCACAGGTCAGACCAACTCGCCTCCATGCGGTGGCAGTCGGCGCGCTTTCAGTGAAGGCCCAGACGCGCAAGAATGAGCATCGTCGCCGGAACTGAAAGCGCGCCGTCTGCCACCGCCCCTCGCCCATCGGATGGGAGAGGGTGCCCGGAGGGCGGGTGAGGGATCGTGCGCGGTTCTGCCGTCCGGGGCGAACCGACGAGGCATCTCCACAGGGCCGCGCGGGCAAGACGGGTTCCGCGGCCAGGTGGAGTGCCTCGGCGGCTCGCCCCGGTGGGCAGACCAATATCGGGGGCGGCGTGAGGTCGGGCAGTTCCGTGGAGGCACAGGCTCGCAGGAACGAGAACCGTCGCCGAAACGGAACTGGCCGTGCTCACGCCGCCGGGGCGATGGGAGCGCGACAGCGCGCGTGAAGGCCTTCCCTATCCGACGCGGGGTCGGCCTCCCTCGCCTTCTCCTGGAAAGTGCGTTCCTCCGCGCGCGCTGTAGCGAGAGGGGCGCCCGGTGAACGCCTTGGAAAACCCGTGAACGGCGCCCCGGTGCCCCGACCGCGCGCCATCACATGGAGCGGGAGGGGCACGAGCGTCGGCACTTCCGCGCGCGGTCCCTGGCTCCCTGCCGAAAGAACCGTGGGCCGGGGCGCGCCTTCGTGATTCAACGCGGTTGAGCGCGCCGTGAATCGGCGAACAAAGCGCGAACCATCTGATCCCTGAGCCTGGCGAACTGGAAGGCCTCGTGGGCGTTCGAGGGTGTTGCGCGTTCCTCTCGCGGACGCGCGTTCGGACGGCGTTACTCACGCGAAACGTAGTGGGGCACGTGCAAGTCAACTCACCCGGAACGTAGTGAAGGGAGTGCGCGTCACTGATGCGAAACGCAGTGGAGCGCGTGCGCGTGACTGACCCGGAACGCAGTGAAGGGCATGCACGTGAGGTTTGCGGAACGCAGTGGAGCCAGTGCAGCTATTGGGCGTTCGATGGTCCCTGACGTCGAGCGCACAGCGCGAGGAATTTCGCCCCTCGCGTCATGCGGGCGAAGCGTAGGGCGTTCGATTGCCCCTGGCGTCGAGCGCGTGAGCGCGAGGGATTCCGCCGCGTGCCTTCTGCCGGCGAAGCGCATGGCGTTCGCCTGAAAAGAGCGTCCTGAAAAAAGTCTGCGGATGGATGGTAGTCGTTTGCGGGTGCTTGCGGGGTCGGGTCGGCTTGCCTTTGACGCGAGGGGCTGTGAGGGCGTAAACGGGAATCGCGATGCCAGTCAACTCGACACATCAAGAATACGACGCGCACCTCGCCGCGTGGCTGCGAGCGCGCGATGTCCTCGCCGGTGAAGACGCCGTGAAGCGTGCCGGCGAAAAATATCTGCCGCGTCTTGAAACTCAGACGGACGAAGACTTCGCCTCCTACGTCATGCGCGCCTGCTTCTTCAACGGCACGGCTCGCACCGCCGACGGCTACGTCGGTCTGATCTCGCGCCGCGCCCCGTTCGTGAAACTCCCCACCGAAAGCAGCGCGGTCGGCAAGGCTCTCGCCACGTTCGCCCATGATGTGGACATGCTCGGCACCTCGCTGCCGGCCTACGCCAAGAACGTGGTGACGGAAGTCATCGGTGTCGGTCGTGTCGGCTCGCTCATCGACTGGGAAGGTGACTTCGAAAACCGTGCCTTCGTGACGATGTATCCCGCCGAGTTCATCCTCAACTGGAGAGTCGAACGCCTCAACGGTCGGAACGTCCCTACTCTGATCGTCCTCCAGGAAACCATCGAATCCCCGAAGCCTGAAGGCCCAGACGCCGACATCTTCGTCTCCAAGCCGATTGAACAGATTCGAGTTCTCAAGCTCGTGGCTGGCGACGAAGACACCAGCACAAAGAAACGTTCCTACGCCTGCCAAGTGGAAATCTGGAGACGGACTGAGAAGAAGACACGCCGGGAGAAGACGGAATGGCAAATGGTAGAGACACGCACGCCTCTGCGCCGTGGCAAGCCCCTGCCTCTTCTGCCCTTCGTCTTCCACGGTCCCCGGCACTCGCTGCCATCGGTGGAGAAAATCCCCATCGCTGACGTGATCTCCCTGAATCTGGATCACTACCGCCTCAATGCTGACTACAAGCACGGCATCCACTACACGGCTCTCCCCACAGCCTGGGTGAGTGGCTTCGACAAAGGTTCGACGCTCCCCATCGGAAGCAAGACAGCGTGGGTGACGGACACTCCTGGTGCCACGGCTGGCTTCCTCGAATTCAAGGGACAAGGACTCAGCACCTTTGAAAAGTCTCTCGACCGTGATGAACGGGAAATGGCTGTCCTCGGCTCCCGTCTGCTCGCTGAGCAGAAGAGAGTGGGTGAAACCGCCGATGCACTGGAGATTCGTCAGAGCGGCGAGAACAGCATCCTTGGCAACATCGCCACCAGTGTCAGCCAGTCCCTCACCCAAATCCTGCAATGGGTCTATTGGTGGAACTCCACGGAAGAAATCCCCGATGCGGTCCCTGAGTCGGAAGTCATCATCACCTTGAACACGGACTACAGCATCAAGGGCATGGCCTCGGATGAAATTATTGCCGTCGTGAAAGCCTGGCAGTCTGGTGCCCTCAGCACCGACACCATGCACGAACTCTTCCGTCGTGGTGATGTCCTCCCCGATGGCAGAAGCAACGAAGAGGAGAAAGCTCTGATCGCCCAATCCCCACCACCCGCCAGCGAAATGAAGAACCGGCGAAACGGAGACACGGCGAACCCGTCAACCCGTCAACCCTCAACCATGAACTAACTCATGCCCCTGCCCTACAAAGTAAAAACCAAAGATGAAATCCCTCCTGCGTTCAGCAACCTCTACGTCCCGCGAGACGGTGTGCTCGTGCTCGACGTGGAAGGTGTGATCGACAAGAGCCACGCGGATGAACTCAAGAAACGCAACGCTGATCTCGTTCAAGAACTCCACGCCCACCGTCAACGCTTCGACGGCATTGATCCCGATGAAGTGCGGAAGCTCACTGAAGAGAAGCGGAAGCTGGAAGAGCACCAACTGCTCAAGTCCGGTGAAGTGGAAAGGGTCGTGGAGTCCCGTATCAAGCAAGCAACCCTCACCTGGGAGAAACAGCTTGGGGCGCTCACCTCCGAGCGCGACGCCTTGAACGCCCGGCTGGTCAGCATTCAGATTGACCAAGCCGTCGTCAGCGAGGCGACCAAGCGAGGGCTACGCGCCACGGCCCTGCCCGACATCACGGCGCGCGCCCGCCACACGTTCCGTTTGGTTCAGGGAGTCCCACAAGCCTTCGAGAGCGACGGCCAAACTGTGCGCCTCGGCAAAGACGGCGTGACGCCACTCTCGCTCGCCGAATGGATCGACCTTCAAGTGAGTGAAGCGCCGCATCTCTTTGAAGCCAACATTGGCAGCGGTGCCGTCGGCAACGGCTCCGGTGGGGCCGTCGGCAACGGGCCTGTGAGAAACCCCTTCAGGAAGGAATCCTGGAACCTCACGGAGCAGATGCGGCTGCTGAGGAGTGATCCGCAATTGGCGGCGCGCTTGCGCGCGGCGGCATAACAGAAACGGAGAACCAGCGAGCCGGCGAAACGGCGTCGCGGGCAACCTTCAACCTTGAACCTTCAACCAACAGAAACCTATGGCTAAGACTGCTGTTGCAGACATCATCATCCCGACAGAGTTCGAGAAATACGCGATTGAACGCACCGCGGAACTGAGTGCGTTCGGACAGTGTGGCATTGTGGAACACGCCCCGGCATTTGACGCCCTCGCGGCGGGCGGCGGGCGCACGGTGGAAATGCCGTTCTGGAAAGACCTCAGCGCCGCCCGGCAAATCCTGAGCGACAGCGGTTCGCTCACGATCAACAAAATCGCCGCCGACAAAGACATCGCCCGCATTCACAACGACGCGCAAGCGTGGTCGGTGAATCATCTGGCAAAAGTCATCTCCGGCGATGACCCGATGCAGGCCATCGTCGATCTCGTGGCGGGCTATTGGGCGCGCATTGACGAGGGCCTCATCGTGTCGTGCCTGAAGGGCATCTTCGGCGCGGCCAGCATGGCGGGCAACAAGCTGGGCATCGCCAGCGAAACCATCGCGGGACAGTCCGCCTCCACGCGCTTGAACGGAGGAACCTTCGTGGACGCCACGGCGAAACTGGGCGACCGGGCGGACCTCCTGACGGCCGTGGCGATGCACAGCGCTACGGAAGCCGCGTTGCGCAAGCTGGACCTCATTGACTTCATCCCGGACAGCGAAGGCAAGGCGCAGATTCGCACCTTCCAAGGCCGACGCGTGGTCGTCGATGACAACCTGCCGACGCGTGCGGGCACCACCGACGGCACGGTTTACACGTCGTTCCTGTTTGGCCCCGGCGCCTTCGCGCGCGGTGCCGCGCCGCTGGACTCCGCGCCGCTGCAAGGCGGCTTCGGCACCGAAGGCGTGGAACTGGCCCGCGTGCCGCTCGACAGCGACACGGTGCTCATCAACCGCCGCCGCTACCTCCTGCATCCGCGCGGGGTGAAGTTCACCAGCAGCAGCGTTGCGGGCGACTCGCCCACGAATGCGGAACTGGAAACGGCAGCTAACTGGGTGCGCGTCTTCGAGAACAAGAACGTCCGCATCGTGGCCATCGAGCATAACAACTGACTGGAATGCGGAACGCGGAGTGCGGAGTGCGGAATCACTGCGCAGGCCGCCCGTGAGCAACGCAACCTCCAACAACTTTCAACGATGAATCAACTCTATCCCATTATCCGCCGCGTCCGCCGACCCTTGGTGCCCGTCGAGGAGCCTCGTAGCAGCCAACGTGAGGAGGCTCCATCTGAAAAGGCCCCGGGTGGAACTTCGGCCGCGGAATCCCATCAGAGCCTCGTCACCTCGGCTGCTACGCCCGTCAGCGAAACGGCGGTGGGGCCGCCGGCCGAACCTCCTCCTGCGTCGGCGGCCCCTGTCGGCGACACGTCCACCAGCGACGCGGAAGGTCTTCCGCCCGTCTCGGTGGAACTTGAACTCACTGCTGCGGAAACGCCCTCAGCGGCGGGCCGTGGCGGCAAGCGAAAGGTGCGGTGAGGTATGGCGCGAACCGTGCGTGTTTCAGGACCGGGCTTGGTGGCCCACAACAACGGCGAGGGCGCCACCTTGAATGTCCTCGCCAATCGGCGTGGGCGACTCTTCTCCGTGGTGGCCACCAATGCGACCGACGCCACGCTCTATCTGCAAGCGTTCGATGTGGCCAACGGCGCGGCTGCTGGCGCGGTGCCGCGCGTGAGCGTGCCGGTGCCAGCGGGCGAGAACGCCTCGCTGGATTGGGCCGGCGGACGGCCCTTCGCCCTGGGCATCTGCGTCGCCTTCTCCACCCAAGTCCTGTCCTACCAAGCCGCCTCCGGCAACACCCTGATTGATGCTGGTTATGAAACCGATTGAATCGACTCCCGAAATGGCCACCACGAAACACACGAAAGACACGAACGAAAGACGCGGCCACGAACGTCCTCTGCTTTCGGCAAACCTGCTATCGGCACTACCCGGCGAAGCTTCTCCTTTTCGTGTGGTTCGTGTCTTTCGTGGTTCCTCTCTTTCCGCGTTCACAGTCCTGGCCCTCCTTCTCGTCGCCGCCTTGCCGGTGTGCGGCGCGACGTTCGTGACCGGCTCCGGTCGTTCTGGAGGCAGTGGCTCCGCGACGAACGTTTCGTTGTCCAGTCTGACGGACATCGCCCTCGGCCCGGCGAGCAACGGTGTGCCCTTGGTCTATGACGCTGCTTCGGGCAAGTGGACCAACGCGGTCGGCGCGCTCACGCAGCGCAGTGACGTGACCAACATCGTGGCCGGCGCGAGCAACGCCTGGCTGAGCGCCGCACAGTTCCAAGCCACGCTCGACGCCAGCGATGGCATGGCTTTCGACTCCTTCGAGAGCTATGCCGACGGAACGAACGTCGCCATCAACGCCGGCACGGGCTGGCAGGGCGATGGCGTGCTCGTCGGCGGGGCGGCCATCGTGACCCGTTCGCTCAGCGGCGGGCGGGTGGAGAAACGGCTCGAACTGCGCGGCGGCCAGTTCGCACGGAAGATGTCTTGGGGCAGCAAGTGGAAACGAATCTTCGTGGCCATCCTCTGCCGCACGACGGCCACGAACGACTTCACTTGCGACTGGTTCGCTTGCGGCCTCGCGTCGGGCACGAACAACTTGGTGCATTCGGCTACCACCGACAACTTCATCGGCTTTGCCAACAGCACCGGCGCGGGTTGGACCTACAGCACAGGGATTGAGGTGCCCTACCTCTCGCATCCCTGGCAGCGCCCAGCGGCCAAACGCGGGACGGACTGGACTTGGACCAGCACGTCGGGCAGCACCGGGCGGAAGCTGTCGGCCTCGGAAACGGTGCGGTGCGTGTGGCTGGTGGAACTGGACCGCGTGGGGACGAGTTACTCGGGCTGGGCGGCGTCGGCGGGCGCGGGCCACGTGGAGAACGACGTGGGCTTCACCACGTTGGTGGACACGCTGCGGGACAACAGCCCGTGGGATGCGAACTACGGGCTGCCGCGCTTGCTCGCGTCGGCGGAGTCGGCGAGCTGGACCTGGGACGAATCCACCGGGGCGCTGGACACGTTCAACGTGGGGTGGACGAATACGGCGGTGGCGCTGGAAATCTCCGCCGTCGTCATCCGGCGCTGCTGGTGAAAGGAGCTTCGCGCAATGGCCCTCACGCTCATCAAGGAAGACGGCACTGGCAAGGCCGACGCCAACAGCTACGCCAGTGTAGCCGATGGCGACGCCTACTTTGAAGGCCATCTCTACGCAACGCAGTGGACGGCGGCAAACGCCGACAACAAGGCGAAGGCGCTGGTCTTCGCCACGCGCCTGATTGACGCCGAGCGGCAATTCAACGGCGTGAAGACAACGGCGGTGCAAGCCTTGCAATGGCCGCGCTCCAACTGCCCGAATCCCGACGCAGCGGCGGAATCCGGTGCCGCTGCGGCCGTCCTGGTGGACGACCAGGTTCCGCCCGCCGTCGTGAAAGCCACTTGCGAGTTGGCCAAGGAACTTCTGCTTCAGGATCGCACCACCGCCCCGCCCGGCGAGGGCCTCATCGCGACGTGGACCGACACCAGCGGCACGAAATACAGCAAGACCGACAAGCGCCCCTTGCTGTCCTACCTCGTGCAATCCCTGCTGGCCAAATACAGCGCCTCCGTGCGCCGGGGCAGCCCGGTCGTGCGCCTGGTGAGAACCTGAGAAGAAAATGACCACAGGACTACAGGACCACAGGACCACAGACCTTCGGTATCCCTTGGCCGCCAGGCCGGTGGTCCGTGGTCTGTGGTCCGTGGTCCCTTTTATGACTAACATGAACTCCACTGACTTTCTGCGACTGGTCGATCACGCGGCGGGCATGAATGACCGCTGGCTGTTTCTAGCGGCCTTCTGCCTGCTGCTGGTCTTGTGCGGCGTGGTCATCCGTTGGCTCGTCCACCAACTCCAAGCGGTCATCGCAGATCACAAGCACCTGCGCGAGGACCATCACACCGCCCTCGCGCACATCATCCAAAACCAAAACGAGACGGCGCTGCAACTGGCTGTCTGCCTCGACCGCAATACGGTCGCCTTGCAAGACTGCACCCAGGAACTGCGCCGGATTCGAGAAAGGAACCAATGAAAGCACAAATCAAAAGTCAGAAGTCAGAAGTCAGCGCGCCGGGATGGAGCCTCCTCACCTTGGCGGCCACGGGAATGCTGGGAGCGACCCTGTTGCTGCCAGCCGGCTGCACCTCGATGGATCGGGCCTACACCAAGCAAGTGACGTGGACCAACGCGCCCGTGGTCCAGGTCGTCACCAACACCCTCATCGCCACCAACACCGTGGCGCAAATCATCGAGCGCACGAACATCGTGCTCGTCACCAACCAGAACACCGGCGCCGTTTCCGGCGTCGCCACGCGCGAGCCGGTGGCAACGAACTTCGTCACGCTCCTCGTGACGAACACCATCCCGGTGTTCTCCACGAACTTGGTTCAAGTGCCGGTGACCAACCTGGTGGCCAAGCCGGAAGCGGAGGCTACGATCCAAGCGGCCGGTTCCATCGTGAATACGTTCTTGCCGGGGATCGGCAGCATCCTCGCGCTGGCCCTGGGCGGCGTGTATCACGGCTACCGCCAAGTGCGCAACCGCAAGGTCAACGAAGCCCTGATCCAGGGCGTGGAAACCGCGCGGGCCGTGCTCGAAACCACGCCGCAAGGCCAAGCCGCGGACGCGCAATTCGTCCACTGGCTGATGGAACACCAGAAAGAAGCCGGCGTCTTTACCACGATCTCTTCGCTGGTCGATAGCCTGAGCGACAATCCCGCCGCCAAGCTGACCGCCCAAGAAATCCTCGAACGCATTCAGCGTGCGCAGCAACCGCGTGCTACCAGTCCGTTGGCTGCGGTAGTGAGTTGATCGGTTCCGATCATCCGCTCTTGGGCCGATCATTCTATGCTGCCCTCCACGATTGATGTCCTGAAATCGGTTCTTCGGGCCGATCCCACTTTGTCGCCCGCCGAGCGGGTGTCTCTGATGGCGCGGTTGCGGCAGAAGCCCGAAGACCCCAGGGCGGAGGACGCCGCGAAAAGCGGAGTGCGGATCATTCGCCGCTGTGAGGCGGCCCGGCTCTTGTCGTGCTCGACGCGGACCCTCGACAAGCTGGCTACGGCCGGGCTTCTGCCCCGGCGGAAGCTCCCTGGCCGCGTGCGGGCCTCGGGGTTCCTGGCCAGTGATGTGGACGCCCTGATTGCCACCCGAATGCTCCGCCCAGCGGCCTGAGCCTGGCTGGTCCCCCATCGAGTTCCCTGCTTCCCCAAGCGCCCGGATTGTTCCGGGCGCTTTCGTTTTCGGCACTGTCCAAGCGTGGGCGGCTCTAAAAAGGCGGGAAAGTCTGGTTACTTTGTGGTTATGTTATGAACCTCCATCGGGAGCGGAACGCAAGCGCCGCCAAGCGCCGGCAAGAGCCTTCGGCTCAAACCTAGAAGCTCGCTATATGCCTGTAAAATAAGGCTATAACGCTGTTTTTGTGCGTAAAAAGAGTGCCAGTCGAAGGTGCGTGTGGACCAGAGCAGTTTTGCTAAAAGCAGACATTCGTGTCTGCCGTAGCGCAGGCTTTCCAGCCTGCGAGGCGTACGAGCGATTCGGACGTCCGCATCGTGGCGGACGGCCTGCCGACACGAATGTCGGCGCTACGGCAGGCTGGAAAGCCTGCGCTACGGCGGCGGCATGACAGGTTTCTGAAACGCCTCGACTATGATCGGAGAGATGCCAGTCTTCGCGGCCATGAAGACACCCAGCAGCGCCCGGCTGGTCGGCCGGTTGGCGGCGAGTGGCCTTGCGGTCCTCACCGCGTCCGTCTGGCTTGCGCTTCCCACTCAGGCCGAAGCGGCGGGCGACTTGGTGCGCACGACGCGCGGGATGGTCGTCAGTTCCCAACGGCTGGCGTCTGAGATCGGCGCCGATGTCCTGCGCGAAGGCGGCAATGCTGTGGACGCCGCAGTCGCCACAGGACTCGCGCTCGCCGTGGTGCATCCTTCCGCGGGCAATCTTGGCGGCGGCGGCTTCATGCTCGTGTTCACGAAGAGCGGGGAGGTCACAGCGTTCGACTTTCGCGAGACAGCGCCCCTGGCGGCGCGCGCGGACATGTTCCTCGGCCCGAATGGGAAGTACCGCAAGGACTCGAACCACGACGGCTATCGCGCCGTGGGCGTTCCGGGAACCGTGGCGGGATTTGACCTCGCGTTGAATCGTTTTGGCAGCCGATCGTGGAAGGAACTTGCCGCCCCAGCAGTCCTGTTGGCCGAGGACGGCTTTCCCCTGACCGACGCGATGGCCAACGAGTTTCGCAAGCGCAAGAAGGAGTGGCTGAAGTTTCCGTCCTCCGCCAAGGTGTTCCTGAGGCCAGACCGCTCGGCCTTTCGCAGCGGCGACATCTGGCGGCAGCCGGACTTGGCGCGCACGCTCCGCCGGCTTCAAGAGCATGGCCGGGAAGAGTTCTACTTCGGTGAAACGGCGCGCCGGCTCGCGGCGGACATGAAGGCGCACGGCGGCTTGATCACGGAAGCCGACCTCGCGGCTTACACCGCCAAGGAACGTCCGCCGGTGCGCGGCACGTATCGCGGGTGCGAAGTCTATTCCATGCCGCCGCCCAGCTCCGGTGGTGTCGCGCTGGTCGAGATGTTGAACTTGCTCGAAGGTTACGACCTCAAATCCCTCGGCCACAACTCGGCTCCTTACCTGCATCGGCTCGCCGAAGCCATGCGCCGGGCCTACGCCGACCGCGCGCGGTTTCTTGGCGACCCGGACTTCAATCCAGACCTGCCGCTCGCCCGGCTCACTTCCAAAGAGTACGCGGCGCGCTTGCGGAAAAGTATCCGGCTGGACCGCGCCTCACCAAGTGACCCGGCGCGCTTTGGCAACATCTACGAAAGCGAGGAAACGACGCACTACTCGGTGGTCGATGCGGAGGGCAACGCGGTCGCGGTCACCTACACGCTCGAATACTCCTACGGGTCGCGCATCGTGGCCGACGGCTTGGGCTTCCTCTACAACAACGAAATGGGCGACTTCAACCCGCAGCCAGGCCGCACGGATCGCCGTGGCTTCATCGGCACGCCGCCCAATGTGATTGCGCCGGGCAAGCGGATGCTTTCGAGTATGACGCCGACGATCTTGGCCAGAGACGGCAAGCCGCTGCTCGTGATCGGCTCGCCCGGCGGCCGCACGATCATCAACACGGTGCTCCAAGTGGTGCTCAACGTGGTCGATTTCGAGATGGGCCTCGCCAACGCCATCGGTGCGCGGCGGGTGCATCACCAGTGGCTGCCTGACGAGATCGTGTCGGAGCCGGAGGCGCTGTTGCCCGCGACGAGACGGCAATTGAAAGGCATGGGCCACACGGTACGCGTCGGGGGAAAGATCGGTCAGGCGATGGGTGTCTTCATTGATCCCACGACCGGCCAACGGCTCGGCGCCGCCGATCCCCGCGCACCCGATGGCAGCGCGGCGGGGCACTGAGTCGGAACGATGCTGTCGAGAATCGCGACGAGTTCACGGCTCCCCGCGTAGGACAGGCGTCGCGCCTGTCTCCATTGTCGAGGGTTCTACTCCGCGTTCGGTGATTGCTCAGATCACACCGCATGCCCCTATCGGCCCCACCGCCCTGATATCAGAGACAGGCGCGACGCCCGTCCTACTCCCCGCGGATTGCCTTGAACAGCGTCGTGAAGCAATGCGCCGATTCCGCAGGCGCGGACTTGGCCGGGACCGCGTTGGTCGGCTGCGCCTGGCAAGCCCGAACGAACGGCGCAAACCCGCACCAGGTCGTATGCACCATTCCCAGCGCTCGCTCGGCCACGGCGCGGTCGTCGCCGGCGCGAAGCGTCCTGATGCGATCCAGTTCGCCCAGCGCCACGTCGGCTTTGCGCCAGGGGCAGGCCACGACTTGAAAGCCCTTGCCGGCAAAGAAGCGCGGCGTGTCGTGGGCCTTCTCGTAGTGCCAGTCGCAGATGACGATGTCCTTCGGCACGAGATCGACGGCGGGATGCGTGCCGTTCTCGCTCGCCTCCCACTTGCCGATGCGCGTGGCTTTGCCGTCGAGGAAGCGGTCGCCCCACATCCACAGCCGGCAGCCGATCTCCTTCAAGTGCGCGTGCAGCGTCTTGACTTCGCCGGCGAGCAACTCCGCCGGGTCTTTGCCTTTGCAGCGCGGGCAATCGGGATCGGCCAGGATGAACACTTCGTCCATGCCAACGTGAAAGGACTTCGCTTCGCACGCCTTCGCCAACTCGTCGATGAGGTCGGAGAGGACCTTGTGGACTTCCGGGTGCAGCGGGCAGTAGCTGCGGCAGTAGATGCCTTTGTTGCCGGGATACTTGCCCGGCGTTTCGTCGAACTCGGGATGCTTCTGGAGCAGCTTGTCGGTGCGTTCCGACCAGGATTGATGGCCGAGGCAATTGATCTGCGGAATCAGTTCAATGCTCGCGGCCCGGCACGCTTGAACGATCTGCTGCACGTCGGCCTTGTCGAGGGCCGACGGATTGCTGAACTCCGGCCGCGAGCGGTAATCGAAGCCGAAGTTGAATTCGAGGATCAGGGTGTTCACGCCTTCCTTCGCCAGCGTTTTCCGGATGAACTCGGTCGCCATCGGCAGGTCGCGCTTGGACGGCGCAGAGAGATGAATGCCGCGGATCGGCAACAGCGTGGTGGCGGAGGCCAGCTTCGCGTCGGCGGCATGGCCACACGCGGAAGCCGTCAGGACAGCGAGGAGGATCAAGGCAGGTGTTTTCATAAAGTCATCAGGGAATTGGCTGCTTCAGCCGGAGATTGTCGAGGAAGAAAACCGTGTCCGCCGCGGCGGTGCTGCTGAAGCCGAGCCAGCGCAATTCGGCGAAGCCTTTGCCGCCGAAGGGAAGGCCGGTGAAGACCTGCGACGCGGCGCCTCGCGGTGCGAGCGTGAGCTTGAAGGTGCGCGACGCTGACCGGCCCAGGCTGGCTTCGACTTCGACTCCGACCCACTGGCCCAGCGGAATCGCGGTGAGCGTTCGTCCGCCGACGCTGACGTTCCCGCGGTCATCGAAGCGCACACTCGGCCCGATGTTTTGCGGGTAGGTGCTCGTGTCGCGCCATTCGGTGAAGAACTCAGTGTTTGTGCTGAGCCACACGTCGAAGCTGAAACGCACCGTCCCGCGCGTCAGGTGTGGCTCGTAGTAGAAGTGTGGCTGCCACGCGGGTTGAAGCACCTTGGAGTCGGTGATCTTCAAGCTGCGTCGTCCGGTGGCGGCGCGTTCTTCGCTGACGCGGATGGAAGCGCCTTGTTCCTCGCCGCTGACGTGAGCCTGGGCGGGCGGCGTGCCGACGGCGGTGGTTTCAAAACCATCGTCCAAGTCCAGCGGCTTGGGCTTGGGCGGCGGGGGCGGCAATGGTTTGTGCGCGCAGCGGTCGTGACGCACTTCGTTGGCCCAGGCGGCGTCGCCGTAAAGCCCGGCTTGGCTGATGTCGAACGGCTGAAACCCCAGCGCCAGAGCAGGCGAGTCCGGCTGGAGCCGGAAGTCATGCGCGGCGGCGTTCACGAAACGCGGATCGGCGATGCGCGAATGCGGGTCGAGACCCAGCGCCTGCCACTCGGCGAACGTGCGTCGATAGAAGCGCAGTTGCTCCGCGCCGCCGGTGTGCCAGTAAAGGTTCCCGTCCCAGAGGCCGGGCGATTCCTTCGCGGCGAGGCGTTCGTTGAGCGAGCGTTCGCCGTACGGGATGAGGAGGTCGCCTTGGGTGAGATAAACGATGTTCCGCTGGAACGCGCTGGGCCGCTTCTCTGAGTACGGCCAGAGCGCGTGGGTCGCCGAGAGGGCGAAGATGTTGTTGCGAATGACGTGTTCGTGGCCGCCGTTGTTGAACATGAGTCCGCCGCTCTGCGTGTTATAGACGAGGTTGCTCTCGACGAGGTAATTCCCGCACTGCGCGTCGAGGTAGATGCCCCAGCCGAACGCCGGCTGCGAGTACGGCCACATGTCGTGAAAGACGTTTTGGCGGATGACGCTGCCGGGCGAATTGCCCAGGCAGTAGATCAGTCCCGCGTCGCTCATCACGCCGTGGCCCAGGTCGTGAACGTGGTTGAACTCGATCACGTTGTTGCTCGTCCGGTTCGGCTCCAAGCCCCAGTTCCAGCCCACGCTGATGCCGGTGTAAGGGAAGTCGTGAAGGTCGTTGTGCGAAATCCGATTCGCACTGCTCTGCGCCAGCCACAGGCCCACGCATCCGGCGTACACGTGTCCGCCGTCGAAGAGGTGGTTGTTGTCGATCAGATTCCGGCTCGACTCCGCGGTGCCCGTCTTCGCCATGCGGTCTTCGCCGACGCGAAGGCCGCCCGCTCCGAGATCGAAGAGCCGCGTGCGCTGGACGCGGCAATCCTTGCAGCCGCGCCGCAGCCAGAGGCCGTAGGTGCCGACGTGCGCCACCTCACAGCCCTCGAAGGCGCAGTGCCGTGCGCCGTCGGCCAGGATCGCCGCGGGCACTTCCACCGCGGCTTGCGTGCTGCTGTTGCCTTTGGGGTCGAGCTCCCAGTCCGAATGGTGGAACGCCAGCCCGCGCAAGGTGACGTGTTCGACGAAGCGGCCTTGGTCTGCGTCGCCCGCCAAGCGCACAAGTTCGGGCAGGCGCGGGGCCACGACTTCCACTTCGCCCAACTTCTCTCCGGGCATCGGCCAATAGCTCAGCACGCCGGATTCGCGGTTCAGATACCACTCACCCGGCGCGTCGAGGAGTTCGAGGGCGTTCTCCACGTAGTAACGCTGGTTCGTTTCCCAGTAGCCGATGCTCCACCACTCCTTCAGCGGCGCGGCGAACTCGACGACGCTCGCCGTCCTGTCCACCGACTTGAGCGGGTGGATCGACGTTTCCCACGAGTGCATCAGGATGAGGTTCACGTCGCCGAGCCGCGCGTAAGGTTTCAGATCGCCGGGCGCGAAACCGAACTTGTCGCGGGCGACCGCCTTGCCGCTGCGCGCGTCTTTCGGTCCCGGCAACAGTGCCGCGATGCGGTGGTAGCCATCATTGGGTGAGCGCGCGCGTGTCCGACGCTGGCCGTTCACGAACAACTGCCGGAAGTGCCAGCGGCCGGCTTTCACTTCGGGGAGGGACGCTTCCCACAAGTTGCCCCGCCGCTGAAAGTCCGTGAGGACCCGCCCGCCGCTGAACACGGGCCGTTCGTTTTCAAACGCCGCATAGACCACAGGCGCGTCCGCCGTGCCCGAATCCTGCGACTCCAGCACGAACGGTGCTTCCATCCGATACATGCCGCCATGCACCAGCACAGTCACCGCGCCCGACTGACCTCTGGCTTCTGACCTCTGACCTCTGACCTTGTCCCGCGCGCCGGTGAGCGACGCCAGCGGGCCGTCCGTCCGCGCCGTGTTGGGAGACGCCAGTTTGCCGGACCAACCGTCATGGCCGTTCGTGGCGACGTGGAGGACCAGGGAATCCGCAGCCGCCGTGGCTGCCAGTGAGCCAAGCAGCAGGAGGCTTCCGGCCATGAAAACGAGACGTGACATACGGAAGTCAGACGCGAACGGACGCAGCCTGCTTCACTCCGGCGCGTGCGAAATGCGGGTTGGAGAGTGATCAGATGAAGAGTGGAAGCGTGGAGGTGTTCAAACTGGACAGACGGGAGTGCGACACGGGGGAAGTGACACGTAAAACGTAAAACGTAAAGACCGGCCAGCAAGTGGGAGTGTCCCAAGCCAACCGGAGACGTGAATTCAAAATCCTGTAGCAGCCGACGTGAGGAGGCTCCGTCATTGATCGCAGATTGCGGATTGCGGATTTGAAAAATGGAGCCTCCTCACGTCGGCTGCTGCCGTTTTGAAAAAGGCTCCCGGGCCTGAACTTTCCAGTCCTGAACTTTCCAGTTGCCGGCGGGAGCGCCGTGAGGGAGGCTCCCGCCCGCAAGAGTAACCGGCAGCATCGCTTAAGCTATGGTCCAACTCGCATCGCAACTGGCCTTGTTCATCGAAAACAAACCCGGCGCCCTGGCGCGCGTCTGCGACGCCATGAGCGAAGCCGGGATCAACATCCATGCTTTTTCCACCGGCGACACGGTGGACTACTGCGTGGTGCGCATGGTCCTCAGCGATCCGCAACGCGCGATCAAGCTGATCGAGGCGCACGGCTGCATCGTGGTGGAAACTGAAGTGCTGCTGGTGGAGGGCGACAACAAGCCGGGCAGCATGGCCAGGATCGCGCACAAACTGGCGGACGCCGACGTGAACATTGACTACGCCTACTGCGCCACCGCACCCGAGGCGAAGCGCGGCCTGCTGGTCATCCGCACCGCCGACCCCAAGAAGGCGATGAAGGTGCTGAACACGTGAGCCAAATTGCAGAACCCTGTAGCAGCCGACGTGAGGAGGCTCAAACTTCAATGAAAACAGAGCCTCCTCACGTCGGCTGCTAGAGTTTCGCAAGAAGCTCACGTAGCGGGAGTTTTTCCGCAGCGTTTACTTCAAGCGGAAGAAAAGTGCGGCGTTGGTCGCAGGCACGGTGGCAGGGCTGGTGGTGCCAACCTCCGGCGTCCACGGCCCGGTCACGTTGGTCGCCCATTCGAGCGTCAAGCTTGCCTCCGTCCAAACGAGCGTCACGGCGTTCGTGTGCCGAGTGATGGACAGCAGGGCGTCGAGCGGCCGTTGCGACGGCAGCACCAAGGCTTCAACGGTGGCGCCGAACACCGCGTCGGGACTCGTGACCTCGGCCTGGTGAACTTCAACAGCGAGGACGTTCGTGCCAGCGAGGAGGCTGGGGCTGGCGAAATCAAAAGGACCTTCCCAAGCCGCGAGGCCCACCGTGCGCGCCGCCCGCGTCGTGAAGCCGATGGAGCCTGTGCCCAAGCCGAGGCGGAACAGTTCGGCCCCGTTCAGCCAGAACACCGCGCCGTCGTCCACCACTGTCCGCAGCCGCAGCAGCGCGTTGGTGACGCTGGCCGGCGGAGCAAACTTGGTGCGGAAGTAGAACGTGGGTTTGTTCGTGGCCACCGCAAGCAACGTGCGGATCGGTTCCGGCAGTGGGCCGCTCGATTCCGCCAGCAGCGCCGCGCCGCTGGGCCAGGCCGAATCATCGTAGGACGGGCCGCGCCAAGCGGTGCCCAGGTTGGCGCCAGTCTGCTCGTACTGCCACCGCGCGGTGTCGTCCAGCGGGACCAGCGTGAGCGGCACGCGCACAGTGAGTTGGCCGTTGCGCCCGGTGAGACTGGAAGGCTGCAGGACCGCGGTCACGTTGCTGACCGTGAGGGTGTGATCGAGGCGTGGCGGCTGCGGGGCCGTGGCCAAGACGACGTTGGTGGCATTGGTCAACGTGGCGCTGACGAAGCCGATCAAGCCGGTGCCGTTGGTGAGGCGGAAGTTCAGCAAGTTCGTGGCGGCTGCGGCGCTGACTGGCTCCGTGAAGCTCACCGTCATTTGCGTCGGCGTGTCCGCCACCACCAGCGCGAGTCCGGGCAACGCCAACGAGACGAGCGCGAGTTGGTCCCATTGCACCGTCGGCCCGGTGCCCGTGGAGGCGCCCAGCTTGAAGCCCACGCTCACCTGCGTGTTGGCGCCGCTGGTGAAGTTCACCGTGTAGGGCGTCCAGACGTTGCCGTTGCCGTTCGCGCCGGTGTTGGAAAACTTTTTCACCAGCGTCCACGCCCCGGCGTTCGCGTCGAAATCCTGGGCCGTCTGGCTGCCGAGGCGGTAGCCGCACTCGGCCCAGTAGGCGGAACTGAAACTTGGACAGCGGCTCCAAACCGTGAGCGCGTAAGGCGTGTTCGGTTTCACCGGCAACACCTGGACGCGTGCCGACGAGCCTGGCCCGCCGCGCGTCGCCTGCAGCGCATTGCCGGTCTGCCCGGGATTGACGAGAGCGAACGTGGCCGCGCTGCCCCAGGTGGCGTCGAACGTCGAATTCCAGGCCGGGACGCTCTCGAACGGCTGCAAGAGGCTGCTGCCATTGGTCACGATGCCGGAGCCTCCGGATTGGAGCGTCAGGTTGAAGCTCGAGGTGCTCGTGAGTCCTTGGCTGATGGCCACGCCGGTATTGACGCGCGTAACGTAACCGGCTTTGGCCGCCACGACGTCGTACGTCCCGGCAGGCACGAACGGGATCGCGTAACCGCCATTGGCCGTCGTGGTGGAGTACAACGCCGCGTCAGGCACACTCACCACCGCGCCGGCGAGGGGGTTGTTGGTCGCATCGCGGACAAACCCCGTGAGCGTGCCCGTCGGCCCAGCGTTGGTATAATTGGCGCAGACGACCAGCCCCATCAATTCGGCGCCCGGCACGGGCGTTTCGTATTCGAAGTAGTGGCCGGTGGGATCGTTGTCGCGGTTGACGCGGTACGCATTCAATCCTTCCGAATGGCTGATCTGGAGGAAATAGGTCCGGCCGGGCACGACTTGGACATCGTTGACGCCCCACTTCACCAGGATGGGATAATACTCGCCGTCCACGAAGAGCCGGGTGCTGCGCGGCGGGCCGATGGGCGTGCCGCCGGGGCCGCCCTCGAGGACTTGCGCCGTCCAGTAGTAATGCACGCCAAAGCCGGCAGCCATCATGGCTTTCACGGCGACAACGCGGTTGCCAGTGGCCACGAAGGTCTGGCCATGCGAGGCAGTCCAGTTGCCAAGGAGGAATTGGTCGCTGCAGTAGTTGCCGCCGAAAGTCGAGTGGAAGGCCAGGCTCCGCGTGTGCGGCGCGCTGAGATCGCGGCAGGGATCGCTGCCGGAGGCGTTAAGGGTTCCGACGTGGCTGGTGTCGAACGTGCCGGGATTGGCGGCGTTCTGTTTGAACTGGAAGCCGACCTCGAACGAGTAACGTCCCCAACTGGGCGGGCGCTCCTCGCTCAGCACCGGCGTCGTCCCGGTGAGGTGCGCGCCATCGCGAATCTGAAAGTCGTAGCCGTTCGGCCGGCGCAGTTCGATCTCGGCGTAGCCGTTGGCGTCGGTCGCGCCCAGGAGCACGCCCCACGACGTGTAGATTTGTTTGCCCGCGAGCGGCTGGCCGTTTTCATCCCACACGTGGACGAACGCGGAGTGATTGCCGCCTTCACCCGCCGGCGGGGCCTGGTTTTCGTAGGCGCCGGCTTCGCGCCAGAAGGCGACTGCGTAGTTGCCGACGGCGTGGGTCGAGGAAGGGACGGCCAGAATGCCGGCCAGGATCGAGGCCAGCCCAACGCCTGAACGAAAGCTTCTCATAGGAACTGGCGGAGGAACTACCAGAGGGCCGGCGGGAGAGCGAACCCAAAATTCGGCTAAAGAATCCGCGGTGCCTGCCGATGCAAAGTGTCTTAGTGACTGGACCGGGCGCCACTGGGTGTCCAGGGAAACGCAACTCACCAGGCACGCAACAAACAACAACGCATCAGACACACATGAACAAAGTCCTGCCAAAACTCGTTCGCTATGGGCTGAGCTGCGCGGTGGGCGCGATGGCGCTCTCACTCACGACGCAGCGGGTCCACGCCGCAACGATCAACATCCAGGGCACGGTCGCCGCCGTGGCCAACCTCACGGCTTCGGCCGCCACGCCCTTGACCGACACCGATCTCACCGAAGGGATCGCCGCCAAAACCATCAGCACCGTCAACGAGCGGTGCAACAAGCACAACGGCTACACCGTGACGTTGGAGTCGGCCAATGCCAAGGCGGCTTCTTCGCCGCAAGCGCGCATGAATCCAGCGACGACGGGCAACTCGGACACGATCGACTACACCATTCTCTACAACGGAAGCAGCGTGACCTTGAACAACAGCGGCGCCGCCACTGTGACCGACGCCTCGGGCAAAACCACCAAGTCCGGCGTGGACAAAGTGCTGGCCGTGACGGTTGCCGCGGGCAACCCGGCCCAAGACACCTACTCCGACACGCTCACGCTGACAATCGCCGCCAAGTAATCTTCGCCAGCTTCGCCAGATCCTCGTTGTCTGGCCGATGCCAACCCTAATAGACTGCGCGGCGGGTGGACCGGGTCCACCCGCCGCGTTTCAATTGATATGAAGAGCCAGTTTCAGAATCCAGCGGGCGTAGCGGCGTCTCGGCAGAGCGCCGCACTCTTTGGGCCTGGAAGGGGGAATGGCGGCGCT